>NZ_WNJU01000002.1:0-843494 GCF_024433585.1 Aeromicrobium sp. 636
GCCTACGCCGACACCCTCGCCGCAGCCGGACGCACCCAAGAAGCCATCACCTGGTTCCACCGCGTCGCCGGCACCGACACCCACGGACTCACCGACGCCCAAGACCGCATCAACCAACTCGAAAACTAGGCGTCCAACGACAAGGACCCTGCATCCCGCCCTCTGGGGCTCGGATGCAGGGTCCTTCGTCGTTGAGGATCAGCTGGTGGGCGGTCCGACGAGCAGGGCCGCACCGGTCAGGACGGCGACCGCCACGAGGCCGACGGCCACGCCCTGGACGGGCTTGCGGACGAGCCAGGCGACAACGCGATCGAGCGTGCCGGCGGGCTGCTCGGTGGTGAGCCGCCAGCGGTCGGGCAGGGCACCGCGGCGCTCGCTCGCGACGTCGAACCAGACCGTGAAGAACGGGGGAACGGCTGCCAGCAGGCCCAGGGTCGTGCGCTTGAGGCTCCACCGGGCATCGATCGCCACGACGACGGTGGTGACGACGTAGGCGACGAAGACCACCCCGTGGATCATTCCGCCGATGCGTACTCCCAGCTCGGTCGTGTCGGTGACGTACTTGAGGAACATGCCGGTCAGCAGCAGGGCCCAAGTGATGGCCTCGGCGATGGCGACCGTGCGGAACAGACGACGGGGGGACATGTCTCCATTGTCCCGGGTGGGACAAGCCCTGGGGACGCCCCGCTGGTCACTCGGCCGTCAGTCCTGCGGTCCCTCGTCCTCGCTGCGACGCCGGGCGATCAGGTACGCACCGGCAGCGACGAGCAGGAGGGCCGCCGCGGTGATCCAACCGGCAGGACCACCGGCTCCGGGGAGTTCCCCGAACCACGGGCCAGCGGGGTTGGTGTCCCCGTCAGGACTGAGGGGACCGGGAGTCGGGGGAGTGCGCGGGGTGGGCGTCGCGTTGTCGTCATTGGTGATCGTGCAGGTGATGTTCGTGCCGTTGGCCACGGTGAGCAACGGGCCCTCGGGCGGGCGAACTCCCGTGCAGACCCAGTCGCCGGCGGTGTAGCCGGCCGGGCCGTCGGCCTCCGTGAGGTCGTACCGTCCGGCATCGACCGTCGCGCCGGTCACCGCCTCGGTGCCGGTCGTGCCGGAGATCGGCGTCGGGCCATCAGCAGACAGCGTCCAGTCGGTCGCCTCGCCCGTGCCACCGTTGTCGTTCACGACCTCCTTGATCAGCGTGAGCGTGGCGGGCTGGTCGTCGTTCACGATCGTGCACGACACGTCAGCGCCGATCGGAACCGTGACCGTGTTTCCCTCGACCTCTGCGGCCGTACAACTCCAGTCGCCGGCGGTGTAACCGGCCGGGCCGTCGGCCTCCGTGAGGTCGTACGCTCCGACCTGCACCGGGACCCGGGTGACCTCCGGGCTGCCGGTAGCGCCGGTGATCCCCGCCGTCGGTCCGTCAGCCGAGAGCGTCCAGTCGGTCGCCTCGGCCGTGCCGCCGTTGTCGTTCACGACGTCCTTGACCAGGGTCAGCGTGGCCTGCCGGTCGCGGTTGACGATCGTGCACGTCACGGCACCGCCGTTGGCGACCGTGAGGCTCGCGCCCTCGACCTCTCCGCCCGTACAGCTCCAGTCACCGGCGTCGTAGCCGGCCGGACCGTCGGCCTCCGAGAGGTCGTACTGTCCGGCGTTCACCGTCGCGCCGGTCACCGCCTCAGTGCCGGTCGTGCCGGAGATCGTCGTCGGGCCATCAGCGGTCAGCGTCCATTCGCCGGGCTCGGCCGTGCCGCCGTCGTCGTTCTCGACCTCCTTGACCAAGGTGAGCGTGGCGGGCTGGTCGTCATTGGTGATCGTGCAGGTGGCCGTCTCTCCGTTGGCCAGGATCAGCGAGGACCCCTCCGACGTCCCCCCGGCCCATTCACAGGTCCAGTCGCCGGCGTCGTAGCCGGCCGGACCGTCGGCCTCCGTGAGGATGTACGCTCCGGCGTCCACCGTCGCGCCGGTCACCGCCTCGGTGCCGGTCGTGCCGGAGATCGGCGTCGGACCATCAGCAGTCAGGGTCCAGTCGGTCGCCTCGGCCGTGCCGCCGTTGTCGTTCTGGACCTCCTTGACCAGCGTGAGCGTGGCGGGCTGGTCGTCGTTGGTGATGGTGCAGGTCACGGCACCGCCGTTGGCGACCGTGACGGTCGTGCCCTCGACCGTGGCACCCGTGCAGGTCCAGTCCGAGGCGGTGTAGCCGGCCGGCCCGTCGGCCTCGGACAGGTCATACTGCCCGGCATCGACCGTCGCGCCGGTCACCGCCTCGGAGCCGGTCGTGCCGGAGATCGTCGTCGGGCCGTCAGCAGACAGCGTCCAGGCAGTCGCCTCGGCCGTGCCGCCGTTGTCGTTCACGACGTCCTTGACGAGGGTGAGCGTGGCGGGTTGGTCGTCATTGGTGATCGTGCAGGTCACGTCGGCACCGCTGGCGACCGTGACGGTGATTCCCTCGAGCTCTCCACCGGCACAGCTCCAGTCACCGGGGAGGTACCCGCCCGGACCGCCAGCCTCCGAGAGGTCGTACTGCCCGGCATCGACGGTCGCGCCGGTCACCGCCTCGGAACCGGTCGTGCCGGTGATGAGCGTCGGCCCCTCGGCGGTCAGCGTCCAGGCAGTCGCCTCGGCCGTGCCGCCGTTGTCGTTCTCGACCTCCTTGACCAACGTGAGCGTGGCGGGCTGGTCGTCGTTGGTGATGGTGCAGGTCGCGTCACCGCCGTTGGCGACCGTCACGGTCGTGCCCTCGAGGGTCGCGCCCGTGCAGGTCCAGTCCGAGGCGGTGTAGCCGGCCGGCCCGTCGGCCTCCGACAGGTCGTACGATCCGGCCTCCACCGTCGCGCCGGTCACCGCCTCGGATCCGGTCGCACCGCTGATCGTCGTCGGACCGTCAGCAGTCAGCGTCCACTCCGTCGCCTCGGCCGTGCCGCCGTTGTCGTTCACGACCTCCTTGACCAACGTCAACGCCGCCGGCGCATCGTCATTGGTGATCGTGCACGTCAGGTCCTGGCCCAGACCCACCGACACCGAACCATCCACGACCGGGACGGGACCATCCGGACCGATGCAGACCCAGTCCGAAGCCCCGTAACCCGCGGGCCCGCCCGACTCGGACAGAGCGTACGACCCGACCTCGACGGCACGGCCGGTCACCGCGTCGGTGCCGGTCGTACCGCTGAGCGGCGTCGGGCCGTCAGCGGACAGCGTCCAGTCGGTCGGCTCCGCCGTCCCGCCGGCGTTGTTCACCACGTCCTTCACCAACGTCAAGGTGGGCTGCTGTGCCGTGTTCGTGATCGTGCACGTGACGTCAGCGCCGTTGGCCAACGTCAGCGACGTCCCCTCCAGCGTCCCGCCGTCCCCTTCGCAGGTCCAGTCTCCTGCGTCGTAGCCGGCCGGTCCGTCCTCGCTCAGGTCGTAGGTTCCCGAGATCACGTCCTCGTCGGTCACGCCGTTCGCGCCGTTGCCGCTGACCGGGTCCTGGCCGGTGATCCCGTCCGGCGTCGCGGTCAGCGTCCAGTCCGCTGGCTCGTCGGTGGCGCCGGTCTCCCCGGTGTCCACCTGCTTGCGCAACGTCAGCTGCGCCGGGTCGTCGTCGTTCACGAAGGTGCACACCACCGTCTCCCCGGCACCGACCGTCACGGTCCGGATGTCGCGGGTCGCACCATCGGATTCGCAGTTCACCGCGACCAACGTGTATCCGGGGACCCCGGTCTCACCCAGCGCGTACGGGTGGCCCGGTCGCACCTCGTACGTCGTGCCGGCCGTGGTCCCGGGCCCCGAGTAGGTCTCGAGACCTGCCACCGGTGGGTCGTCGCCGGGAGTCGCGCTCAGCGTGAAGTCGCCGGGCTCGGCGGTCCCGCTGCCCTCGTTCACCACGTCCTTGATGAGCGTGAGGCGACCGGTCTGGTTCGTGGCGGTGCACTGCACCCGCTCGCCGAACGGCACGGTGACGGCGCCGTTGAGGCCGTCGGCGAAGCCCGGGACCTGCTCGCCGTCGGCATCGATGCGGATGCACGCCCAGGAGCCCGTCGACAACGGATAGGTGTCGGTGGACCGGACGTCGTTCTGGACGTACGTCGGAGGTCCGCCTGCCTCGGCCAGCTGGTACGGAACCAGTGCCGTGACGACCTGATCAGTGACGGGCTCGCTCCCCGCCGTGCCGCTCGGGCCGGGCAGTTGGCCGGCCGGTTCGTCCGGCGCCGGGAGCGCCGAGAGGTCCCACGACGTCGGGGGCTCGGTCCCGACCACGTTCTTGGCGAGCGTCAGTCGGGACTCGCAGTCGACGGTGTTGCGGATGGTCAAGGTGTTGGCACCGGCTGCCAGCGTCCGGTCGGACCCGTCCGGGATCGGGATCGGCGTGACCGCGGCGCCGTTGACCTCGACGATCGCGGGCTCGCCGATCGTGCACAGGTCGGCGTCGATGCTCGACTCTGCGATGACGACGTCCTCGTCCACGGTGACGGTGTCGCCCTCGCTGTAGCCGGGACGTGTGACACCCCAGTCCTGGCGGGAGGCGGCTGCGCCGTCGGGGCCGGTCAGGGTCAGCTCCGCCGTGAGTCCACCGGGCTGGTTGCCGTTCGGGACGGGGGCAGCACCGTTGATGACCCATTCCTTGTCGACGGTGATCGAGGCGGGCGCGACGGCCTGGTTGTAGACGATGCAGCTCACGGGGGCAGAGCTCGGCACATCGACGGTGAAACCGGTCGCACCCGAGTTCGTGACCGGGACAGCCTCCTCGGTGGCAAGGTTGCGACAGACGCCGTTGAACCCGTCGACGGGGAACAGCGCCTCGCCCTCCTGCTCGGTCTCGTTCACCGTGATCGCACCCGTGGTCACGCCACCGCCGAAGGTGATCGGGAAGTTGACGCCGCTGGTGGCATCGGTCGTTGCGCTGGTGGTCGGCAGGCTCACGCCCGGCGTGGTGGTCGCCGCGTCGAACGTCCATCCTGCTCCGCCCGGCGTCGCGTTCGTGATGTCGCCGTCCGGACCGACGATCTGCTTGATCACCGACAGCGACTCTTCGCAGTCGCCGAGGGCGAGCTGTCGGAGGGCGGCTCCCACGGCGTCGTAGTTCGCGACCTGGAAGTAGTCGGCGGTCTCGGCGTTGCTGCCGTCGTAGGCCGTCGGACCGGAGATCGCTCGCAGATTCAGGGCGGTGGCGGGGGTGCTCACGCCGGCGCCGACGCCGACCGCCAGGACGCGCGTGCCTTTGGCCTTCAGGGCGTTGGCGGAGAAGACGCCGTTCTCCACCTCGCGGATCCGGCTGAAGTTACCCGGTCCTTGCTGGGGCTGCGAGTAGAAGGTCGGGTCTCCGTCGGTGATCACGACCACGAGGTCGTAGGTGGGGGCAGCCTGTGCCGGAGCCGCGAGCCCTCGGTCCCAGTTCGTTCCGCCGCCGGAGGTCCAGGACTGGTAGCGCGCCTTGAACGTGTCCGCGCCCTGCTGCGTGGCGACCGAGGTGAGTCCGGGGTAGTTCTGCGTCGCCCCGGTGGCCGGCGACACGGTGGAGAACGAGAACAGGGCCAGCCGCGACGGCGTGCCGACGAGGGAGTCGGCGAAGGTGTCCGTCGCCGCCTTGAGGTCCTCGAGCTGCGACGACGTCACCGAGCCAGACAGGTCCTGGACGACCGCCACGTCGAGGCCACAGCTCTGGGTCGGGGCCGGATTGATCCGGGACTGCTGCCACACTCCGCCGGAGGCAGCACGGTTCGTGTTGCCCGTCGCGATCATGAAGTCCGACGTCGAGCTGTAGGTGTTCCCGGCACGGAGCGTCGACCCGGTCCGGAACTCGTACGCCGTGGTCTGCGAGCTCGTGCCGTCGCCGTTGCCCGTCCGGAACGAGGAGTTGACCGAGAATCCCTCCGGCGCGCCGACCTGCACCACCCAGAAACGGCGATCGCAGTTGGCTCCGGAGGTGATGCCGATACACGTGTTGATGGCGCTCGTCTGGGTGTCCGGGACGACGAAGCTGCAGTCACCGTCCCCGTCCGACACGCAGGTCGCCCACGCGTCGGCGACGGGGGTCGTGGGGGCCGTGGTCCCGTTGTAGAGCCGCAGCGTCACGCCGGCCAGGCTCGACACGGCGTTCGTCCCCACGCGGTCGGCGCCGACCTGGACGTTGATGACCGCGTTGTTGCCCGTTGCCGGCGGGACCTCCGCAGGCAGGACTGTCGGTACAGCGCCCATGGGCGGTGCTCCGAGGACAGCCAGCAGCAGCAGCGCCGCTGCGGACGCCATGAAGCGGCCGGTTCGCCTGGTCCAGATTCCCCTGTTGTCCATGTGGATCCCCCGATCCGGACATGCGCGCTCACGCACGTATGAGAACCATGCTGCCCCAGATTGGACGAATGAGCACGGGTCAGCCGAACCGGCGGCCAGGAAGTGGCCCTCGCCAGGTCAGCGGTCGGCGGGGCCGAAGACGAGGTGGAAACGTCGGATCACGAGGTGAGCGAGCGGGCGCAGGTCGGCGAGCTGCGCCAACGGGCCCGCGGCCTCGAAGGTCCAGCCCACCCGTGCGGGTGAGACGGCGGCCGAGCCGCGGACGGGCGTGACCAGTGCGCGACCATCGCGCTCCTGGGCCACCCGGAAACCGGCTGGCGTCTTGAGCGTCCCGCGGATGCGACGCAGGCGGGCCGAGGCGATCCCGACGGCCCGGAGCCCGTGGTCCTCGAAGTCGGCGAGCTCCTTCGGGATGGCCCACAGGGCCCGCCCGCCGGCACGCGAGGCGGGACTGTCGACCCAGATGTCGGGGATGTGCACGAAGAGCCGCAGGCCACGGCGGACGAGGACCGCCGCCATGAGCTCGTGATAGGTCAACGGGCTCGGCGCGGTGTACTGCAGCAGCACGGCCCCCACGATCGCCCGTCCCCGGATCGTCACCAGTCGCGTGCCGGGAGGGGCGCTCAGGCCCTGCGCCGGCAACAGCCCGACGGTGACCAGGCCGTGGCCGTACAGGTCCCACGGCTCGCTGGGAAAGCTCGTCACGTCCACAGGAACTCCTCGTCGTGCACCTCGGCGACCGCCGCTTCGTAGGTGTGCGTCCCGCCGGGCCAGTTCGACGTGATCCGGCCGGTCTCGGGGTGGTGGTACCAGCTCATGCACGACGCCCAGGCCGAGTGGGCCAGATCGTGCTGGACGCGGTCGTCCCAGCGCTGCTCGGCCTCCGCACGGGCCTGCACGCGGCGTGCTCCGTGATGATCCATCCGGTCCAGTGTGGCGCGGATGTGGCGGGCCTGGGCCTCGAGCATCGTGATGATCGATCCGCCGCCGAGATTGGTGTTCGGCCCGTAGGCCAGGAAGAGGTTCGGGAACCCGGGCACGTGGATGCCCAGGTGGGCTCGCGCCCCGCCGCTCCACGCCTCGTGGAGGTCACCCCCGGGCCCCGTCACCTCGATGCCGTGCAGGAAGTCCTGGGTGTCGAAGCCGGTGGCGAAGCAGATCGCGTCCACCTCGTGCCACGGTCCGTCCGCCGTCCGGATCGCGTCCGGCCGCACCTCGGCGAGAGCGTGGGGCACCAGCCGGACGTGGTCCCGGGTCAGGGTCGGGTAGTAGTCGTTGGAGAACAGGATGCGCTTGCAGCCGACCTGGTGACGCGGCGTGAGGTGCCGGCGCAGCTCCTCGTCCCGGACGCGCAGGCGCAGGTGCGCCGAGGCGAGTCGCTCGATCACGGTGGCCACGGTCGAGTCCGGGTCCAGGCCGCGGGAGAACTGCTGGGTCACCCAGTCGATCGGGCGTCGCTCGCGCTGGGCGCGGTCGCGGTACCAGTCCGGATAGGCGCCGTCCGGCTTGGGCAGGATGTGGTTGGCCGAGCGTTGCAGCACCACGAGCTCGCGGGCGACCTCGGCCAGCCGCGGCACGATCTGCACCGCGGAGGCACCGGTGCCGACCACCGCGACCCGTTGACCGGTCAGGTCCACCGCGTCGTCCCAGCTGCCGGCGTGCAGGACGGTGCCCGCGAACGACTCCCACCCCTCGACGTCCGGCGCGCTCGGCTCGGAGAGCTGTCCGACGGCGCTGATCAGCACGTCGACGGACTCGGTGGTGCCGTCGTCGAACCCGACGTGCCAGGCGTCCTGGTCCCACCGGGCCGAGACGACGCGCGCGCCGAAGCGGGTCCGCTCCGTGACGCCGTACTGGTCCGCGACCCGCCCCAGGTACGCGAGGATCTCGGCCTGGGCGGGGTAGCGGCGGGTCCAGTCGCCGTTCGGCGCGAACGAGAACGAGTAGAGGGGGCCCGGGACGTCGCACGCCGCGCCCGGATAGGTGTTGTCACGCCAGACGCCACCGACGGTCTCGGCGCGCTCCCACAGACGCACGTCGGAGTAGCCGTGCGTGAGCAGCTCGGCGGCCGTCCCGATGCCGCCGAAGCCGGTGCCGATGATGCCGATCGAGGTCATGGTGCCTCCGTCCCGGTGACGGTCAGGACGGCGGAGCACACGTCGGCGTGCACCGTCGCGCGGTCGAGCGTCTCCTGCACGAGCCACTCGCGGCACAGCGCCTTGACGTAGGCGGCGACGGGGCGGAGTCGGGCGCGCAGGGCGGCGTCGTCGGGCAGGGCCAGGGCGTCCAGCACGAGTCGCGCGGCGCGGTCGTCGGCCTCGTCGACGATGACCTGGACGTCGGAGTCGCCGTGCAGGTTCGCCGCTCCGGAGGCGGCGACCCAGGCCTGGCCGTAGGTGGTGGCCGCGTCCAGGATCCAGTCGATCGTGCGGGACACCCGCTCGGGCAGGGGGAGCGTCGAGAGGTCGGGCAGTGCGGCGTCGGGCATCATCACCGACTCGCGCATGACCTCCAGGAACAGCTCGCGCTTGCTGCCGAAGTAGTGGTGGACCAGGCCGCGGGTCACGTCGGCGGCCCGGGCGAGCTCGGTGGTGGAGACCTGGTCGTAGGGCCGGCTCGCGTAGAGCACCGCCGCGGCGTCGAGGATCGACCGGCGTCGGGAGTCGGGCGCGAGTCGGGTGCGGGCGGGGGACATGGGAGCAGTCTCGTGAGCCTATTGGCAGATTGTCAATAGAGCCCTACTGTGAGGTCGCGTGAAGGACTTCGACTATGACGTGGCCGTCGTCGGCTCGGGCTTCGGCGGCAGTGTGACGGCGCTGCGCCTCGTGGAGAAGGGCTACCGCGTGGTCGTCCTCGAGGCCGGCCGGCGCTTCGCGGACGACGAGTTCGCCAAGACCTCGTGGGACGTCCGCCGGTACCTGTGGGCGCCGTGGGCGCGGTGCTTCGGCCTGCTACGGGTCACGCCGTTGCGCGACGTCCTCATCGCGAGCGGCGCCGGGGTGGGCGGCGGATCGCTGGTCTACGCCAACACGCTCTACCAGCCCGGTGACGAGTACTTCGAGGATCCGCGCTGGGCGCACATCACCGACTGGCGTGACGAGCTGGCCCCGCACTACGACCAGGCCCGCCGGATGCTCGGCGTCGTCACGTACCCCGGGATGACCGAGCCCGACCGGTGGATGGCCGACATCGCCGCCGAGATGGGCGTCTCCGACACGGTGCACCCCGCCGACGTCGGCGTCCTGTTCGGCGACCGCCCGGGGCTGCCGTTGGCCGATCCGTTCTTCGGAGGGCGCGGGCCGGAACGCACGACCTGCACCGAGTGCGGCGCCTGCATGACCGGCTGCCGCGTGGGGGCGAAGAACACCCTCGTGAAGAACTACCTGTACCTGGCCGAGCAGGCCGGGGTCGAGGTCCGGCCGCTGACGACGGTCGTGGACGTGAAGCCCCACCGCGGTGGATACCGCGTGTCGACGCGGGCGTCGGGAGCGGCGTGGAAGCGGGACCGGCTCACGGCCGAGCAGGTCGTGTTCGCGGGCAACTCGCTGAACACCCAGAACCTGCTGCACCGGCTCAAGCGCCGTTCGTTGCCGCGGATCTCGCCCATGCTGGGCAAGCTCGCGCGGACCAACTCCGAGTCCGTCCTGACGGCCCGTGACACCGATCGCCGGGCCGACCACACCCGCGGCCTCGCGATCACCTCGTCGTTCCACCCCGATCCGCAGACCCACGTCGAGCCGGTGCGGTACGGGCCGGGCTCGGGCGTGATCGGGCTGCTCAACGCACACCTGGTCGACCCGGTCGAAGGGCTGCCGCGGTGGCGGGCGGCGATCCGGACCTATCGCAAGCTCGGATTCCGGGCGGCGTGGCGGCTGCACGACCCGCGGCGCTGGGCCGAGCAGTCGCTCGTGATCCTCACGATGCAGACGTTGGACAACTCGGTGACGACGTTCCTGCGGCGGCGGCCCTGGGGGCTGAGCATGACGACCCGCCAGGGCGAGGGGGACCCGAATCCGGAGTGGATCGAGGTCTCCCACCAGATCGCGCGACGCCTGGCCGCACGCTTCGGAGGCGTGGCGGGTGGATCGATGGCGGACCTCGTGGGCGTCCCCCTGACGGCGCACTTCATCGGCGGCTGCGTCATCGGTGCCACGCCCGAGCACGGCGTGATCGACCCGTACCACCGGATGTTCGGGCACCCGGGCCTGCACGTGATCGACGGCTCGACGATCAGCGCCAATCTCGGCGTGAACCCCTCGCTGACGATCACCGCCCAGGCCGAGCGCGCCCTGGCGATGTGGCCCAACCGCGGTGACGCCGACCAGCGCCCACCGCTCGGCGAGCCCTACCGGCGGGTGCCGCTCGTGGCGCCGCGGAATCCGCAGGTCCCGGTCGGCGCGCCGGCCGAGCTGACCTGGGCGTGACGCACGACCGAGGCCCCCGGAGCCGGCTCCCTGACGGAGCGGTCCCGGAGGCCTCGGTGTGCCTCAGTCGAGGGTGAGCCCTTCCGCGGGCGTGATCCGTGCACCGCGGCGGGCGGGCAGGGTCGACGCCGCCAGGCCGGCCAGCGCGGCCACCACGAGCACCGCCGCCAGCTGGGCCCACGGCACGACGAGGCGCGCGTCCTCCATGAGGGGCGCCACGACCGTCCGGACGCCGAACCAGGCGTAGAGGACCCCGAGCCCTGTCCCGAGCACGGCCGCGACGAGGGCCAGCAACATCCCCTCTGCAGCGAGCATCCGCCGCAGCCCGCGCCGGGTCAGGCCGAGCGCCCGCAGCAGCGCGTGCTCACGGGACCGCTCCAGGATCGAGAGCCCGACCGTGTTCGCGATGCCGACGAGGGCGATCAGGACACCGACGCCCAGCAGGCCGAGCACGGCCCACACCAGGACGTCGAGCTGCGTCGCCACCCACTGCTGGTCCGTGAGGTTGTCGGTCACGTCGAGGCCGGTGCTCCGCGTGGCCGTCCGGAGCGCCTCGCCGAGCTCGTCCCCGTCCGCTCCGTCGTCGGCCAGGACCCACAGCGCTTGGGTGGTGGGCTCCGTCGTGAGCTGTTCCAGCACGGCGGGTGAGACGATCGCGGCGGCGCCCGAGCCCAAGGGCTCGAGCCGGGTGTCGACCGCGACGGTGCCTGCCTTCGTGCGCAGGGTCAAGCGGTCGGGCACGCCCTCGTCGAACGTCGTGATCAGTGCGTGGGGCACGATGATCTCGGTGTCGCGAGCCCGGGTGCTGCCCGGATCGAGCGTCCGGGCGCGCGCGGCGTCGGACGGTGCGATGACGGGCAGCCGACCCATCTCGGTCTCGACCACCGCCCCGGTGACGGGCAGGACCTCGTCGACGCCCTCGAGTCCGCGCACGCGCTCGATCGTCTCGACGGCGATCGGACCGCCGCCCGCGAGCGCGTAGTCGACCGGGTACTCGGCGTTCATCCCCTGGGCCACGACCTGACGCGCGCTCGTCATGCCGGTCAGCACGGCCGTGGCGAGGGTGACGCCCACCAGCAGCGACGCGGTGGTGGCCGCGCTGCGCCGGGGGTTGCGCACGGCGTTCGCGGCGGCGACCCGGAACGGCCCGCCCGCCCGGCCGCCGGTGCGGCCCACCAGTCGCAGCATCGCCGGCACCAGGACCGGCCCCAGCAGCAGGACGCCGACGAAGGACACCATGCCGGCGACCAGCATGAGCTCCATCGAGGTGACCAGGTCGGCGGTGACCAGACCGGCGGCGCCCGCGGCCGTGACGAGCAGGCCCAGGGCGATCCGCACACGACCAGAGGTCGTCCGCGCCGTCGGCTGCTCGGCCGGCCGGAGTGCGGCCAGAGGGCTCACCCGCAGGACCGAGCGGGTCGGGAACCAGGCCGCGACGACCGTCGTCAGCAGGCCACCGACGAAGGCCGCGCCCATCCAGACCGGCGAGAACGAGACGGCACCGAAGTTCTCCTCGCCCGCGAGGAGGCGGACGAGCGCTCCCAGTCCGATCCCGCCGGCGATGCCCGCGACGATGCCGGCGGTGGCGGCGAGCAGGGCGAGCACCAGCGCCTCGGTCCGGACCGAGCGCAGGACCTGGCGGCGGGTCGCGCCGACGCAGCGCAGCAGCGCGAAGTCGCGGCTGCGCTGGGCGAACAGGATCGTGAACGTGTTCGCGATGACCAGCACGGCGACGAACCCGGCGACAGCGGCGAAGAGCAGCAGCAGCATCGCCAGGATGTCGACGCCGTTGTTCATCGCGACGATGCGCTCGGCGACGTAGTCGTCGCGGCTCTGCACCTGCGATTCCACGGCCTCGGACAGAGCCTGCCGGGCGCCGGCGACGTCTCCGTCGCGGACGTCGTACGCGACGGACTCGGCCATCGTGTCGGTCGCCGCCTGCAGGGCGGGCCACGGCACGTCGACATCGCCGCCGGCAGGCGAGGAGGGGCCACTGAATCCGACGACGGTGAGCTCCTGCGCCAGGTCGCCGTCGCCCACGGTGATGCGGTCGCCGAGCCCGATCTCATGGGCGGTGGCCATGCTGCGGGTCATGAGCGCCTCGTCGTCGGCCCGCGGGGCGCGGCCCTCGGCGATCTCCTGCGAGCGCAGGCCGGAGTCGGTCGAGACGGTGCCGATCTCCACGTCACTGCCCAGGGACCCGGACGGCCCGTCGACCTGCCCCTTGGCCGTGGCCAGGACCGACGCGCGGTCGCCGCGCTCGCGAGCGACGGCCAGCGTCCGGGCGACGTCCTCGTCCTGGGCCATCCAGTACCCGTCGCTGACGATGAGCTCGGCGTCCGGATAGGCCTTCTCCACGGTGACCGCGACGGCGTTGCGCGCGCCCGACCCGAGGGCGTCGATCACCACGACGAAGGCGACCGCGATCGTGACCGCGAGCAGCGCGGCGACGTACCGGCGGGTGTAGGTCCGCAGCGACGCGATCAGGACGGTCCTCATCGGACACCGGCCTCGAGGGTGGCGGCGACCTGCTCGCGCGAGGGAGCGACCAGGTGCTCGCGGATCCTGCCGTCGGCCAGGACGACGACGTCGTCGGCGTACGCGGCCGCGTCGAGCTCGTGCGTCACCATGATCACCGTGTGGCCGAGGTCGGTCACGCTGCGGCGCAGGAACGAGAGCACCTCGCCGGACGCCGTGCTGTCGAGGTTGCCCGTCGGCTCGTCGGCGAACACGACGTCGGCGTCCGACGCCAGGGCGCGCGCGATCGCCACGCGCTGTTGCTGGCCGCCCGAGAGCTCGCCGGGGCGGTGGTCGAGGCGGTCCCGCAGACCCAGGACGTCGATGACCTGCTCGATCCGCTCGGTCGCGCCGGGTTCGAGGCGCCGGCCCGCCAGCTCGAACGGCAGCATGATGTTCTGCCGCGCCGTCAGCATCGGCAGCAGGTTGAACGCCTGGAAGACGAAGCCCAGCCGGTCGCGACGGAAGCAGGTCAGCTGGTCATCGCCGAGCGAGGTCAGCTCGACGCCCCCGATCGCGACCGTACCCTCGGTCGGACGGTCCAGGCCGGCGAGGCAGTGCATCAGCGTGGACTTGCCGGAGCCCGACGGGCCCATGATCGCGGTGAAGCGGCCCGGCGCCAGATCGAGGTCCACGGACCGCAGCGCATGCACCGTGGTGTCGCCGTGGCCGTAGGTCTTGGACAGGCCGCGCACGGTCGCCGCGGGCGGCGCGTCGTGGGCCGGGAGCGGGTGGGAGAAGGAGGTCGAGGTCATGGCTCGACGCTAGGTGCGCGGACGGGTCCGGGGCGTCGCCGTACGGACGGATCTTCGGGTCAGACCACGGTATGACCCGGACCCCTCAGTCGGTCAGTCCGGCCTCGAACGCCAGCAGGACCAGATGCACCCGGTCGCGTGAGTCCGTCTTGGCCAGCAGTCGCCCGATGTGGGTCTTGACGGTGGCCTCGGACAGGAAGAGCTCGGCGGCGATCTCGGGATTGCTCAGGCCGCGGGCGATGAGAACCAGCACCTCGCGCTCGCGCTCGGTCACGGCGGCGAGGCGTCGCGCGGCGGCGTCGTCGGTGCGGCGCACCGGCCCGGGATCGGCCAGGAAGTGGTCCAGCAGGCGGCGGGTGGTCGACGGCGCCACGACGGCGTCCCCGGCGTGGACGGCCCGGATCGCGCCCAGCAGGTCCGGCGGCGCCGCGTCCTTGAGCAGGAACGCCGATGCGCCGGCCCGCAACGCAGCGAAGGCGTACTCGTCGAGGTCGAAGGTGGTCAGCACGATGACCTTGGGTCCCGCCTCGCCCGGCGCCAGGCGCCGCGTCGCCTCGACACCGTCGAGCCGCGGCATCCGCACGTCCATCAGCACGACGTCGGCCTCCACGTCGGCCAGCAGGCGCAGGGCCTCCTCGCCGTCACCGGCCTCGCCCACGACGACCAGGTCGTCCTGGCTCTCGACCAGCATCCGAAAGCCCGCACGCACCATCTGCTGGTCGTCGACCAGGGCGACGCGGATGGGGGTGGTCACAGCGGGATCCTCGCACGCACGGCCCAACCGCCTCCGGCCGCGGGACCGACGTGCAGCGTGCCGCCGTGCACCTCGACCCGCTCGCGCATGCCCAGCAGGCCGAGTCCGGACGTCTCGGCGGCCGAGGCGCCGTGGCCGTCGTCGACGACCTCGATCTCGACGGCATCCCCCGGCGCTCGGAGGCGGACGGTGGCCCGCGCCTGCGGACCGGCGTGCTTGCGGACGTTGGTGAGCGACTCCTGGACGAGCCGGAAGACGGTCAGCGCGACGCCGTCGGGGACGTCGGGCAGGGGATCGGGCACCTCGAGGTCCACGTGGTCGTTCGCCGTGACGAGCGAGGGCAGGTCGGCCAGCCCGGGCTGCGGCGCCAGCGCGGGATCCTCGGTGCCCCGCAACAGGCCCAGCAGTCGCCGCATCTCGGTGAGTCCTTCTCGTCCGACCTTCGCCACGGTCTCGAGGGTGCGGACCGCGATCTGGGGGTCCTTGGCGGCGGCGTACCGGGCGCCGTCGGCCTGGACGATCATCACGGACAGGCCGTGGGCGACGACGTCGTGCATCTCCCGCGCGATCCGGGTGCGTTCCTCGGCGGCGGCCAGCACGGCCCGCTGCTCGGCCTCGAGTGCGAGCTGGCGACCGCGCTCGACGAGACCTGCCTCGTACGCCCGGCGGATGCGTGCCTGCGATCCCAGGGCCCAGGCCGCCAGGACGATCGCCGTGATCGACAGCAGGTACGGCAGGAGGTCCTCCAACCCCATGTCGTAGTCGATGTACTCCAGGCCCGGCGGATAGGCGGCGAACTGGGCCGACGTCCACACCCACGAGGCGACGACGGCACCGCACAGGCCCACGAACAGGCCGACCAGAGCGGAGCGACCGGAGCCGTAGCGCGCCAGCGCGTACAGGGCGGCCGGGAATCCGACCTGGCCCCAGACCGGCATGTCGTACGTCGCGGCCTGCAGCACGCTGGCGCCCGCGACGACGGCGAACACCGCGACCGGGTGCCTGCGCCGCCAGAAGAGGGGAACGGTCTGGGCCAACGACAGCAGGGCCGGATAGGGCGACTGCCCGACCAGGAGTGTCAGCGGGAAGGTGGGCAGGACGAGGGCCGAGGCGAGCAGGAAGTCGAACCATCGGGCCGCCCGGGGGCCGAGGCGCCACGGGCTCCGGGACACGTCGACCTGCTCCTTCATGCGCCCGAGCCTAGGGGCCCCGGTCCGCCCCGTCGTCAGACCGTGGTCTGGTCCTGCGTGGGGCGGATGTGACACACGTCATGCCTCCGAGGGAATGTCTGGCCCTCGGGCGAAGTTGATAACGTATGACTCAAGTTGTTTGACCCACAGTTTTCAAGGCATCCGAGCAAGACCGCGAAGCACCACAGGAGGAACCATGGCCCGCGCAGTAGGCATCGACCTGGGCACGACGAACTCCGTCGTCGCCGTACTCGAAGGTGGCGAGCCCACCGTCATCGCGAACGCCGAGGGCGCTCGCACCACCCCGTCCGTCGTCGCATTCGCGAAGGACGGTGAGGTCCTGACCGGCGAGGTCGCCAAGCGTCAGGGCGTCACGAACGTCGACCGCACGATCCGCTCCGTCAAGCGCTACATGGGCACTGACTGGACGACCGAGATCGACGGCAAGACCTTCAACCCCCAGCAGATCAGCGCCTTCGTGCTGCAGAAGCTCAAGCGAGACGCCGAGGCCTACCTGGGCGAGCCGGTCACCGACGCGGTCATCACCGTGCCGGCGTACTTCAACGACCACCAGCGCCAGGCCACCAAGGAGGCCGGCGAGATCGCGGGCCTGAACGTCAGCCGCATCATCAACGAGCCCACCGCGGCCGCCCTGGCCTACGGCCTGGACAAGGCCGACGACCAGACGATCCTCGTCTTCGACCTCGGCGGCGGCACGTTCGACGTGTCCCTGCTGGAGATCGGCGACGGCGTCATCGAGGTCAAGGCCACCAGCGGTGACAACCACCTCGGTGGTGACGACTGGGACAACGCGGTCGTCGACTGGCTGGTCAACAAGTTCAAGGCCCAGACCGGCGTCGACCTGACCAAGGACAAGATGGCCATGCCCCGCATCCGCGAGGCCGCCGAGCGCGCGAAGATCGAGCTGTCCAGCTCGTCCTCGACGTCGATCAACCTGCCCTACATCACGGTCGTCGACGGCAACCCCGTCTTCCTCGACGAGACGCTGACCCGCGCCGAGTTCGAGAAGATCACGTCGGACCTGCTCGAGCGCACCAAGGCGCCGTTCAACAACGTCATCCGTGACGCGGGCGTCACCGTCAAGGACATCGACCACGTCGTGCTGGTCGGCGGCTCGACCCGTATGCCGGCCGTCTCCGAGCTGGTCAAGAGCCTCACCGGCGGCAAAGAGCCCAACAAGGGCGTCAACCCCGACGAGGTCGTCGCGATCGGCGCCAGCCTGCAGGCCGGCGTGCTCAAGGGCGAGGTCAAGGACGTCCTGCTGCTCGACGTGACCCCGCTGTCGCTGGGCATCGAGACCAAGGGCGGCGTCATGACGAAGCTCATCGAGCGGAACACGACGATCCCGACCAAGCGGTCCGAGGTCTTCACGACCGCCGACGACAACCAGCCCTCCGTGGCGATCCAGGTGTACCAGGGCGAGCGCGAGATGGCCGCCGGCAACCAGCTGCTGGCCACCTTCGAGCTGACCGGCCTGCCGCCGGCGCCGCGTGGTGTGCCGCAGATCGAGGTCACGTTCGACATCGACGCCAACGGCATCGTGAACGTGTCCGCGAAGGACCGGGGCACCGGCAAGGAGCAGTCGATGACGATCACCGGCGGGTCCGCCCTGTCGAAGGACGACATCGACAAGATGGTCAAGGACGCCGAGCAGTACGCCGAGGAGGACCGCAAGCGCCGCGAGGCCGTCGAGGTCCGCAACCAGGCCGAGACGCTCGTCCACTCGACCGAGAAGTTCCTGGCCGAGAACGGCGACAAGGTCGGCGAGGACGTCAAGTCCGAGGTCCAGATCGACCTCGACGCCGTGAAGTCCTCGCTCGAGACGGACGACACGGACCTCGTCAAGGAGGCCATCGCGAAGCTGGGCGCCTCCAGCTCCAAGATGGGCGAGGCCATGTACGCCGCCGCGGCCGCCGATGCGCAGGCCACGGACGCCCCGGCCGGCGAGTCCCCCGCCGATGACGACGATGTCGTCGAGGCCGAGATCGTCGATGACGAGGGTGAGCAGAAGTGACCGAGCAGCCGTTCGACGAGGCGACCTCCCCCCAGGGGGAGGCGCCCGCCGGCGGCGAGCCGTCGGCGGAGGAGCCCACGGAGGTCGTGGAGCCTGAACCCCAGGGACCGAGCCTGGAGGACCAGCTGGCGGAGCGCACCGGCGATCTGCAGCGGGTGCAGGCGGAGTTCATCAACTACAAGCGCCGGGTCGAGGACGCTCGCGTCCAGGCGATCGAGACGGGCAAGCAGAAGGTCCTGATCGAGCTGCTGACCGTGCTCGACGACGTGGCCCGCGCGCAGGAGCACGGCGAGCTGACCGGTGGCTTCAAGGCGGTCGCCGACCAGCTGCGCAGCACGCTGGCGAAGTTCGGCCTGGAGCCGTTCGGCGAGACGGGCGAGCCCTTCGACCCGAACCTGCACGAGGCCGTGTTCCACGCCGGCGAGGACCCGAACGTCGCGGTCCAGAGCATCGCCCAGGTGATGCGCACGGGCTACCGTGTCGGCGATCGCGTGCTGCGGCCCGCGGTGGTCGGTGTGGTCGACCCGGGAGTCGCCGCCGAGGCCACCGAAGCGCCGGTGACGACGGAGGAATGACGCATGGTCCGGTACGCCGCTCGTGCCTTCGGGTGCGAGCGGCGTACCGCGGCCTCACGAGAACGAACGAGAGGAGGGGTGAACGATGAGCGCACCGACTGACTGGGCCACCAAGGACTTCTACAAGGTCCTGGGCGTCAAGAAGGACGCCTCGGCGGACGAGATCAAGAAGGCCTACCGCAAGCTGGCCCGCGACAACCACCCCGACTCCAACCCCGGCAACGCCCAGGCCGAGGAGCGGTTCAAGGCGATCTCCGAGGCCTACGGGGTCATCGGCAACGCCGAGAAGCGCAAGCAGTACGACGAGCAGCGCTCCCTGTTCGGGCAGTTCAAGGGCGGCTTCCCGCCCGGCGGCGCGGGCGGTCCCGGCGGTGCCACGTACGGCGGTGGAGTCGACTTCGACCTCAGTGATCTGCTGGGTGGGATCTTCGGCGGTGGCGGCGGGACGCGCGGCGGCGGTGGCCGTCGTCGGCAGGCCCAGCCGCGCCGGGGCGACGACCTCGAGACCGAGGCCACGATCAGCTTCCGTCAGGCCGTCGAGGGCGCGACCGTGCCCCTGCGCCTGACCAGTGACGAGCCGTGCACCATCTGTCACGGCACCGGCGCCAAGCCGGGCACCGTGCCCAAGGTGTGCAGCAACTGCCAGGGCAGCGGCATGCAGACCAGCGCGTCCGGCGGCGTGTTCGCGATGACCGAGCCGTGCTCGGTGTGCCGCGGCCGCGGACTCATCGTCGAGCACCCGTGCGACCTGTGCGGCGGCTCCGGCCGTGCGCCGTCGAGCCGCACGATCAACGTCAAGATCCCCGCCGGCGTCAAGGACGGCCAGCGGATCAAGATCCGCGGCAAGGGTGCCAAGGGCGATGCGGGTGCGCCTGCGGGCGACCTGTA
This sequence comes from Aeromicrobium sp. 636, assembly GCF_024433585.1. Classification (NCBI taxonomy): domain Bacteria; kingdom Bacillati; phylum Actinomycetota; class Actinomycetes; order Propionibacteriales; family Nocardioidaceae; genus Aeromicrobium; species Aeromicrobium sp. 636. The sequence goes on from NZ_WNJU01000002.1 coordinate 19,400, forward strand.
TCTGATCGTGCACGTCGAGGGCGACGAGCGGTTCGGCCGCAAGGGTGACGACCTGACCGTCACGGTGCCGCTGCCGTTCGACGACGCGGTGCTCGGCGGTGAGGTGAGCGCTCCGACCATCGACGGGCCCACCGTCACGCTCAAGGTCCCGGCAGGCACGCCGAACGGGCGCACCTTCCGGGCGCGCGGCAAGGGCGGCACCCGTCGCGACGGCTCGCGCGGTGACCTGCTGGTCACCGTCGAGGTCCAGGTGCCGTCGAAGCCCTCGGACGAGATGCGGGCGGCCGTCGAGGCGTATCGGACAGCGAGGACAGGAGCGACGTCATGAGTGACTTCGTCCCCCCGGGCCCCGAGGCCAAGGTGTTCGTCATCAGCGTCGCCGCCGAGCTCTCGGGCCTGCACCCGCAGACCCTGCGGACCTACGACCGGATCGGCCTGGTCGAGGCGGGCCGCACCTCCGGCGGCGGCCGGCGGTACTCGCTGCGCGACATCGAGCTGCTGCGGATGGTCGCCCAGCTGACCGCCGAAGGTCTCGGCCTCGAGGGCGTCAAGCGCGTGATCGCGCTCGAGAACCAGGTGACGGCGCTGCAGGCCAAGGTCGCCGAGCTCCAGGCCGAGCTGGCCCAGACCCGCACGCCGCGCAACCTGCCGGCGCTCTACGGCGAGACCCAGCTGGCCCGCTGGCGCCGGCGCTGACCGCCGCCCCGGTTCGCGCCACTGGCTGCGGCGCCCTCGGTCGGTGGCCTCATCTTCGGCGCCAGCGGTCGACCGACCCCGACTGACCGTCCTCGATCCGGCGGTCGTCGTCGCGGATCTCGATTACGCTCGCGACCATGACTCGGGGCATGACGTGGCGCACGATCCTCCTTCCGGTCCTCCCGTGGATCCTGGCGATCGCGGTGGCGGTCACCCAGTTTGTGGTGATCCCGGACATGGCGGCCGACGTCGGCGGTGACCTGACCTTCACCGCCTACGTGGTGATGTTCGGTGCCGTCATCCCCGTCGCGTGGGCACTGCTCGAGACGTTATGGACCCGCACGGCGGGGTCACCGATCCACCTGGCGTTCGCGCGGACGCTCGGCCTGTCGCTGGTGATGGGCACCGTCCTGGGGCTGACCGGATCGCTCGCGCGGCTGCGGCCGGGCGTCGAGGACATCGTCGTCTCGTCGCGGCGGGACGACGGGTGGCACTACTGGTTCGACGCCTCCCGGGGCGGCGGCAGCATGCTGGCCGACCTGCCGCTCTACCTCGTGGTGAACATCGGCGCGTCGATGCTGGTCGCGCTGCTGCTGGTGATCTTCGTGGTCCTGCCGTGGTTCGCCTTCGTGCGACCGCGGGCGTTCCTCGAGGCGAACATGCTGGAGCTGCACCCGTCGGTGGTCGAGTCCAACATCGTGGCGGCGCGCGTGATGTCGGTGCTGCTGATGTTGGTCTTCGCCGTGCCCACGGCGGTGGTGCTGCTCTCCAACGCCGAGCACACCGCGCTGGCCTGGACGGTGGGCGTCGCCATGACGCTCGTGGGGCTCTGGCTGGTGCGGGTGGTGATGCGCCGACAGGTCGTCGACGAGGAGAAGTGGCGCACCCTGCCGGAGTGGGCGCAGGGTCGGCACACCCGCGGGTCGGCGTTCCGTCCCGACGATCCGCAGTACTGAGCGCCGCCGACTCCGGTCAGCCGTCGCCGGCGGGCGGCGGCGCGTCGCGTCGCCGGCTGAGCTTCCTGCGGCGGTCGATCTCGCCTGCCGTGAGGCCGATCGCCACCGCGATGCCCAAGACGATCTTGAGCCAGCCGAGGTCCCAGTCCGGCCACCACGCGAAGAGCGGCGGCACCCAGCCGAAGTCGTGGGGGACCCAGTCGAACAGGTTCCAGTCGGGCAGGTCGCCCAGCTCACGGCCGAGGGGCTCGGCCTCGAAGGGGTCAAGCGCGTCATCGCGCTCGAGAACCAGGTGGCGGCCCTGCAGGCCAAGGTGGCCGAGCTGCAGGCCGAGCTGGCGGAGAGCCGAATCTCCTCGCAGAACCTCCCGGCGCTCTACGGCGAGCGTCAGGTCACCGTCTGGCAGCGCCGGCGCTGAATCCCGCGGCGACAGTGCCGACCGCCGGAACGGCCAGGGCGAGGGCGGGGACCCAGGTCCCCGGCACGAGCGAACCCCAGAGCTCGGAGATGAAGAGACCTGCGATCAGGAGGACTGTCGCCATCCCGACGGCGAAGCCTCCCGCGACCGCCAGTCGACCGGCGTCGGCGGCGGCCTGCGCCGCCCTGATCCGACGGACCAGTCCCACCGCGACGACGAGTGCCACGAGGCCCGCGCCTGCGGCGAGCGTGCCGAGGAGCGCCGCGACCCCGTCCCAGCGTTCGGCGTAGTCATGCGCGTCCTTCCAGATGAGCGCGGCGCCGAACACCATGAGCCCGAGAGCGCCGACCCCCAACAGCACGAGCACGGTCAGCAGGGCCCGGGACCATGCGGTCAACGACGGTGACATGACGGCGAGCCTCCCACGCGCGGTGCCCGACGGGAAGGACTCGCCTAGGGTCGCCCCATGAGCCGCGGCTCCGGACCCGAGTTCCTGCGGGACGACGTCGCCTTCCGCACGGTCAACGAGCGGCGCGAGCCCGCGCCGTGGCGCCGGCTGTTCCTGCCCGTCGTTCCGTGGGTGCTCGTGCTGGTCATGATCGCGCTGGAGTACGCGCTCGTCGACGAGGTGGCGGCCGACGGCGAAGGGGACACCGCCTGGGGCCTGGTGCTGATGTTCGCCGCCTGCGTGCCCGTGTCGTTCGCCATCCTGGAGACGATCTGGCGGAGGTTCGAGAGCCCGGGGATCATCGTCGCGTTCGCGCGCACCATCGTGCTGCCGCTGCTCATGGGGCTGGTGCTCGGCGTGACGGCGAGCCTGGTCCGACTGCGGCCCGGCGTGGAGGACACGATCGCGGCCAACCGGCGGCCCGACGGCTGGCACTACTGGTACGACTTCTCCCGCGGCGGCGGCGACATCGCCTCCGAGCTGCCGCTGACGGTGCTGGCGAACATGTTCATGCCGATGCTGGTCGCCCTCGGGCTGGTCGTGCTCGTGGTCCTGCCGTGGTTCGCCTTCTTCCGCCCGGGGCAGTTCATCCGGGCCAACATGATGGACACGAGTGCCGAGGCGGCGGCAGGAAACGCCGCCGGTGCGCGTGCCCTGGCGGTCCTGGTCATCCTGATCTTCGCCGTGCCGACGGCCACCGTCTGGCTGAGCAACGAGGGCGAGACCGGGTGGGCCTGGGTGGTCGGGATCGCGATGACCGTGGTCGGGCTCGGTCTGACCACCTACGTCCTGGCGAAGCAGACCCCCGACCACGCCGCGCGGGCCACCCTGCCGACAGCGTTCCAGGGCGTGCAGACCCTCCAGCACGAGAGGGATCAGGAGTCGGACGCGGGCGGACGCTGAGAAGGCCACGTCCGTCGGCCACCTGGTGGTCCCGAGTCTCACGTGGCAGTTAACGACGCGCGCTCTGTCGGTGCGGGGCCCTACGGTCGAGACATGGAAACGATTCGGGGGATCGTCCCGCCTCACCTGCTCCGTCGCATCGCCTCGCTCGAGGACGAGCGCTTCTCGGTCGCGGTCGCGGCCGCCCGCAGTGCCCTCGCCGAGCGGACCGAGCACCACCACCACCCGAACGTGGCCCGGCCGGCGCCGGCCGGACCCGGCCTGCACCGACGAGTCCACGATGCCCAGAACGCCACCAGCCTCCCCGGGCGGCTCGTGCGCTCCGAGGGTGATCCGGCCACGGGCGATGTCGCGGTGGACGAGGCCTACGACGGGTTCGGCGCCACCGATGCGCTGTTCCGCGGGGTGTACGGACGGCGATCGATCGACGACGCCGACCTGCCGCTGGTGGGCACGGTCCACTACGGACGGGCCTACGACAACGCGTTCTGGGACGGCTCCCGGATGGTGTTCGGCGACGGTGACGGCGAGATCTTCGGCCGCTTCACCGCGTCGCTCTCGGTGATCGGTCACGAGCTCACCCACGGCCTGATCGAGTTCACCGCCGCCCTGGACTACCGCGACCAGTCCGGCGCCCTCAACGAGTCGATCGCCGACGTCTTCGGCGCCCTCGTCGAGCAGCACGCCGCCGGCCAGACCGCCGACCAGGCGTCGTGGCTCATCGGCGCAGGGCTGTTCACCGACCAGGTCGATGGCGCGGCCCTGCGCTCGATGTCGGCTCCGGGCACGGCCTACGACGACGACGTGCTCGGCCGGGACCCCCAGCCCGGTCACATGGACGACTACATCGAGACCACCGAGGACAGCGGTGGCGTGCACCTCAACTCCGGCATCCCCAACAAGGCCTTCCACCTGGTCGCCACGACGCTGGGCGGTCGGGCGTGGGAGGTCGCCGGCCGGATCTGGCTCGAGACGCTCCTGGGCGGCGCCCTGTCCCGGCAGGCCACGTTCGATCAGTTCGCCCGGGCCACGATCGCGGTCGCCGGGCAGTACGACGCGGCTGACGTGGTCAGGGACGCGTGGCAGGCTGTGGGGGTATGGACCACATCGACCAGCCCCTCCTCGTCGTCCGGGTGATCCGCACGGGCGGCTTCGCCGGATTGCGCCGGCAGTGGGAGGTCGAGGCCACGTCCGAGGACGAGGCGCAGGCCTGGTGGCCCCTGGTCGAGGCCTGTCCCTGGGACGACGCTCCCGATGACGGCCGTCCCGACGGGTTCGTCTACGAGCTGCACGCCAACGAGCGCGCGGCCGTCCTGCCCGAGCAGCAGGTCGACGGTCCGTGGCGCGACCTCGTCGAGGCCGTCGTCCACCGCGCCACCTGAGCCCTGCCGCTCCGCTGTCGCGTGGCTAGGGTGGGAGCAGGCAACGGCGCCCACTCATGTCCGCCTGCCGAGGGGAGCCCCATGACCGCCTCCGAGTTCGATGCCATCGCCCACTCCAAGGACCGCGCACTGCGTGCCGACGTCCGCCGGGTCGGGGACCTGCTCGGCGAGACGCTGCGGCGCCTCGAGGGTCAGGAGTTCCTCGACCTCGTCGAGCAGGTGCGCGCCCAGGGCCGACTCCTCGAGGAGTCCGACGACCCGGCCCAGCGCCGTCAGGCCGGCACCCTGATCCGCGAGATCATGGCAGGGCTCGACCTGCCCACCGTGGGCAAGCTCGTCCGGGCGTTCGGCGTCTACTTCAACCTCGCGAACGTGGCCGAGCAGGTCGCCCGGGTGCGCGCCATCGAGGCCCGCCCCGACGACCAAGGATGGCTCGCCAGCACGATCAGCGAGATCGTCGCCGAACAGGGTCCCGAAGGACTGGCCGCCGGCATCGACCGACTCGACGTCCGCGCGATCTTCACCGCCCACCCCACCGAGGTCAGCCGCCGCACGGTCCTGACCAAGCTGCGGAAGATCGCCGACCTGCTGGCGTCGTCGGCCGAGCCGGGCACCCGCCGGCGCGCCGCCCAGGACAAGGACCTGGCCCAGCTGATCGACCTCATCTGGCAGACGGACGCCGTCCGGCGCACCAGACCCACCCCGGTCGACGAGGCGCGGCACCTGGTGTTCTTCCTCCAGCAGATCCTCGAGGAGGCGCTGCCCGACGTGTCGGCCGACCTGGCCGACCTGCTCGCCGAGCACGGCATCCGACTCGACCCGACCCGTCGTCCACTCTCGTTCGGCACGTGGATCGGCGGCGACCGCGACGGCAACCCCAACGTCACGCCCGAGGTCACGCTGAACATCCTGCAGCTGCAGAACCGGATCGCCACGCGGATCATCGACACGAACCTCGACGTGCTGATCCGCGAGCTGTCGTCGTCGGCCGAGTTGGTCGACATCAGCGTGGAACTGGCGGAGTCACTGGCGGCCGACATCGATGCGCTGCCCGATCTCGATCCCCGGCTGCTCTCGGTGAACGCCCACGAGCCGTACCGGCTCAAGCTGTCGTGCATGAAGCTCAAGGTCGCCCATTCGGCCGAGCGCGTCGCCTCGGGTGGGCCGCACGTCCCGGGGCGCGACTACGCCGACCGCGCCGAGCTGTTGGCCGACCTCGCGATCGTCGAGGCGTCGCTGCGCGCGCACGGCGGCGAGCTGGTCGCCGACCGCATGCTGGCCCGGGCCATCCGCACGATCGCCGCCGTGGGCCTGCACCTGGCGACGATGGACATCCGCGAGCACGCCGACGCGCACCACCGCGCGCTGGGCCTGCTCTTCGACCGGTTGGGCGAGTCCGACCGGCCGTACTCCGAGCTGAGCCGCGAGGAGCGCTTCGCGCTGTTGTCCGACGAGCTGGTCCGGCCGAGGCCCCTCGCCCTTGACCCGCCGCCCCTGGACGAGTGGGGCGCGCGCACCTACGGCGTCTTCACCGCGGTGCGCGAGCTGAAGCAGACCTTCGGCGACGACGTCATCGAGTCCTACATCGTCTCGATGACCCTCGACGGCGACGACCTGTTGGCGCCCATCGTGCTCGCCCGCCAGGCCGGTCTGGTCGACCTGGTCGGCGGCGAGGGCATCGAGCCCTACGCACGTCTGGACTTCGTCCCGCTGCTGGAGACGATCGAGGAGATCCGCCGCGCGGGCACCGTGCTGGACCAACTGCTCTCCGACCCGAACTACCGCCGACTGGTGGCGCTGCGCGGCGACGTGCAGGAGGTCATGCTCGGGTACTCCGACTCGAACAAGGCCGGCGGCATCACGACCTCCCAGTGGGAGCTGCACCGGGCCCAGCGGGCCTTGCGCGACGTCGCGCAGCGGCACGGGGTGCGGCTGCGGCTGTTCCACGGTCGCGGCGGCACGGTCGGCCGCGGTGGCGGCCCCACCTACGACGCGATCCTGGCCCAGCCCTACGGCGTCCTGACCGGCGACATCAAGTTCACCGAGCAGGGCGAGGTCATCAGCGACAAGTACTCGCTGCCGCGACTGGGCCACGAGAACCTCGAGCTGTCGCTCGCCGCCGTGCTCGAGGCCTCGACGCTGCACCTCGAGGCGCGGACTCCTCCCGAGACGATGCAGCAGTGGGACGAGACGATGACCCGCATCAGCGACGCCGCATACGCGGCCTACCGCAAGCTCATCGACGCCCCGGGCCTGTTCGACTACTTCCTGGCCTCGACGCCCGTCGACCAGCTGGGCGGACTGAACATCGGGTCCCGTCCGGCCCGCCGTCCCGACGCCGGCGGCGGCATCGAGTCCCTGCGCGCGATCCCCTGGGTGTTCGGCTGGACGCAGAGCCGCCAGATCGTGCCCGGGTGGTTCGGCGTCGGCAGTGGCCTGCGGGCGGCCCGCCTGGCCGGCGAGGAGAAGGTGCTGACCGCGATGCTCGAGCAGTGGCACTTCTTCCGGACCTTCATCTCCAACGTCGAGATGACGCTGGCCAAGACCGACCTCGATGACGCCGCCCACTACGTCGAGACGCTGGTGCCGGTCGACCTGCGGCCGATCTTCGACCTGATCCGTGCCGAGCACGCCGTCACGGTCGAGGAGGTCCTGCGCGTCACCGGCGAGAAGCACCTGCTCGACGACCAGCCCGCCCTGAAGCGCACCCTCGACATCCGCGACGTCTACCTGCAGCCGATCTCGTTCGCCCAGGTCGACCTGCTGGCCAGGTACCGCGAGGACCCGGACGCCGTCGACGAGGACATGCGCGCCGCCCTGCTGCAGACGGTCAACGCGATCGCGAACGGCATGCGGAACACGGGTTGAGACGACTCGCGCCGCCAGCGCGCGATTGCCCCTAGGGTGGTGGCCATTCGGTCGGCACGAGGGGAGCGACGGTGGCGATATCCTTGCGATTCGTGGGATATTTGGGGGCGCTGATGCTGGCGTTCCCCCTGTTATCAGCGTGCGGGGAGGGCGACGCCGTCGACCCTGAGGCGACCGCCTCGGCCCCGCCCTCGCTCGACGCCGACGGGTACACCACCGAGCAGCGTGAGGCGCTCGACCTGGTCGACGCGTTCCTGGTCGCGGCGTACGACCGCGGCACCCAGCCGATCGCCGAGACCTCCCGGGACCTGGTCACGGACGAGTTCGGCGCCGACCTGATCAAGACCAACAAGGCGCAGGTGGAGGACGCCGGCCTGAAGTGGCTGGGCCCCTACACCTTCGAGCCCTCGGAGGTCGAGATCGAGGGCGACGAGGCCGCGGTCAGCGGCTGCCTCGACCTCACGGCGATGTTCCTGGTGCCGCGGAGTGCGAAGGCGGCCGGTCCGGGCTCCACGAACGTCGGGGAGGTGCTGCCCGCCACCTATCGGCTCGAGAAGTCCGGCGGCCGGTGGTTGTTGAGCGGATATGACGATGCGGAGACGCCATGCTGATCCACGTGCGACGTGCCATCGTCGCGATCGCGGTGGGGGCGCTCGCGTTCGCCGGCGCGCTGGTCGCGATGTCGTCGAGCGCCACGGCCGCGGCGCCGACGTGCGTCCCACCGGCCGTCGTGAAATGGGTGGGAGTCAGTCAGTACGTGTGCGTCATCCCGGCCGACGAGCCCTCGCCGGGCGCGACGACTCCCGGTGGTGAGGACTCATCAGGCCCGGGTGCGCCCTCGTGTGACCTGGCGGCGGCGCCCGCCCCGTCGGGCCTGGTGGCCGAGCACCTCCTCGAGGGGCCGTACTGCCTCGGGACGCGCTTCTGCGTCACCACCGATCTGATCGTGCCGCTCGCGTTGCCCGACGGCGAGCCGCCGAACGAGGACTCCGAGGAGCGGTACCGGTGGTGCTCGACCGGCGGTGCGTACCAGCTGGAGTCGAGCTGGTGGACCGGCGAGAACGAGCCGCCCTCGCTGCTCGAACGTGCGCTGAGTGCCATCGGCCAGATCGACCTGGCCACTCCGACGCTGAGGACGAGTCCCACCGGCCGCACGCTGGTCACCCTCGACACCTGGTTCTGGGCCTCGGGCGCCTCGACGTCGGCGACCGGGTCGGCGTTCGACCTCGTCGCCACCGCCACCTTCGCGTCGATGAGCGTCGATCCGGGCGACGGATCGGGAGCGTTCTCGTGCCCCCTGACCACCACCCGCGCGGCGGCCGAGAGCGACTGCCGGCACGCGTACCGGCGGGCATCGCTCGGCGGCAGCACCTCGGTCGAGGGGCGGCCGGCCTACAGCGCCTCGGTCCGGCTCGTGTACGACCTGTCGTTCACCGTCGGCGGCACGCCCGTCGTCGTGCCCGGCGCGCCCACGACGCTCGAGGCGCCGGTGGCATCGGCGCCGATCCGGGTCGACGAGGTGCAGTCGATCGTGACCGAGGTCGACTGACCGGCCGGGGCGCGCGCCCCGGCCGACGGTCAGTTGACGAGGCGGTCGCGGCCCTCCCAGTACTCGGCGCGCAGCTTGAACTTCTGCAGCTTGCCGGTGGCGGTGCGGGCCAGCTCCTCGCGGAACTCGACGCGCTTGGGCACCTTGTACCCGGCGAGGAGCTCGCGGGTGTGGCTGCGCAACTCGTCCTCGGTGACGTCGCCGTCGACGACCACCAGGGCCATCACCAGCTCACCCCACTTGTCGTCGGGCACGCCGATGACGGCGACCTCGCGTACGGCCGGGTGGGACGCCAGGGCGTCCTCGACCTCGATGGACGAGACGTTCTCGCCGCCCGAGACGATGACGTCCTTCTTGCGGTCGGCGATCGTGACGTACCCGTCCTCGTAGGTGCCGCCGTCGCCGGTGTGGAACCACCCGTCGGCCAGGGCCTCCTGCGTGGCCTCGGGGTTCTCCCAGTACGACTCCAGCACGGTGTTGCTGCGCGCCAGGATCTCGCCGTGGTCGTCCACCATGATCCGGGTGCCGATGGTGGGGGCGCCGGCGCGCGACAGCAGGCGTGCCTGCTCCTGCGGCTCGTAGTCCTCCCACTCCTCGCGCATCCGGCTCATCGTCAGCAGCGGCGAGGTCTCGGTGAGGCCGTAGATCTGGATGAACTCCCAGCCCAGCTCCTCGCGGACGCGCTGGATGGTGCGGGTCGGCGGCGGGGCGCCCGCGACGATGCAGCGCACGCGGTCACGGCCGGTGTCGCCGGTCCAGTCCGGGAGGGCGTCGAGCACCGCGGTCAGGACGGCCGGCGCGCAGGCCAGGACGGTGACGCCGTGCTCCTCGATGCGGCGCAGGATCTCGGCGCCGTCGATCTGGCGCTGCACGACCTGCTTGACGCCGACGCCGGTGGCCGCGTAGAGCAGGCCCCACCCGTCGCAGTGGAACATCGGCAGCGTGTGCAGGTAGACGTCGCGGTCGGTCAACGTGGCGTGCCAGCCGAAGGTGGTGGCGTTGACCCACCGCGCGCGGTGGGTCTGCTGGACGCCCTTGGGACGCGCGGTCGTGCCCGAGGTGTAGTTGATCGTGGCGGTGGCGTTCTCGTCCGGTTCCCACTCGGCCGGCTCGGCCCGGGATGCCCAGATCTTGTCGTCGTCGCGACCCAGCACGAACACGTGCTTCGCGGTCGAGCAGGACGCGGCGAGGTGCTCCAGCTCGGGGTCGAGCATGACGACCTCGGCACCGCAGTGCTCGACGATGTAGGCGACCTCGGCCGGCGCCAACCGGAAGTTGACCGGCACGAAGATCCGGCCCCAGTTGGCGACGCCGTAGAACGAGGCCAGCAGCCGGGCCGCGTTGTGCGAGATCATCGCGACGCGCGCGCCCTGGGGGACGCCGAGCTCGTCGAGGGTCGCGGCCTGGCTGCGCGCCCGCGCGTACAACTGGGCGTAGGTGACCTCACCCCACGAGTCCGCGACCTGGTTCGGCTCGTCGACCACGGCGACGCGGTCGGGGTAGACGGTGCGGGCGCGGTCGAGGAAGTCGCGCAGGGTCAGCGGGACGATCATGGTGCCTCCGGCGTGCGATGTCGGTGAGCGCGTGGGTCACGTCACGGTGCCATTGTGGCGACTCCGCGGGTCCGTGTGCACCTCGGGCCCGGGCGCATCGGTGAGCGGTGGACGCCACCGGCCGAACGGCATACTGGCGGCGTGCACATCCTCGATGGTGGCCTCTCGAACGCGCTCGAGGAGCGTGGCCACGACCTGTCCGGCGGCGAGTGGACGGCTCGCGTGCTGCGCTCCGAGCCCGACGCGATCGTCGCCGTGCACCGCGACTACTTCGCCGCGGGTGCGGACGTCGCGACGACCGCCAGCTACCAGAGCCGCGACCCCGGACTGATCCGGCTGAGCGTCGACCTGGCCCGCGAGGCGACCGACGGGGTCCCCGGCCGTCTGGTCGCCGGCTCGGTGGGACCGTTCGGGGCCCTGCTCGCGGACGGTTCGGAGTACCGGGGCCGGTACGGGGTGCCGGTGTCGGCGCTCGAGTACTTCCACCGGCCGCGCATCGAGGCGCTGCTCGCGGCCGCGCCCGATCTGCTGGCGGTCGAGACCATTCCCGACACCGACGAGGCCGAGGTCCTCGTGCGACTGCTGGCCGAGTACGACCACCCCGCATGGCTGTCCTACTCGATCGACGGCGACCGGACGTGTGCCGGCCAGCGTCTGGAGGAGGCCTTCGCGCTGGCGGCGCAGGTCGACTCCGTCGTCGCGATCGGGGTGAACTGCTGTGCGCCGGTCGACGTGCTGCCCGCCCTGCAGCTGGCCGCCGCCACGGGCAAGGCGGGCGTCGCCTACCCGAACGCGGGCGAGGTGTGGGACGCCGAGACCCAGCAGTGGCTCGGCACGGCCACGTACGACGTCTCGCTGGTGCCGCGATGGATCCAGGTCGGCGCCGCGTGGATCGGTGGCTGCTGCCGGGTGGGGCCCGCCGCGATCGGCCGCATCGCCGAGCAGGTCCGGTCCGTCCGGGAGACAGGTGGCGCCGGCCCGGCGGAGGCTGCTCGGTAGCCTCGGCCCGTGAGCTGGGAAGAGATGTTCCGCGGCGACTTCGCCGCCGACGACGTCCGCGCCTACGGCGAGCTGATCGAGAACCTGCACGGCGTGCAGAACGCGCTGGCTGCCCTGAGCATGGACCGCGAGGCGATCGACGGCCTCGCGGCCGACCTCGCCGTGTGGCGTGACCGCCTCGAGAAGAGCACCACCGACGAGCAGCACCAGGTCAACGGCCGGGTCGCCGAGCTGCCGGTGCGAGGACACGCGATGCTGCCCGAGCTGCTGGTCACCTCGCGCACGACCGAGCGCGTCGAGGGCACGGTCCGCTTCGGCCGCTGGTTCATGGGCGGCGGCATGGCGGTGCACGGCGGCGCGGTCAGCCTGCTGTTCGACGAGGTGCTGGGCATCCTGGCGTCCCTGGCGGCCGGCGGCATCACGCGCACGGCGTACCTGCACACCGACTACCGGGCGCTGACCCCGATCGACACCGAGCTGCAGGCCGCCGCCTGGATCGACCGCGTCGAGGGCCGCAAGTGGTTCGTCCGCGGCGAGATCCGCCACGGCGACACCGTGTGCGCCGAGGGCGAGGGCCTGTTCCTGCGGCTGCTTCCCGAGCAGGGGCTCGGGAAGCGCACCACGGACTAGGGACTCAGGGGTAGGGGTAGAAGCCCTGACCGGACTTCTTGCCCATCAGGCCGGCGTCGACCATGCGGTCGAGCAGCGGCGGAGGGGAGTAGAGCGGCTCCTTGAACTCCTCGTACATCGACTCGCCGATGGCCTTGATCGTGTCGAGGCCGATGAGGTCGGCCAGCGCGAGCGGTCCCATGGGGTGGCCGCAGCCGAGCACCATGCCGTTGTCGATGTCCTTCGCCGAGGCGTAGCCCGCCTCGTACATCCGGATGGCCGACAGCAGGTACGGCACCAGCAGCGAGTTCACGATGAAGCCGGCGCGGTCGGTGGCGTCGATCGGCTGCTTGCCGAGCGTCTCGGACACGTAGGACCGCATCCGGTCGAGCGTCTTGTCCGACGTCGTCAGCGAGGGGATCAGCTCGACCAGCTTCATGACGGGCGCCGGGTTGAAGAAGTGGACGCCCATGACGCGGTCCGCGCGGCCCGAGGCGGCGCCGAGCTTCACGATCGGGATCGACGAGGTGTTGGAGGCCAAGATGGCGTCCGGGTCCTGCAGGATGCGGCCGATCCGGGTGAAGAGGTCGAGCTTGATCGACTCCTTCTCGCTGGCCGCCTCGACGACCAGCTGGCGGTCGGCCAGGTCGTTCAGGTCGGTCGACACGACGATGGCGTCGAGCGCCGCGTCGCGGTCCTGCTCGGACAGCTTGCCGCGATCGACGGCCCGCTGCAGCGAGGCGCGGACGCGGTCACGCGCCGCCTCTGCGGCGTCCTCGGACACCTCGATCAGGACGACCGAGATGCCGGCGCGGGCATTGACCTCCGCGATTCCGGAGCCCATGAGGCCACCGCCGACGACTCCGATGCGTTCGATGGTCACGCGACCTCCCAGAAGATGATGAATCCCTCACTTTCGATGTTATCGGCCGCCGGGTGAGCCTCCGCGGTCGGCATCGGCGGGCGTGATGGGATGGCCCCATGCGTGCGTGGATCTCGGTGCTGCTCGTCCTGGCCGTCGCGGGGTGTGGCGGAAGTGACGATGCGCCGACCCCGGAAGCGGGCTCGACGGCGGCCAGCTCCACCGGTGTCGCCTCGCAGGCGGCCGGCACGATCGATCCGCTGGCGATCACCTCGTTCACCTGCCGCAAGGTCGCCGGCGGGGCCTGGAAGGTCAAGGGAACGGTGCAGAACTCGGGCCAGAAGGTGCGCGACTACCGGCTGACGGTCTTCATCGGCCAGCAGACCGGGCCCGCTCGGACGGTCGACCTGGACAAGGTCAAGGCCGGCTCCAGCGTGCCGTTCGCGCTCGATCCGATCGTGGCCGCGCCCGACGGCCCGTGCCGCATGCAGGCTGCCGTCGTGCACTGAGCGACTGTTCCCCGGCTCTTAATCGAACTGTCATCGCCGGTCGGCGTTCTTGGGGGTTTCTCAGGGTTACGGTGTGCGCACCGGTTCTCCTGCGAAGCAAAGGACAGATGATCGTGAAGTCCCGTCGTTCCCTCTCGGCCGTCGCGATCGGTGCGCTGCTGAGCGCCCCGATCTTGGCAGCACCCTCGGCCCACGCGGCCGATCCCGTCGACATCACCCTCGTCGACATCAACGACTTCCACGGTCGTATCGACGCGAACACCACCAAGTTCGCCACGACCCTCGAGCAGATCCGCCGGAGCGCCGGTGAGGCCAACACGCTGTTCCTGTCCGTCGGTGACAACATCGGCGCCTCGCCGTTCGCCTCGGCGACGCAGCAGGACGAGCCGACGATCGACGTGCTGAACGCGCTCGACCTCGACGTCTCGGCCGTCGGCAACCACGAGTTCGACCGTGGCTTCGCCGACCTGACCGGCCGCGTCAAGGACCGTGCGGACTTCTCCTACCTCGGCGCGAACGTGCGGCTGAAGGCCGACGGCTCCGCCGCGCTGCCCGCGTCCGACACCTTCACGGTGGGCGGCCTCAAGCTCGCGGTCATCGGTGCCGTCACGCAGGAGACGCCGACGCTCGTGACGCCGACCGGGATCAGCACCCTGACGTTCACCGACCCGGTCGACGCCGTCAACGACGAGGTGGACCGCCTCGAGGCGCTGCCCGAGGCCGACCGGCCCGATGTCATCGTCGCGGCGTACCACGAGGGCGCCGGTGCGGGCACGCCCGACGGATCGTCGCTCGCGCAGGAGCTGGCCCATGGCGGCGCCTTCGCCGACATCGTCAACAACACCGATGCCTCGGTCGACGCGATCTTCACCGGCCACACCCACAAGGCCTACGCCTGGGACGCCCCGATCCCCGGCGGGTCCGGGACCCGTCCGGTGATCCAGACCGGCAGCTACGGCGAGAACGTCGGCAAGGTCACCCTGTCCGTCGATCCCGACACGGGCGCCGTCGCCTCGAGCACCGTCGCGAACGTGCCCCGTGTGGGCACCGCCGACGAGTCGCTGCCCCGCGTCGCCGCCGTGAAGAAGGTCGTGGACGACGCGCTCGAGCACGCCACCGCCATCGGCAACGAGAAGGTCGGCGACATCACCGCCGACATCACGCGCGCGTTCAGTGGCGGCAGCTTCGTGGACGGCACGTACACGGGCGGCACGACCGACGACCGCGCCAGTGAGTCGACCCTCGGCAACCTCGTGCCCGACGCCATGCTGGCCCAGTCCAAGGGCACCAACGCCCCCGCCGACCTGGCCATCAACAACCCCGGCGGCCTGCGCAACTCCGAGCTCTTCTACGCGGGCAACACGTCCACCGGCGGACCGAACAACACCGACGGCGTCGTCACCTTCGCCGAGGCGAACTCGATCCTGCCGTTCACGAACAACCTCTACACCGTCACGCTCACGGGCGCGTCGCTGAAGAAGGTGTTCGAGCAGCAGTGGCAGCGCAACGCCGACGGCAGCGTCCCCAGCCGCCCGTACCTGCAGCTGGGCGTCTCGGACAACGTCCGCTACACCTACGACGCCACCCGGCCCGAGGGCCAGCGCGTCACGAGCGCCTGGATCGACGACCAGCCGATCGACCCGGCGAAGTCCTACCGGGTCATCGCCCCGTCCTTCCTGGCCACCGGCGGCGACAACTTCCGCGCCCTCACCGAGGGCACGTGGGTCGACACCGGCGTCGTGGACTACGAGGGCTGGATCGAGTACCTGGGCGCCAAGTCCCCGATCACGCCGGACTTCGGTCGCCGCGCGGTCGCGGTCACGGGTCTGCAGGACGAGTACACGGCCGGCGACACCGTCCGGTTCTCGCTGCCGAAGCTCGACCTGACGTCACTGGGCAGCCCCGCCAACACGTCGGTCAGTGCGACGCTCGAGTACGGCGACGGCACGACGAAGAACCTCGGCACCCAGGCCGTCGCCAACGGCGCCAGCGGGACATTCGAGTTCACGTTGCCGCGCGGCGCCCACGCGAGCCCGGTCATCCGGGCGACCGCGTCGCCGAGCGGAACGGTCGCGACCATCCCGCTCTCGGTCGACGCGCTGGCCGAGGCCACCACGACGACCCGGGCCACGGCGCCCGCGAGCGTCTCCAAGGGTGATCGGTTCGACGTCGACGTGACGGTGGAGTCCTCGGACGCACTCGCGCCCGAGGGTCGGGTCGTCGTCAAGGACGGCGCCACGACGGTGGGCTCGGCGACGCTGGCGAACGGCGCGGCCACGGTCGAGGTCGACGCGTCCGCGCTGCGGGTCGGCCCTCGCCGGCTCACGGTCGAGTACGCCGGCGAGCCTCGCCTCGGCGCTTCGTCCACGACCGTGTCGGTCACCGTGTTCAAGGCCGAGACCCCGTTCTCGGCCCAGGGGTCGACGACCCCGTACGGCACGGCCCCGCGGATCACGCTGACGGCGGCCCCGGGCACGACCGGCATCGTCTACGTGGCCAACCAGCTGGGCATGACGGTCGGCACGGCGTTCCTGTCCGACGGCAAGGGCACGTTCCGCTTCGGCGGCACGGCGCTCAAGCCGGGCACGTACCGCTACGGCCTGTTCTTCAACGGCAGCAGCTCGTACGAGCCGGCTGACGCCACGGCGACCGTCACGGTCAGCAAGGCCGACGTCAGGCTCCGCGCCGCCGTGGCCAAGAAGATCACGGCCGGCAAGCGCGCGACCCTGAAGGCTCGCGTCACCGCGCCGGGCTTCAAGCCCGGTGGCACGGTCATCGTCAAGCGCGGCTCGAAGGTCGTGGGCAAGGCCACCGTCAAGAACGGCGTCGCGCGGGTCAAGCTGGCCAAGCTCAGCCGCGGCCGCACGACGCTGACCGTCCACTACAAGGGCGGTGCCGTGGCCAAGAACACCAAGACCTCCGTGAAGACCACGGTCGTCAAGAAGAAGTGAGAGAACCCGGGGCGGTCTGCACGCAGACCGCCCCGGGTCCACTCCGGCAGCATCCATCTCGAGGGGAACACCGATGTCTCGTCCTGTCCTGCGTGGTCTGACCGCGCTCGCTCTCGCCGCCGGCACCGCCGCGGCGGTGCCGACCACCGCGCACGCCGCGCCCGACGGGTCCGGGCTCGTCATCAACGAGGTCTACCTCAACGGCGGCTCCACCGGCGCCACGTACAAGAACAAGTTCGTGGAGCTGTACAACCCCACGGACTCCGACATCAGCGTCAACGGCTGGTCGGTGCAGTACCGGGCGTACAACCAGACCGCCAACTTCTCGGCCACGATCCCGCTGGGCGACCACCACGTCGAGCCGGGCGGAACCCTGCTGGTGAGCGGCAACGCGAACGCCGCGAACGGCCTCGACCTGCCGACGCCGGACGTGACCAGCAGCGTCGCCTTCTCGGGCAACGCCAACGGCGGGACCATCGCCCTGGTGAAGTCCGAGACGCCGCTCACGGGCGACCTGGCCACCGTCCGCGCGAACGCGGCGCTGGCCGATCTGATCGGCTACGGCGCCTCGAACACCTTCGAGGGTGCGGTCAAGGCCAGCGGATACACCCTGACGCAGTCCGTCACCCGAGCGTCCGGCGCCGACACCGACACCAACGCGACCGACTTCTCCGCCGGAGCACCCTCGCCGGTTCCGTGCGGCACCGCCTGTGACGGGCCCGGTGACGCCGGTCCCCAGGAGCCCGAGCCCACGCCGACCGTCACGATCGCCGACATCCAGGGCACCGGCACGACCAGTCCGCGGGTGGGCCAGACCGTCACCACGACGGGTGTCGTCACGGCGCTCTACGCCTCCGGCGGCTTCAACGGCGCGTACGTGCAGACGCCCGGCACGGGCGGCTCGGCCGGACCGGCGTCCCACGGCCTGTTCGTCTACGGCTCGTCGTTCGCCGGGGCCGTCCAGCTCGGTGACACGGTCGACGTCACCGGCGCCGTGTCGGAGTTCAACGGACTGACCCAGCTGACCGCCGCCTCGTGGCAGGACGCCGCCGTCGAGGGCACCGTCACGCCCACGCCGGCGCAGTTCCCGCTGGCCGAGGAGCAGCGCGAGGCGCTCGAGGGCATGCTCGTCGACGCGACGGACGGCACCTTCACGCTGACCAACAACTTCGGAACGAACACCTACGGCGAGCTCGGTCTGGCCGCGGGGGACACGGTCCTGCCGCAGCCGACCAACGAGGTCCGCCCGCGCACGGGTGCCTACGACGCGCTCGTGGCGCGCAACGCCGCGCGGCTCATCACCCTCGACGACGGCAAGAGCATCAACTTCACGTCGGGCGCCAACCGTGCCGTGCCCGTCCCGTGGCTGACCGCGGGCAACGAGGTCCGCACCGGCGCCTCCGTCACGATCGACGACGTGCTGGTCATGGACTACCGCAACAACACGTGGAAGCTGCAGCCCACCGAGCCGTTCGCGGCCGGCGACGAGTCCGCCTCGATCGATCCGACCAGCACGCGCGACGCGAAGCCGAAGGACGTCGGGGGCGCGGTCACGCTGGCCTCGTTCAACGTCCTGAACTACTTCACGACCACGGGCGAGGACTGGGTGTCCTCGGGCCGCGGCACGTGCACCTGGTACTCGGATCGCGACGGCGAACGCATCACCGTGAACAGCTGCACGAACAACGGCCCGCGCGGTGCCGCGAACGACGCGAGCCTGGCGCGGCAGCAGGCCAAGATCGTCCAGGCGATCACGACGCTCGACGCCGACGTGGTCTCGTTGGAGGAGATCGAGGACACCGGCTCGCTCGGCGGCGCCGACCGCGACGAGGCCCTGAAGACGCTCGTCGCGGCGCTCAACGCCGAGGCCGGCACCGACCGGTGGGCCCCGGTGTTGTCGCCGGCGACGATCCCCACGACGGGGCGCGACGTCATCCGCACCGCGTTCATCTACCAGCGCGACGTCGTCGAGCCGGTCGGCCCGTCGACGATCCTCGACTCTCCCGCGTTCGAGAGCGCTCGCGCCCCGCTGGCCCAGGAGTTCCGCCCGGTCGACGGTGATGCGGGCCAGGACTTCCTGGCGATCGTCAACCACTTCAAGTCCAAGGGCTCGGGCGAGGGCGCGGACGCCGACCAGGGCGACGGCCAGGGCGCGTCCAACCGCGCGCGGGTGCGCCAGGCCGAGGCGCTCGTCGACTTCGTCGCCTCGCTGGAGGAGCGGAGCGACACCGACCGGGTGTTCCTGCTGGGCGACTTCAACTCGTACGCCAAGGAGGATCCGCTGGCGATCATCGAGGACGCCGGGTTCGTCAACGTCGAGCAGCGCCTGACCGACGAGGAGACCTACCAGTTCGACGGGATGCACGGCTCGCTCGACCACGTCTTCGCGTCGACCGCGGCCTTCAGCGGCGTCACCGGCGCCGACGTGTGGACGATCAACGCGCCGGAGTCCATCGCTCGCGAGTACAGCCGGTTCAACAACAACGTGACGAACCTGTTCGACGCGTCGTCGCCGTTCCGGGCCAGCGATCACGACCCGGTGATCGTCGGCTTCGATCCCGGCACGGCCGCCGAGGTCGCCACGACGACGACCGCGAGCGTCCCCTCCTCGGTGTGGGCGGACGAGGCGTTCGACGTCGCCGTCACGGTCGGCTCGGCCACGGGTTCGCCTCGCGGCACGGTCACCGTGTCGTCGGGCGGCAAGGTCCTCGGCTCGGCCGCCGTCGCCGACGGCAGGGCGACGGTCAGGATCCCGGCGGACTCGCTGCGCGCGGGTCGGCGGGTGCTCGACGTGGCCTTCGCGGGCGAGAGTCGTTACGCCGACTCCGCCGGCACGGTCGCCGTCGAGGTGCGTGCCGAGTCCACGCTGACGGCGCAGGCGGCTCGTGGCGCGTACGGGAAGCCGACCACCATCACGGTGACGGGCGCTCCGGGCGCGAGCGGTTCGACGTACGCCACCGTGGGCGGGCGCATCGTCGCCTCGGCACTGATGATCGACGGCCGGGCGATCCTGCGCGTGCCCGGCACCGCCCTGCGGCCCGGCACCACGCCGGTCACGGTCTTCTACGGCGGCAACGCCAGCGTCGACCCGAGCCACACGACCGTTCGGGTCACCGTCGCGAAGGCGACGGCGTCCCTCTCGGCCCGGGTCCTGAACGGCAAGGTGACGACGAAGACGCGGGCCAAGGTGCGGGTCGTCGTCCGGACCTCCGGCTTCACCGAGACCTCGGGCAAGGTGCGGATCTACCGCGGCACGAAGCTGCTCGGGTCCGGCTCGGTGAAGAACGGCAAGGCCACGGTCACCCTGCCGAGGCTGACGTCGAAGGGGACCATCCGGCTGAAGGCGAAGTTCAGCGGCACGTCGCTGACCTCGCCGGCCACCCGCGCCTTCACGGTGCGCGTGCGCTGATCGAACGTTCGAAGGCCGGCCCTCGGATCGCGGGGGCCGGCCTTCGAACGTCCTCAGACCACCTCGCCGGTCATCAGCAGGTACTCCCACTGCATCGCGAACCCGTCGGGTCCGGCCGTCCCCTCGCGGTCGCCGAGGGCCGCCAGGTCGCGGTCGAGGTCGGCGGTCCGCTCCGGATCGCCGGCGTGCGCCGCATAGGCGGCGATCGTGGGGCCGTAGTGGGCGGCGAAGTAGTCACGGAAGCCGGCGCCGTCGTCGAAGTGGTCGACCGGCAGCACGCGGCGCTCCACCCGCCACCGGTCGACCCGGTCGCCGAACAACCCGCGGACGTGGTCCTCCGTCCCCCACAGCGGGGGAGGCGAGACGCCCGGAGGCGGCGCGGGCACGTACGGCCTCATGGTCGCGAAGAGCCGGCCGATGGTCCCCTCGGGCGTCCACGACACGACCCCGATCCGCCCGCCCGGCCGACAGGTGCGGACCAGCTCGTCCGCCGCCTGCTGATGATGGGGCGCGAACATGACCCCGATGGCGGACAGGACCACGTCGAAGGCGGCGTCGCCGTAGGGCAGCGCCTCGGCGTCGGCGACGTCCCAGGTCAGGTCCTCGTCGGGATGCTCGGCTCGACCGGCCTCGAGGAGCTCGGGGGTGAGGTCCGACGCCGTGACGGTCGCGCCGCGACCGGCGGCGCGGACCGCGGCGCTGCCCGTGCCGGCGGCGACGTCGAGGACGCGCTCGCCCGCCCCGACGTCGAGTGCGTCGACGAGTACGCCGCCCAGCGGCGACACGATCTCGCGGGCGACGCGCGGGTAGTCGCCCAGCGCCCACATGCGCCGGTGTCGGGCCTTCAGGTCGTCGAGGGGCGCCGAGTCGGCGCCCGTGGTGTCGGTGGTGCTCATGGTCTTCTTCCTCCGTGTCGGGGTCCTGCCTCCCAGACTCGGTCGCGGACCGGTGGCCCGACCAGTTCTGTTTCTGTACCACCCGGCCGGACGATGGCGCCGGTCGGCGAGGAGGGCGCACGATGGTCGGAACGAAGGAGAGTCCCATGGCGACGTCCTACGGCCAGTTCTGTCCCCTCGCGAAGGCGATGGAGATCCTCGACGAGCGATGGACGATCCTGATCGTCCGCGAGCTGCTGCTCGGCAGCACCCGGTTCAACGAGCTGCGACGCGGCGTCCCGCGGATGTCTCCGGCGCTGCTGTCCAAGCGGCTGCAGGCACTGGAGCGGCACGGGCTCGTCGACCACGAGGACGGCGCCTACCGGCTGACGGAGTGCGGGCGGGACCTGCACGCCGCGGTGATGAGCCTGGGCGTCTGGGGACTGCGGTGGATCGAGGACTTCGGCGACGAGGATCTCGACCCGCACCTGCTGATGTGGGACGTCCGGCGCACGATCGGGGCGGCGTGGCCGGCCGGGCGCACCTGCGTGGCCGTCGAGTTCACCGATCTGCGGCGGGCCGGACGCTGGTGGCTCGTGGTGACCGACGGGACCGTCGACGTCTGCGACTACGACCCCGGCTTCGACGTGACCGCGACGGTGCGCACCACGCTGCGGACCCTGACGCGGGTCTGGCGCGGCGACGTCTCGTGGGAGCAGGCGATCCGGGCGGAGCGGGTCGCGATCGACGCTCCGCGCGACGTGCGCGCCGAGGTCCCCGGCTGGTTCGGCCGGTCGGTGCTGGCGGCCGCGCGGGACGAGGTCAGTGCGTCGTGACGACGTCGGTGAGCCGGGCCGTGCCGACGTCCAGGGCGGACCACGGCCCGTCGACCTCCAGTACGGCGATGGCCGCGGTGGGGAAGCCGGTGCGCACGCGGTCGACCACGGCCGGGTCGGAGGCGTCGTTCGCCAGCCGGGCGGCGAGCCCCGGAGTGCCGGGGGCGTGGCCGATCAGCAGCACCGTCGAGGCGGCGTCGTCGACGGATCGGACGGCGTCCAGCAGGCTGCCCGTCCAGCCCTCGTAGATCTCGTCGAGGAACCGGGTCGGCGCCTGCAGTCCCGTGGCGTCGAGCGTCTCGCGGGTGCGCACCGCACTGGAGCACAGCACCGCGTCGACGGTGCCGACGTGCTCACGGATCCAGTCGCCCGCGCGCGCCGCCTCGTGCCGACCGACGTCGGCCAGCGGACGCTCGAAGTCCTCGAGCCCGTCGCCGAACGAGGCCTTGGCGTGGCGCATCAGCAGCAGTCGGCTCATGTCGCGAGTCTAGGAGCGCGATGCTCCCGGGGTCAGCCGCGCGCGATGGAGACCATCTCGTCGCGGGGGACGACCTTCTTGCGCTCGCGCGGGTGGGCGTCGTTCGCGCCGAGGCTCTCCTCGTGGGCGTCGAGCCTCTCCCAGCCCTCCCACGTCGTGTACTCGACGCCGCGGCTGTCGAGGTGACGATCGAACGCCTCGCGCTCGGAGACCTCCGGGGCGGGCAGCTTCGGCAGGTCCTCGACCAGCATCTTGATGGTCTGGGCCGCATCCGACTTCGTGTGGCCGATGAGGCCGACCGGGCCGCGCTTGATCCAGCCGGTTGCGTAGACGCCCTCGATCGGGGTGCCGTCGATGTCGAGCACGTGGCCGCCGTCGTTGGGCAGGACGCCGGTGTTGGCGTCGAACGGCAGGCCGGGCAGGTTGTCGGAGTAGTAGCCGATCGCCCGGTAGACGGCCTGGACGGGCCAGTCCTTGAACTGGCCGGTGCCGCGGACGTTGCCGGTGCCGTCGAGCTCGGTGATCTCGGTGCGCAGGCCCACGACCTTGCCGTCCTCGCCGAGGATCTCGACCGGGTTCTGGCAGAAGTGGATGTGGATGCGGTGCGGGGCGCCCGAGGGCTCCTTGGCGAGGTAGTCGCCCAGGACCTTGACGACGAGCTTCTGGCTCTTGGCGGCGGCGAGCGCCTCCATCGAGCCGTGGTCGAACTCGTAGCCCTCGGGGTGCACGACGACGTCGATCGTGGGGGAGTGGCTGAGCTCGCGCAGCTCCATCGGGGTGAACTTGACCTGGGCCGGGCCGCGGCGCGCGAACACGTGCACGTCGGTCGTGACGTTCTTCTTCAGACCCTCGTACACGTTGTCGGGGATCTCGGTGACGAGCAGTTCGTCGGCGGTCTTGGCCAGGATGCGGGCCACGTCCAGGCCCACGTTGCCGACGCCGAGGACGGCGACCTCCTTGGCGTGGGGCTGGAAGTCCCACTCGCGGGGGGCGTCCGGGTGGCCGTCGTACCAGTAGACGAAGTCGGCCGCGCCGTACGAGCCGTCGAGGTCGACGCCCGGGATCTGCAGGTCGCGGTCACGGCGCGCGCCCGTGGCGAACACGACGGCGTCGTAGAACCCCTTGAGGTCCTCGAGCTTGATGTCGGTGCCGAAGTTGACGTTGCCGAAGAAGCGGATGTCGTCGTTGGCCATCACGCGCTTGAGCGCCTTGATGATCTCCTTGATCCGCGGGTGGTCCGGCGCCACGCCGTAGCGGATCAGACCGAAGGGGGTCGGGTCCCGATCGAGGATGTCGACAGTGACGTCGAGACCCTCGGTCTTCGTGAGGATGTCGGCGGCGTACACGCCCGCGGGCCCGGCGCCGACGACGGCGACGCGTACCTTCCTGTCCACAGTCATGAGGCAAGCCTAAGACTCTCGGCCCAACGGTTCGGCACCCGACCGCCATCTGGACGGGTGCACCGTCGGCCGGGACCGCGGCGGTGGCGGGGGAGTGCTGGGCGGGTGCAGGGTGGAGGCAGGTCCCACGAGACGGAGTCCCTCATGAGCCTCGACGTCCAGATCACCTTCGACGCCCAGGACGCACCGGCGCTGGCCGACTTCTGGGCGGCAGCCCTGGGCTACGTCGTGCCGGGCCCTCCCGGGGTCACGCTCGAGCCCGGCGCCGACCCGTGGCCGGCCTGGGACGCCTTCCTCGAGCGTGTCGGTGTCCCGGTGGAGCAACGGCGGTCCAAGGCCGCGATCGAGGACCCGCAGGGCCGGGGTCCGCGCGTGTTCTTCCAGCAGGTGCCCGAGGACAAGGTGGCCAAGAACCGGGTCCACCTCGACGTGCGGGCGGCGCCGCCCGAGCTCGAGGGCGACGCGCGGATGGAGGCGCTCGAATCGGCCGCCGAGGAACTCGTCGCGCGGGGCGCGACGCGGGTGCGGCGGTTCGACCCCGATCCGCCGCTCGAGGTCGGCTTCGTGGTGATGCGCGATCCCGAGGGCAACGAGTTCTGCCTGACGTGAGGGCGGCGAGTTAAATGAATTGAGGCACCTAGCCGACGCGGTCATCGGTGCGTGCATCACCAGTTGCGGTCGTCCGGCTCCCCCACAGGAGCATGTCTCTCAAGCTCGCCGTTCTCGTGCCGCCACCACCAACGACCAGCGCCGTCTCGGAACTGGATCGCGTACTTCAGCTTGCCTTCGGGTTTGTGGACGAAGCCGAATGTGTGGGACGTCAGAGAGCCGTGAGTGGGAGATGGTGCGAGGCTACCGCCGCGGCGAACGCCTTGCACAAGTCTTTCGCCCCTGCGCTTCGGCTCCAATTCCAAAGCTAGGAGATGATAAACGGGCGCACGTCCGAGGTTGGTCGCGGTCAGGACGACGTCGGCCGACGCCATCCTGACCTCCAGGTTGACGGCTTCTGCGTCCCGCCTCTCGGCCGATTCGTATGTCTTCTTCGCATAGATTCCCGCCGCGGTCGCGGCCACCGCGGCGACGACCGTGCCCCAAGCCTGCCAGTCGCCACTGTCGTTGAAGAGAACGTCGAAAGGCATGGGCGCACGCTACTTCCGCAGCGGCCACGGAACCTGCCACGGAACCTGTCATTCCTGAGAAACCGTCAGCTCCGGCCACGCGCTGAAGTCCATTCTCGTCCTGCCGTGATCGGGTCGCCGTCACGAGCCCAGCCGTTCAAATCCTGAGCCTGAGAAGTCCCTGTGCGTCCGGCCGCCAGTCGGGGCTCAGCCTCGAAATCGGCGCCCGGGTCAACTACGTTGGGCGCAGACGGTTGAACCAGAAACCATCACCCCCGAACGAGGAGCCGCATGACCCTGACGAAGCGCCGCGCCTACGCCGCACTCGCCGCATCCACCGCCCTGCTGACGCTCGCCGCCTGCGGCGATGACGACGGCGGCGAGCAGGACGCGGCTTCGAGCGCGACCCCGCCGGCGACGTCCGCGACCCCGTCGGAGCCCGCCGGCTCCGCTCCCGCCGGCTCCGCTCCCGCCGGCGGCGCCTTCAGGCCCGGCGAGTACGAGGCGACCGGCACCTACACGTCGCCCGACGGGCAGACGCAGTCGATCGAGGTCGAGGTGGACCTGACCGCCGACGGCACCATCACCGACCTCGACGCCGACGGGCAGGCCGAGAGCGGCAACTCCGAGCAGTACCAGAAGAAGTTCGAGAGCGGGATCGACGCGCAGGTCGAGGGTCGCAAGATCACCGAGCTCGACGTCGACAAGGTCTCGGGCTCCTCGCTGACCAGCGGTGGCTTCAACGACGCCATCGAGCAGATCATCAGCCAGGCCAAGGCCTGAGCCGAGCATGACCTCCGAGTGGCGTTTCGACGCCATCGGAACCCCGTGGTCGATCGGGACCCCCGACCCGATCGCCTCCGGACAGCGAACCGCGATCACGGATCGGATCGAGACTTTCGACCGGACGTGGTCGCGGTTCCGCGCTGACGCGACCGTCCAGCGCCTGCGCACCGAGCGCTCGGTCGACCTGGGGCCCGATGCACCCGCGATCCTCGCGATCTACGACCGGTTGTTCACCCTGACCGCCGGCTCCGTCAGCCCGCTGGTCGGGGGTGCGCTCGAGCAGCTCGGCTACGGCGCGGGATACCGGTTGACGCCGCAGGGCGGGCCGGTGCGCGTTCCCTCGTGGGCGGACTGCGAGCTGGACGGGACGGTCCTGCGCGTGCCCGAGCCCGTCGTGCTCGACATCGGCGCGGTCGGCAAGGGCTGGCTCGCCGGTCAGGTGGCCGCGATGGTCGACCAGCCGTGCGTCGTCGACGCCAGCGGCGACCTGGTCAACCGGTCCGGCCGCACCCTGCGGGTCGCCCTCGAGGACCCCGACGACCCCACGCTGGCGATCGCGGTGGCCGAGGTGCCCGACGGTCAGGCCATCTGCGGCTCGGCCAGCAACCGGCGGCGCTGGGCCGACGATCTGCACCACGTCCTTGACGCCCGGTCGGGCCGCCCCACGCGCGACGTCGTCGCCGCCTGGGCGGGCGGTCCGGACGCGGGGTGGGCCGACGGCCTCGCCAGCGCGGCCTTCTTCACCGCCGACCTGCCGGTCGCGGGACACTGGTGGGCCGCCCTCGACCGCGACCACCGCCTGGTGGCGCGGGGACTCCCCGGAGAGGTCTTCGCATGACGTTCCTGGATCGACAGCTCGGCCGGTTCACGATGTACCGGCTGGTCACCGTGGTGCTGCTGGTGCTGGCCGCCGTCGCGGTCGTCCAGGCCGCGCTCGGCGTGCTGGACCCCTCGATCTTCAGCGTCGGCGCGATGCTGCTGACCCTCGTCGTGATGGTGGCGTCCTCGGTGGTCGCGAACGTCGTGTTCGGCCGGTCCGTGGGCGTGCACCCGCACCTCGAGTCCTCCGTGGTGACCGCCCTCATCCTGTGGTTCCTGTTCTGGCCGTCGACCGACGCCGAGCAGTTGGGCTGGCTGGCTCTGGTCGCCGCGCTGGCGCAGGCCTCGAAGTACGCGTTCGCCTGGCGCGGCCGGCACGTCGTGAACCCGGCGGCGGCAGGCGTGGTGCTGACGCTCATGCTGGGCTGGGCCACCGGGTGGCCCGTGCCCTTCACCGGCTGGTGGGTCGGCAGCGAGTCGCTGTTCTGGTTCGTCCTCGTCGGTGCCCTCGTGGTGCTGTACCGCACCCGCCGGCTCGCGCTCGGGGCGATCTTCACCGTCATCGCCGCCGCGATCACCATCTGGTGGCAGCTCGGCATCGGTGCGGACATCGGCGACGCGGTGCGCTTCACCGCGTACTCGACGCCGATCGTCTTCTTCGCGGGCTTCATGCTGAGCGAGCCGTTGACGCTGCCGCCGCGCCAGCGCCAGCAGTGGGGTGTCGCGGCCCTGGCCGCCGTGCTGTTCACGTGGCCGCTGCTCACGTCGCGGCTGTTCGGCGAGCCGTGGACCGTCGAGCCGTTCACCAGCACGTACGAGCTCACGCTGGTCGTGACGGGTCTGGTCGCCCTGGTGCTGCGGCAGGGATCGCGATCGCTCGTGCTGCGGGAGCGGCGGCCGCTGTCCGGTGACGTCGTCGAGTACGTCTTCGACGCCGACCGTCCGTTGCACTTCGCGCCCGGCCAGTACGTCGAGGTCGACGTGCCGCACCGCGCCGACTCCCGAGGCCGCCGGCGCATGTTCAGCGTCCTGTCGGCCCCGGGTCCGGAGGTGGTGCTGGCGACGCGCCATCCCGAGCCGGGCTCGTCCTACAAGCGCGCCCTGGCCACGCTGCAGCCGGGCGACCGGGTGCGGGTCACGTCCGTCCACGGCGACTTCGTCTGGCCCGAGTCCGGGCCTGTCCTGCTGGTCGGCGCCGGGATCGGGGTCACCCCGTTCCTGAGCCAGCTCGCCGCGCATCGCGACCGCGACGTGGTCGTCGTGCTGGGCGAGCGGGACGACCAGCCGTACGTGGCCGAACTCGAGGCCGCCGGGGCTCGAGTCGTCCGGCTACCCGTCGACGAGGTCGATGGCCCGACGATCGCCGAGCACGTTCCCGACCTGGCCGACCGCACGGCCTTCGTCTCGGGCCGCCCCGACTTCGTCGACGCGGTCGCCCGCGGGCTGCGCGGCCGTGCCAAGCAGGTCCGGCGCGACGCCTTCCTCGGATACTGAGCCCTTGCCGTCGCGGACCCGGCGGAGGACGCTCGACGGATGAGGATCACCGCGACGGTCGAGAACGCGCCGGGGCGCCACGAGGTGTCGGTGACGACGGGGGAGCGGACGACTCCGCTGGACATCGCCGCCCGCGCCGAGGGCGGCTCGGCCGTCAACGGCGGCGAGTTGCTGGCGGCGGCGCTCGCGACCTGCTTCGTCAACGACCTGTACCGCGAGGCTGCGGCCCGCGGACTGCGCATCGACGGCGTGCGGGTGACCGTCGAGTCCGACTGGGGCGACCCCGGCGAGCCGGCCCTCCGGCTGGCCTACGCGGTCCACGTCGACTCCCCGGAGGATCGGGAGGTCGTCGACGCCCTCGTGCGCGAGACCGACCGCCTCGCGGAGGTGCACGGGACCGTCCGAGGCGGCATGGTCGTGGAGCTGGCCGACGTCCAGGTCGGCTCCCGCTGATGCCGACGGCGTGACGACCGGCACAATGGTTACCGACGAGTATCGAGGAGGCCGCGTGCGGATCGCACTGTTGTCGTACCGCAGCAAGCAGCACAGTGGCGGCCAAGGCGTCTACGTGCGCAATCTCAGCGCCGGACTGGCAGACCTCGGGCACGAGGTCACGATCTTCTCGGGCCAGCCGTACCCGGAGGACCTGCACCCCGCCGTGCGCCTGGAGAAGGTGCCGAGCCTGGACCTCTACCGCGACGACGACCCGTTCCGGACGCCGAAGCTGCGGGAGTTCCGCGACTGGATCGACGTCCTGGAATACCTGCAGATGCTCACGGCGGCCTTCCCCGAGCCGCTCACCTTCAGCCTGCGGGCCCGTCGCCTGGACCTGTCGGGCTTCGACGTCGTGCACGACAACCAGTCCCTGGGCTTCGGACTGCTGCCGATCAACCGGCGCCAGCCCTTCCTGGCCACGATCCACCACCCGATCAGCCGCGACCGCGCGCTCGACATCGCCGCCGCCCCGCTGCGCAAGCAGGTGACGACGCGGCGCTGGTACGCGTTCGTCCGGATGCAGGCGTTCGTCGCCCGGCGGATCCGCACGATCCTGGGCGTCTCCACCGCGTCGGCCGCCGACACCGTGGCCGACTTCGGCCTGCAGCCCGAGCAGATGACCGTCGTGCCGCTCGGCGTCGACACCGACCTGTTCAGCCCGCCCGTCGAGCGTGTGCCCGGGCGCCTCGTGGTGGTCGCGAGCGCCGACTCGCCGCTCAAGGGCCTCTCGCACTTCCTCGACGCGGCCGCCAAGCTCAGCACCGATCGCGCCATCGACGTCCAGCTGGTCTCGAACCTCGACCCCGAGGGCCCGGCGCACCAGCGCATCCACCACGGCGACCTCGCCGGCATCGTCACGGTGCACAGCGGGATCTCCGACGAGGAGCTCGCGGCGCTGATCTCGTCGGCCGAGGTCATGGTCGTCCCCTCGCTGTACGAGGGCTTCAGCCTGCCCGCCGTCGAGGCGATGTCCTGCGGCACGCCCCTGGTCGCCAGTGCCGCCGGCGCCCTGCCCGAGGTCGTGGGCGACGCCGGCGTGCTGGTCGAGCCCGGGGACGTCGAGCAGCTGGTCACCCAGATCGGCCGGCTGCTGGACGATCCCGCCGAGCGCGAGCGCCTGTCGGGGGTCGCCCGGCAGCGGGCGCTCGACCGCTTCAGCTGGATCGCCGTGGCCCGAGCCACCGCGCAGACCTATGAGAGGGTGATCGCCGATCACCGAGCTCGCCAGTACCGGGACGGAAGGAACCCCCATGCTGACCGTTGACTTCGACCGACTCCGAGTGGGGCGCGGCACGCGTTTCATCGATGTCGGCGCCGGTGCGGGCCGTCACTCGTACGAGGCGCTGCGCCGCGGGGCCCACGTCACCGCCTTCGACCTCGACGAGGTCGAGCTGAAGGGCGTCGAGAACATGTTCGGCGCGATGGAGCTCGAGGGCGAGGTCCCGCCGGGCGGCAGCGGCCAGGTCAAGGTCGGCAACATCCTCAAGATGCCCTACGAGGACGGCTCGTTCGACGTCGTGCTGGCGTCGGAGATCCTCGAGCACGTGCCCGAGGACGTGCAGGCGATCAGCGAGCTCGAGCGCATCCTCGCGCCCGGCGGCGTCCTGGCCGTCACGGTGCCCCGCTGGCTGCCCGAGCGGATCTGCTGGGCCCTGTCGGACGAGTACCACGCCAACGAGGGCGGGCACATCCGGATCTACAAGGCCGATGAGCTGCGCGCCAAGCTGGAGGCCACGGGCCTGCAGTTCCGCCACCAGCACCACGCCCACGCGCTGCACGCGCCGTACTGGTGGATCAAGTGCGCCGTCGGCGTCGGCCGTGAGCAGCACCCGCTCGTCCGCGGCTACCACCAGCTGCTGGTGTGGGACATGATGAAGGCGCCCCGGGCGACCCGGTGGGCCGAGCAGGCGCTCAACCCGCTGATCGGCAAGAGCGTCGCCCTGTACTTCCAGAAGCCGTTCTGATGCCGCTCCTCGGTCGCCCCGCCTCCCTTCGTCGCGCCGCTCACCGCCCCCCTTCCCACTTTTGGAACTCGTTCCACCTTCTTGGGCCGCGGGAACGTGGATCCGTTTCCAAAAGTGGCGAGAGGCGGGCGCGGTGACGCCCACCGAGGCCGCCTCCACGGCGAAGTGGATCGCGTCCGTCCAGCTGTCCACCGGCGCGATCCCGTGGTTCGAGGGCGGTCACCTCGACCCCTGGGACCACGTGCAGGCCGCGATGGGTCTGGCCACCGAGGGTTTCGTCGACGAGGCCGTCGCGGCCTACGACTGGCTGCGGCACGCCCAGCGTCCCGACGGGTCGTGGGGACGCAAGTACTGGCCCGGCTCGAACGACGACGGCGTCGAGGAGCCCGAGACCGACGCGAACTACTGCGCCTACGTCGCGACCGGCCTGTGGCATCTCGAGCTGCTCGGGGTCGACGCCCGGTCGTTCTTCGAGATGCTCGAGCGAGCCGTCGACGTGGTCCTGGAGCTGCAGGTCGGCGACGGCCCGATCGCCTGGGCGCGCGGCGTTGACGGAAAGGTGGCCGACGAGTGCCTCGTCACGGGCAACGCGAGCATCGCGTTCAGCCTGCGCTGCGCCGCCCGTCTGGCCGAGCGGTGGGGCCACCCCCGCCCGCACTGGCAGCACGCGGCCGAGGCGATCGCCGACGCCCTGACGCACCGCCCCGAGCTGTTCACGCCCAAGCCGCGGTTCTCGATGGACTGGTACTACCCGGTCATGACGGGCGTCCTCGAAGGTGACGCGGCCGCCGCGCGCCTCGACGAGCGCTGGGACGAGTTCGTCGTCCCCGGCTTCGGCACGCGCTGCGTCACCGTCAACCCGTGGGTCACCGGCGGCGAGACGCTCGAGCTGGTCCTGGCGCTGGTGCGCGCCGGCCGCACCGAGGCCGCCGCCGCGCTCTACGCCGACATCGCGCACCTGCGCGACCCGGACGGCGCCTGGTGGACCGGCCTGGTCTACAACGACGACAAGCGCTGGCCCGTCGAGCAGTCCACCTGGACCGCCGGCACCGCGCTGCTCGCCCGCGACGCCCTCACCGGCACCACGCCCGCTGCCGGGTTCATGGGTCGCTGAGCGGGGCGTCGGTTTACCACGGTCCCGTGGTAAACCGCCGCCTCCCCGGGGAAACTTCCCCGGGGAGGCGCCAGTTTGCCTCGGTCAGCGCGACGGATCGATGAGGATCTTCGCGTGCTGCTCGGGATCGGCGAGGTCGTCGAACGCCTGCGCCACCTCGTCGAGGCCCACCACGCCCGTGACCAGCGGCGAGGCATCGACCTTGCCGGAGGCCACCAGGTGCAGGGTCTCGCGGAACTCCGCGGGGTCGTAACAGAACGAGAAGATCAGGTCGATCTCCTTGTTGCTGGCCATCGTCGGACGGAAGGTGTCGGGCTCCATGCAGACGCCGACCACGACCACGCGGGAGCGGAACGGCGCGTGCGTGACGATGTCCTCGATGACGCCGGGGACGCCGACGCACTCGAACACGACGGGGCCCCGGGGCACCGCGCCGGCCTTCTCGGCCGCGCGCATGACGCGCCACCACGGAATGCCGGGCACCTTCTGCAGCAGGTGCATCGCGTCGATCGCCTCGCCGAACAGGCCGGTCGCGGTCGTGTGGTGCTTCTTCGGTCGGTCGTACGCCTCCCACGGCGACTGCTCGGCGGGATCGACGACGATCGTGGCGCCGCACCGCCGGGCCAGCTCACGGCGTCCCGCGGAGTAGTCGCTCGCCACGATCGTGCGAACGCCCGCCGCCTTCAGCATGCAGATGACCGCCAGCCCGATGGGGCCGCAACCGATCACGATGGCGACCTCCTTGCGACCGACGCGACCGCGGCGGACAGCGTGGTGTGCGACCGCGAGCGGCTCGGTCAGGGCCGCGAGATCGACGTCCATCCCCTCGGGGACCGGCATCGTCATGTCCTCGGCCGCGATGACGTACTCGGCGAAGCCGCCGGGCGCGAGCTCTGACAGGCCGGTCATGTGCACCTGGTCGCCATGACGCAGCACCGGCAGCGTCGCGACGAGCGTGCCGACGTCCCAGCGGCCGCGGGTCCTCGGCCCATAGGAGACGACCTCGCCCACGAACTCGTGGCCCATGACGACGTGGTGGTCCTGGCGCATGAAGTGGTCGTAGCCGACCTCACGGGCCACGTCGGCGCTGGCGTCGCTGTGGTGCCGGGCGTGCAGGTCCGAGCCGCAGATGCCGCAGCGGACCACGCGCAGCAGGACCTGGCCGGGACCGGGGACGGGCTGGGGGAGGTCCACGACGTCGAGGACGCCCTCGTGCGAGCTGACGGCCCTCATGCGTCGACCCCCGCGCGCGCCGGAGCGGTGGTCCACGACAGCCCGTCGTCGAGATCGGCTCGGTTCGTCGACCAGGAGTCGACCAGGAAGTTCTGCTTGAACGACCAGGGGTACGAGCTGGTGGCACGAGGCATGAGGTGCGCGCCGCGCTGCAGGTAGCCCGACTCCATGTCCATCAGCGGTGTCGACTCCGAGGCGCCGGGGAAGACCGGCACGACCGACGTGGCCCCGGAGTCGATCAGTCGCCGCAGCACCCGGGCGACCAGGCGCGACGTCAGGTCCGAGCGCATCGTCCACGACAGGTTGATGTAGCCGACGCAGAAGGCGAAGTTGGGCAGGCCGGTGAGCATCGCGCCGTGGAACGCGAAGGACTCGGCGGGGTCACGCAGCTCTCCGTCGACGGTCAGCCTCGCGCCGCCGAGGATCTTGATCGACAGGCCGGTCGCCGTCACGACGACGTCAGCGGGGACGACGGTGCCGTCCTCGAGCCGCACGCCCTCCTCGACGAAGCGGTCGATCCGGCCGGTCACGACCGAGGCGTCGCCGGACTTGATCGAGGCGAAGATGTCACCTTGCGGCGTGACGCACAGGCGCTGGTCCCACGGGTCGTACGGCGGGCTGAAGTGCTGCTGGGCGATCTCGGCCGAGCCCGTGCCGGCGGCGACGCCCTTCAGCAGGACCTTGCGCATCGTCCGCGGGGCGCGCTGACAGGCCTGGAACAGGGTCCACTGCAGCAGCATGTTCTTGGTGCGGACGACGTGGTGCGCCACGCGCGGCGGCGCCACCTTGCGGACGACGTCGGCGATCGGGTCGCCCTTCGGCTGGGCCAGCAGATAGCTCGGCGTGCGCTGGAGCATCGTCACGTGCTCGGCCCGCTCGGCCATCGCGGGCACGATCGTCACGGCGGTCGCTCCACTGCCGATCACCACCACCTGTTTGCCCGCGTAGTCGAGGTCCTCGGGCCAGAACTGCGGGTGCACGACGGTGCCGCCGAAGTCCTCCAGGCCGACGAATCCGGGATCGTACGGCTCGTCGTAGTCGTAGTAGCCCGTGCAGGCGATCAGGAAGCGCGTCGTCCACGTCTCGGGTCCGTCCGGTCCGTCGATCTCGACGGTCCAACGGCCCTGCTCCGACGACCAGTCCGCCGCGTCGACGCGGCGCCCGAAGCTGATGTGCCGGTCGATGCCGGACTCTCGCGCCGTGTCGTCGAGGTATTCCAGGATCTGGTCGCCGTCCACGATGGAGTCCTTGCCCCGCCACGGGCGGAACGGGAACGCCAGCGTGAAGAAGTCGGAGTCGGAGCGGACGCCGGGGTACCGGAACAGGTCCCACGTGCCGCCGATCCGCTCGCGTCGCTCAATGATCGCGTAGGACAGCTCGGGGCAGGCTTCCTGGATCCGGTGGGCCATGTTGATGCCGGACAGGCCGGCTCCGACGATCAGGACGTCGACGTCACGCTGCGCATTCATGGACTGATTGTGGCCTGTGTCACGTCGAGTACGACGCAGGCCCCGCCCGCGGGCGTCAGGCGATCGTGACGCGGCGGGTCAGCAGGGCGCGGTTCTTGCCCCGACTGTGCGGCGCATTGAGCGCCTTGACCTTCACCGTGGCGGTGCCCCGGCGCAGGCCCGGCGTCGCGATGCGGTGCGAGAAGCCGAACCGGGTGGCCTTCGCCGTCCGGGTCCAGGTGCGCCGCCCCTGGGTGACGGTCACGCGGATCCGGGTGCCACGTCGCTCGGCGTCGGTGTCGACGGCCCGGCCGCTGACGACGACGGCGCGGCGGTTGGCCTTGACCGAGGTGACGACGCCGCGCGGGCTGCCGTCGGTGGGCTTGAAGCGCAGGAACCCCCGGGGGCGCGAGGCGCCGCGGTACCGCACCGACCGGAACCGCCCGGTGCTCGTGACCTCGCTGACGTCCACGACCGTGTTGTCGGCCGAGACGCGCTGGACGAGGCCGACGTGTCCCTGAGCGGAGGGAGCCACTCCGGGCGGCGCGGTGGGCCACCAGGCGATGTCGCCGGGCTTGGGGTGCGCGGTCTGGACCGCGCTGCGCGACCGCACGGCCTCCGAGCGCCAGGCCTTCGCCGAGCCCGCCTGCAGGACGGGGGCCGGTCGGCCGCTGGTGGTGAGCGCGTGCGCGACGAAGTGGCGCGGGCTCGGTCCGGCGACGCCCCACAGGCGCTTCGGCGCCTTGGCGTAAGTGAAGGTCCGCACGCCGGCCGCCTTGCATGTCCTCAGGCTCTGGCAGCGGACGCGGCCCTGGGCGGTCGCGACGGCACCCGAGCGCTTGCCGCGAGACGCGATGGCGACGGCCACGTCGGAGGCCTTCAGGGTGCCGGTGCCCAGGGTTTGCGCGCCGTGGGCGTTGGGGTGCACGCCGTCGGTGGTCTGGGCCTTGGGCAGGGCGGCGAGCGGGATCCACGAGAATCCGTGGCTCCGGGCGAGGCTCTCGTAGAGCGAAGCGACCGCGGGGTGGTGGTTGCTCTGCAGCGAACCCCAGGCCGTGAGGACGTAGACCCTGGAGCGGGCGACGCCGTTGCGGTCGGCCTCCTGGGCCAGCCGGGCGAAGTACGAGGTGGCCAGACGCTGACGCTTCAGCGGATCGACCGCGACGCGCCGGGTGCCGACGCAGTCCCAGATGTCGTTGCGTCCGACCTCGACCATGATCACGTCGGGGCGGGTCAGCGACACCTTGCCCAGGCGGTCGCCGAAGGTCGAGCCCGTGCAGACCCGCCCGCCACTGCCGCCGCCGCGGGGGACGATCCCGGAGCCGGCCTCGGCGCTGA
Source organism: Aeromicrobium sp. 636 (assembly GCF_024433585.1). NCBI lineage: Bacteria > Bacillati > Actinomycetota > Actinomycetes > Propionibacteriales > Nocardioidaceae > Aeromicrobium > Aeromicrobium sp. 636. The sequence goes on from NZ_WNJU01000002.1 coordinate 54,910, forward strand.
CCATGACCTCACGAGGGTTCATGCCGGCGCCCTCGGCCACCCAGGCCCACCAGGCCTTGATGCGGTTCGAGCTGGCGGTGGCCCGGTAGCGGCCGGGAGCGGAGATCGAGTCCCCGAAGACCAGGACGCGCGGGGCGGACGGGCCCAGGGCCGTCGGGTCGGGCACGATCACGTCGCCCCCGCCTCCGCCGGTGCCGCCGTCGATCGGGGTGGGGACGGGCGGAGCGGTGGTCGCAGGGCTGGTGGGAGTGACGACGGGCGCGGCCCCGTCCCCGGTGGACGGGTCGGTCTCGTCGGCGGTCGCCGAGGCGACACCGGGGGCCATCATCAAGGAGGCCGCCACGGCGAACGTGGCGGCCCACGTCATCACGCGTCGACTCACCGGTCGATCGTACGTGACACTTGAGTCACACCTGCCACAAACGAGGATTTCTGCCCGCGGCCCGTAGGATGCGCCGGGTGAACGCACTCCCCGAGGACCTTGCCCGCATCGCCGCCGACGTGCGGGGCTTCCTGCCCGACGTCGAGGCACAGGCCCTGCGCGACGCCGCCGCCGAGCACGTCACGGCCGGGGGAGTGATCGTCGAGATCGGCACCTACTGCGGCAAGTCGACGGTCCACCTGGGCCACGTCGCGCGCCAGGCCGGAGCCACGCTGGTCACGATCGACCACCACCGCGGGTCCGAGGAGCACCAGGTCGGCTGGGAGTACCACGACGCCTCGTTGGTCGACCCCGAGACCGGAGCCTTCGACACCCTGCCGGTGCTGCGCCGGACGCTGTGGCACGCCGGCCTGGAGGACGTCGTCGTCCCGATGGTCGGCCGCTCGTCGACGATCTCGTCGTGGTGGCGCACCCCGGCCGATCTGGTCTTCATCGACGGCGGCCACACCGAGGAGGCCGCCCAGGCCGACTACGCCGGATGGGCGCCGTGGGTGCGCCCGGGCGGCGCCCTGGCGATCCACGACGTCTTCCCCGATCCGAACGACGGCGGGCAGGCGCCCTTCCACATCTACGAGCGCGCGGTGAGCGACGGCTTCGTCGAGATCGGCCACACCGAGAGCCTGCGCGTCCTGCGCCGCCCCGCCTAGAGCTGCGGAGTCGGGGGCCGCCGCTTGGGGCAGGGTGATATATGCCTAGTGTTAGGCAAAAGAGCTGAGGAGCGCGGTACGCTCCGAACACCCGCCGCCCGGCGGCCACCCGAGAGGCGACTCATGACACTCTCCGACGAACTGACTCCGGACGCGATTTCGGTCGGGGCCCACGCAGAGGACTGGCGCGACGCCGTCCGGCAGGCGGGGGCCCTGCTCACGGCCACCGGGGTCACCACCGACGACTACACCGACGAGATGATCGCGACCGTCGAGAAGCTCGGTCCGTACATCGTGCTCGCGCCGGGCATCGCGCTCGCGCACTCGCGCCCGTCCCCGGCCGTCCGGCGCGCCGGCATCTCGTGGCTGCAGCTCGCCGAGCCGATCGAGTTCGGGCACGAGAAGAACGACCCCGTCTGGCTCGTCGTGGCGCTCGCCGCGCTCGACCACGACGGACACATCGGGCTCATGTCCTCCCTGGCCGCCGTGCTGGGCGACACCGAGCTCCTCGACACCTTGCGCGACGCCGACTCCCCGGCGCGCGTCCTGGAGATCCTGACAACAACCGGCAACGAAGGGCCAGCGTCATGAAGATCGTCGCAGTGTGCGGAATGGGCATCGGAACCTCGGTGCTGCTCAAGATGAACGCCGAGAAGGCCCTGCGTGCCCTGGGCAAGGACGCCGACGTGGAGGCTGCCGACATCGGCACCGCGCGCGGCGCCGCCCGCACTGCCGAGGTCGTGCTGACGTCGGCCGAGCTCGCCCCCGAGCTCGGTGACGTGCCCGCGAAGGTCGTGATCATCGACAACTTCATGGACGTCGCCGAGATCACGGAGAAGCTGACCCCGCTCGTCTCCTGATCGGAGCGGCGGCCAACAAGGAGAAAGTGAACATGGACTGGTTTGTCGACGTACTCGAATTCATCGGGCAACAGATCCTCAACGTGCCGGCGTACCTGATCGGCATCATCACGGCGGTCGGCCTCATCGCGCTCAAGCGCTCCAGCGGACAGGTGATCGGTGGCGGCCTCAAGGCGGCGCTCGGCTTCCTGATCCTCGGCGCCGGCGCCAACGTCGTCGTGGCGTCCCTCTCGCCGCTGGGTGACATCATCCTCGACGTCACGGGTGCCCAGGGCGTCATCCCGACCAACGAGGTCATCACCGCGATCGCGTCGGAGAAGTACGGAGCCCAGAGTGCGTACGTGCTCGTGCTCGGCTTCCTCGTGATGCTGGCGCTGGCTCGTTTCACGCCGTTGCGCTACATCTTCCTGACCGGTCACCACATGGTCTTCATGGCCCTGATGCTGACGGTCGTGCTCTCGGTCGGCCTCGACGACAAGAACGACTGGGTCGTGGTCATCGTCGGCGCCCTGCTGCTCGGCGCGATCATGGTCGTGATGCCGGCGTTCGCGCAGCCGTGGACCCGCAAGATCACCGGTGACGACTCGCTCGCGATCGGTCACTTCGGCACGTTGGGCTACATCGCCGCCGGTGCGGCCGGCCAGGCGGTCGGCAAGAAGAGCCGCTCCACCGAGGAGATCGACTTCCCGCAGGGCCTCAAGTTCCTGCGCGACTCGATGGTCGCCACCGCCCTGTCGATGGTCCTGATCTACGAGGTCTTCGTGGTCTGGGGCCTCATCGCCAGCCCGGACACCACCAAGGAGATCCTCGGCTCGCCCGATGCCGGTGCCGCCGTCATGGCCGGTCTGGCCCAGGCGCTGCAGTTCGGCGTGGGCGTCGCGATCATCCTCTACGGTGTCCGCACCGTGCTCGGTGAGCTCGTCCCCGCCTTCCAGGGCATCGCCGAGAAGGTCGTCCCCGGTGCCAAGCCGGCGCTGGACATCCCGATCGTGTTCCCGTTCGGCGCCAACGCCGTGCTGATCGGCTTCCTGTCCTCCTTCGCCGGTGGACTGGTCACGCTCGGCCTGCTGGCCCTGTGGCTGGAGCCGGCCTTCGGCCTCGCGCTGATCCTGCCCGGCATGGTGCCCCACTTCTTCACCGGTGGTGGCGCGGGCGTCTACGGCAACGCGACCGGCGGTCGCCGCGGCGCCGCCGTCGGCGGCTTCATCAACGGCGTGCTCATCACGCTGCTGCCGGCGCTGCTGCTCAAGGTCTTCGGGGAGTTCGGCTTCTCGAACTCGACCTTCGGCGACGCCGACTTCGGCTGGTTCGGCACGCTGCTGGGCACGAGCCTGTTGGCCGGCGCGGGCGTGGGCATCGTGCTCTGCGTCCTCATCGGCGTGGTGCTCGTGGTCGCGGCCTCGATCTTCCAGGTCAAGGTCGTCGACGCGGGCTGGAAGCCCGGCGCCCACCGCGACGAGCTCCTTGCGCAGGAGGACGCGGCTGCTGCTGCTGCTGCCGCCGCCGACAAGGAGCCTCCGGCCACGGAGTGATCCGCTGCTCCACGAAGGCCCGTCCCGTGAGGGGCGGGCCTTCGTGCTGTCCGGCGGCTCCGGTCCGCGAGCGGAGGAAAAAATCTCGGACTTGAGTGGAATGGACTCAACTTTGGACGCGTTGACATTGACATGGACCTGAACCACTTCACCACGCGCAGTCAGCAGGCTCTCGCTGCCGCCATGCAGCAGGCCGCTGCGGCCGGCAATCCCGCAGTGGAGCCGGCTCACCTCCTTTCCGCACTCATCACCCAGCAGGGCGGCACGGCCGCTCCGCTGCTGTCCGCCGCCGGCGCCGACCCCGCGGCCGTCGAGCAGGAGCTCGAGGCCGTCATCGGTCGACTGCCCAGCGCCAGCGGCTCCACGGTCGGCAATCCGCAGCTCGCCCGTGCCTCGCACGAGGTGCTGCAGCGCGCGATCGACCTTGCCTCCGAGCTCGGCGACGAGTTCGTCTCCAGCGAGCACCTGGTCGTGGGCATCGCCACCGTCACCGGCCCGGCGCAGCAGGTGCTGGCGTCCCACGGCGCCACCCCCGACACGCTGAAGGCCGCCTTCGAGGCCGTCCGCGGTGGCGCCCGCGCCACCAGCCAGGACGCCGAGGACCAGTACCAGTCCCTCGAGAAGTACGGCATCGACCTGACCGCGCTCGCCCGCGAGGGCAAGCTCGACCCGGTCATCGGCCGCGACTCCGAGATCCGGCGCGTCGTGCAGGTGCTGAGCCGCCGCACCAAGAACAACCCCGTCCTGATCGGCGAGCCCGGCGTCGGCAAGACCGCCGTCGTCGAGGGCCTGGCCCAGCGCATCATCGACGGGGACGTCCCCGAGTCCCTGCGCGGCCGTCGGCTGGTCAGTCTCGACCTCGGCGCGATGGTCGCGGGCGCGAAGTACCGCGGCGAGTTCGAGGAGCGACTCAAGGCGGTGCTCTCCGAGATCAAGGAGAGCAACGGCCAGATCGTCACGTTCATCGACGAGCTGCACACGGTCGTCGGCGCCGGCGCCACGGGCGACTCCGCCATGGACGCGGGCAACATGCTCAAGCCGATGCTGGCCCGTGGTGAGCTGCGCATGATCGGCGCGACGACGCTGGACGAGTACCGCGAGTCGATCGAGAAGGACGCCGCCCTGGAACGCCGCTTCCAGCAGGTGTTCGTGGGCGAGCCCAGCGTCGAGGACACGATCGCGATCCTGCGCGGCCTCAAGGAGAAGTACGAGGCGCACCACAAGGTCGAGATCGCCGACTCGGCCCTCGTCGCCGCCGCGACGCTGTCGCACCGCTACATCCCGGGTCGTCAGCTGCCCGACAAGGCCATCGACCTGATCGACGAGGCCTCCAGCCGGCTGCGCATGGAGATCGACTCCAGCCCGGTCGAGATCGACGAGCTCCGTCGCTCCGTGGACCGGCTCAAGATGGAGGAGCTGCACCTGCAGAACGAGAAGGACGAGGCCAGCCAGGAGCGGCTCGCCACCCTGCGCCAGGAGCTGGCTGACCAGCAGGAGAGTCTGCGTTCGCTGGAGCAGCGGTGGGAGGCCGAGAAGGAGAGCCTCAACGCCGTCGGCCGCATCAAGCAGGGCATCGACGAGGCCCGCATCGCCGCCGAGCGCGCCCAGCGCGAGGGTGACATGGACACGGCGAGCCGCCTGCTCTACGGCGAGATCCCCGCGATGGAGCGCCAGCTCGAGGACGCGCAGGCCGCCGAGGAGTCGGCATCCTCCGACCGCATGGTGCACGAGGAGGTCGGCCCCGACGACATCGCCGAGGTCGTGGCCTCCTGGACCGGCATCCCCACGGGCCGTCTGCTCGAGGGCGAGACCGAGAAGCTCCTGCACATGGAGGACGAGCTCGGCAAGCGCCTGATCGGCCAGAAGCCGGCCGTGCGCGCCGTCTCCGACGCCGTGCGGCGGGCCCGCGCCGGCGTGTCCGACCCGGACCGTCCGACCGGCTCGTTCCTGTTCCTCGGCCCCACGGGTGTCGGCAAGACCGAGCTGGCCAAGTCGCTGGCGGACTTCCTGTTCGACGACGAGCGCGCCATCGTGCGCATCGACATGAGCGAGTACTCCGAGAAGCACTCGGTCGCCCGCCTGGTCGGTGCCCCTCCGGGCTACGTCGGCTACGACGAGGGCGGTCAGCTCACCGAGGCCGTGCGCCGTCGCCCGTACTCGGTCGTGCTGCTCGACGAGGTCGAGAAGGCCCATCCCGAGGTCTTCGACATCCTCCTGCAGGTGCTCGACGACGGTCGTCTGACCGACGGCCAGGGCCGCACGGTGGACTTCCGCAACGTCATCTTGATCCTGACGTCGAACCTCGGCTCGCAGTTCCTGGTCGATCCGGCCCTGGACGACCAGGAGAAGCACGACAAGGTCATGGAGATCGTCCGGATGGCGTTCAAGCCGGAGTTCCTCAACCGGCTCGACGAGGTCGTCATGTTCGACGCGCTCGGCGTCGATGACCTGACCCGGATCGTCGACCTGCAGTTGGACGCCCTGGCCAAGCGGCTCGCTCCGCGCCGGATCACGCTCGACGTGACCTCGGCCGCGAAGGAGTGGCTGGCGCTGACCGGCTGGGATCCGGCATATGGCGCCCGTCCGCTGCGCCGGTTGGTGCAGCAGGCGATCGGCGACCGGTTGGCGCGTGAGCTGTTGGCGGGCGAGGTCCGCGACGGCGACACCGTGCTGGTCGACCGCGAGCCCGACGCCGACGAGCTGGTCGTGCGCCGCGCCTGACCGTTTACCACGGTCCCGTGGTAATTCCGCGCCTCCCCGGGGAAACTTCCCTGGGGAGGCGTCGGTTTACCACGGTCCCGTGGTAAACCGCGTCCGGCGGTTCAGGAGTGATCTGGTTGGATCGGAGTCATGTCCACGCCCAGGCCCCGGTCCGTCACCCTCGCCTGCGTGTACGGCGGTCTGGGCGGCATCCTGGCCGCCTTCTCGCTGTACGGAACGCTCCAGAACTGGGGCTCCATCGAGATCCAGGAGTCGCTGCGCTCGAGCCTCGAGCCGATCGGCGCCGACGCCGATGAGATCCTGCCGATCCTGCGCTGGATCTGCATGGGACTGCTCGTGGCCGCCATCGCGGCCACCGTCTTCTCCTTCTACGCCTCCCGCGGACACCAGACCTCCCGGATCGGGCTGACCGTCCTGGCCGGGTTCGCCGCGGTCGGCTTCCTGCTGACCGGCGTGGGCGGTGTGCTGCCCGCGATCCTGGGCATCCTGGTGGTCTATCTGCTGTGGACGGCCCAGGCGCGCGAGTGGTTCGCGGTCGTCAACGGCCGCACCCCGTTGTCCCTGGGCACCACGCCCTCGGTCCCCACGGCGGGAGCCGCTCAAGGGTCGGCGCCGGCGCCGACCTCCGCGCCCGGCGGCCCCCAGCCGCCCCCGTACGACCCCACCCAGCATCCTCAGCACATCCAGCAGATCACCGTTCCCGTGGCGGGAGCCCGGCCGCGTTCGGTCACCGTGGCGCTGCTCGTCTCGGGCATCGGCTCGCTGATCGGTGCCGCGGCCTCCGGGCTGGTGCTGCTGGCCCTGGTCGCGATGCGCGACGAGGTCGTCAAGCAGTACGAGCAGAACGACCTGCTGCGCGACCAGCTCAAGTCCGCCGGGGTCACCGCCACCGAGATGGTCACCCTCGGCAGCTGGTTGTTCGGCGGGTGGCTCGTGGTGTCCCTGTTGGGCCTGGTCGCGACGGCGTGGGCGGCCAGCGGGCATCGGCTCGGCTGGTGGGCGCTGGTGGTCGCCAGCGTCGTCACGGCGGGCTCCGCCGCGCTCGGACTGCCGGTCGGAATCGTCTGGATGCTGGGTGCGATCGTCGTGATCTTCCAGCTCTCCAAGCCCGAGGCGAAGGCCTGGTTCCACCGCGCGTGACGGGGGTCATACCCCTGATCCCCTCCCGTGAAAGCACGGAAATCGCTCAGTAGACTTGAGCGTATGGCTCAGGTCCGCGCTTCCTATCGTCCGCACGTCGTCGTCGTCGGAGGCGGATTCGGCGGGCTCGCCCTGGTGCGCAAGCTGGCGCGCACGGACGTCGACATCACCCTGATCGACCGTCACACGTACAACACCTTCCAGCCGCTGCTCTACCAGGTCGCGACGGCCAGCCTGAACCCCGGCGACATCACCTGGTTCCTGCGCGCCGTGCGCGCCAAGCAGGACAACGTGCGCTTCCTCAAGGGCACCGTCTCCCAGGTCGACCACGACGCCAAGTCGGTCATGCTCGAGGGCAACATCACGGTCAAGTACGACTACCTCGTCCTGGCCAACGGCGTGACGGCCAACTACTTCGGCATCCCCGGTGCCGAGGAGTTCGCGATGCCGCTGTACCGCCGCTCGCAGGCCCTCGCGCTGCGTGACCTGCTCTTCGCCAACCTCGAGAACGCCGCGGTCAACGGTCAGGACCGCGACCTGCGCGTCGTCGTCGTCGGTGGCGGCGCGACCGGCGTCGAGACGGCCGGCGCCCTGGCCGAGATGCGCAACCTCGACATGCCCACGACGTACCCCGAGCTCGACCAGCGGCGGGTCCACATCTCCTTGGTCGAGATGGGCGAGCACGTGCTGGCCCCGTTCCACCCGAAGCTGCGTGAGTACGCCAAGAAGGAGCTCATCAAGCGCGGCATCGACCTGCGCCTCAAGACGGCCGTGAAGGAGGTCCGCCGCGACGGCGTCCTCATCGAGAACGACGGCAACCAGGAGTTCCTCCCGGCCGGCATCGTGGTCTGGGCCTCCGGTGTCGCGGCGCACGGGGTCGTCAAGGACTGGGGCGTGCCGCAGGGCCGTGGCGGTCGCATCGAGGTCGACGAGCACCAGCGGGTGCGCGGCGTGGAGGGCGTCTTCGCCATCGGCGACATCTCGGTCAACCCCGACTCGCCTCTGCCCCAGTTGGGCCAGCCCGCGATCCAGGCCGGCAAGCACGTCGCCAAGGTGATCACGGCGCAGGTCTCGGACGGTCGCATGCCCAAGCCGTTCAAGTACTTCGACAAGGGCACGATGGCCACGATCGGTCGCGCCTCCGCGATCGCGCAGGTGCGCTACCTGCCGCGCCTCAAGGGCTTCCCGGCGTGGTTCATCTGGGTCACCGTCCACGTCGCCCTGCTGTTGGGCAACCGCAACCGCTTCGCGACGATGACGAACCTCTCGCTGAAGTACCTGCTGTGGCGCAGCCACAACGCGATCGTCGGCGAGACCCCGTACGTGATCGCCAACGAGCCCAAGGTCGTCTCGGGCGCCGACATCGAGCCGGTCCCGGCCAAGAAGGTCGCGCGCGCGAACCGCAAGGCGATCTCCAAGAAGGCGCAAGTCCGCAAGGCCGCGGCCCAGCAGACCATCGACGAGATCGACGAGCCCCGGCCCTGATCAGCCGGTCCTGATCAGGCCAGCGCGGCCGCGAGGTCCTGCCGCGCGGTCAGCAACGAGGGTCCGTACCAGGTGAGCGCCCGGCCGCTGCACAGCGCCGTCGGCACCGTGGTGAACGCCTCGGGGCCGTCGTCCGCGGTGAACACATAGGGTTCGTCGGGCAGCAGCACGAGGTCGAGGTCGCCCGCGTCCAGCGCGGCGACGTCCACGTGGGGGTACCGCTCCGGCGCCTCGGCGAACGCGTTCGCCAGCCCGAGCCGGCGCAGTAGGTCACCGGTGAAGGTGTCGCGCCCGACGACCATCCACGGGTCCCGCCAGATCGCGACGGCGACACGGCGCCCGCTCGCCTCGGCCGGCTCGGCCCAGCGGCGCTCGGCCTCGACCAGCCACGCCGGCACGCCCCAACCGAGTGCCTCGTCGAACAGTCGTCGCATCGACGCGAACGCCTCGTCCAAGGTTTCGATGTCGGTGACCCACACCGGGACGCCTGCCTCGCGGAGCCGGCGCACGTCCAGCTCGCGGTTCTCCTCCTTGTTGGCGATCACGACGTCGGGGGAGAGGGCGCGGATCGCCGCGAGGTCGGGGTTCTTGGTGCCGCGCACGCGGGGAACCGCCAGGTCGGCAGGGTGGGTGCACCACTGGGTCGCCCCGACGAGGGCGTCCGGCCGGGTCGCGGCGATCGCCTCGGTCAACGAGGGGACCAGGCTGACGACGCGCCGCGCGGGCTCGTGGAGGGCGACGTGGAAGCCGAGGTCATCGTGCATCGGCGCCCAGCCTAGGGTGGAAACCATGACTGAGTGGACTGCCTCCGGCGACTGGACCGACATCCGTTACGAGACGACGCAGGACGGGATCGCGAAGATCACGATCTGTCGTCCCGAGGTCCACAACGCCTTCCGCCCGCAGACGATCCAGGAGATCTCGCGTGCCCTGTCGATCGCGCGTGACGACGAGTCGGTGGGCGCCATCATCCTGACCGGCGAGGGCGAGAAGGCCTTCTGCTCCGGCGGCGACCAGCGCGTGCGCGGTGACTCGGGCTACAAGTCCGACGAGGGCGCGACGGGCCGCTTCGACGTCACCGACCTGCACGTGCAGATCCGCCGCACGCCCAAGCCGATCGTCGCGATGGTGGCCGGTTGGGCCATCGGCGGCGGCCATGTCCTGCACCTGGTCTGCGACCTGACGATCGCCGCCGACAACGCCCGCTTCGGCCAGGTCGGCCCGCGCGTCGGCTCGTTCGACGGCGGCTACGGCGCCAGCATCCTGTCCGACCTCGTGGGCCCGAAGAAGGCCAAGGAGATCTGGTTCCTGTGCCGTCAGTACGACGCGCAGGAGGCCCTGGACATGGGTCTGGTCAACACCGTCGTGCCGTTGGCCGAGTTGGAGGCCGAGACGGTGAAGTGGTGCCGCGAGATGCTCGCCCTCTCGCCGTGGGCGCTGCGGCTGTCGAAGATGAGCTTCCACGCCCACGAGGACGGGTACGCCGGGATCCAGCAGCTGGCCCACGACGCGAACCTGCTGTTCTACGGCCAGGCGGAGGCCCAGGAAGGGCGCGACGCCTACAAGGAGAAGCGCACCCCCGACTTCACGCAGTTCCCGCGCCGTTCCTGAGGTCGGCTCTTCCCACGAGCGGTTGACCGGGGTCACAATCGAGGAACCGCCCCGGCCCGGGGCGCAGGTCGGCCCCGGACCCGCTCGAAGGGAACCCGATCGTGCGCACTCCTCGTCTGTTTGCTGCCGTCGCCGGTGCCTCGCTCCTCGTGACGGCCCTGGGAGCCGTCCCGGCCACCGCCGAGGACCCGGCCCCTCCGGGCCCCGGCGTCAAATCGGCGCCGGAGGCCAGGACGCCCGGTTCCCTCACCGCCCGGGCGGCTCGGGCCGCGGCGGCGGAGGAGGAGCCCGATGGCGCGCTGGCGATGCCCCGGTCGTATCCGGTGCAGCCGAAGCTGTACGTCTACCCGCAGCCCGACCATGACGCGGCGGACCTGGCCGACCTCACCGGGTACGACGACATCGCCCCGCGCCTGCAGGCGGCGATGCGCACGTCCGACCGGGTCTCGACCCAGATCGTGGGCGAGTCCACGGAGGGCCGTCAGCTGTACCTCGTGACGGTCACCGCGCCGGAGGAGCAGGACGAAACCTCCCAGCAGACCGCGTGGCGCAAGAAGATCCGGACGGCACCCGAGGCGGCTGCGGCCGATGCGGCGCTGAAGAAGGGCTACAAGACCCCCGTCTGGGTCACGGCCAACATCCACGGCAACGAGTGGGAGGGCACGGACGCGGCCCTGGACTACATCGAGCAGCTCGCGTCGGCCCCGTGGAACGACGTGAAGGGTCTGTTGCGCGGGCACCGGCTCTACTTCACGGTCGTGCTCAACCCCGACGGCCGGACGCTCGGTCAGCGCCCCACGGCACTGAATCTCGACGAGAACCGCGACATGATCACGAACACGACACCGGAGTCGACGTCCTTCGTCCGGACGGCCCACGCCGTGCAGGCGCTCTATGCGGCCGACTTCCACGGCTACACCGGCGTGCTGCAGGTCGAGCCCTGCGGCCCGCCGCACGGTGACGACTACGAGTACGACCTGTTCATCCCGCACGGGTACGCCGCGGCGCTGCAGATCGAGAAGGACGTCGTCGACGCGCGGATTCCGGGCAACACGTACTACAACGTCGTCACCGGCGACGTCGTGGACGAGAACACCGGGCCCGACACCGCGCACATCGCGATCCCCTACCGCGACACACCGACCGGCTGGGACGACTACCCGCCGATCTTCACGGCGCAGTACGCGGCGTTCACGGGTGCGGTCACCTCGACGGTCGAGCTGCCGATCTCCCGCCCGAACTCCTCCAGCCAGTCGCCGGCGAACGCGGTCGTGAACCGAGCGGTGGCCCTGAGGACGATGCAGAGCCTCGTCGACTACGTCGCCGACCACGACGCGGCGATGCTGGCCGACCAGGTGGAGTTCTTCCGCCGGGCCAATGCCGGGCAGGAGCGCGTGGCGCTCACCGAGGCGAACATCGCCGCGGTGCCCGGACCCGATCAGTGGAAGCCGCTGTGGGACGCCTCGGACGACCAGGTTCCGGTGCAGTACCCGCGCGCCTTCGTGATCCCGATGGGTGCGGACCAGCGCTCGGTCTCGGATGCGCGCTTCCTCGTCTCACGGTTGCTCCTGCACGACATCGCGGTGCGTCGCCTGAACGCCGCGGCGACGTGGGACGGCACGAGGTATCCGGCCGGCTCGTACGTCGTCGACATGCACCAGCCCAAGCGGAACCTGGCGCACTCCCTGCTGGCGACGGGCTCGGACATCTCGAACCATCCGGGGATCCTCGCGATGTACGACGTGTCCGCCTGGAGCTGGGGACGGTTGTGGGGCGCCGACGTCGCTGCCGTCGGCACGACGGGCGTCGGGTCGCTGCCCGCGAGCACCAACGTCGTCTCCGCGGAGAAGGACGGATCGGTCCCGCGAGACGCCTCGCACCTCACCTTCGAGCTGGCCGGCGTCGACGACTTCCGTGCCCTGAACCTGCTCATCGGGGAGTACGGGGTGAGCGCCTCGCTGTTGGCGGACGGTTCGGCGATCCTCGCTGCGGGAGAGAAGACCCGCCTCGCGGTGGAAGCTGCCGCGGCCGAGTTCGATGTGGACTTCACCCGCGCCACGGCGGCGGAGCTGGCCGAGCTCTCCGACGCAGCGACCAAGGGTCTCAAGGAGCCGCGCATCGCCTACGCGGGCAACCAGGACGACCTGCTGTCGCTGACCCATTTGGGCTTCTACGACCTCCGCCGGGTGGACGCCGCGGCCCTCACGTCCGACCCGGATGCCCTCGACGGGGTCGACGTGCTCTGGCTGGGCGCCGGGCTGAACTTCACGGGGGCACAGGCTGCCGGCCGCGCCGCCGTCCAGGAGTTCGTGGACGGCGGTGGCGACATCGTGGGCCGGTCCGCGAACGCCTTCAACACCGCGAAGGCGTTCGGCGCCATCGATGGCACGGCGGTCACGGGCAACGGAGCCGGCAACGGCATCGTCGCGGTGGACACCGCTGCCGATGGTGTGTTGGCGCCGTATGCCCAGTCGCACGCGTTCGTGTATCCGGCGGCGTGGTTCACGGACCTGCCCGCGTCGGTCAAGGCGGAGCAGACCTACGCGACAGGCAACCCGCTGGTGGCCGGCCACTGGCGCGACACGACCGGGACCGACGGTCCCGCGAGTGCCGCCGGCCGGGCCGCCGCGGTGTCCGCCTCGACGCCGGAGGGCACCAACGCCTTCATCTTCGGCACGGCGCCGTTCTTCCGGACGCACACGAAGGGCGGTCAGAGTCAGGCGGCGCGGGCCATCTTCTGGGCCGCTCCCGAAGGGCGACGTGTCCCGGCTCCGATCTCGACCACGACGACCCTGAAGGTCCCCGGCTCGGTGACCTACCCGCGCTCGATCAACGCTCGGGTGACCGTGCGCGCCGCACGGGGCACGCCGGAGGGGAGAATCGAGATCCGCGAGGGATCGAGGGTCCTCGCGACCCGCGACCTCGGACCGTCCGGGTCGGTCACGGTGCGGGTGGCGCGGCTCAGGCCGGGATCCCACGCCCTGCGCGCCGTCTTCGTTCCGACGGAGGGCACGGCTTTCCTCAACTCGACCTCCGCCGCGAGCACGGTCAAGGTCGCCAAGGCGGCGTCCCGGACGACGGTCAAGGCCAAGGCGCTCGGCCAGGGCAAGGTCCGGGTCGCGGTCACGGTGAAGTCCGGTGCGGGCACGCCCACCGGCACCGTCCGGGTCAAGGTCGGGTCGAAGACCCGTCTGGTCAAGCTGAGGAACGGCAGGGCCACGGTCACGATCAAGGTCGCCAAGGGCAAGCGTTCGGTGACGGCTCGGTACGCCGGCTCGAGCCTGCTCAAGCCCAGCGCGAAGGGCGTGACCGTCCGGGTGCGCTGAGCCGTGGAACCGTCGTCTCAGGCGCTGACGTGGTGCCGGCCCAGCGGCAGCACCAGGGGGCGACCGCTGATGGGGTCCTCGACGACGCGCGCGTCGAGGCCGAAGACGATCTTGACCGTCTCCTCGGTGAGGACCTCCTCGGCCGAGCCCTGGGCGTGCACGGCGCCGTCGCGCACGGCGACCAGGTGATCGGCGTAGCGGGCGGCGAGGTTCAGGTCGTGCAGGACCATGGCGATGGTGGTGCCGCGCGAGCGGTTGAGGTCGGTCAGCAGGTCCAGCACCTCGATCTGGTGGCAGACGTCCAGGAACGTCGTCGGCTCGTCGAGCAGCAGCACCTCGGTCTGCTGGGCCAGCGAGAGCGCGATCCAGACGCGCTGACGCTGCCCGCCGGAGAGCTCGTCGACGACCCGGTCGGCCAGGTCCAGCACGCCCGTCGTCTCCAGGGCCTCGGCGACGATCTCGTCCTCGGCAGCGGTCCAGCGCGCGAAGGTGCGCCGGTGCGGGTGGCGGCCCTGGGCCACGAGCTCCGCGACGGTGATGCCCTCGGGGGCGATCGGCGACTGGGGGAGCAGGCCCAGGTGGCGGGCGACCTCCTTGGTCGCCATCGTGTGGATGTCCTGCCCGTCGAGCAGGACGCGTCCGCGCTCGGGCGTGAGCAGGCGCGCCATCCCACGCAGCAGGGTCGACTTGCCGCACGCGTTGGCGCCGACGATGGTCGTGATGCGTCCGGCCGGCAGGGACAGGCTCAGGTCGGAGACGATCGTGCGGTCGCCGTACGCCAGGGTCAGGGCCTCGGTCGTCAAGGTGGTGGTCACAGGGAGCCTCCCGTGCGCTGGGTGCGAATGAGCAGGTAGATCAGGAACGGCGCTCCGAGCGCACCGGTGATGACGCCGACGGGATACCGGGCGTCGAAGGCGTACTGGCCGATGAGGTCGGCAGCCAGGACCAGGGCCGCCCCGACCAGGGCGGACGGCACCATGAGCGAGCCACGGTGGCCGACCAGTCGCGTCGCGATCGGACCGGCCATGAACGCGACGAACAGGATCGGGCCGGTCGCCGCGGTCGCGAACGCGGCGAGGGCCACGGCCACCAGGACCAGCAGCCGCCGCGTCGTCTCGACCGGAACGCCCAGTCCGGCCGCGAGGTCCTCGCCCAGGCGCAGCAGCATCAGCCGCCGGCCGAGCAGCAGCAGGACCGGCGTCAACACGACGAAGGGGAGGGCGACCAGAGCGACGCCGTCCCAGTCGGCCAGGTTGAGGCTGCCGTTGAGCCACCGCATGGCGCGGCTCAGGTCCCACTCGTTCGCGTAGACCAGCAGGTAGGCGGTGACACTGTTGAGCATCGCCGCGATGCCGATGCCCACGAGGATCAGGCGCGTGCCGACGGCGGCGCCGCTGGACGCCAGGGCGTAGATGACGGCGGCGGTCGCGACGCCCGCGGCGACGGCGCCGAGTGAGACAGCCAGGCCGCTCAGGCCCAGGACGACGATCGCGAAGAGGGCGGCGGCGTTGGCGCCGTTGGTGATGCCGATGATGTCGGGGCTGGCCAGCGGGTTGCGCAGCATCGTCTGGAAGGTGACGCCGGCCAGGCCGAAGCAGGCGCCGGCGACCGCGGCCAGCGTGGCCCGGGGCAGGCGCAGCTCGCCGACGATGAAGGACGCACCCGGGACGAACTGACCGGTCAGCACCTTCCACACGTCGCCGGGCGAGTAGATCGGCGTGCCCACGGACAGCGAGACGAGGAACAGGACGGCGACCAGGACGGCCAGGCCGGCGATCGCGAAGCGCGCACGGCGGGCGCCGTGCATGCGGACGGCGCGGACGGTGGCGGTGGTCGTGCGGTTCGCGGTCATGCCCGGGCTCCCCGGCCACGCAGGACGACCCACAAGAAGACGGGTCCACCGATGAGGGCCGTGACCACGCCGACGTCGATCTCGCCGGGGCGCCCCAGCACGCGCCCGGTGACGTCGGCGAGGGTGAGCAGGGCGGCCCCGGTGACGGCGCAGATCGGCAGCAGCCAGCGGTGGTCGGCCCCGACGAGCTGACGGACCAGGTGCGGCACGATCAGGCCGATGAAGCCGATCGGCCCGGCCAGCGCGGTCGCGCTGCCGCACAGGATGATCGCGCCGGCCGCGCCGCCGAGGCGGGTCCGGGTGACGTGGACGCCGAGCCCGGCGGCGGCATCGTCGCCCAGCGCGAGGATGTTGAGCGATCGGGCGGCGAGCAGGCACACGGCCGCGCCCACGAGCAGGATCGGCAGGACCATCAGCGTGTCGTGGTTGTCTGCGCGTCCCACGCTGCCGACCTGCCAGAAGCGGAAGACCCGCATGACGTCGATGCGCGGCAGCAGGATCGCGCTCGACAGCGACGTGAACGCCGCGGTGGTGATGGCGCCGGCGAGCGCGAGCTTGAGCGGCGTCGGTCCGCCGATGCCCAGCGAGCCCACCGCGTAGACGAAGACGGCGGCCAGGGCAGCGCCGGCCAGCGCGAAGACGATGTAGAGCGGCATGGTGGCCGCACCGAAGAAGGCGATGGCGATCACGACGAGCAACGAGGCGCCGGAGTTGATGCCCAGGATGAAGGGGTCGGCGAGGGGGTTGCGGGTGACGGCCTGCAGCACGGCGCCGGCCATGGCCAGGGCCGCTCCGACCACGATGGCCAAGATGGTGCGAGGGACGCGTGAGCGGACGGCGGCCGAGGTGACGTCCTCGGAGTCGGTCGTCAGGGCCGTCCAGACCTCACCGAGGCTGACCACCCGTGCACCGAACGCGACCGAGAGGAACACGGCCACGGCCAGCGCGATCAGGCTGACCAGCAACCACCACGGGGGACGCCGCGTCCTGGCGGCGTCCCCCACGGTCGGTTCGAGCGTTGCGGTCACTTCACCTTCGAAGAGGCATCCGCGAGCAGCGCGACGTAGTCGTCGAGCATCCACGGGATCGAGAGGGCCGACGGCGACACGGCCGCGGCCAGCGGGGTGTTGTCCTTCAACAGGGCGACGGATCCGCGCTCGATCGCGGGGATCTTGCCGACCAGCGGGTGGGCCTGGGCCTTCGTGAGGGCCGCGGCGTCGCCGTAGCCCACGAAGACGTCTGCACCGGCGAGCTCGTCGGCCTTCTCGGAGCTGACCTCGAGGAAGAACTGGTCGGACGACTCCGAGGCCTTCGTGACGAAGTCCGGCGTCGAGAAGCCGAGGTCGTTGAGGAACGCCGCGCGGGTGTCGAAGGCGGTGTAGTAGCCGACCTTGCTCAGGTCGGTCGGGTCGATCCAGCTCATGACGGCCGTCTTGCCCTTGATCTGCGGGTGCTTCGCGACGGCGTCGGCCATCTGCTGCTCGAGGTCGGCGATCAGCTGCGTCGCCTGGTCGGTCTTGCCCAGCGCCTGGCCGGTCAGCTTGATGGCGTCGCGCCACGTGGTGCCCCACGCCTCGTCGGGGAACGCGACGGTCGGCGCGATCTTGGAGAGCGTCTCGTACTCCTCCTTCGTCAGGCCGGAGTTGGGCGCGAGGATCAGGTCGGGGCTGGTCTGGGCGACCGCGGCGGCGTCGATGCCTTCGGTCTCGTCGAACAGGACGGGAGTCTCGCCCTCGAGCTCGTCGATCTTGTCCTTGACCCACGGGTGCAGCCCGTCGGTGTCGTCGTCGCCGTACGTGGCCTTGGGCATGCCGACCGGCACGACGCCCAGCGCGAGGGCGGTGTCCTGGTTCGACCAGGCGACGGTGGCGACGCGCTTCGGCTCGCTCGTGATCTCGGTCTTGCCCAGGGCGTGCTCGATCGTGACGGGGAAGTTCTCACCCGAAGCCCCCGAGGCTTCGTTGGAGTCGTCGGAGGAGGAGGAGCCGCAGGCGGCCAGGCTGAACGCGAGGGTCGCGGCGGCCAGCAGGGGTGCGAGGCGCACGGTAGTGCCTTTCGATGAAGAGCGTGACTAGGTAAGGCTACGCTAATCTCATCTGCGGGGTGAACGTGCGGTGCGCCACACGTCGGCGGGCGCATCCGGGCCGATCGCTACGGTGGGGCCATGGCCGGACTGGACTTCGATCCCATCGAGCGCGCGGCGCAGCTGTGGGCCGAGCGGATCGGGGACGCGACGTCGATGCGACTGGCCACGTCGATCATGCGGGTCCACCAGCTCCTGGCCTCGCGGCTCGACGCGGCGCTGCGGCCGTTCGGCATCACGTTCGCCCGGTACGAGGTGCTGCGGCTGCTCTCGTTCAGCTCGTCCGGCTCGTTGCCGTTGTCGAAGATCGGCGAGCGGCTGATGGTGCACCCGACCTCGGTCACCAACGTGATCGACCGGCTCGTCGCCGACGGGCTCGTCGATCGTCGCATCGACCCGAGCGACCGGCGCCGCGCACTGGCCTCGCTCACCGACGCCGGTCGGCAGGTGCTGGACGACGCGACGCAGGCCTTGGTCGCGATGGACTTCGGCCTCGACGAGATCAGTCCGGGCGACCAGACCACGATCCACGAGTTGCTCACGCCCCTGCGCCGCGGCGACTGGACCTGACGCCGGCCGCAAACGCGAAGCGCCGGCCCACCCGAAGGTGGACCGGCGCAGGGGCGGTGACTGGGTCAGACCTTGGCCGTCGCGTACGTGCGCGCGCCCTCGATCGTCGTCGTCGTCTTGTAGTTCAGGCGGTACTTGTACTTCTTCTTGGACTTGAAGGTGATCTTGCCGTTGCCGGACTTGTTCACCTTGATGTTCTTGAAGTTGCGCCACTTGCCGCCCTTGAGGCGCTGCAGCTTCACCTTGCGGACGGTGGCCAGCTTGCCGTTGGGCTGGTAGACGCGCCACTTGGTCGCGCGGACCGTCATCTTGGAGCCGCGCTTGCTGTACTTCATCTTCAGGCGGCGGTCGAACTGGCGGAGGATGCGGAACTGGTTGCTGTTGGTGGCCCCGCTGACGTTCATGAGGCCGCCGCCGCCCGACGTGTAGACGTTGGCGCGCAGGTTGCGCAGCTGGGCGACGCCGTAGCCGAAGCGCTTGTGCCAGCGCACCGAGCTCGCGTAGGGCGAGAAGGTGACCGGGCCGATCAGGCGGCCGTTGATGTACAGGTCGGCCGTGAAGTCGCGGACCGAGTAACCCGGAGCGACGCTGCCGCTGACGGCGATGCCGGTGGAGACCTCCGCCTCCTTGGCGATGCGCTGTTCCCACGAGTAGCGACGGGCCAGCGTGAAGCTGGTGATCTGGACTGGCGCGGCCTGGGCGGCCGAGACGCCGGACGAGCGCAGCGTGGACTGCGCGGTCGCGGCCGGTGCGGGCTGCGGGACGGCGGTGGCCGCGGAGCCGGACTCCTGGGCCTGGGCCGTGACCGGCGAAGCCAGCGAGATGGTCATGGCGGCTGCCGCGAGCAGCGCGCCCTTGGTGAAGCGTCGGTTCATGGTTCTCCCCGAGATGAGATGGATGGTGCGAGCGACATTCTGGCACGGCGCCGACCGTCGCGCAGGCGGACTGGAGAGTCTCCTCCGGTCGTGTCGCGACGTTCTCAGTCGAGCATCTCGGCGCCGAGACTCGACTCGGGAACACCGAGCCCGTCGATGAGTGCCAGCGTGTGCGGACGCAGCCGTTCCAGCAGGGCGTTGACCTCGGTCGTGACGGCCTTGGCGCGCGTGTCGCTGATCCGGTTGTGCTCCATGAACCACGCCTTGTCCCGCTCGATCACGGTGAGCGCGTAGAGCGAGCAGACGTCGCGCAGCAGGTCGGCGGCCTCCTCGTCCTCACAGCGTGCGATGCCGGCGGTGAAGGCCTCCAGCACGATGCGGTCGATGTGCACCTGGCCGATCTTCACGACGTGGTCCTGTGCGGCGTTGAACGTCGAGAACGCCTCGCCCTGGTCCTTGCCGGCCCGGCGCAGCCGGCGCGCGGCCGTCTCGATGACGTGCTGCTCGCGGTCCTCGAAGAGGTTGAGCTGGGTACCGCGATCGAGCAGGTTGTGCTCGTCGTCGTTGGAGCGCGCGTCGATCAGGCGCTGGATCAGCTGCGTCGCGGCCGTGCGCTCCTTGACGGTGTCGGCCACCGTGCTGGCCGCGAAGCGCACCATGCCGACGGGGTCCAGGCCGGTGACCTCCTTGGCGTAGGACGTCAGCAGCTCCTTGGCCACGAGCTGCAGCAGCACGACGTTGTCACCCTCGAACGTGGTGAAGACGTCGCTGTCGGCGCGCAGGGTCGTGAGGCGGTTCTCGGCCAGGTAACCGGCGCCGCCGCACGCCTCACGGCACTCCTGGATGGCCCTGCTCGCGAACGAGGTCTGCGCGGCCTTGAGGCCGGCGGCGCGTCCCTCGAGCTCACGCTGGGCGTGCGCGTCGGGGTCGGCCTCGGTCTGCAACCGGTCCATGCGCGCGACGAGCTGGTTGTGCGCGAACCGGAGGGCGTACGCCTCCGCGATCAGCGGCAGCAGGCGGCGCTGGTGCATCCGGTAATCCATCAGCACCGTCTCCTCGCCGGGAACGCCCTCGAACTGGCGACGCTGCAGGGCGTAGCGACCGGCGATGCTGAGCGCGACCTCGGCGGCGGCTCGCGCCGACCCGCCGACGCTGACGCGGCCGCGGATGAGCGTGCCGATCATGGTGAAGAAGCGCGCGTTGCGGCTCTCGATGGGCGAGGAGTAGACGCCACCCTCGTCGACGCTGCCGTAGCGGTTCAGCAGGTTGTCGCGCGGGATCCGTACCTGGTCGAACATGATGCGGCCGTTGTCGACGCCGCCGAGGCCGCCCTTGTACCCGCAGTCGCTCGTCGTGACGCCGGGCAGGTCGTCGCCGGCCTCGTCGCGGATCGGCACCACGAAGCAGTGCACGCCGTGGTCCTCGCCCAGGGTGATCAGCCGCGCGAACACCGCGGCGACCCGGGCGTGCTTGGCCGCGCCGCCGATGTAGTCCTTGCGCGCCGACGGCGTGGGGGAGTCGATCACGAACTCCTGCGTCGTCGGGTCGTAGGTGGCCGTCGTCTCGAGACTCTGGACGTCGCTGCCGTGGCCGGTCTCGGTCATCGCGAAGCAGCCCAACAGGTCCAGGTTGATGAGGGCCGGGATGTACGCCTCGTGGTGACGCTCGGTGCCCAGGTTCTCGATGGCGCCGCCGAACAGGCCCCACTGGACGCCCGCCTTGACCATGAGCGACAGGTCGAACTGCGCGAGCATCTCGATGCCCGTGACGGCCATGCCGGGGTCGCCGGTGCCGCCGTTCTCGGTGCGGAACCCGGCCGCCGGGATGCCGGTGGGCACGAGCTGCTTCATCTGGTCCAGCACCCGCTCGCGGGCCTCGTCCAGGCTCAGCGAGTGGTCGTACGCCAGGTCCAGCGCCGCCAGCTCCACCCGGCTCTGCTCGCGCACGTGGCGCCACTTGCCGTCGATCGACCGTCGAAGTTCCTCACCGAGACTCATGGCCACAGGCTAGTGGCGAGCGCCCACCGCGACACGGCGAAGAGTGGTACAGGTGAGGCATGACGTTCGTGGTCTCGCTGGCGCTGGCCGTGCTCACCGCGGTCACTCCGATCGCGCTGCCGCCGGCGGGCGGAACGGCCGACTACCAGCTCGGCGGCGCCTACCGGCCCGCGTCCGGCGTCGAGATCGTGGTCCGTGATCGCACCGCGAAACCGGCCTCCGGCGTGTACTCGGTCTGTTACGTGAACGCGTTCCAGACGCAGCCGGGCCGCCTCTCGTGGTGGCGGAAGAAGCACCCCGGGCTGTTGTTGCGCGATGGCAAGGGCCGCCTCGTGCGCGACCGCGACTGGCCCGGCGAGGTCCTGCTGGACCTGCGCACGGCGAGGAAGCGCGCCGCCGCGGCGAGGATCGCCCGGAGGTGGTTCGCCGGCTGTGCCGACCGCGGTTTCCGGGCCGTCGAGCCGGACAACCTCGACTCGTGGACCCGCTCGAAGAAGCTGCTGAAGCGCTCGCATGCCCGCGCTCACGCGAGACTCCTGGTGCGTGCCGCGCACGCCGAGCGCCTCGCGATCGCGCAGAAGAACACGGCCGGCCTGAACGGTCGGAGGCTGGGCTTCGACTTCGCCGTGGCCGAGGAGTGCGAGGTGTACCGCGAGTGCGGCCGATACGCGCGGATGTACGGCCGCCGGGTGATCGAGGTGGAGTACACCGACAACGGCCGCGAGGCCTTCGCCCGGGCCTGCCGGGCGCGGGGCTCGCGGATCTCGGTCGTGCTGCGTGATCGTGATCTCATCGCCCGTGGGCGGCCCGGGCACGTCTTCCGCACCTGCTAGCGTGCTCGCCACAACCACACATCTTCCGCAGTGTCAGGGGAAGCCGGTGAGAATCCGGCGCTGACCCGCAACCGTGAGATCGGCCCTTCCCGGGCCGGCGAGCCGGAGCACCTGCCTGTCGGAACCGACCAATTCGCTGTCGAGGAATACAGCGGGTGGTGCCCTTCGCGGGCTCCTCCCGTTCTGCAGCGGGAAGGAACCCCATGAAGTCACCCGTGCGCCAGCGCGCCCTGATCGCCGTCGCCTCCGGCGCGATCGCCCTCTCGACGGCCGTCGCCGTCACTCCCGCCGCTTCCGCGGCCCCCAACAGCTATGCGTACTCCGCCGCGCGCTGGCTGGACGACCAGCTCACCGGCGGCCTCGTGCACAACCCGAACTGGGGCGGCTTCGACGACTACGGACTGTCGCTCGACGTGTTCTTCGCGTTGAACGAGCTCGGGACGCGGACGGCGACGCAGACCCGCATCGTCGATGCCGTCAGCGCGAAGGTCGCGGACTACACCACCTACGACGACGGGTCGAAGGTCACGTTCTACCCCGGCTCGGGTGGCAAGCTCGCGGTCGCGGTCGAAGCGGTGGGCGGCGATGCCTCCGACGTGAACGGCACCGACCTGGTCGCGCAGATCGAGCGCCTCACCGACGACACCACCGGAGCCATCGATCCCGGCTTGACCTACGGCGGCGTCGGCCAGACCTGGGCCACGCGCGCCCTGGTCGCGGCGGGCAGCGACGAGGCCGACGAGTCCGTGGCGTTCCTGCTGTCGAAGCAGTGCCCGAACGGCTCGTTCCTGCAGAACTACGCCGCCGCCTGCGAGTCCACGATCGAGGTCGACTCGACGGCCTTCGCGACGATCGCCCTCGCCGAAGCGGTGAAGGCCGGCCACACCGGCGTCGCCGACGAGCTCGCGGCCGCGGCGAAGGCGCTGGCGTCGGCACAGGCCGCGGACGGATCGTTCGTCGGGAACGGCACCCCGAACACGAACTCGACCGGTCTGGCGGCGACGGCGCTGCGGCTGGCGGGTCAGGCGGGAGCCGCCGGGTCCGCGGCCGCCTGGCTCGTGAAGCACCAGGTGACGGACGCCAAGGCCGAGGACACGGCCCTGGCCAACGAGATCGGCGCGGTCGCGTACGACGCCGCCGCGATGGCGACCGGCACGGACGAGGGGATCACGGACGAGAGTCGCGACCAGTGGATCCGTGCCACCGCCCAGGCGGCCGCCGGGGTCCAGGCGCAGCTGTCGGCCACGAAGGTCGAGGTGACCCGGTCCGGGACGTTCGTCAGCGCCCGGCGCGCGGCGTCCGTGCGGGCCACGGGACTGCGACCGGGTGAGAAGTACACGGCCACGATCGCCGGGGGCGGCACGGCCCGCGGCACCGTGCCGGCGAACGGCGTCGTGACGGCGTCCGTCGCGACTCCGGCCGGCACCGCCACGCGCACGGTCACCGTCACGGGCTCGCGCGGCAACCGAGCCGGCTCCACGTCGGTCACGGTCCTGGGCGCCCGCAAGCTCGCCGTCGCGAAGGCCAGGAAGAAGGTCAAGCGCGCCAAGGTCCAGAAGGTCGTCGTGCGCGGACTCGCTGCCCGCGAGCCGGTCCGGATCCAGTACCGGGGCAAGGTCGTCAGGCGCGGTGTCGCCTCGGCGCAGGGCACGTACACGTACCGGTTCAAGGTCGGCCGCAAGACCGGCACGGCCAAGGTCGTCGTGCGCGGCGCGTTCACCGATCGCCAGGGTGCGACCTCCTTCCGGGTCGTGAAGTGACGACACGTCTCGTGCGCGCGCTGGCGGCGGCCCTGCTCGGGGTCGCCGCCGGCGTGGCGGGAGGGACCGCGCCCGCCCATGCCGCGGCCTGTGCGCCCGGAACCGGCGTCACGGTCGTCGTCAACGGATCGGTCGGCTGCGATCGTGACGGCGGCGGTCGCGCGTCCGACAACTTCTCCGACGCGGGCCACACCCTGAAGTACGCCTCGCGAGCCCCGGGCTTCGTGTGCCGGGTCGACGGTGCGCCGGCCTCCGACCCCTGCGTCGAGGCATCGCCCAACGACGCCTACTGGGGGTTGTTCTGGTCCGACGGGAAGTCCGGCTCGTGGGTGTACTCCAGCTTGGGTGTCACCTCCCTCAAGGTGCCCACCGGCGGCTCGGTGGCGTTCGTCTTCCAGCGCTCGCAGCGGCGGACCCTGCCGTCGGTCCCTGCGCCGGTCGCGACGGCGAAGGCCCCCGAGCGCCCCGCTCCGTCGGATGCCGGTGCCACGA
The DNA here is from genome assembly GCF_024433585.1 of Aeromicrobium sp. 636. NCBI lineage: Bacteria > Bacillati > Actinomycetota > Actinomycetes > Propionibacteriales > Nocardioidaceae > Aeromicrobium > Aeromicrobium sp. 636. The sequence continues at coordinate 79,136 of NZ_WNJU01000002.1, forward strand.
AGAAGCCGCCGCGTTCGTCGGACGGGGGCACCACGGCGAAGGACGCTCCGGTGGCGAAGTCGCGGCCAGGAGCGACCGCTGCGCCGGGATCGGTCACCACCGTGCCCAGTGCCGCGCCGACGGGAACCCCGACGACTCCCGGCCCGACGGCTTCGTCGTCCGCGACGGCGCCCACCACCGCCACGTCCGCGCCCGGCGACGCGATCGGCGCGGCAGGCGGCGCCGACAGGTCCGTCCGGCCGGCGGCCGCCGAGACCGATGCGGCGGGTACCGGGGCCCCCGTGATCGCCGCCGCGATCGCCGTCGGGGTCGTGCTGGCCGCCGCGGCCGGCATCGTCTGGCGCCGTCGGCGGGGAGTCTGAGCCGGGATGGGGGATAGACTCGACCGCGTTGAACCCAGGTCCGGCCCAGGGGAAACCGGTGCGAATCCGGTGCTGTGCCGCAACCGTGAGTTCCGTCGCGCCGAGGCGCGCGGGGCGAGTCGGGAACCCGTGTCGGACCGCCACCACATGTTGTCGCGCAACAACCGGTGGGCGCCGACTCCTCGTGGTCCCCGCCCCCGTGCCGCGGGGAAGGGGACGAGATGACCACGCTCGCCGACCCTGCCGCACCCATCACAGGTCGGTCTCCGGGCCGGCCGCGTCGCGAACTGCACCCCGGAGCCTGGTGGCTGTGGGCGCTCGGCCTCGCCGCCGGAGCGTCCTTCACGCTCAATCCCTTCCTGCTCCTGGCGATGGTCGCGATCGCGGGACTCGTGGTGGCGGCATGCCGCGGCGACGCGCCATGGGCCCTGTCGTTCCGGTACTACCTCTACTTCGGACTGCTCATCGTGGTGATGCGGGTGGTCTTCCGCATCGTGCTCGGAGGCGGATCGGCCCCGGACGACCCGGTGCTGTTCCACCTTCCCGAGATCCCGTTGCCCGAGGCGGCGCGCGGGATCCAGCTCCTCGGCGACGTCACCGTCAACGAGGTGCTGGTCGGCATGTACGACGGGATGCGGCTGGCCGCCCTGATCATCTGCGTCGGCGCCGCGAACTCGCTGGCCAACCCCAAGCGGCTGCTCGCCTCGGCCCCGCCGGCGCTCTACGAGGTCGGCGCCGCCCTGGTCGTGGCCGTCTCGGTGTTCCCGCAGCTGGCTGAGAGCGTCCGCCGGGTCAACCGCGCCCGCAAGCTGCGCGGCGACGCCAGCCGGGGCACGGGCGCGATGCATCGTGTCGTGATCCCGGTGCTGGAGGACGCGCTCGACCGCTCGATGACCCTCGCCGCGGGGATGGACGCACGCGGGTATGGCCGCAGCGGCGCGGCGGCTCCGCGCGAGCGGTTCGTCACCGGGGTGCTGATGCTGCTCGGCCTGTTCGGGCTGATCGTCGGCACCTACGGCTACCTCGACGGCGCGGCGCCGCGGGTGCTGTCCTATCCGATGCTGGTCGTCGGGCTCGTCTTCGCCGTGCTGGCCCTGCGGTCCGCGGGCCGGCGGGTCCACCGCACCCGGTACCGGCCCCTGCGGTGGTACGCCGCGGAGTACCTCACGGCGGCGTCCGGGATCGCCGTCGCCGTGGGACTCAAGGTGCTCTCGACCCACCAGGTGGCCGTGCTCTACCCCGATGTCCCGGGGTGGCCGCCGCTGAGCGTGACGTCGCTGCTGGTCGTGGCCATCGCGATCGCGCCGGTCTTCGTGGCCCCGCAGGCCCCCGTCGCCCACGACCAGATCGGCGGTGAGCCCGCATGATCTCCTTCGACGACGTCACCTTCTGGTACGACGGGGCCGACGTGCCCACGCTGGCCGGGGTCGACCTCGAGATCGACGAGGGCGAGCTGGTGCTGGTGTCCGGCCGCACCGGGTCGGGCAAGTCGACCCTGCTGGGGATGCTGAACGGGCTCGTGCCGCACTTCACCGGCGGCACGCTCGCCGGCGACATCCGCATCGACGGCGCGTCGATCGTCGGCCGTCCGCCACGCGAGCTGGCACACCTCGTCGGCTACGTGGCCCAGGACCCGCTCTCGGGATTCGTCGCCGACGTCGTCGAGGAGGAGCTGGCCTACGGCATGGAGCACCTCGGTCTCGATCCGCGGACGATGCGCCGCCGGGTCGAGGAGACGCTCGACCTGCTGGGGATCGCGGACCTGCGCCGGCGGTCGGTGCGGTCCCTGTCCGGTGGTCAGCAGCAGCGGGTCGCCATCGGATCGGTCCTGACGATGCACCCCCGCGTGCTGGTGCTGGACGAGCCCACGTCGGCGCTCGACCCCACCGCGGCCGAGGACGTCCTGGCGACCATCGCCCGCCTCGTCGACGATCTGGCCCTCACCGTGGTCGTCGCCGAGCACCGGATGGAGCGGGTCGTTCCCTTCGCCGACCGGCTGGCGGTGGTCGAGGACGGCCGGGTCCGCATCGGCGAGCCGGCCGAGCTGTTGGTCGACGCCCCGGTGGCGCCACCGTTGGTGCACCTGGGACGGCTGGCCGGATGGCGTCCGCTGCCGCTGTCGGTGCGCGAGGCCCGGCGCCGGGTCAAGCCACTGGCCGAGCGGCTCGGGTCGCCGCCACGGCCGCACACCCCCGAGCGTCCGCCGGCGCTGGAGGCACGGGGCATCACGGTCCGCTACGGCCACTTCGCCGCCGTCGACGACGTCGACCTGAGGGTCGGGCACGGCGAGGTCGTGGCGCTCATGGGGCGCAACGGCTCGGGCAAGAGCTCGCTGCTGTGGGCCGTGCAGGGCACCGGCGACCGGACCTCCGGAGTCGTCGACGTCGACGGGGTCGACCCCGGCGACGTCCGTCCGGTCGAGGCCCGGATGCTCGTCGGGCTCGTGCCCCAGACCGCCGCGGACCTGCTCTACCTCGAAACGGTCGACCGCGAGTGCGCCGCCGCCGACGACCAGGCGGGCGTCGCCCCGGGAACGTGCCGAGGTCTGCTGGACCGCCTGGCGCCGGGCATCGTGGGACACCGTCACCCGCGCGACCTGTCGGAGGGTCAGAAGCTGGCTCTCGTGCTGGCCGTCGTGCTGACCGCCCAGCCCGCGGTCGTGGCGCTCGACGAGCCCACGCGCGGTCTGGACTACCCGGGCAAGGCGGCGCTGGCCCGCATCCTGCACGACCTCGCCGCCGACGGGCACGGCATCGTCGTGTCCAGTCATGACGTCGAGTTCGTCGCGACGGTGGCCGACACGGTCGTCGTCCTGGCGGACGGCGAGGTCGTGTCGTCGGGCCCGGTGCGCGAGGTGCTGGCCGAGTCGCCGGCGTTCGCGCCGCAGGTCTCCAAGGTGCTCGGTCACGACTGGCTCACGGTCGACGAGGTCGCGGCCCGGCTGCCGTCGGAGGTGGTCCGGTGAGCGCGCCCCGGACCCGTGTCGCCGTCCCGGTGACCCTGCGCTCGGCGTTGGTCCTGACGGCCGCGAGCATCGCCGGTCTGGTCATGCTGCTGTGGCCGCTGATCATCTCGCCGGCTGCCGGTGAGACGCGCGTCGACCAGCCGTTCCTGTTCATGGCTCTCATGCCCGTCGTGGTCCTGGTCGTGATCGCCGAGCTCTCCGAGGGCGGTCTGGACTCCAAGGCGCTGGCGATGCTGGGGGTGCTGAGCGCGATCAACGCGGCCGTGCGACCGCTGGGCGCGGGCGTGGCGGGCGTCGAGCTGGTCTTCTTCCTGCTGATCCTCGGCGGACGCGTCTTCGGCGCCGGCTTCGGTTTCGTCCTGGGCTGCACGAGCCTGTTCGCCTCGGCGCTGTTGACCTCCGGCGTGGGGCCCTGGCTGCCGTTCCAGATGCTGTGTGCCGCGTGGGTGGGGATGGGTGCCGGCCTGCTGCCGCGCCGTGTCACCGGCCGCGCCGAGATCGCGATGCTCGCCGGGTACGCGATCATCGCGGCCTACGGGTTCGGACTGCTGATGAACCTCTCGTCGTGGCCCTTCACGCTCGGCATCGCGATCCCCGGTGCCGAGGACTCGCTGTCGATGGTCCCGGGCGACCCGGTCCTCGACAACCTGCACCGCTTCCTCGTCTTCACCCTGCTGACGTCGTTCTGGGGCTGGGACCTGGGCCGCGCGATCACGAACGTGCTGTTGATCGTGACGCTGGGCCCGGCCGTCCTGGCCACCTTGAGGCGTGCCGCCCGGCGCGCCCGCTACCTCCCGAAGGAGCCTTCGTGAAGTCCTGGTTCGCCCGCCTCGCCGCCCTCCTGCTCCTCGCCGCAGCCGTCGCGGTCGTGCCGACAGCTGCGACCGCGCACGAGTCCTGCGAGTCCGACGAGGACGTGCCGATCGTCCTGGAGTTCGGTGCGCTCGACGGCAAGGACCGGATCCTGTGCGCGCAGCACGCCGCGGGGCAGACCGGCCTGAAGGCGCTGACCGACGCCGGCGTCGAGGTCCAGGACACCGCGGGCTCGCCGCCGATGGTGTGCCGGATCGACGGTCAGCCCACGCCCGCCCAGGAGAAGTGCGGCAACGCGCTCAACGGCCCGGGCTACTGGGCGTTCATGGTGGCGAAGGAGGGCCAGGACTGGGACTACGCCTCGGTCGGCCTGCAGGAGTACGAGCTGGCCGCGGGTGACTTCGTCGCCCTGAAGTACCAGCAGATGTCCGACGGCGAGAAGGTCGAGGTGAACGCCGCCGCCGATGCGCAGACGCGGGAGGCGGCGGTCGTGGCGGACCACGGCGAGAAGGCCTCCGACGAGTCGCCCACGGCCGTGACGACCGTGCTGCCGATCGCGATCGGCGCGGTCTTCCTGGTGGCCGTCGCCGCCTTCGTCGTCGCCCGTCGCCGGCGTCCGTGACCCCGGCCGACGGATCGGGACGAGTGGTCTCCGGCGGGGCTAGGCTGCGGTGATGAGGACCCTGATCACCGGTGGTGTGCGCTCCGGCAAGTCGTTCCAGGCCGAGTCGTTGGTCGTCGGCGCGCCCGACGTCACGTACGTCGCCCCCGGCCCGCCGCCGGACCCCGAGTTCGACCCCGACTGGGCGGCGCGGGTCCAAGCACATCGTGAGCGTCGTCCCGAGCACTGGAAGACGGTCGAGACCGCCGATCTCGAGCAGGCGATCGCGATGGCCGACACCCCGGTGATCATCGACTGCCTCGGCACCTGGGTCACCGCGTTGATCGACGAGCTCGACGGCTGGGACAAGACGCTCGACGAGTGGGAGCCGCTGCTGTGGAAGCGGGTCGAGGACGCGATCCTGGCGATGACCGCCCATGCCGAGGACGTCGTCGTGGTGACCAACGAGGTCGGGTGGGGCGTCGTTCCCGAGACCCGCTCGGGCCGGTTGTTCCGTGATCTGCTCGGCACGGTCAACCAGCGGTTCGCCGACGACTGCGACGAGGTGCTGCTCGTGGTCTCGGGTCGCGTCCTGCGGCTCTGACCTCGGGTCAGGACGGGCGCACGAAGGCGTCGCGGGCGGCGTCGACCCGCGCCCGGACGACGCAGTCGTGGGTGTGGTCGTTGATCAGCCCCATGGCCTCCATGAACGAGAAGACCGTCGTGGGGCCGACGAACTTCCAGCCGCGCTTCTTGAGGTCCTTCGACATCGCGATGGCCGTCGGCGAGGTGGTCAGCGACTGGGGCACGGGCACCTCGGCGGGGTCCGGCTCGTGCCGCCAGACGTACGCCGCCAGCGAGCCCTCGGTCTCGATCAGCTCCAGGGCGCGGGCGGCGTTGTTGATCGTGGCCTCGATCTTGCCCCGGTGGCGGACGATGCCCGCGTCCTGCAGCAGACCGGCGACGTCGGACTCGTCGTAGCCGGCGACCGTCTCGAGGTCGAACCCGGCGAACGCGGCGCGGAAGTTCTCGCGCTTGTCCAAGATGGTGCGCCACGACAGCCCGGACTGGAAGCCCTCGAGGCAGAACTTCTCGAACAGCCGCACGTCGTCGTCGACCGGGAAGCCCCACTCGGTGTCGTGGTACTCGACGAATCCGGGCGCGCCGCCGGCCCAGTCGCAGCGCGGTGCGCCGTCCGGTCCGATGAAGGTCATCCGACGACCGCCGAGAACCCGACCAGCAGGACCACGAGGGCGATCTCGACGCTCGCGCCCACGGCGTCGCCGATGATGCCGCCGAGGCGGCGGACGACGTGGGTCACGACGGCGAAGACGGCCACCAGCGTCACCGCGGCGGTGACCAGCCCTTGTGCCATGGGGGCAGCCGTGAGGCCGGTGGTCGCCACGGCGATCGCGGCGACGAGCAGCCAGACGACGACGAGGACCAGCGGGTGCACGCTGCCGGCGAAGGTGGCGCCCATGCCGTCCTGACGGGCCGCAGGGACGCCCCGGCGCAGGCCCACCGTGGCGCCGGCGCGCGCGAGGCACCACAGGACGCCGACCGCCGCAGGTCCCCACGGCCAGCACGCGGCGACGAAGCCAGCCGAGGCGGCCTGGACGAGCAGGACGAGGACGAGGGTGGCCGCGCCGGCCGGTCCGACGTCGCCGGTGCGGGCGACCGTCAGGGCTCGATCACGGTCGTAGGAGGACGCCAGCGCGTCCGCCGTGTCCGCCAGTCCGTCCAGGTGGAACCCGCGCGTGGCCCAGGCGCCCGCGCCGATGGCGAGTGCTCCGACGACGACCGGCTCCAGTCCCAGCTCGCGCGCGCCCCACGCCACGAGAGCGACGAACACGCCCACCGGCAGCACCGCGAGGGGAGCGATCGCGACGGCGATGCCGGCCGTCTCGCGGTCGACGCGACGCGGCGCCGGGACCGGGACGGCGCTGAACGTGCCCGCGGAGAGGCGGACGGCGTCGGAGAACCGGCTCACATCAACTCGTCCAGGAGAGCCATCTGGGACAGCAGGAGCGCGGCCGAGCGCAGGAGGGGAACAGCGGCCACGGCGCCCGAGCCCTCGCCCAGGCGCATGTCGACGTCGACCAGCGGCGAGTGGCCGAGGGCCTCGAGGGCGCGCCACTGCGCCTTTTCGGTCGACCGGTGGCCCGCGGCCATCCAGGCCGCGGCACCAGGGCTGAGCCGCTCGGCCACCGTTGCGGCGGCCACGGAGATCACGCCGTCCAACAGCACCGGCACGCCTGCCTCGGCGGCGGCCGCGATGAAGGCCGCGTGCGCGGCGAGGTCGGGGCTGCCGAGCGCGGTCAGCAACTCGACGGGATCGGACACCCGGTCGCCGGCTCGCTTCAGCGCCGTCGCGACGACGTCCGTCTTCAGCGCGAGTCCGGCGTCGTCGATGCCGGTGCCGCGTCCGACGACCTCGTCGGCCGGGAGGCCCAGGGCCGCGGCGATCAGCGCGACGGCGGGGGTCGTGTTGCCGATACCCATGTCGCCGCCGATCAGCAGGTCGGCGCCGGCCGCGATCTCCTGCTCGGCGATCCGACGGCCGGCGTCGATGGCCCGGCGGGTCTCGTCCGCGGTCATCGCGTCGGCGAGGTGGATCGGCTCGGTCCCGCGACGCACCTTGAACTCGCCGAGGGCGGGATCGAGGTCGGGGAAGTCGCCGTCGACGCCCAGGTCCAGCACGCGCAGCGTCACGTCGTGCTGGCGGGCCAGCACCGAGACCCCGGCGACGCCGCTCACGAATGCGCGCACCATCGCGCCGGTGATGGCCGCCGGGTAGGCCGAGACCCCGTGGGAGGCGACACCGTGGTCGCCCGCGAACACGACGGCTCGCACGTGCGACGGGGGAGCGGGCGTCGTCTCGCCGCGCACCGAGGACCACCACACGGCGACCTCCCCGAGTCGGCCCAGGGCGCCGGCCGGGATGGCGAGGCCGGCGAGGCGGTCACGAGCAGCGTCCCGAGCGGTCGGGGAGGGTGGCGTGATCATGCGCCCAGTGTCCCGCGCCGCTCGTGGATCCCGGGGTGTGGGGCCCACGCCTGGCTCAGCGCGCGTGAGCGGTGCGGCTGGGCGCGAGGGCGGGGTGCGCCGCGGCCCAGTCGTCCGCCAGGGCGACCAGCTCTGCCTCGAGGGTCACCAGTCGCGACGTCGCCTCGCGGTCGAGGCCGGCCGCCACGACGCGGTCGGTGGCGTCCTCCAACTGGGCGCGCGCGGCGATGCCGGTCTCGGTGCCGGTGCCGTCGGCGTTCAGCCAGCCCCGCGTGACCAGGCCGGCTATGGCCTGCGCCCACTCCTGCTCGGTCCAGCCGCGCATCGTGCGCTGGTCGGCGAACCACGCCCACCCGGTGCCCGAGGCCAGGGCGTTGGCCGCGGCACCGTCGAGCCCGGCTGCCGTGAGGACCGCGAGATGGCAGTCGCCGCGGTACTCGCGCAGGGCGGTCACCGCCTGCCAGAAGTCGACGACCGGATCGTCCGAGACGGGCAGGTCGGCGTGGGCGGCCGCGAGCGGCTTGCCGGCCCAGTCGACGCCGTTCAGCACGGCCCGGACCCGGGGCGCGAGGGCGGCGGCACCGTGGCTGATGGGGTCGAGCAGGCCGCGGGCCAGGGCGTACCGGGCCTCGAGCACCTGATCGCGGTCGGCCAGGCGCCACGCGTCGGGCACGGCTCGCTCGACCAGTCGCGGAGCGAAGCCGTGGAACGTGGCGACCACCAGGGCCGGCCCGGGCGTGCCGAGTGCGGCCGAACGGCTGGCGAAGTAGCCCATCCAGTAGCCCTTGAGCCCGGCCGCCTCGTACCGGGCCTTGGAGTCCGGCGCGAAGTAGACGCCCGCGTGCAGGGTCTCGATCGCATTCCACATCGCCCGTGAAGTCATGGCCCGACCCTAGCCGCGCGCGAAATCGCCGAAGGGTGGAGACTGTCCCCCGAACTCAGATACCATCGGTATGCGAGAAGAGGAGCCGATCGTGTCGGAAACGAAGGTGAGCCGGGCCGAGCGTCAGCGACAGACGCGCGAACGCCTGATCGAGGTCGCGGCGCAGATGTTCCTCGCCGTCGGCTATGCCGGAACCTCATTGGACAAGGTCGCCGTCGAGGCGGGCTTCTCCAAGGGAGCCGTCTACTCCAACTTCGCCGGCAAGGAAGAGCTCTGCATGGCGGTGCTCGACACCATCCATGCCGAGAAGATCCGCCTCGTGCAGGCGGTGTTCTCCGAGGACACGTCCCTCGACTCGCGGCTGAAGAGCTTCGTCGAGTGGTCGCGGACGGGCTTGGGCGAGCCGCAGTGGACGGCCCTGGAGGTCGAGTTCGCGGCGGTCGCGCGGCACAACCCGTGGGTCGCCTCCGAGCTGGTCAAGCGTCACCGCGAGATCCGCCGGCTGATCGGCCAGCTGATCTCGGCCACGATCGAGGAGGCCGACCTCGAGACGACGATCCCCGTCGAGCACGTCGCCACGGCGCTGCTGGCGCTGGGCGCCGGCCTCGGCGGTCTGCGCGCGCTCGACCCGAAGGTCGACCCGGACGTCTTCGGGGTCGTGCTGGCCGGACTGGTCCGCCCCCGGCGCGAGGCGCGCGACGGCGAATAGCCGCCTGCCCCGAGAATTGCTCCGGGTTCTACCTTTCAAGACTCCCGAAAGGTAGAACCCGGAGCAGATCTCGCGCGGGAACGGGGCGTGGCTCAGTAGCCGCCGTTGTCCTCGAAGCGCTTGAAGCTGGCGTGGATCTCGGCCTCGGCCTCTTCGCGGCCGACCCACTCGGAGCCTTCCTCGACGGACTTGCCGGGCTCGAGGTCCTTGTAGGTCTCGAAGAAGTGCTGGATCTCACCGAGATCGAAGTCGGACACGTCGCCGACGTCCTGCAGGTGCTCGTGGCGCGGATCGCCCGCGGGGACGCACAGGATCTTGTCGTCGCCGCCGGCCTCGTCGGTCATCTTGAACATGCCGATCGCACGGCACTCGATGACGCAGCCGGGGAACGTCGGGAAGGGCAGGATGACGAGCGCGTCGAGCGGGTCGCCGTCGTTGCCGAGGGTGTTGTCGATGAAGCCGTAGTCGGCCGGGTACTGCATCGACGTGAACAGCGTGCGGTCCAGCCGGATGCGGTGCGTCTTGTGGTCGAGCTCGTACTTGTTGCGCTCGCCCTTGGGGATCTCCACGGTGACGTCGAAAAACACGGTTCCTCCGGCTTGGCTGGGAATGGCTGTCACATAGTCTGACGCACGTGACAGCCCGTGGCGCCCGCAGGGGGCGAAGAACGCCTGCCGCATGGGTGCTGCCGTTGCTCGTGCTGGTCACCCTCGCGTCGATCGCGGCGCTCTACGTACGCGGTGACCTGAACCCCATCTTGTGCGACGGGCCGTGCGCCCCGCAATACGTGACACCGCCGGAAGGTCTGGCCACGCAGTCGCCCGACCCCGACGAGGCGGCGACCGTCGGCTCGGGCCCGATCGACGCGGGTGCCCTGGCCGCGGCCGTCGCCGGACCGCTGCAGTCCGAGGCGCTGGGCGGTCGGACGAGCCTCGTGGCCGTCGACGTCCGCGACGGCGCCGTGCTGATCGACGACGCCGAGGGTGCGCAGATCCCCGCCTCCACCACGAAGCTGCTGACCGCGGTGGCGGTACTGCAGGAGTGGGGGCCGGACGCCCGGTTCGAGACCACGGTCGTGCGCGACGGGCAGCGCCTCGTCCTCGTGGGTGGCGGCGACCCGTACCTGACGGACACGAAGTCGAAGGGCTCCTCGGTCGAGCGGGCCGACCTCGCGACCCTCGCCGCCGCCACCGCCAAGCAGGTGGGTCGCGGGCCGGTCACGCTCGGCTACGACGTCTCCCTCTTCGTGGGCCCGGCGGTCAGCCCCGCGTGGGAGGAGGGCTACGTCGGCGGCGTCGTCGCGCCGGTCAGCCCGCTGTGGGTCGATCGCGGGCGTGTGGGTGCCGGGCGCTCGACCGATCCGGCCGCCGACGCCGCCCGCCGGTTCGCCGAGCTGCTGCAGGCGCGAGGCGTCGAGGTCACGGGCACGCCGACGCAGACCGAGGCCTCGGGCACGACGATCGCCACCGTGCGCAGCGCGCCGCTGTCGCGGATCGTCGAGCAGTTCCTCGCCGACTCCGACAACGAGGTCGCCGAGGTGCTCCTGCGCCAGGCGGCGATCAAGGCGGGCGAGCCCGGCTCCTTCGCCGGGGGCGCCGCGGTCGTCGCGCAGGTCCTCGCCGATGCCGGCGTGGACACGGCCGGCCTCGTGATCAACGACGGCAGCGGACTGTCGCGCAAGAACCGCATCTCCGCGCGGACGCTGGCCGAGACGATGGCCGAGGTCTCCGAGACGCCTCGGCTCGGGTCGATCCTCAGCGGACTGCCGGTCGGCGGGTTCAGCGGCACGCTCGAGGATCGCTACGTGCAGTCGGGACAGGCGCGAGGTCTGGTCCGGGCCAAGACCGGGACCCTCACGGGTGTTCATGCGCTGGCGGGGGTGGTGACGCTGTCGGGCGGCCGGCCGGTCGCGTTCGCGCTGATGTCCGACGACACCGAGGGCGTGAACCCGTTCGTCACCCAGGCGGCCCTCGACCGGGTCGTGGCCGCGATGGCCGACTGTGCCTGTGGGGCCTAGGAAGCCCGTCGCCGCAGGCCGTCGAGGGCGCGGCGCCTAGGCTGCACGGGTGGCATCACGACTGGTCGACCTGCTTCCCCCGGAGCCGACTGACGACGTCGACGTCATCCACGAGGCGATCATGGGCTGGGTCGAGGACCGCGGCCTGACGCTGTATCCCGCCCAGGACGAGGCGATCCTCGAGTGCGTCTCCGGCTCCAACGTGGTCCTCGCGACCCCGACGGGCTCGGGCAAGAGCCTGGTCGCGACCGCGGCGATGGGCGCCACGCTGGCGCGCGGCGGCTGCAGTGTCTACACCGCGCCGATCAAGGCCCTCGTCAGCGAGAAGTTCTTCGACCTGTGCGAGATCTTCGGCGCCGAGAACGTCGGCATGGTCACGGGCGACGCAGCGGTCAACGCCGACGCCCCGATCATCGCCGCGACGGCCGAGATCCTGGCGAACATGGCGTTGCGCGAGGGCGCGGCCGCCGACATCGCGACGGTCGTCATGGACGAGTTCCACTACTACGCCGACCCCGACCGAGGCTGGGCCTGGCAGGTGCCGCTGATCGAGCTGCCCCGTGCCCAGTTCCTGCTGATGTCTGCCACCCTCGGCGACACGACGAAGCTGGAGGCGGACCTCGCCCGCCGGACGGGTCGCGAGACCGTCGCGGTGACCTCGGTCGAGCGGCCGGTGCCGCTGGTCAGCGAGTACGTCACGACGCCCATCCACGAGACCCTCGAGCAGCTCGTCGAGACCCATCAGACCCCGGTCTACGTCGTGCACTTCTCGCAGGCCGCCGCGTTGGAGCGCGCCCAGGCGCTGACCAGCGCCAAGGTCGCCACGCGGGCCGAGCGCGACGCGATCGCCGAGGCGCTGGGCGACTTCCGCTTCACCTCGGCGTTCGGCAAGACGCTCTCGCGGCTGATCCGCATGGGCATCGGCGTGCACCACGCCGGCATGCTGCCGCGGTACCGCCGCCTCGTCGAGACGCTGACGCAACGGGGCCTGCTCAAGGTCGTGTGTGGCACCGACACCCTCGGGGTCGGCATCAACGTGCCGATCCGCACGGTGCTGTTCAGCGGTCTGTCCAAGTACGACGGCACCCGCCAGCGGCACCTGCAGGTGCGCGAGTTCCAGCAGATCGCCGGCCGCGCAGGCCGGGCCGGCTACGACACGGTGGGCCACGTCGTGGTCGAGGCGCCCGACCACGAGGTCGAGAACGCCCGGCTCGTGCGCAAGGCCGGCGACGACCCGAAGAAGCTCAAGCGGATCCAGCGCAAGAAGCCGCCGGAGGGCTTCGTGTCGTGGGGCCACGGCACGTTCGAGCGGCTCGTGAACGGCACGCCCGAGCCGCTCGTCTCGCGGATGAAGGTCAGCCACGCGATGGTGCTCGACGTCATCACCCGCCCCGGCGACGCCCGCGCGGCTCTCGAGCACCTCATTCGCGAGAGCGGCGAGACGCCCGAGTCCCAGGACCGGCTGCTCGAGCAGGTCGACAACATCATCGAGGCGCTCGTCGCCGGTGAGGTCGTCGAGCAGCTCGACCCGCCCGACGAGCAGGGCCGCACCCTGCGCCTGACGGTCGACCTGCAGGCGAACTTCGCGCTGAACCAGCCGTTGTCGCCCTTCGCGGTGGCGGCCTTCGACCTGCTCGACCGCGAGTCGCCCACGTACGCGCTCGACGTCGTCTCGGTCGTCGAGGCGACGCTCGACGATCCCCGCCCGATCATCAACGCCCAGCGCTTCCGGGCGCGCGGCGAGGCCGTGGCCGAGATGAAGATGGACGGCATCGAGTACGACGAGCGCATGGAGCTGCTCGAGGACGTCGAGCACCCCAAGCCGCTCGAGGAGCTGCTGAACGCGGCCTACGAGATGTACCGCAACGGCCACCCGTGGGTCGCCGACCACGAGCTGCGTCCCAAGTCGGTCGTGCGCGAGATGTGGGAGCGGGCGATGACGTTCTCCGAGCTCGTCTCGGACTACCAGCTGGCGCGCACCGAGGGCCTCGTCCTGCGCTACCTCTCGGACGTCTACAAGACCCTCGTCCGCACGGTGCCCCAGGCGGTGCGCAACGACGAGCTGACCGACCTGACCGAGTGGCTCGGCGAGCTGGTGCGACAGGTCGACTCCAGCCTGCTCGACGAGTGGGAGGAGCTCATCGCTCCCGGGCAGGACCCTGCCGAGGTCCGCGCCCAGGCGACCGGTGCCGACACCCCGCGACCGCTCACGGCCAACGCCCGCGCGTTCCGGGTGCTGGTCCGCAACGCGATGTTCCGACGGGTCGAGCTGGCCGCGTTCGGCCGCTGGACCGCGCTGGGCGAGCTCGACGCCGAGTCGGGCTGGGACGCGCAGGCCTGGCGCGAGGCGATCGCCGAGTACCGCGAGGAGTACGACGAGCTCGGCACCGGGCCCGCGGCCCGCGGACCCGAGCTGTTCATGGTCGAGGACGAGACCTCGCGCGTGTGGAAGGTCCGTCAGGTCTTCGACGACCCCGAGAAGGACCGCGACTGGGGCATCTCGGCCGAGGTCGACCTCGATGCCTCGGACGAGGCCGGCGAGCCGGTCGTCCGGGTGCTGTCCGTCAGCCCGCGCTGAGGTCCCAGGTCGTAGGTTGGGCGCCATGATCGACTGGAACGTCGCGCTGTCCACCTCCCGGCGTCTGATGCGTCCGGGACCTGAGCTCAGCCAGGCGGAGGTCGGTGAGGTCGTCGCCGAGCTGCGCGAGGCCTCGCTCGTCGCCGAGGGACCCGTGCGCGAGTTCACCGGGCTCGTGCCCAGGTACCCCACGCCCGTGCTCGTGGTCGACCGGCCGCGCTGGGCCGAGGCCAACCTGGCGACGTTCCGGCTGCTGATGTCGCCGCTCGACCAGAAGCTCGCGGAGGCCGGCAAGCTGCCCACCGGACTGCCGCGCGCCGTCGGAGGCCGCGTCGCCGGCGTCGAGCTGGGCGCGATCGTGGCGTTCCTGGGCGGCAAGGTGCTCGGTCAGTTCGATCCGTTCGCCGAGGGGGAGCACGGGCCCGGCCGCCTGCTGCTGGTGGCGCCGAACATCGTCCACGTCGAGCGCGAGCTGGACGTCGACCCGTCGGACTTCCGCCGGTGGGTGTGCCTGCACGAGGAGACCCATCGGGCGCAGTTCACCGCGGTGCCGTGGATGCGCGACCACATGATGAGCAAGGTCGAGCAGCTGATGGACGCCACCGATGTGAGTGGTGGCGCCGTCACCGACGTGGTCTCCGAGGCGCTGCCCGAGCTGGTGCGCATCGTCCGTGGCGAGTCCGACAAGTCCCTGTCCGACCTGTTCCAGAACGAGCAGCAGCGCGAGGTCGTCGACGGCCTCACCGGGCTGATGTCGTTGCTCGAGGGTCATGCCGACGTCGTCATGGACGACATCGGCCCCGAGGTCGTCCCGAGCGTCGCCGAGATCCGCCGCAAGTTCACCAAGCGCCGGGGCTCCGGTTCGGCCCTGCAGAAGGTCGTGCGCCGGCTCCTGGGCTACGAGGCGAAGATGCGTCAGTACAGCGACGGTGCCTCCTTCGTGCGCCGCGTCATGGACCAGGTCGGCAAGGACGGCTTCGACGCCGTCTGGGCCGACCCGGCGCACCTGCCCACCCGCGCCGAGATCATCGACCCGAAGTCGTGGGTCGCCCGCGTCCACGGCTGATGAGCCGGCTCGACCCGCTGGTCGCGCGGGCCCGGAACCTGGTCGAGCCGTACCTGGCGCCCGGCGCGATCGTCGCGGTCTCGGGCGGGGCCGACTCGCTCGCGCTGGCCGCGGCCGTGTCGTTCTTCGTGCGGCGCCGTGGGTTCGAGGCGCGCGCCGTCGTGGTCGACCACGGCCTGCAGGCCGGCTCGGCTGAGGTGGCCGCCCGCGCGGTGGAGCAGTGCGAGCGTCTCGGCCTGCCCGCCTCGGTCCGCGCGATCGAGGTGCGCGACCTGGGCACCGGCCCGGAGGACGCGGCGCGGTCCGCTCGTTACCGCGCCCTGCTCGACGAGGCGGGCGACGACACGCCGATCCTGCTCGCTCACACCCTCGACGACCAGGCCGAGACGGTCCTGCTCGGTCTCGGTCGCGGCTCCGGACCGCGAGCCATCCAGGGCATGCGACCGACCAACGGACAGCTGTGCCGGCCCTTCCTGTCGCTGCGCCGGGCCGAGACGGAGCGGATCTGCGTCCTGCACGACCTCGACTGGTGGGACGACCCGCACAACGAGGACCCGGCCTTCCGCCGCGTGCGGGTGCGACGTGAGCTGCTGCCGCTCATGGAGGACGTGCTCGGCGGGGGAGTGGCCGAGGCCCTCGCGCGCACGGCCGACCTGGTCCGTATGGACGCCGACGCGGTCGATGGCCTCGCGATCCGGGCGATGCCGGAGTCGGGCGAGGTCGAGGACCTCTGGACGTTCGCCGACCTCGACACCCCGGTCCGACTGCGCATCTGGCGCCGTCTCGCCATCGACGCGGGCGCCTCGCCCGGCGAGCTCTCCCACGCCCACACCGTGGCTCTCGACGCGCTGATGCAGTCGGCAGGAGGCAAGCGCATCGAACTGCCCGGGGGAGTCACGGCGGTCAGGAACGGCGACCGCGTGCACTTCGTGCCCCGAGATCTGTAGCGCTACGCACCTCAAAGTGGCCTCGGCGCCCCGAATCGGGTGGGTACCGCTCCACATCCGCAGCGGCGGAGCCGCCAGCGATTCGCGACCGGCTGCCGTGCGAAATGGTGCGCTGTGGCACGCTGGCACCGTGGACACCGAGCGCGTCGAAGCCGACCTCGACCTGACCCAGCCGCTCTTCTCGGAAGAGCAGATCCAGACCCGACTGGCCGAGATGGCTCGCCAGATCGAGGCCGACTACGAGGGGCGCGACCTGCTGCTCGTGGGCGTGCTGAAGGGTGCGGTCATGGTCATGGCCGACCTCTCCCGTGAGCTGGACCGCCATGTCGAGATCGACTGGATGGCCGTCTCCTCCTACGCGGGCACCAAGTCCTCGGGCGTCGTGCGGATCCTCAAGGACCTCGACACCGACCTGGACGGTCGCCACGTGCTGATCGTCGAGGACATCATCGACACCGGCCTGACCCTCTCGTGGCTCGTGGCCAACCTGAAGTCGCGCGGCCCGGCGTCGGTCGAGATCGCCACGCTGCTGCGCAAGCCGGAGGCGCTGGAGATGCCCGTCGACGTCAAGTACGTCGGCTTCGACATCCCGAACGCGTTCGTCGTCGGATACGGCTTGGACTACGACGAGAAGTACCGCAATTTGCGCAGTATCGGCACACTGGCTGAGCACGTGTATTCCTGACCCCAGGAACAGAACCGGACGGAATCCGAACTGCATGAACGACGAGGCGGCATGAACTTCAAGAGCCTGTTCAAGGGCCCGTGGCTGTGGATCATCCTCATCGCGGCCGTGGTCATCGGTGTGCTGTCCTTCTCCGGTTCGGCCGACGGGTACCGCGAGGTCAAGACCGCCACGATGGTCGGCTACTTCGACGACGCCAAGGTCAAGGACGTCACCTTCGTCGACGGCGACCAGGAGGTCCGCGCGACCCTCAAGGGCGACGGGGACAAGAAGGTCAAGGCCACCTGGCTCGGTCAGGAGCAGGGCGCGCAGCTCGTCGCGAAGGCCCAGAAGCTCGTCGACGACGACAAGATGAACGCCTACAACGTCAAGATGCCGCCGAAGAACACGCTGCTCTCGGTGCTGCTGAGCTTCCTGCCGTTCGTCATCTTCATCCTGATCTTCCTGTGGCTGATGAACTCGATGCAGGGCGGGGGCGGCCGGGTCATGCAGTTCGCCAAGTCCAAGGCGAAGCTCATGACCAAGGACACCCCGCAGACCACGTTCGCCGACGTCGCCGGCTGTGACGAGGCGATCGAGGAGCTCGGCGAGATCAAGGAGTTCCTCCAGGAGCCGGCCAAGTTCCAGGCCGTCGGCGCCAAGATCCCCAAGGGCGTCCTGCTCTACGGTCCTCCCGGCACCGGCAAGACCCTGCTCGCGCGCGCCGTCGCCGGCGAGGCGGGCGTCCCGTTCTACTCGATCTCGGGCTCGGACTTCGTCGAGATGTTCGTCGGCGTCGGCGCCAGCCGCGTCCGTGACCTGTTCGAGCAGGCCAAGGAGAACGCCCCCGCGATCGTCTTCATCGACGAGATCGACGCCGTCGGCCGTCACCGCGGCACCGGCATGGGCGGCGGACACGACGAGCGCGAGCAGACCCTGAACCAGCTGCTCGTCGAGATGGACGGCTTCGACGTCCGCGGCGGCGTCATCTTGATCGCCGCGACGAACCGTCCCGACGTCCTCGACCCGGCGCTGCTGCGCCCGGGCCGCTTCGACCGCCAGATCGCCGTCGAGGCGCCCGACCTGGCCGGCCGCACCCAGATCCTCAAGGTCCACGCCCGCGGCAAGCCGATCGATCCGGACGTCGACCTCGAGGCCGTCGCCCGCCGCACCCCCGGATTCAGCGGCGCCGACCTGGCCAACGTGTTGAACGAGGCAGCGCTGCTGACCGCGCGCAACTCCGCCACGACGATCGACGACGCCGCCCTCGACGAGGCGATCGACCGCGTCATCTCCGGACCGCAGAAGCGCTCGCGCCTCATGAATGAGCACGAGCGACTGGTCACGGCCTACCACGAGGGTGGCCACGCGCTCGTCGCCGCGGCGCTGCCGCAGAGCGACCCCGTGCACAAGATCACGATCCTGCCGCGCGGCCGGGCGCTGGGCTACACGATGGTCCTGCCCGACGAGGACAAGTACAGCCAGACCCGGGCCGAGCTGCTCGACAAGCTGGCGTACATGCTCGGTGGCCGCGCCGCCGAGGAGCTGGTCTTCCACGACCCGACCACGGGCGCGGGCAACGACATCGAGAAGGCCACCAACCTGGCCCGCGCGATGGTCACCCAGTACGGCATGAGCGAGCGCATCGGCGCCGTCCGGTTCGGCGAGGACAACGGCCAGCCGTTCCTCGGCCGCGACATCGGCCACTCGCGCAACTACTCCGAGGACGTCGCAGCCGCGATCGACGACGAGATCTCCGGGCTCATCAAGCACGCCCACCAGGAGGCCTTCGACATCCTCGTCGAGAACCGCCACGTGCTCGACCAGCTGGTGCTGGAGCTGATGGAGAAGGAGACCCTCGACAAGGCCGAGGTCGCTCGGATCTTCGAGGCCCTGAACCGCCGCGACGTCCGCCCGGCCTGGACCGGCTCGGAGACGCGTCGCCCGTCGTCGCAGCCTCCGATCACCGTGCCGCACCGCAACGGCGCCGCCTCCGACTCCACCGGCTCCGAGGAGGGCATCGTGGTGGGTCCGGACTCCGGCTCGGACGCGCCGTCACCGGACCAGCCCCTGTCGGGCGAGTCCCCGACCGCCTGAGGAGGGCACGTGTCCGTCGATCATCCCCGTGCCGAGGCGGCCGTTCGCGAGCTGCTCGCGGCCATCGGTGAGGACCCCGACCGCGACGGTCTGCAGGACACGCCGGCGCGGGTCGCGCGGTCCTACGCCGAGCTGCTCGGCGGCTACGACCAGGACGCCCGCGAGGTGCTCTCCGCGGTCTTCGAGGTCGGCCACCGCGAGCTCGTGCTGGTCCGCGACATCGAGGTGTGGAGCATGTGCGAACACCACATGGTCCCGTTCTTCGGCGTCGCCCACGTCGGCTACATCCCCGGCGAGACGGGGCACGTCACCGGCCTGTCGAAGCTGGCCCGCCTCGTCGACGTGTACGCGCGCCGGCTGCAGGTGCAGGAGCGCCTGACGACGCAGATCGCCGAGGCGATGGTCGAGGTGCTCCAGCCGCAGGGCGTCATCGTGGTCATCGAGGCCGAGCACCTGTGCATGACGATGCGCGGGGTGTCCAAGGCCGGCGCCCGCACGATCACCAGTGCCGTCCGTGGCCAGCTGCTCGACCCGGCGACCCGGGCCGAGGCGATGCAGCTCATCTCCAAGTGAGCACCCGGGGCCTCTCGTGGTGACGCTGCCGCTGCCCGGCCTGGCGCAGGACCGGTGCGTCGTCATGGGCGTCGTCAACGTCACGCCCGACTCCTTCTCCGACGGCGGTCGCTGGTTCGACCCCGGCGCCGCCGCCGAGCGCGGCTTCGAGCTGGTCCGTCACGGTGCCGACCTGGTCGACGTGGGGGGCGAGTCCACGCGTCCCGGGGCCCTGCCGGTCGACCGCGAGGAGGAGCTGCGTCGTGTCGTCCCGGTGGTGCGCCGCCTGGCCGACGCGGGCGTCCTGGTCTCGGTCGACACCATGTGGGCCGAGACGGCCGAGCAGGCCATCGAGGCCGGCGCCGTCCTGGTCAACGACGTCTCCGGCGGCCGCGCCGACCCGGCGATGGTCCCGCTCGTCGCGCGCGCCGAGGTCCCGTTCGTCGTGATGCACTGGCGGGCCCATTCCCAGCAGATGCAGCAGCACACCGAGTACCGCGACGTGGTCGAGGACGTGCTGACGGAGTTGTGGGAGCAGTTCGACGCGGTGTGCGACGCGGGCGTCGACCCCGAGCGGATCGTGCTCGACCCGGGCCTGGGCTTCAGCAAGACGGGCGACCAGAACTGGACCCTGCTGGCGCACCTCGACCGGTTCACGAGCCTGGACCGGCCGCTGTTGGTCGCCGCGAGCCGCAAGGGGTTCCTGGGGGCGCTGCTGGCCGACGAGGTGGGACCGCGCCCGGTGGACGAGCGCGAGGACGCCACGACGGCGATCAGCACCCTCTCGGCCCTGGCGGGGGCGTGGGGCGTGCGGGTGCACGACCCCCGGCGCAGCGCGGACGCCGTGCGCGTCGTCGCGCGGCTGCGCCAGGAGCGCTCCGGTGAGTGACGTCCTGGCCGCCCACCGGGCCTTCTACGACGCGGTCGAGACCGGTGACGTCGACCTCATGGCCGCGCTGTGGGTGGACGATGCGGGCACGACCTGCGTGCACCCCGGCGCCCCGCCGCTGAAGGGCACCGCGCCCATCCTGCGCTCCTGGACCGTGTTGATGGCCGGGGTCGGGTACATCCAGTTCTTCCTGACCGATGTCGAGGTCTCGCTGCTGCCGGCGAACGACCCGACCACGGCGATCGTCGTGTGCACCGAGAACATCCTGTCCGACGGCGGGTCGGTCGAGTCCTTCAACGGCGGTCGCGCCGTGGCGACGAGCATCCTCGTGCGCGATGGGGCACGATGGCGGTTCTGGGCGCGGCACGCCTCGCCGTTGATCGATCCGGAGGACGTATGAGCGACCAGCACCCCGGCGACCGCATCGAGCTGCGGGGCCTGTCGGCCGTGGGGTACCACGGCGTTTTCGACCACGAGCGCAGGGACGGCCAGACCTTCGTCGTCGACATCGTGCTGTCGGTCGACCTGGAGCCCGCGGCGACGACCGGGGACCTGTCCCGGACCGTGCACTACGGCGAGTTGGCCGAGCAGGTGCACGCGATCATCACGGGGGACCCCGTCGACCTGATCGAGACATTGGCCCTCCGTATAGTGAGCGTATGTCTGGGCCATGAGCCCGTCCGCTGGGCCAGCGTGACGGTGCACAAGCCCGAGGCGCCGATCGAGGTGGCATTCACCGATGTCACCGTGACGATGGAGCGGAGCAAGCTGTGACCGAAGCACCCACCCCGTACGAACTCGACGCGGACACGATGACCGGAGGCATGCGCCCCATTCGTCAGGCCGTGCTGTCGATCGGTTCGAACCTCGGCGACCGTGCCGGCCGCCTGCAGGGTGCGGTCTCCGCACTGGAGGACACTCCGGAGGTCACCGTCGTGGCGATCTCCTCGGTCTACGAGACCGAGCCCGTCGAGGCTCCTGAGGGCTCGCGCCCGTTCCTCAACGCCGTCGTGCTCATCGACACCACGCTGACCGTGCACACGCTGCTCGACCGCGCCATGGCGATCGAGGACGCGTTCGAGCGTGAGCGCAGCGAGCCGGGTGCCCCGCGCACCCTCGACGTCGACATCATCGTCGTCGGCGACCGCGTGGCCCAGGACGACTCCCTGACGCTGCCGCACCCGCGCGCCCACGAGCGCGCCTTCGTCCTCGTTCCGTGGCTCGAGATCGACCCCGAGGGCGAGATCCCCGGACACGGATTCGTCGCGGACCTGATCTCCGGCGTCGACGCCTCCGGGGTGACCAAGCGCGAGGACGTCGAGATCATCTTGTGACCCGGCGATGAGACAGGTTCGGCGCAGTTCACCGCTCTACGTCGTCGCGTTGATCGCGGCGGGTCTGATCGTCGGTCGACTGCTGCCGCCCCTCATCGTCCGGTTCGACGGCGCGTCGCCGCCGGTCCCCGGCTGGGCGGCCGCGATCGTGATGCTCTGCGGGGCCATCGCGATCGGTGCGCTGGCCTGGGGGACCTGGCAGAACCTGCACCGCCGGCAGCGCTGGTTCGCCGCCGAGCACGGCATCCGGTTGTTGGCGCTGGCCAAGGCCGCCGTGATGGTCGGCGGCGTGTTCACCGGCGGCTACGCCGGGTACGCGCTGGCCTACCTGGGCTCGTCCACCGAGATGGGCGAGATGAGGCTCTGGCGCTCGGCCGCCGCGGCCGGCGCCGCCCTGCTGCTGCTCATCGCTGCCCTCGTCCTCGAGTGGACCTGTCAGCTTCCGTCGGACGACGACGAGGAGAAGGCCAGCTCCTCCGACGCCGATCCCTCGCCTGCCTGAACGCGGTATCCATCCGTGACGCTCACTGCGGTGGGTGTCAGCGAGGTCTGGCATCGTCGTCCACCCGTCGTCATGATGGGGCTCGATCACCTCGACCGTGACGTGCAGGCTCTGACTCGCCAGGTCTTCGACCGGCCCGAGTAGGTCTCAGCGGCGCTGCCACCAGCGGCGCTGGGGCACGTCCTGCTGCCACGAGGCGTTCTGCCACGTCAGCAGCAGCCGCTCGCGAGCGCCGCGGGGCGCCCGGTCGGCGCGCACCGTGAACGTCGTGCCGTCGCGGTCCAGCGAGGTGGTCAGATCGGTCGGGCCGGCGTCGCCGGGCTGCCACGCCTGCCAGCGCAGTCGGACATCGGCGAGGTCTCCGGTGCCCGCGACGTGGACGCGGGCCTCACGCCCACGGAGGTCGACGCGGACGTCGTCCAGACGTACGCGCGTCGGCTTGCGGTCGAGTGCCTCGCGCGCGACCTGTGCCCAGTCCGCCAGGAAGGACTCGTGGCCGTGGGCGATCGCCCCGGCGCGAGCGCGGCCGCGCATCGACTCGAGACGTTCGCGGTCGGCCAGCAGATCGAGCGTCGCGTGCGCCAGGCGTGCAGCGTCTCCCGCCGGCACCAGCACCCCGTCGACGCCCGACTCGATCTGCTCGGCAGGGCCGTAGGGCACGTCGAACGCCAGGACCGGACACTCGCGCATGCGCGCCTCGAGGATGAACAGGCCGTAGCCCTCGAAGCGGCTGGTCAGCCAGGCGAGGTCGGCCTCCCACAGCCGGTCCGCCGCGTCCGGGACATGTCCGTGGAAGACCACGCGGTCGGCGACGCCACGCTCGGCGGCGCGGTCGCGCAGCCTCTGCTCCTCGTCGCCGTCGCCGTAGATCTCCAGCGTCGCGGTGGGGTGACGTGGCGCGACGAGGGCGAAGGCGTCGATGGCGCGGTCCAGCTGCTTCTGGGGGTGCAGCCGGGCGATCACGACGATCCGTCCGGGCACCCGCGCCGGTGGGGGCGTGGGCGGCTCGACGGCCTCCACGGGATTGGCCACGACGTGGAACTGGGGCAGGTCGCCGAAGCGCAGCCGCAGGTCGTGCCGCTGGCGTTCGGTCAGGGTGTTCAGGGCGTCGAACCGGTCCACGTGAGCCAGGGAGGACGCGTACGACGGCTCGAGCGGCGAGTCCCAACGGCGTTCGCCGCGCAGGTGGGGGTTGTGCATCTGGTGCATCAGGACGATTCGAGGATCGTCGAGCAGCCCCAGCTCCTCGGCGACGAACCGGCTGTCGCTGACCAGGAACACCGGCCCGTCCGTGGGGACGACCTGGCGGGTCCACCAGCGCCACAGGTCGCCGAGCCCGTCGCCGGCCAGCACGACGCGCCCGTCGCGGTCGAGCACGCGGGTGTCGCCGGCCATGTCGTCCGCCGGGGTGAAGGCGTACGTCGTCCCGTCGGGTCGCAGGTACTCCCAGGTGGTCTCGGTGCCGTCGTCGCGGAGGTGACGGCGCCGCCACGGGTAACCGTCCTCGACGTCGTCCTGCGTCCGGTCGGGCACGGGGACGGGCGGGGCCTCGACGGAGGGGAGCGCGGTCAGGTCCCGCTCGCGCAGGTCCTCGTGGAGGTTGACCAATCTGCTCTGCGGCAACAGCAGCCCTTCGGCCAGCAGGCCGGCCCGGATCGGATCGTAGGACGGGACCGGGTTGTAGGTCAGGATCGGGAAGTCGAGCCCCGCGGCGACGAACAGCCGGTGGCGGAGCAGGACCATGCGGGTCTGGCCGCCCGCACCGAGCCGGACGTTCCCGACGACGGAGAACCAGGCGCCGGCGGGGAAGGGTGTGGCCGGCTCGCCCGGTGCTGCAGCAGATGGCGACACGCGGCGAGCGTATAGCATCGACGCCGTCCGGGATGATCGGCGAAGGCGTAGGTGACATGGGCAAGCTGCGGTCGCTCACGCGGCGGGTGCGGGACCTGGCGACGGGTCCGGCGAAGCCCCTCGACGTCCTCGCCCGCGAGTTCCCTGCGCTGGTCCGCAAGCTCCCCAAGGACCTCGACGGCAGCGTCGAGGCGCAGCTGCGCGAGCGACTGCCCGAATGGCTGGACGGCGTCGACCGTGCCGCGCTGGTGCGTCGGGTCCCGTCCTGGGCGAAGGTCGCCCTGCACCATCTCGAGAACGACGACCTGGATGCCCTCCACGCCGCGCTCGACCACGGCCTGCTCGACGTGCGCCAGTTCGCCGCCGGACTCCACGAGGGCGAGCCGGTCGTGCACCTGCCGGGCTGGGACGATCCGTCGATCCCGCGCGAGACCTTCGTGCTGGCCACCTCCGAGACGCGCTTCGCCGGCGAGGTCGTCCGGGCGCGCGTGGTCGACGACCGCTTCGAGGCGGTCGTCCGTGCCGGTTTCGCGCACATCGACGCCGACGGTGCCGTGCCCGAGCTGGTCGTCGTCACGCCCGGGGTGCGGGCGGAGTGGATCGGCGAGACCTCGGGGCACCGCGGCGGCGCCGCGATGTGGCGCGAGACGTACGACCGCAGCACCTGGGCGATCGAGCTGCCGCTCTCGAGGATGGGCCCCGAGCAGGCGCTCGACCTCGAGGTCGAGGTGCGCCTCGCGGGACGCACCGCCGGCGGCCGCCTCGACCTCGTCGTGCCCGCCGACCCGATCGGCCCGGCCATCGACGGCATCGACCTCGAGCGCGGCACGATCGTGGTGCGCGGACGGGGTCTCACCACCGCGCCGACGCTGGAGTCGGCGTCCGTCACGGTGACGGCCGACGAGTTCAGCCGGCTGGGCTCCAGCTTCCGCGCCGTCTTCCCGGGCACCGCCGACCGCTGGGGCCGGGGCCTGCTTCCGCTCCCGGTGGGGGACTATGCCGTGATCGCGGACGGGCAGCCGGTGCCGCTGGCCGCGGAGCTGGTCGACTGGCCCGCCGACCTCGCCGACGGTCCGCTCGTGGGACACACCACGCACGACGGGCTGCGGCTGATCAAGCCGCGGCTGCCCGACGAGAACACGATGTACGGCCAGCGCTACCTGCGCGAGGCGTACGAGGCCCTCGAGGCCCCCGTCGACGCGCGTGCGGCGATGTTCCAGTGCTACTGGGCCGAGGTCGCCACCGACAGCCAGGCCGCGATCCACCGCGAGCTGCGCCGTCGCGACCCGCGGCTGCGGCTCTACTGGGGCACCGTCGACCACTCCGTCGCCCTGCCCGAGGGCGCCAAGCGCGTCATCGCCGGAACGCGCGAGTGGTACTCGGCGCTGGCGACCTCGAAGTTCCTCGTCAAGAACACCGAGGTGGGCGCGTACACGCGGCTGCGTCCGGGCCAGGTGTACCTGCAGACGTTCCACGGTCAGCCGTTCAAGCGCATGGGCCGGCCCGACTTCGTGCGGCGGATGGCGCCGTGGCGCGCCGAGTACGAGGCCACCACACGTCGCTCGGCCTACTGGGACGTCATCTGCCTGCCGTATCCCGAGGCTGCCGAGTTCTACCGTGAGGCCTACGACTGGGACGGTCCGGCGTTCGATCACGGACTGCCTCGCACCGACTCGCTGCTGGCCGACGACGCCGCCGAGGTGCGCCGCAGGACGCGGCGCCTGTTGGGCATCCGTGACGACCAGACGGCCGTCCTGCACGCCACCACGTGGCGTGAGGACCTGTCGCGCGGCGACAACACCTCGGCGGACCCCGGCCTCCTCGACGTCAAGGCCCTGGCCGAGCAGCTCGGTGACGACGTGGTCGTGCTGCAGCGCAGTCACCACTCCGTCGCCCGGTCCGACCAGCGCCACGGCAGCGGAGGAGGCGTCGTCGACGTCACCGACCATCCTGAGATCAACGACCTCGTGCTGGCTGCCGACCTCGCCATCTTCGACTACACGTCGCTGCGGTTCGACTTCGCGATCACCGGCAAGCCGATGATCTTCTTCGTCCCTGACCTCGAGAAGTACGAGAACGAGCTACGCGGCTTCCTGTTCCCGTTCGAGGAGTCGGCGCCCGGTCCGGTCGTGCGTGACTCCGGTGAGTTGGCGGGGCTCGTCCGTGACACCTCGTGGGCGGCCGAGCACGCCGACGCCTACGCCGCCTTCAACGAGCGGTTCAACCGGTTCCACGACGGGCACGCCGCCGAGCGGGTCGTCGACGGCCTGCTCGGGTGGGACGCGTGAGGCTGTTCAAGCGGGCGGCTCCCCAGCCGCTGCTCAGCGTCATCGTGCCGGTCCACAACGTCGAGGAGTACTTGGCGGAGTGCCTGGACTCGATCCTCGAGCAGTCGCAGGCGCCCTTCGAGGTGATCGTGGTCGACGACGGCTCGCCTGACGCCAGTGCGAAGATCGCCCGGAAGTACGCCCGCCGCGATGCTCGGGTGACGGTCGTGACCCGCCCGAACGGCGGCTTGAGCGCCGCGCGGATGACCGGCATCGAGCACGCCACGGCGCCCTACCTGACGTTCGTCGACTCCGACGACGTGGTGTCCGCCGAAGGGCTCTCCACTGCGGTCGAGATGCTCGAGCGCAGCGGCTCGGACTACGCGCTCCTGCCGTACGCGCAGTTCCGTGACGTGGACGCCCCTAGCCCCGCGCCGCCCTGGGTCGCCGACCTCTACGAGCCGCAGGCGCGGACGGTCACGGCCCACGAGAACCCCGAGGTGTTGGCCCAGGCGACGGCTTGGTCGAAGGTCTACCGCCGCTCCTTCTGGGATCGCGCCGCGCTCGAGTTCCGTCCCGGCGTCCTCTACGAGGACCAGGAGGTCACGGCGCGAGCCTTCGCGGCGGCGGACCGGATCGACCTCGTGCCGTTCCCGACCTACCTGTGGCGCATCCGCCCCGGCTCGATCACCCGCGAGGCCACCGAGCGGTCGATCGGCGCCTTCTTCGACGCGATCGCGCTGAGCCTCGACGCGCTAGCGGCCGTCCCCGGCGCCCGGGCGGTGCGGGCGTCGCAGGTGCTGTCGAACGACGTGCCGCGGTACCTGCGCACCCTCGCGAAGGTCACGGACGACGGCTATCGCGAGCGACTGTTCCGCGGCGCGCTCGACCTGCTCGCGGAGCCCGACCTCGACCTGTCGCAGTCGCCGGCCGAGGCCCGGGTCGTCTACGCGCTGCTGCGAGCCGGGAGGTCCTCCGACGTCGCGACGTTCGTCGAGAGGGGCGGCTTCGACCTGCCGTCCCTGCGATCGGACGACGTCGGCGGGCAGCCGGCGCTGGTGTTCCCGTTCGCCGGCGATCCCGACGTCCCCGATGAGGCTCGGGTCCTGTCCGAACGACAGACTCCCCTCGATGCGACGGTCCTGCGGGCGTACCTCGACGAGTCCGGCCTGCGCCTGACCGTCGCGGCCTGGCTGCGTCACGTCGACGGCGACCGGCCGACGTGCCGCGCGTGGCTGCGCGACATCACCGGCTGGGAGCGCGAGTTCACGGTGACCCCGGCCGACGAGTTCATCGGGCACCGGGTGCGCACCACGCGTCGCAGCAACGAGGACAGCGTCTGGGACCTCTCGCTCGCGTTGCCGGACCCCGACGACGTCGACGTGTCCGAGCTCGTCGTGGAGGTCACGCACCACGGCCGCACCCAGCGCGCGGTGGCGACGCGGATCGACCCGTTGGGCTCGGCTGCGATCCGGCAGGACGCCGGCGGTCCGACGCTCTCGGGTGAGGAGCCGTGGCTGCTCGACCGGCGCGACGTCGTGCTGTGGAAGGGCGAGCTGACGGACCCGGCGGACGTCGAGATCCCCGCCGAGCTCGGTGAGCACGAGGTGCCCGGCCTGGTCGACCAGGCGCTGGCTCTGCGGCTGCCGTGGGACTTCGAGCTGGAGGACCGCCAGGGCTACCTGGCGCTCGCCGGCCCGCGCCGACTCAAGGTCGTCGTCCAGCCGAAGGTCCCGCGCGAGCAACTGACCGTCTGGTGGCAGCGCGACCACGCGGCCGAGGGATCTCCTTCGACGTGATGCTT
Organism: Aeromicrobium sp. 636; assembly: GCF_024433585.1. NCBI lineage: Bacteria > Bacillati > Actinomycetota > Actinomycetes > Propionibacteriales > Nocardioidaceae > Aeromicrobium > Aeromicrobium sp. 636. The sequence continues at coordinate 107,043 of NZ_WNJU01000002.1, forward strand.
GTCCTGTTGGGCCGCGACCGACCGCCCGGCTGGTGTGAGAGTCACCACGTCACGCCGTGGTCCCGGGGCGGCCCGACCACCGTCGACGACGGTGTCCTGCTCTGCTCCCGACACCACCGTGAGGTGCACGATCAGGGCTGGCAACTCCGGCTCGATCGGGTCGAGAACGTGGTCGGGTTCAGACGGCGCGAGGGTCACGCGTGGCAACGTCACCACCGCTACCGAGCGCTCCCTCGCGAGCGACGCCGGAACAGCGAGAGGGTCGTCGCGCCGGTAGGTTGACGCCGTGGACCTCGTGCGCAGAGCGCTTCAACGGTTGCGCCGGCACAGTGCCGGCGATGCGCCGTCTCCTGCGGCGATGGCCAAGCGCGTCCGCACCGCCTTCCGCCTCGACGAGCCGGGCTGGCGTGCCCTCGTCGCCGAGGTCGCCGCGGCGGCTCCCGTTTGGTCCCGTGAGGACTGGCTGAACCTGCCGGTGCGCGATCGCGTGGCCCTGTACAGCGCATCGATCGACCACCGCGACGTCGTCGACATGCTGGCCGAGTCGCGCACCGTCCACGGCCCGTCCTTCCTCGTCGAGCGCGGCACCCACCGGATCCGGCTGGGCGAGCCGGTCGACGCGCCCGACTGGATGTTCGTGGCCCAGGAGCACGATCTCGTGGCCCGCGTCGCGGTCGAGGTGGCCGGCTCGTCGCCCGCCTACGTGGCGGGCACGTCGTTCATCTCCGGCATCACCTTCGACCCGACGGCTGACACGGTCGCCGTCGAGGCCACCACGAGCCGCGGCACGGTCGTGCCCGAGGTGACGATGCGGCCCGACGCGGTCGCCGACGCCGAGAGTGGCGAGCGGTGGGCCGACCAGACCGAGGCGTCCTGGTGGGTCCGGCTCGACCTCGACCGCAGCGAGCCGATCACCCTCGCCGTCACCGTGACCGTCGACGGCGTGGTCCGTCGCACCGAGATCACGATCCCGGCGCTCGATGAGCGGGTCCGCTCCGTCGATGTGCTCGCCACGGACGCCGGAGTGCGACTCACGGCCGACGGCGTGGACCTGCGGGTGGCCGCCCTGACGCAGGAGTGGGGAAGCGGTACGTCGCCGCTGAGCCTGGACGCGGTCGCCCAGCGATTCGGCACCGTCGCGACGATCCCGTCCGGCCGCTACGCGGTCACGGGGGACGTGCCCCTGGACCTCGACGACCCCGAGGCGCTGTGCCGGTCGCTGGCCGACCGGGCGATCGACTTCGTCGACCTGTTCGTCACCGCGCGCGGATGGTCGCCGGGCGAGGCGGACGTCTCGCTCGTCGTGCGCAACCCGATCCCCGTCGCGGACCGCGGCCGCCGCCGCCAGCGGCTGCTGCTCGACGAGATCCGCGAGCACGCGGGGCCGTTGCGCGAGCGCGCCGTCGTCATGTGCTTCAGCGGCACCGGCGCCGGTGACAGCGTCGCCCCGATCGCCCGCGGCCTGGTCGAGCGCGGCATCCCGGTCGACTGGATCGTCACCGACCACTCCGTGGCCGTGCCCGAGGGCGTGCGCCCGGTGCTGCTGCACTCGCGCGAGTGGCACGAGGCCTTCACGCACGCCCGGTACTTGGTCAACAACGCCGAGTTCCCGCACTACGTCCGGTTCCGCGAGGGCCAGCGCTACCTGCAGACCTGGCACGGCACGCCGCTCAAGCGGATCGGCCACGACATCGAGAACTCGCGGTTGACGGCCGGCTACACGGCTGCCATGGAGCGCGAGGCCAAGGCCTGGGAGGCGCTGCTGGCGCAGAACGCCTACGCCGCCGGGGTGCTGCCCCGGGCGTTGGCGTCCGGGGCGCGCACGATCGTCGAGGGCTACCCCCGCAACGACGCGCTCGCGCTGGACGGTGACGACGGGCCCGTGCGACGCCGGACCCGCGAGGCGTTCGGCCTCGGGGACGAGCTCGTCGTCCTCTACGCGCCCACGTGGCGTGACTCCGCCCGGGACGCCCGCGGCCGGCGGGCCTTCGTGTCGCACCTGGACGCGGCCCGGGTCCACGAGCGCACCGGTGCCACCGTGCTGGTCCGCAGCCACAGCAACGCGGCCGCGGGGCGCGGCCTGCTCGCCTCGCCGGGGGTCGTGGACGTGACGGCCCACCCCGACATCACGGCGCTGCTGGCGGCGGCGGACGTGCTGGTGACCGACTACTCCTCGGTGATGTTCGACTTCGCCGTCACCGAGCGGCCGCAGATCCTGCTGGTGCCCGACGCCGCCGAGTACCGCGACGAACGCGGCTTCTACCTCGACCTGCACGAGATGCCGCCCGGCCCCGTCGTCACCTCGACGGACGAGGCGATCGACGTCCTGATGAACGGTGACACGTCCGGCGCGGACCGCACCGCGTTCCGGCAGCGGTTCGCACCGTTGGACGACGGCGGGGCCACCGACCGGGTGCTCGACGCGTGGCTGGGGCCCGTCTCAGGCCTCTAGCAGGCCCAGGAGATAGTCGCCGTAGCCGCTCTTGACCAGCGGACGGGCGAGCGTCGCCAGCTCGTCGTCGGTCAGCCAGCCCTGGCGCCAGGCGATCTCCTCGGGGCACGAGACCTTGAGTCCCTGTCGCTTCTCGATCGTGCGCACGAAGGCGCCCGCGTCGGCGAGGTCGTCGAACGTGCCGGTGTCGAGCCACGCGGTGCCGCGGGGGAGGACCTCGACCTGCAGCGTCCCCTCGTCCAGGTAGGTGCGGTTGAGGTCGGTGATCTCGAGCTCGCCGCGGGCCGACGGCTCCAGCACGCGGGCGCGCTCGAGGACGGAGTTGTCGTAGAAGTACAGGCCGGGCACCGCGTAGTTGCTGCGTGGCTTCTCGGGCTTCTCCTCCAGGGAGATGGCCCGTCCCGTCTCGTCGAACTCGACGACGCCGTAGGCCGTGGGGTCGGCCACGTGGTAGCCGAACACGGCCGCGCCCACGGTGTGGTCGAACCGGTGCAGGCTGGTGCCGACGCCCGCCCCGTAGAAGATGTTGTCGCCCAGGACGAGCGCCGCGCCCTCGGCGCCGACGTGGTCCGCGCCGATGATGAACGCCTGCGCCAGGCCGTCCGGCGAAGGCTGCTGGGCGTATGTCAGGTTCACGCCGAAGCGGGAGCCGTCGCCCAGGAGACGCTCGAACGCCTCGGCGTCGTGGGGCGTCGTGATGATCAGGATGTCCCGGATGCCCGTCGCCATGAGGGTCGACAGCGGGTAGTAGATCATCGGCTTGTCGTAGACGGGGACGAGCTGCTTGCTGACGCCGAGGGTGATCGGGTGCAGTCGCGAGCCGGTTCCCCCGGCCAGAATGATGCCACGCATGGGTTGCACCCTATGCGATCGGCGGGACCGAGGCCGCGGGGCGGACGGTACGCTCGTGCGCATGCGATTGCTGGTCACCGGCGGTGCCGGGTTCATCGGGTCCAACTTCGTCCGTCAGGTGGTGGACCGCACGGACGACCGCGTCACCGTGCTGGACAAGCTGACCTACGCCGGAAGCCGTGAGTCCCTCGCAGGTCTGCCCGAGGACCGGGTCTCGCTCGTCGTCGGGGACGTCGCCGACTCCGAGCTGGTCGACTCGCTCGTCGCCGAGCACGACGCGGTCGTGCACTTCGCGGCCGAGTCGCACAACGACAACTCCCTCGTCGGGCCGCGGCCGTTCCTGGACACCAACATCATCGGCACGTTCGCGCTGCTCGAGGCCGTGCGCAAGCACGACGTGCGCTACCACCACATCTCCACCGACGAGGTCTACGGCGACCTCGAGCTGGACGATCCGCAGCGGTTCACCGAGTCGACGCCGTACAACCCGTCGAGCCCGTACTCGTCGACGAAGGCCGGCTCCGACCTGCTCGTCCGGGCCTGGGTGCGCTCGTTCGGCGTCCGCGCGACGATCTCGAACTGCTCCAACAACTACGGACCGTTCCAGCACGTCGAGAAGTTCATCCCGCGCCAGATCACGGGCCTGATCGACGGCATCCGCCCGCGGCTGTACGGCGAGGGCCTCAACGTCCGCGACTGGATCCACGTCGACGACCACAACTCGGCCGTCCTGACGATCCTCGAGTCCGGACGCATCGGCGAGACCTACCTCATCGGCGCCGACGGCGAGAAGTCCAACCGCGAGGTCGTCGAGGCGCTGCTGCAGCTCTTCGGCCGCGAGCCCGACGACTTCGAGCACGTGACCGACCGCCCCGGGCACGACCTGCGCTACGCGATCGACTCCACGAAGCTGCGCACCGAGCTGGGCTGGACCCCGCAGTTCTCGGACTTCTCGGCCGGACTCGAGGACACGGTGCGCTGGTACCGCGAGAACGAGGACTGGTGGCGGCCCGCGAAGGCGGCCACCGAGGCCAAGTACGCCGCAGCGGGACAGTGAGGGAGCGCCGATGAAGATCGAGACCACTCCCGTCCCGGGCCTGCTCGTCGTCCACCTGGACGTCCACGGCGACAACCGCGGCTGGTTCAAGGAGAACTGGCAGCGCGAGAAGATGGTCGACGCCGGGCTGCCCGACTTCGGGCCCGTCCAGCAGAACATCTCGTTCAACGGCACCGCCGGCACGATCCGCGGCATCCACGCCGAGCCGTGGGACAAGTACGTCTCGGTCGCAGCCGGCCGTGCGTTCGGCGCCTGGGTCGACCTGCGCGAGGGCGAGTCCTTCGGCGCCACCTTCTGGGTCGAGCTGAACCCGCAGACCGCGGTGTTCGTGCCGCGTGGCGTCGCCAATTCGTTCCAGGTCCTTGAGGACGGCACGGCGTACACGTACCTGGTCAACGACCACTGGAGCGCCGACGCCGTCTACGCGAACGTGAACCTGCTCGACCCCGAGCTGGCGATCCCGTGGCCGCTGCCCATCGCCGAGATGTCCGACAAGGACAAGGCGCACCCGATGCTGGCCGACGTCCAGCCCATGGCGCCGCGTCGCACGGTCGTGATCGGCGCCGGGGGACAGCTCGGCAAGGCGCTGCAGAAGCTTCTCCCGGACGCCGAGTTCCACGACTTCCCCGAGGTCGATCTCTCCAGGCCCGAGACCCTCGACACGATCGACTGGAACGGCGTCGGCACGCTGATCAACGCCGCGGCGTACACGAACGTCGACGGGGCCGAGACGCCCGAGGGCCGCACCCTGTGCTGGGCCATCAACGTCACGGGCGTCGCGGCGATGGCGCGAATCGCGATCGCGCACGGGCTCACCTTCGTCAACGTCTCGAGCGACTACGTCTTCGACGGCACCGTCGAGGAGCACGAGGTCGACGAGGCGGTCTCGCCGCTGAGCGTCTACGGCCAGACCAAGGCGGCCACCGAGGCCGTGACGTCGGTCGTGCCGAAGAACTACCTCGTCCGCACCAGCTGGGTCGTCGGCGAGGGCGCCAACTTCGTCGACACGATGCGCCGCCTCGCCCGCAACGGCGTCTCGCCGTCGGTGGTCGACGACCAGTTCGGTCGCCTCACGCCGGCCTCGGTGCTGGCCGAGGGCATCGTCGACCTGGTCCGTTCGGGCGCTCCGTACGGCATCCACCACGTCACCGGCCGTGGTCCGGTCGAGACGTGGGCCGACATCGCGCGTCGCGTCTTCGCCGAGGAGGGCCGCGATCCCGCGGACGTCACCGGCGTCACGACCGAGGAGTACCTGGCGGGCAAGGCCGCCGCGCCCCGCCCGCGTCACTCCGCCCTGCGGCTGCCGGACTGACGGTCTCGCGATGGCCCGCATGCTGACCCCGCTCCCTGCGGCCGAGTTCGCCCGGATCTGCGAGCGGATCGACGACGGCACGGTCGAGCGCGCCGATCTGAAGGCCGCCACCAAGCACCTGCTGGCCCTGCTGCAGCGCAAGGCGCCCGGGCACAGCGTCGAGGTGCGGATCCCGCCGTTCGCGGCGATCCAGTGCATCGAGGGAGCCAGTCACACGCGGGGGACCCCTCCGGCGGTGGTCGAGACCGATCCCGAGACCTGGATCGCCCTGGGTCGCGGCACGCTCGCGTGGACGGACGCCTCGGTGCGCGCCAGCGGCGAGCGGTCCGACCTCACGCCACTGCTCCCGCTCGACCGGGGGACGGGTCGGTAGAATCCGGCGCATGCGTCTACGACTCCTGGCCCTGCTGATCCTCGCCGTGCCCGTGCTCGCCGCCTGCGGTGGCGACGACGAGGGTGACTCCAGCGCCGGGAAGTGCACGTACGTCGAGGAGGGCTCGGCCGCGAAGGAGGCCAAGCTGCCGCCGTCCGAGCCGAAGTCCGCGGACACGCTCACCGTCGCCACGAACCGCGGGGACATGAAGCTGACGCTGACGCCCGACGCCGCGCCCTGCACGGTCAACTCCTTCGTCTCCCTCGCCGAGCAGGGCTACTTCGACGGCACGAAGTGCCACCGCCTGGTGCCGGGCTTCGTGCTGCAGTGCGGCGACCCGTCCGCGACGGGCGCCGGGGGACCGGGCTACAGCTTCGACGACGAGCTGAGCGGTGACGAGACCTACCCGGCGGGCACGCTGGCGATGGCCAACGCCGGCCCCGACACGAACGGCTCGCAGTTCTTCATCGTGCTCGCCGACGCCCAGCTGCCGCCGAGCTACACCGTCTTCGGCAAGGTCGACGACTCCGGCCTGGCCGTCGCGCGCGCCATCGAGAAGGACGGCAACGGCCCGGACGGCGTGGCCCCCGCCAAGGACGTCGTCATCGAGTCGGTCTCCTGACCGCGACGGCTCAGACCTGCCGGCCGCCGGCCCAGTAGGGCTTGCGCAGGTCGCGCTTGAGGATCTTGCCCGAGGGGTTGCGCGGCAGCATCTCGACGACGTCGATCGTGCGGGGCACCTTGTAGTGCGCCAGGTGCTCGCGCGCCCAGGCGATGATCTCGGCCTCGGTCGCGTGGGCGCCCGGTCGCAGGGCGACCACGGCCTTGACCGACTCGCCCCACGTCTCGTCGGGGACGCCGATGATGGCGACCTCGAGCAGGTCGGGGTGCTCGGACAGCACGCGCTCGACCTCCGGCGAGTACACGTTCTCGCCACCGGTGATGATCATGTCCTTGATCCGGTCCTCGACGTAGACGTAGCCGTCCGCGTCGATGTGGCCGATGTCGCCGGTGCGGACCCAGCCGTCCCCGGCGTAGAGCTCGGCCGTGGCGTCGGGCCGACCGTGGTAGCCGGGCGTGGCCTGCGCGGTGCGGAACCACAGTTCGCCGGCCTCGCCGGGGGTCACGTCCTGCAGGGTGGCCGGGTCGACGACGCGCGCCTCGACGCCCGGGATGGGCTTGCCGGCGGAGAGCAGTCGCTCGGGGTGCTCGAGGTCGCGGTGCTCGTCGTCGTGCAGCATCGTCACGACGCCGCAGAACTCGGTCAGGCCGTACACCTGGTAGAACGCCGTGTCCGGCCAGTGCTGCTGGGCACCGCGCAGGATCGTCTGGGGCATCGGGGCCGCGCCGTAGGAGAACGCACGCAGGCCGCTGAACAGCTTCATCGCGTCGTCTCCGGCCTGCAGCAGCATCGCCACGACGGCGGGCACGAGGAACGCGTGGGTGACGCCGGCCATCATGGCGCCGGCCAGCGCCGTGGGCTCGACCTCGCGGATGATGTGCCCCGGCACCCGGTTCTTGATCCCGAACATCGCGTACGAGGTGCCGCCGACGTGGAACATCGGCATCGCCACGAGCATCTTCGAGCCCTCGGGGTACTCGATGCCCGCATCGGCGTTCTCGGTGTGGGCGACGAGGTTGCGCTGGGTCAGCAGGACGCCCTTGGGCCGCCCGGTCGTGCCGGAGCTGTACATCACGACGACGGGGTCGTCGGGGCTCGTGTCGGGCGACTGGTCGAGCGGCTCGCCGGCGGACTGCCACGCCTCGAACTCGTCGGCCTCACCGCCCATCACGATGATCTTCTCGACCGTCGTGAGCTGGTCGCGGATGACCTCGACCTGGTCCATCAGCTCGGCGCCGACGAACAGCAGCTTCGCGCCGGAGTCGTTGATCGTGTAGTCCAGCTCGTCGCCGGCGAGGCGCCAGTTGACGATCGCGGTGGCCGCGCCGACGAGGCTGGCGCCGAGCACCAGCTGCAGGATCGCCGGGTTGTTCTTGTCGACCACGGCGATGTGGTCGCCGTGGCCGACGCCGTCGGCCGACAGGGCGCCCGCGGTACGGCGCACCGACTCCCACGCCTGCGCCCACGTCCACTCGCGACCCTCGTAGATCCACCCCGTCTCGTCGGGGGCGGCGTCCGCTGCGGCGCGGGCGTGGTCGGCGATGAACGTGGCGTCGGTCATGGGGTCTCCTGAGGGACGGTGACGAGACAGTGGCTGTGAGGTGGCTCACACGGTAGCCGCCCCGAGTCCCGAGTGGAAGACTTCCAAGCAGCCATGACTGTTTGTGTCGGCTTCTCGACCTTCCCGTGGTGGTCATGGCGCCCGTGGGTGGCCGCTAGACTGAATCCGTGCCCCGCGGAGATGGTCTCCTGACCCACGAGCTCGACCCCGCCGATGCCGGACCCCAGGACGCCTGTGGTGTCTTCGGTGTCTGGGCGCCCGGTGAGGAAGTCGCGAAACTGACGTACTTCGGCCTCTATGCCCTGCAGCACCGCGGGCAGGAGTCGGCCGGCATCGCGGTCAGCAACGGCCGCCAGATCCTGGTCTACAAGGACATGGGACTCGTCTCCCAGGTCTTCGACGAGGCCACCTTGGAGTCCTTGCAGGGCGAGGTCGCGATCGGCCACGCGCGGTACTCCACCACCGGCGCCAGTGTCTGGCAGAACGCGCAGCCGACGTTCCGCCCCACGGCGCAGGGGTCGGTCGCGCTGGGCCACAACGGCAACCTGACGAACACCCACGAGCTCGTCCAGCTGCTGCTCGAGCGCACGGCCGGCGACCCGAAGTCCGCTCACGCCGAGACCGCCACGACCGACACCTCCGTCATGGCCTCGCTGTTCGCGTCCTACCGTGACCGCTCGGTCGAGGACGCCGCGCTCGAGGTCCTGCCGAAGCTGCGTGGTGCCTTCTCGCTCGTGTTCATGGACGAGACCACCCTCTATGGCGCCCGCGACCCCCAGGGCATCCGCCCGCTCGTGCTCGGCCGGCTGGAGCGCGGCTGGGTCATCGCCAGTGAGACCGCCGCCCTCGACATCGTCGGCGCCTCGTACATCCGTGAGATCGAGCCCGGCGAGTTCGTCGCCATCGACGAGAACGGCCTGCGCAGCAGCCGGTTCGCCGAGGCCGCGCCCAAGGGCTGCATCTTCGAGTACGTCTACCTGGCGCGCCCTGACACCACGATCAGCGAGCAGCGCGTGTTCAGCGTGCGCGAGCGCATCGGCCGCAAGTTGGCGCGCACCGCCCCGGTCGAGGCCGATCTGGTCATCCCGGTGCCGGAGTCGGGCACCCCGGCGGCGATCGGGTACGCCGAGGAGAGCGGCATCCCGTTCGGCCACGGCCTGGTCAAGAACTCCTACGTCGGGCGGACCTTCATCCAGCCGTCCCAGACGATCCGCCAGCTCGGCATCCGGCTCAAGCTCAACCCGCTGCGCGACGTCATCGCCGGCAAGCGCCTCGTGGTCGTCGACGACTCGATCGTCCGCGGCAACACCCAGCGCGCGCTCGTGCGGATGCTGCGCGAGTTCGGCGCGGCCGAGGTGCACGTGCGGATCTCGAGTCCGCCGGTGAAGTGGCCCTGCTTCTACGGCATCGACTTCGCCTCGCGCGCCGAGTTGATCGCCACCGGCCTGAGCGTGGACGAGATCCGCCGTTCCATCGGCGCCGACAGCCTGTCCTACGTCGAGCTCGACGACCTGATCGAGGCGACCAACGTCCCGGGCGACAACCTCTGCCGGGCCTGCTTCGACGGGGTCTACCCGATCGAGCTGCCCGACGACGACCTCATCGGCAAGCACCTCCTGGAGCTGCCGGCCAACGGGACCGAGCCCTTGAAGGTGATCCAGTGACCTCGTATGCCTCCGCCGGAGTCTCGATCGAAGCGGGCGACCGCGCCGTCGAGCTCATGAAGCAGTGGGTCGCCCGCGCGACCCGGCCCGAGGTCGTGGGCGGGATCGGCGGCTTCGCCGGCCTGTTCGACGCCTCCGCGCTCAAGTCCTACACGCGGCCGTTGCTGGCCACCAGTGCCGACGGCGTCGGTACCAAGGTCGCCATCGCCCAGGCGATGGACCGCCACGACACGATCGGCTTCGACCTCGTCGGCATGCTGGTCGACGACCTCGTGGTCTGCGGCGCCGAGCCGCTGTTCCTGACCGACTACATCGCGACCGGCAAGGTCGTGCCCGAGCGGATCGCCGACATCGTCAAGGGCATCGCCGAGGCGTGCGCCGAGACGGGCACCGCCCTGCTCGGCGGCGAGACCGCCGAGCACCCGGGCCTGCTGGCCCCCGACGAGTACGACATCGCCGGCTCCACCACGGGTGTCGTCGAGGCCGACCGCCTGCTGGGCGCCGATCGGGTCCGCGCGGGCGACGTCGTGATCGCGATGGCGTCCTCGGGTCTGCACTCGAACGGCTACTCGCTGGTGCGTCACGTCTTCTTCGACATCGCCGGGTGGAAGCTCGACCGCGAGGTCCCCGAGTTCGGCCGCACCCTGGGCGAGGAGCTCCTCACGCCCACGCGGCTCTACACCAAGCCCTGCCTGGCGCTGGCCGACGCCGTCGAGGTGCACGCGATGTCGCACATCACCGGCGGAGGCCTGGCGGCCAACCTCGAGCGGGTGCTGCCCGAGTCGGTCTCGGTCCGGCTCGATCGCTCGTCTTGGACCCCGGCGCCGGTCTTCGGCCTGGTCGGTCAGCTGGGTGGCGTCGCCCAGGCCGATCTGGACCAGGCGCTGAACATGGGCGTCGGCATGGTCGCGATCGTGGCCCCCGACGCCGCCGACGCGGCCGTCTCCCTGCTGGCCGAGCACGGCGTCGACGCCTGGATCGCGGGCGAGGTCGGCGCCGCCGACGAGCACGGACCGGGCGGTTCGGTCACTCTCATCTGAAATATTCGCTGCAATACCGGTTCGCGAACGCGCCGAACCGGGGGCCCTGCATGCTTTCTGGGAACGTTTCGGTACGCTTGGGAGCACGACATTGTGAACCACTGAGTGCGAGGGGGTCGAGCCCATGGGCCGCGGCCGTGCGAAAGCGAAGCAGACCAAGGTCGCTCGCGATCTCAAGTACCGGACATTGGACACCGATTTCAATGATCTGGCCCGAGAGCTTCACGGAGAGTCCGGTGACCCGATCCCGGATCAGTACGTAGATCTCGCCAAGGAACTGGGAGGCCCGGCCGCCAGTTGAGCAGCTGGGCGATGTCTCCTTCCGTCGTCTGACGACGGACTCCACTGAAGCGACACCTGTAGGGCACCGTGGTGCCCGGGCGGCTCCGGCGGTCGGTCTCACCGACCGCCGGAGCCTTTCGTCATCGGGAGATCTTGCTGGGCCACCAGAACCAGCGGCCGCACAGCGCCACGATGGCCGGTGTCGCGACGCCACGCACCAGCACGGTGTCCAGCAGCACGCCGAATCCGACGATGACGCCGAGCTGCGCCAGCAGCACGAGCGGCAGCACGCCCAGGACGGCGAACACGGCGGCCAGCAGGATGCCGGCGCTCGTGATGACGCCGCCCGTGACGGCGAGCGCCTTGACGATCGATGCCGTCGCATCGCCCGTCACGACCATCTCCTCGCGCGCTCGCGCGGTCAGGAAGATGTTGTAGTCCACGCCCAGCGCGACCAGGAAGATGAACGCGAGCAGCGGCGTGCTGACGTCCATCGCCGACCAGCCGAGCACCCGGTCGAACAGCACCCAGCCGACGCCCAGGGCGGACAGGTAGGACAGCACGGTCGTCGCACACAGCAGGACCGCGGCCACGACCGAGCGCAGCAGCACCAGCAGCATGATCAGCACGATCACGAGCACGATCGGGATGACGCGCCAGCGGTCGTCGGACGCCGTCTGGTTCTCGTCCAGGGCCTGCGCGTCGGTGCCACCGACGAGCGAGTCCGGATCGGCGTCGTGCACGGCCGTGCGGAGGCCTTCGATGGTGGTCAGGGCCTTCTCGCTCTCGGGCTCGACCGAGAGCACGACCTGCACCTCGGCGAGGTCGTCCGACGCGTTCGCGGGCCGGGCGCTCTCGACGCCCTCGACCTGGTTCGCCGCGGCCACGACGGACTCGACCTTGTCCGGTGAGGTGACCACCGTGGTCGGCGAGGAGATGCCGGCGGGGAACGCGTCCTGCAGGGTCTCCTGGGCGGTGATCGACTCCGGGGTGTCGAGGAACTGCTCGCTCTGGCCCAGGCCCGTGTTCAGGCCCAGCAGGCCCGCGGCCATGGCCGTCAGCACCGCGAGGGCCGCGATCGTGGTCGGCCACGGCCTGGAGGTGACCGCCTTGCCGACGCGGAACCACCAGCCCTTCTCGGCCGGGTCGGCGTCGCCCTCGTGCGGGACGAACGGCCAGAACAGCCAGCGACCCGGGATGACCATGGCCGAGGGCAGCACGAGCAGGGCGAACGCCACGGCGACCGCGATGCCGAGCGCACCGGACCAACCGATCGCGCTGACGAACGGCGAGTCGGCGATCAGTAGCGACAGCAGTGCGAGGACCACGGTGCCCGAGCTGGACAAGATGGCCGGGGCCGCTCCGCCGAGGGCGGTGCGCATGGCCTCGTGCCGCGACGAGTGGCGGCGCAGCTCCTCGCGATAGCGGGCGATCAGCAGCAGGGCGTAGTTGGTGCCGGCGCCGAAGACGAGGACGGACGTGATGCCGGTGATGGAGCCGTCGATGCCCACGTCGAACGCGCCCGAGACGCCCTCGAGCGCGCGGGCGGCCACTCGGTCGCCGATGCCGATGACGGTCAGGGGCACGAGCCACAGCCACGGGCTGCGGTACGTGACGATGAGCAGGATGGCCACGACCGCGGCGGTGACGGCCAGCAGGCGCACGTCGGCACCGGCGAACACGGCACCGAGGTCGGCCTGGACGGCCGGTGCGCCCGTGACCTGGGCCTTCACGCCGTCGGGCAGGTCCTGCTTCGCGAGGTCACGCAACTCCTTGACCCGGTCCTTGTTCTCGTCGGACTCCAGGCCCGTCTCGAACGGCACGGCGACAAGTGCGGCGGACTGGTCCTCGGCGGGCACCGGCGGGCTGACCTCGACGCCGAGCTCGGACGCGATGACGCGCGAGCGTTCGGCGATCGCCGCCAGGTCACGCCCGTCGAGTCCGCTGTCCTTGGAGTAGACGACGATGGCCGGCGCCTCGTCCGCGTTCGGCAGCTTCTTCAGCGCGGCCCGGGCCTGGGACGACTCCGCGGAGTCCGGCAGGTTCGAGCCGGCCTCCGAGCCGGTGGTCGGATCGGGCGCGAACGCCATGATCAGGCCGGCGACCACGAGGCCGAGCAACACGACCACGATCGATCGCTTGGGGCCCACGAGATGAGCCAGGGGAAAGGTGCGTTGAGCGCGGCGATTCACGCTAGAAGGTTAAACTGTCTAACGAAATTCCGCTCAGTCCGGTCCGTGTCGTGCGACGCGGATCAGGCGACGGGCAGGGAGAGAGCGCCGTCGACGAGGCCGTGCAGGTGGCGCCGGAATCGCTCGAATGTCGGGTGATCCGTGGGCTGGGCCCGGGTGCCCGTGGGGTCGACCACGCCGGCCCGGCTGAAGGCGTGGGTCGTCCACACGATCGTGTAGACGAGCAGGTCCAGGTCGGCGTCCGTCGTGACGTGGGCGCTCTCGAGCAGCGCGCGGACGCGACCGGCGACCCGCTCGACGAGCGGGCCGGTGAACTCGCTCTCGAGTTCGGACAGCATCTCGCCCTCGGCGAGCCACCGTCGCATCCACAGTGCGGGGACGTCGGGGTGGGCCACGCAGAAGCTCAGGTACGCGTCGATGAAGGCGTGCAGTCCGGCGCGCGCCGCCTCGGGTGTCGACTCGGTGTCGGGGAGGGTGGTCAGCGCCTGCTCGACGGAGTCGCGCTGGGCGATGTGCGCCTCGCGCATGACCTCGCGGTAGAGGTCGCTCTTGCCGCCCACGTGATAGGCCACCGTGGCGATGTTGAGGCCGACGGCCTCGGCGATCGCGCGCGTGCTGGTGGCGTCGTACCCGCGCTCGGCGAACAGCCGCGAGGCGGCGGCCAGGATGCGGTCACGGCTCGACGGCTGCTCGCTCATGGCGTCACCCTACGCCATGGCTCCATCAGTTGATGGATCCCGTTTCTCCTGGTGAGAGTTGCTTGCGCTCCTCTCCATCATGCGATTGAATGACCGCGTCGAGACGCACGTCACACGAAGGAATCACCCACATGCCTGCTCATGTCGCCGTTGTCGGCGCCGGCGCCGCCGGTCTGACGACCGCCAAGTCACTGCTGGACGAGGGCCTGGACGTCACCGTCCTGGAACTGGGCGACCGGCCCGGCGGCCTGTGGGTCCAGGGGAACGCCAGCGGCCTGTCGCCGGCCTACGACTCGTTGCACCTCAACACGAGCAAGGGCCGCACCGAGTTCGCGGACTTCCCGATGCCGGCCGACTGGCCCGACTACCCGTCCGCCGCGATGATCGCGGGCTACCTCGCGGACTACGCCGAGCGCTTCGGCGTCACCGAGCGGATCCGATTCGGGACCGAGGTCGTTTCGGTCGACCGCACCGACACCGGCTGGACCGTCGTGTCCCGCACGGGCGACGTCGAGACCTCCGAGACCTTCGACGCGGTCGTCGTCGCGAACGGCCACAACTGGGACCCGCGCTGGCCCGAGCCGCAGTACCCCGGGACGTTCGACGGCGAGCAGATGCACGCGCACGACTACCGCAGCGCCTCGCAGTTCGCGGGCCGGCGCGTCATGGTCGTCGGGATGGGCAACTCCGCGATGGACATCGCGGTCGACGCCTCGTACGTGGGCAGCGGCCCGGTGCTGCTGTCGGCGCGCCACGGCGTCCACATCGTGCCGAAGTACCTCTTCGGCCGGCCCGCCGACGCGACCGGCGCCCTGTTGTCGGCGCTGCCGTGGCGGGTTCGCCAGAAGGTCGCCGAGACGATGCTGCGAGTCGCCGTGGGCACGCCGCAGTCGTACGGCCTCCCTGCCCCCTCGGGCGGCCTGTTCCAGAACCACCCGACGATCAGCGACACGATCCTGCACCGCGTCACGCACGGCGAGGTCGTCGCGCGGCCCGGTATCGAACGCTTCGAGGGATCGCGCGTCCATTTCACGGACGGCACGTCCGACGAGGCCGACGTCATCGTGTGGGCGACCGGCTATCGCGTCACGATCCCGTTCCTGGGTGAGCGGTGGATCGGCGCCGACCCGGAGCGGCTGCCGCTCTACCAGCGGGTGTTCCACCTCGACGACCCCGGTCTGGCGTTCGTGGGACTCATGCAGTCGACGGGCGCCGCGCTGCCCGTGGTCGAGGCACAGGGCAAGCTCGTCGCGGCGCACCTCGGCGGCCGCTACGGCCTGCCCGCGCCGGACGAGCAGCGAGCGGTCGTGGAGTCGACGTATGCCGCCGCCGTCGCCCGATGGGGGAACAAGCGGCCCATGATGCGCATCGACTTCGACGAGTACGTCGCTGCCGTGCCGAAGGAGATCGCTGCCGGCGCCGCCCGCGCCGATCGCGGCGCCGTCACCTTCCGTCCCGTCTCCCAGGAGGTCCCCGCATGAAGCTCTCGCTCCTGACACCCCGCCGGCCCGCCGCCGGGCGCCGTGTCCTCATCACCGGCGCGTCTGGCACGCTCGGCCGCGAGCTCGGCCGCCGTCTCGTCTCCGAGGGGGCCGTCGTGGTCGGCCTCGACATCGCCCCGGCGGGGGACGAGCCCTTCGAGGTCGTCGCGTGCGACATCACCGACGACGACTCGGCCGCAGCCGGTGTCGCCCGGGCCATCGACCTGCTCGGCGGGCTCGACGTGCTGGTCAACAACGCCGGCATCGGCGGGCCTGCCCCGGCCGAGCTCGCGCCCGGCGACGAGGTCCGTCGTCAGCTCGAGATCAACCTGGTCGGCACGTGGCGGATCACGGCGGCGTGCGTGGACGCGCTCGTCGCGTCCCGCGGCCGCGTCGTCATGGTCACCTCGCGCATGGCCGTCATGCAGTTGCCGCTGGCAGCGGCGTACGGCGCCTCCAAGCGCGCGATGGTCGCCTATGCCGATGCCCTGCGACTCGAGCTGGGCACGCACGTGGGGGTCACCTGCGTCTATCCGTCCGCCGTCCGCAGCCCCATCCACGACTCCACCCGCGAGGCGGGGCTGTCCCTGGAGGGCATGAGCAGCTACGAGTCCCTCGAGGGCGTCGTCGACGCGATCCACCTCGCGGCGCTGTCGGCTCGGGCCCGCCGCGACATCACCACCACGGGCAGGGGAGCGGTGGAGTTCTTCCTGTCCCGGCACCTGCCGCAGGTCACCGACGGGATCGTCCGCCGCACCCTCGCCGGCCGCGCCGCCGCCGGCGCCTTCGACGGTGCCGAGCTCGCCGCCGGCGTCGTCGCACGTCACCGGGGAACGGCGGGCGTCCGATGAGCGCCCGTGAGGACGCGCCCATCGACGAGTCGACCCGCGCGCCCGTCGGCGCCCTGTCCGCCTACGCCTCCGGCTCGTTCGGCATGGGCGTCTGGGTCACGGTGCCCGGCCTGCTGCTGCTGTACTTCCTGACCGACATCCTCGGGGTCGCCGCCGCTCTCGCCGGCCTGACCCTGCTGCTGCCGAAGATCATCGACGTCGTCATCCACCCGATGATCGGCTCGCGCTCGGACCGCCAGGCGCGAGCACTCGGACACCGGCGCCGCATGATGACCGGGGGCGTGGCCCTCGGCCTGGCGATGGTGGCCATGTTCACGGTCCCGTCCTCGCTCGAGGGCGCACCCGCCGCCGCATGGGTCGGCGGTTGGTACATCGTCGGCAACCTGCTGTTCGCGATGTTCCAGGTGCCTTACCTGACCACGCCGTCCGACCTGCGGATCGGCTACCACGAGCGCACCCGCGTCTTCATGTTCCGGATGCTGTTCCTGACGGTCGGACTGCTGGGCGCCGGCGTCGCCGCACCTGCTCTCGTGTCCAGCGAGCAGCGCGGCGACTACACGACGATGGCCGCCGTCCTGGCCGTCGTGATGGTCGTGTCGGCTCTCGTGGCGATCCTGGGCGTGCGCCGGCTGACCGACGCGTGCGGCTTCCGGGCACCGGCCGAGTCCGCCGGGCACTCGACGATCGCGGACGTGAAGGTGGCCTGGGCCGATCGCGACTTCCGCATGCTGGTCCTGTCCTACCTGTTCACCGGCACCACGACCCACCTGTTCATGGCGGCGCTGCCGTACTTCACGCGCTACGTCTTCGACAGCGCGGGCCTGACGGCGGTGTTCATGGGCTGCTTCCTCGCTCCCGCGGTGCTGGCCGGCCCGATCTGGCTGAGGCTCTCCCGCAGGATCGGGAAGCAGCGCGGTCTGCTGCTCTCCCAGCTGATCTTCGTCGTCGGTTCGCTGGCGGTGGCGCTGGGCGCGTGGCTGGACGCGGTCGCCGTGTCCGTCGTGGTCGTCGCGGTCATGGGCTTCGCGTTCGCCGGCCTGCAGCTGTTCGCCTTCTCGATGGTGCCGGACGCCGTCGCGGCCGCGGAGGAGAAGGGGGACTCCCAGGCCGGCGCGTACACGGGGGTCTGGACGGCCACCGAGGCGCTGGGAACGGCGGCCGGGCCGTACCTGTACTCGGCCGCGCTGGCCGTGGGCGGCTTCGTCTCCAGCACCGCCGACGTCGAGGTGACGCAGCCCGAATCGGCGATGAAGGCGCTGCTGTGGGGCTTCACCGTGCTGCCGGCCGCACTGATGGTCGTGGCGATCGTGTTCCAGCGCCGCTACCGGCTCGACCCCGCTCGCCGATGAGTGATCAGCTCCTCGCCGGACTGTCGTCCGGCGACCTCGTCCTGCTCGCCGTCCTCGTCGGAGCCTTCGCCCAGGCGACGACCGGCATGGGATTCTCCCTCGTCGCCGCACCCGTGCTGATCGCCGTGCGCGGGCCGGCGGAGGGGGTCGCCCTGGTCGTGCTCCTGGCGGCCTGCTCGTCGGGGCTGCCGCTCCTGCGGGAGGGGCGCCACGCCCAGCGGCGCGACGCGCTGCGGCTCCTGGTCCCCACACTCGCCGCGACACCGCTGATCGCCTGGGCGCTGGCGCCCCTCGACCACACGTGGCTCGCGGTCGCCGGCGGGATCGGCGTCGTCGTCGGCGTGGCGATGCTCGCGTCCGGATGGCGGTCGGCATGGCTGCGTCGGCCTGCGGGCACCATCGCGACGGGCATCATGAGCGCCGGCCTGAACGTGGTGGGCGGAGTGGGCGGGCCACCCGTCGGTCTCTACGCCGCCAACTCGACCTGGACCCCCGCGCAGACCCGCGGCACGCTGCACACGTTCCTGATCGTGCAGAACCTCGTCACCGCCGTGGTGGTCGGCCTGGTGCTGCCGTCGTGGCAGATGCTGGCTGCGCTCGGGGTCGGCACGGTGGTCGGGCTGGTCGTCGCGCCGCGGCTGTCGATCGGCGCGGCCCGCGCGGGGATCCTGTGCGTCTCGGCGGTCGGCGGGATGGCCCTCCTGCTGAGCGCCGCCTGACGGTCAGGGGAGCCGGATCTGCCCGAGTCGTCCGATCTCGCGGATGCGCTGCTCGGCCTGGCGGTCCGCGGCCTCCGCGGTCGTGATGTCCTCGCTCGCCGCGCGCTCCAGCACGGACAGGGTCGTGTCGAAGATGCCGGTCGCCCGGGCCTTCGCCCGCTCGAACGAGAACCCGCTCGGATCCAGCTCGTCCGCCACCTGGATCACGCCGCCGGCGTTCACGCAGTAGTCGGGCGCGTAGACGATCCCCCGGTCGGAGAGCAGCTTGCCGATGCCCTCGTGGGCCAGCTGGTTGTTGGCCGCGCCGGCGACGACCTTCGCGGTCAGCGTCTCGAGGCTCTTCTCGTCGAGCGCACCGCCGAGGGCGCAGGGCGCGTAGACGTCGAGGTCGGCTGCGATGAGGGCGTCGGTCGACTCGGCGACCTCGATCGAGGGGTACTGCTGCACCAGACGCGCCACCGCCTCGGAGTCGATGTCGGTGACGACGACGCGCGCGTCCTCCTCGACCAGGTGGGCGGCCAGGTGCCGTCCGACCTTGCCCACACCGGCGATGCCGACGCGCTTGCCCGCCAGCGACGCGTCGCCCCAGGCGAACTGCGCCGCCGCCCGCATGCCCTGGTGGACGCCGAAGGCGGTCAGGACGCTGGAGTCGCCGGCGCCGCCGTGGTCGACCGTCCGGCCGGTGACGAAGTCCGACTCGCGCGCGATGACGTCCATGTCGGTGGAGTAGGTGCCCACGTCGCAGGCGGTGAAGTAGCGCCCGTTCAGCGACTGGACGAAGCGGCCGTAGGCCCGCAGCAGCGCCTCGGACTTGTCGGTGCGCGGGTCACCGATGATGACGGCCTTGCCGCCGCCCAGGTCGAGTCCGGCGAGCGCGTTCTTGTAGGCCATGCCCTGGCTGAGGTTGAGGACGTCCGCGAGCGCGTCGGTCTCGGAGGCGTAGGGGAAGAAGCGGGTGCCACCCAGGCCCGGGCCCAATGCGGTGGAGTACAGGGCGATGATCGCCCGCAGACCGGAGGCCTCGTCATGACAGAACACGACTTGCTCGTGGTGGGTTCCGAAGCTGCTGGGCGCGCCCATGAGTCCTTCTTCCTGGCCGGGAGGGGTGGTTCCGGACCGGTCTGAATCGGTGACGACCGGGGGTGGTGGCCGTTGCGCCCGATGCTACTCGGGTACGTCGCCGGCGGCCGTCCGCCGAGCCAGCTGACGGTCCATCCGGCGGAAGAACGGCGCGGTCGCCCGGGTGACGATGCCGGGGGCCAGGGCCATCGACGTCTCGCCGGCGACGCCGAACGCGCTCGCGATCCGCGAGGGGCGCGACACGACGGCGCGCTCGATCCAGCGGGCCGCGTCGTCGGGGCTCATCATCTTCATCGCCCGGTAGATCTCGGTGCCCCCGGACATCGGGGTGCGCACCATCGGGAAGTGCACCGTCGAGGTCGTGATCCCCGCGTGACCCAACTCCGCAGAGAGGGAGCGGACGTACGACTCGAGGGCGCTCTTGCTGGCCAGGTAGGCCGAGAAGAGAGGGATCGGCACCTGGGTCGACAAGGTCGAGCTGACGACCACGTGCCCGCGCCCCTGCGCCAGCATCGAGGGCAGTACGAGGTGGATCAACCGCACGGACGCGAAGTAGTTGATCGCCATGACCCGCTCGTGGTCGTGCAGCCGGTCGAAGGACTCGACGATCGGGCGCCGGATCGAGCGGGCCGCGTTGTTCACCAGGACGTCGATGCGGCCGTTTGCACCGAGGACCTGATCGACGGCGGCGGCAGTGGAGTCGTCGTCGGTGAGGTCGACCGGGTACGCCTCGGCGGCTCCTCCCTCGGCGCGGATGGCGGCGGCGAGGGACTCCAGCTCGTCGGCGCGCCGGGCCAGGAGGCACACCGTCGCACCGCGTGCGGCGAGGCGTCGCGCGGCGGCCGCGCCGATCCCGCTGGAGGAGCCCGTGACGACGATGACCTGTCCGGCCGGATCGATGCCCATGGCGTGTGAGCGTAGTCACATCGAGGCCGTATCGTGGTCGCGTGCTCGAGGAACTCCTGGACCCGATGAAGAACCCGGTCACCTACGCGGTGCCGTTCTTCCTGCTCAGCATCGCGATCGAGGTCGCCGCCCTGCGGTGGCTCGACCACGACGACAACGTCACGGGCTACGCGTTCAAGGACGCGCGCACGTCGATCTCGATGGGCGTCGGCTCCATCGTGTTCCTGACGACCTTCAAGGTCATCACGTTCTTCGGGTTCGTGTTCGTCTTCGCCCATGCGGCGCTGTTCGAGCTGTCGACCTCGGCCTGGTGGTACTGGCCGACGCTGATCATCGCGCTGGACTTCTGTTACTACTGGCACCACCGCTTCAGTCACCGCGTGCGGATCGGCTGGGCCGGACACCAGGCCCACCACTCCAGCGAGTACATGAACTTCGGGACGGCGCTCCGGCAGAAGTGGAACCCCTGGTTCGAGTTCTTCTTCTGGCTGCCGTTGCCGTTGTTGGGCTTCGCGCCCTGGACCTTGTTCGCAGCGTTCGCGGCCAACCTGATCTATCAGTTCTTCGTGCACACCGAGATGGTCGGCAAGCTGCCGCGCCCCATCGAGTGGGTCTTCAACACGCCGTCGCACCACCGGGTGCACCACGGCTCGGATCCGGAGTACCTGGACAAGAACTACGGCGGCATCCTCATCGTCTGGGACCGCCTGTTCGGCACGTTCCAGCCCGAGCTGCACCGGCCGCGCTACGGACTGACCCACCCCGTCGAGACCCACAACCTGCTGACGCTGCAGTACGGCGACTACCGCAAGATGGCCGCCGACGTCCGCGCGGCGGCCACGTGGCGCGAGAAGCTCGGGTACGTGCTCGGGCCTCCGGGATGGCGCCCCGACGGCTCGGTCGAGCGCGGCCGGGCCGAGGCCGGCACCAGCTGATCGTCCACGCCTCGCGATGTTTCAGATCCGTGTCGTCACGATGGGCGCGGCGGCCGTTCCCCTCGTAGGGTGTTGGAAATCGGCGACATGAACCTCGAGAGGATCCGCGATGGCCAAGGACAAGAGCGACAAGAAGCTCCACGAGAAGGTCGGTGACCTGACCAAGGAGATCCGCAAGGCCAGCAAGTCGGCCGAGAAGGAGATCGGCAAGGCACGCAAGTCCGCCGAGAAGACCGCTGCCAAGCAGGTCGACCGGGCGATGAAGTCCGCGTCGAAGCAGATCGACCGCGTGAAGTCCGACGTGGCGCAGGTCCGTGACACCACGGCCAAGCAGATCGCCGACCTGACCGCGGCCGTCGACCAGCTGCGGTCCGAGATCGCGAAGCAGGCCCGCAACGCCACCGGACGTGGCGGGGAGTCCACCTCCTCGGCGGCTGCCGCCGCTCCCGCCCCGGCGGGTGCCTCGCAGCCGATGGACCCCGCCGACTCCACCCCGTCCTCCGAGCCGCCCGTGGCCTCGGCCGCGGCCGAGAAGCTCGCGGCGGCCGATCCGGACGTCCCGGATCGCACGACCACGCCGGGCACCACGTTCACGACCGACGAGCAGCCCACCAACCGGACGACGGCACGCAAGGCGCCGGCCAAGAAGAGCTCGGCCAAGAAGGCTCCGGCCAGGTCCGCGAACGGCACCAGCTCGGCGACCACGAAGAAGGCGGCCGCGAAGAAGACGACGGGCGCCGGCACCTCCACGGCCGCGAAGAAGACGACGGGCGCCGGCACCTCCACGGCCGCGAAGAAGTCCGCGGCGAAGAAGACCGCGGCGAAGAAGACGGCCACCAAGAAGGCGACCACGGCGAAGAAGACGACCGCGAAGAAGTCGCCCACGGCGACGCCGGGCGCCTCGGACACCCAGGCCGCCGCGACCCCCGGTCGCAAGACGGCCGCCCGGAAGGCGAGCACGCCGCCGTCGACGACCGGCACGACGACCCCGCCGCCCGCGACGCCGCAGAGCGGTGCCGGGGCGGACGTCCCCGCCGCCGACTGAGTCGAGCGGTCGCCCAGGTCACGTGGGCCGGCGGTGCACCTTCCACTGCGCGGCCTGGGCGACCGGCTTGATGACCATCAGGTCGATGTCGACGTGCGCGGGTCGCGTCGCGACCCAGCAGATGGCGTCGGCGATGTCCTGCGCCACGAGCGGCTCGTCGACCCCGGCGTACACGGCGTCGGCGCGCTCCTGGTCGCCGTCGAACCGGGTGAGGCTGAACTCCTCGGTCTTGACCATGCCCGGAGCGATCTCGGTGATGCGCACCGGCTGACCGTTCAGCTCCAGCCGCAGGGTCTCGGTGACCGCCGCCAGCGCGTGCTTGGCGGCGGTGTAGCCGCCCCCGCCCTCGTAGGTGATGTGGCCGGCGGTCGAGCCGACGTTGATGATCGTGCCCGCGCCGGAGGCGATCAGCGCCGGAGCGAGCGCCTGGGTCACGGCCACGGTGCCGAGCACGTTCGTCTCGTACATCCAGCGCCAGTCCGCGAGGTCGGCCTCGGTGACGGGGGACATCCCCTTGGCGCCGCCGGCGTTGTTCACCAGCAGGTCGAGTCGGTCGCCGACGACCTCGACCAGACGTGCGACGTCGTCCGGTGCGGTGATGTCGCAGGGCACGGCGGTGGCGCCGATCTCCTCGGCGAGACGCTCGATGCGCTCGCGTCGGCGGGCGACGGCGAAGACGGTGTATCCAGCGGCGGACAGGGCGCGGGCGGTGGCCTCGCCGATCCCGCTGCTGGCGCCGGTCACGACTGCTGTGGGCATGGGGACAGCGTGCCAGAATGGATCGCATGTCTGCTCGCGGGATCCGTCGTGTCGCGATGCTCTCGGCGCACACCTCTCCGTTGGATCAGCCCGGCACGGGCGACGCCGGCGGCATGAACGTGTACGTGCTGGAGCTGTCGAGGCAACTGGCCGCCCACGGCGTCGAGGTCGAGGTCTTCACGCGCGCCACGTCGCGCCACCTGCCGCCCGTGGTCGACGCCGGTGACGGGATCCGGGTCCACCACGTGGCCGCCGGCCCGTTCGAGGGCCTCACGAAGGACGAGCTGCCCAGTCAGCTGTGCGCCTTCGTCCGCGACGTGCTGCGCGTCGAGGCACGCCACGACCCCGGCTACTTCGACCTCGTCCACTCGCACTACTGGCTCTCGGGCCAGGTCGGCACCGTGTTGCGCGAGCGCTGGGGCGTCCCGCTCGTGCACTCGATGCACACGATGGCGAAGGTCAAGAACGCCGCGCTGGCCAGCAACGACCGACCCGAGCCCGTCGGTCGTGTCGCCGGCGAGGAGGAGATCGTCCGGTTCGCGGATCGGCTGATCGCCAACACCGCCGAGGAGCGCCGCGAGCTGATCGACCTCTACGACGCGGACCCGAGCGCGGTCGCCGTCGTCCACCCGGGTGTCGACCTGGGCGTCTTCACGGGTTCGGTGCCCGACGACGAGCCGCCCCTGATC
The DNA here is from genome assembly GCF_024433585.1 of Aeromicrobium sp. 636. Taxonomy (NCBI): domain Bacteria; kingdom Bacillati; phylum Actinomycetota; class Actinomycetes; order Propionibacteriales; family Nocardioidaceae; genus Aeromicrobium; species Aeromicrobium sp. 636. The sequence goes on from NZ_WNJU01000002.1 coordinate 130,962, forward strand.
GTCTTCGCCGGCCGCATCCAGCCGCTCAAGGCCCCCGACGTGGTGCTGCGGGCCTCCGCCCTGATCGACGTGCCGCACCGCGTCGCGATCATCGGCGGCCCTTCCGGCAGCGGCCTGGACCGCCCGACCGAGCTGACCGACCTCGCGCGCGACCTCGGCATCGCCGATCGGGTCGAGTTCGTCCGCCCGGTCACGCAGGCCGAGTTGGCGCAGTGGTACTCGCGCGCCGCCGTCGTCTGCGTGCCGTCGCACAACGAGTCGTTCGGGCTCGTCGCCATCGAGGCCCAGGCGTGCGGCACCCCGGTCGTCGCGGCGGCGGTCGGCGGTCTCACCACGGCGGTCGCGGACGGTGTCACGGGCACGCTCGTCGACGGCCACGATCCGGCCGACTACGCGGCGGCGATCCGGCCGTACCTGGCCGACGCGGCCTTCCGGCGCGAGGCCGGCGCCAAGGCCGTCCACCACGCGGAGTCGTTCGGGTGGGACGTCACCGCCGAGCGCACCCTCGACGTCTATGCCGCCGCCCTGCGGGACCGCGCGGCGGCGCGGAAGGAGAGCCGATGACCGACGCCCGCGACGTGATCGTCGCAGCACTGGACGAGGCCGGGCTCGAGTACGTCCGTCACGGTGAGGACGTGTTCGAGGTCGAGCTGCCGGGCGTGCGCAAGCTCAAGACCGCCTGCCGGCTGGAGGTCGGGAAGCACGCCCTCGGCGTGCACGCGTTCGTCGCGCGCCGCCCCGACGAGAACCACGAGGCGGTCTACCGCTGGCTGCTCGAGCGCAACCTCAAGCTCTACGGGGTCGCCTTCGCGCTGGACGCCGCCGGCGACATCTACCTCGACGGGCGTCTCCCGCTCCAGGCGATCACGGCCGACGAGATCGACCGGATCCTGGGCTCGGTGCTCTCCTACGCCGACGAGTCGTTCAACCCGATCCTCGAGCTGGGCTTCGCGTCGAGCATCCGCAAGGAGTGGCGCTGGCGCGAGTCGCGCGGCGAGTCCACGCGCAATCTCGACGCCTTCCGCCACCTGCGCCCGCAGGACTGACCCTTCGGTCCCGTCGCGTAGCGTGGTCGCCGTGAAAGCCATCGTGTTCGCCGACGTGGTGGACGCCTGGTCCTACGTCGGCGCCGTCCGGTTCGAGCGGGCCGCGGCCCTGTACACGATCGTGACCGGCGAGCCGGTCGAGATCTCGTACCGTGCGGCCGCGTTCGAGGCGCCGGCCGCCGTCGAGGGCGTCGCCGCGGCCGCCCGCATCACCGGCATCGAGCTCAACGCCGACGAGGTCGTCCCGGCCGACTCGACCGACGCCTGGCGCCTGCTGACCTGGGCCGCCGAGTCCGGTGCCGACGTGCAGCGCGAGCTCTTGCACCAACTGTGGCGCGCGTACTTCCTCGAGGGGACGGACATCGCGGACTCCTTCGTCCTGGCCAGCCGGGCCGCCCTGGTCGGACTCGACCTCGAGACCGCCGATGCGCTGCTGGCGAGCGACGAGTTCCGGACCGAGGTCACCGATCAGCGTGAGACGGCGGCGGCCATCGGGGCGACCTCCTCGCCCTTCGTCGTCGTCGAGGCCCGCTACACGCTCGCGGGCGTCCATTCCCAGGACGACTACCTCCGGGCCCTGCAGTCCATCGCCACCCAGCACTAGGGTGGGATCCATGAGCACCTTGGTCCTGCTGCGTCATGGACACAGCGAGTGGAACGCACTGAACCTCTTCACCGGTTGGGTCGACGTCGACCTCAACGAGCAGGGCGTGCAGGAGGCGTTGCGCGCGCCCCAGCTGTTGAGCGAGGCCGGCATCCTGCCGGACGTCTCGCACACGTCGCTGCTGCGACGGGCGATCCGCACGTCCGAGATCACCCTCAACGGCATCGACCGGCACTGGGTCCCGGTCAAGCGCAGCTGGCGTCTGAACGAGCGTCACTACGGCGCCCTGCAGGGCAAGGACAAGAAGGAGACCCTCGAGGAGTTCGGCGAGGAGCAGTTCATGACCTGGCGCCGCTCGTACTCGACGCCGCCGCCGGCGCTGCCCGACGACTCGGAGTTCAGCCAGGTCGGTGACGCGCGCTACGCCGAGCTGCCCAGTGAGCTGATGCCCCGCACCGAGTGCCTGGCCGACGTCCTCGACCGCATGCTGCCCTACTGGTACGACGAGATCGTGCCGGACCTGCGGGCGGGCAAGACGGTCCTGGTCACGGCGCACGGCAACTCGCTGCGCGCCCTGGTCAAGCACCTGGACGGGCTGGGCGAGGACGAGGTCGTCGGCCTGAACATCCCCACCGGCATCCCGTTGGTCTACGACCTCGACGACGACGTCAAGCCCACGACGCGCGGGGGCCGGTACCTCGACCCCGCTGCCGCCGAGGCCGCCATCGCCGCCGTCGCCAACCAGGGCCGCTGACGCCGCAGGTTTACCACGGGACCGTGGTAATTCCGCGCCTCCCCAGGGAAGTTTCCCGAGGGAAGCGCTGGTTTACCACGGGACCGTGGTAAACCGTCAGGCGTACTTGTAGCCCAGGCCCCGGACGGTGGTCAGGACGGTCGGGTGGGCGGGGTCGTCCTCGATCTTCGCGCGCAGTCGCTTGACGTGGACGTCGAGCGTCTTCGTGTCGCCGACGTAGTCCGACCCCCACACCCGGTCGATCAGCTGGCCGCGGGTCAGGACGCGGCCGGAGTTGCGCAGGAAGAACTCGAGCAGCTCGAACTCCTTGAGCGGCAGCTTGACCTCCTGGCCGTCCACCGAGACCAGGTGTCGGTCGATGTCCATGCGGACGGCGCCGACCTCGATCACGGCGTCGTCGTCGGGCTCCTCGGCGGCGCCGCGACGCAGGACCGCACGGATCCGCGCCACCAGCTCGCGGGGGGAGTACGGCTTGGTCACGTAGTCGTCGGCTCCCAGCTCGAGGCCGACGACCTTGTCGATCTCGGTGTCCTTCGCGCTGACCATGATGATCGGCACCGACGAGCTCTGGCGGATGGTGCGGCACACCTCGGTGCCCGGCAGTCCGGGCAGCATGAGGTCGAGCAGGATGATGTCCGCGCCGCCGCGCTCGAAGGCGGTCAGGGCGTCGGGACCGGTCTCGGCGACCGCGACGTCGTAGCCCTCCTTGCGCAGGACGTACGACAGGGCCTCGCTGTAGCTGGCCTCGTCCTCGACGATCAGGACCTTGGTCACTCGTGCTCTCCTTCATCGATGTCCCGCGCCGGCAACACCAGCGTGAAGGACGAACCGAGGCCCGGCTCACTCCAGACCTCGACGGTACCGCCGTTGCTGGCGGCGACATGCTTGACGATCGACAAGCCCAGGCCGGTGCCCCCGGTGGCGCGGGCGCGCGCCGGGTCGACCCGGTAGAACCGCTCGAAGATCCGCTCCTGCTCCTCCGGGGCGATGCCCACTCCGTGATCCGACACGGTGATCCGCACGTCCTGGCCGTCACCCACGGCCGCGACCGCCACGGCCGATCCGGCCGGGCTGTACGTCACGGCGTTCTCGACCAGGTTGCTGACGGCGGCGTGCAGCTGGGCCCGGTCGCCGCGCACGTGGAGGTCGGACTGGACGTCCTGCGTGATCTCGATGCCCTTGGCCTCGGCGTCGGTGCGCGAGTGCTCGACGGCCTCGGCGACCAGCTCGTCGACCTTGACGGTGCGCGCGTCGTCGCTGACCACATCGGCCTGCAGGCGCGACAGGTCGATGATCTGCTGGACGAGTCGGGTGAGGCGTTCGCTCTCGGTCTGCATCCGGGCGGCGAACCGCTCGACCGCCTCAGGGTCGTCGCGTGCCTCGCCGACGGCCTCGGCGAGCAGGCTGATCGCGCCGATCGGGGTCTTGAGCTCGTGGCTGACGTTCGCGACGAAGTCGCGCCGCAGCGCCTCGACGCGCTGCTCGGTGGTGCGGTCCTCGACCAGGGCGAGCACCAGTCCGTGCGACAGCGGTGCGACCCGGGCGCGGACGTAGACCGGGGGACGGCGCCGGGCGCGGATCTCGAACTCGGCCTCGCGGACCTCGCCGTAGCGACGCACCTGGCGCACGAGGTCGAGCAGCTCGGCGCTGCGGAGCCGGTCGTCGTCGGTCACGAAGCCGAGGCCGATCGCCGCGGCCGAGGCGCGCAGGACGCGCTCGTCGCGGTCCAGGACCAGGGCCGAGGACCGCAGCACCGAGAGCACGGTGACGATGTCGGGCGGGACCGCCGGCGTCCCGGTCGCCGGGACCCTCTCCTGCGAGCGCTCGGAGAACCGCCACACGTACGTGATGACGGCACCCAACACGACGCCCGCGGCACCGGCCAGGATCGAGGAGACCTCCACGAGGTCGATCGTAGGCTGCCCGTGGGGGCGCGCCGTCACCGAGAGCCCTCGGCCGCCGGGGTTTCCGTCACCGTTCACCGGGCGTTCACCGCACGTCGCCGGGCATTCATGCAGCGCCCCTAGCGTCGAGCCATGCGCGACCAGTACTACGAGCAGCTCGACCACATCGTCGACGAGCTCGTCCTCATCACCGACCGGGTCCGAACCGCCGTGGCCGATGCGACCACGGCCCTGCTCGAGACCGACCTTCCGACCGCCGAGCGGGTGATCGGCGGCGAGGGCGACATCGAGGAGTCGATCGACGAGGTCGAGGAGCGCGCCCTCGTGCTGCTCGCCACCCAGCAGCCCGTCGCCGGCGACCTGCGCCAGCTGGTGTCGACGCTGCGCATGGTGGCCGACCTGCAGCGCATGAGCGCCCTGGCGGTCCACGTCTCCAAGATCGCGCGGCGGCGCATGCCGGTCTCGGCCGTGCCCGAGCCGGTCCGGCCGCTGATCCGCGACATGGCGAACGTGGCGCACTCGATGATCGGGTCGGCCGCCCGCATCGTGTCCGAGCGCGACCTCGACGCCGCCGCCGCCCTCGAGTTCGAGGACGACGAGATGGACCGCCTGCGCCAGGAGCTCTTCCGCGTCCTGCTGGAGGGGACGTGGGAGCACGGCGTCGACACGGCGATCGACCTGGCGCTGCTGGGGCGCTACTACGAGCGCATGGGGGACCACGCGGTGAACATGGCCCGCCGCGTCGTCTACCTCGTCACGGGGGAGCTGCCGGTCGCCTGACCGGATGAACGACGAACGGCCCGGGCGATCCGCCCGGGCCGTTCGTTCGTGCTGTGTTCGTGGGGTGGTCATCCCGCCGGCGGCGAGGTGTCCTCCTGGTCGTCGTTGGTCTCCGGCATGGCCGGGTCGGTCTCGTCCTCCTGCGGCGTCGCGGTGGCGCCGGGCTTCGGACGCTTGGCGACGCTGTCGTACATGCTGTCGCGCGCCACGATCGGCACCTCGAGGCTGGAGTCGCCGCCGGGCGTCGCCGCGAAGCTGATGGTGACGTAGTCGCCCGCGGTCACCTCGACCAGCTTGACGACGATCTCGCCCTCGGCGCCGAGCGTGAGCAGCTGCTGCGGCTTGACCGAGATGGGGCGGGGGAGCTTCTTGGCGGCGCCGTCGATCGAGACCGTCTCGATGGTCTGGGCCTCGTTGGCGAGCAGGCCACCGGAGAACGTCGCGGTGCCGTCGCCGTTGTCGACGAGCAGGCCGTTGAAGACCTGGACGGGGCCCGTTCGCAGGTCCGAACCCACGGACGCTTGGTACTGCTGGTTGGTCTGCGCGCGGAAACTCGTGCCGCAGGCGGAGAGCGCGAACGGGGCGATCAGGGCCAGGGCGACGGTGGCGACGGTGCGACGAGTGCTCACCTTGGCATGGTATCCGGCACGGTCGGAGATGAACGCAGGCAGGGTACTCGTTCCCTTCTGTTATTCTAGTCACCTAGGAAAGGTGCTTGCTCCATGGCTTTCTCTGTCGGCGAAACCGTTGTGTATCCGAACCACGGCGCTGCGGTCATCGAAGACATCGAGGTCCGGACCATCAAGGGTGAGGACCGCGCGTACCTCGTTCTCCGGATCATCGCTCAGAACGATTTGGTCGTGCGCGTGCCGGCCGACAATGTCGACCTGGTGGGGGTGCGCGATGTGGTCGACGAAGCGGGACTGGAGCGAGTCTTCAGTGTCCTTCGTGCCGAACACGTCGAAGAGCCCACCAACTGGTCCCGACGGTACAAGGCGAATCTGGAGAAATTGCACTCCGGTGACGTCCTGAAGGTGGCCGAGGTCGTTCGCGACCTGTGGCGGCGTGATCACGAGCGTGGCCTCTCGGCCGGTGAGAAGCGGATGCTGGCCAAGGCGCGCCAGATCCTCGTCTCCGAGCTCGCGCTCGCCGAGAACACGAACGAGGACAAGGCCGAGACCCGTCTCGACGAGGTCCTCGCCTCCTGATTCGAACACCATGAGAAACGCCCGGCTCCGGCCGGGCGTTTCTCATGTCCGGGGTCTCACAGGCACGCCATGCCGAGCGCGACCAGGTCGTCGACGAACTCCTCGCGGGTCAGCGGCGGATCCTCGTCGAGCACGAAGCGGACCGTCAAGGACTCCACGGCCAGGACGATGAGCCACGAGGAACGTGCCGGATCGCGCTGCCGGCCGTGTGCCGGGAGCCGTCCGCCGAGGTAGGCCCGCAGTAAATCGCGCACCCGCCGCTCCAGGCCGAGCCGGTCGTCCAGGTGCCGCGACGCCGGCAGTTCCTGCCAGACCACGCGCAAGAGGGTGGGGTCGCGCTGCAGCGCCGTCAGCAGCGCCTCGGCGGTCGCCCGTGCCATCGCCGCGGGCTCGTCGTGGACGTGGTCGACCAGGGCCGCGACCACGTCCTCGGCGAGCCGGTCGACGTAGCGCGACGTCACCTCCTCGACGATCGCCGCCTTGTCGGGGAAGTACTGGTAGAGCGAGCCGGGACTGACGCCGGCGCGGTCCGCCACCCGGTTCGTGGTGAGTCGCTCGTACCCGTCGGCCACGAGCACGTCGCGAGCCGCGTCGACGATCGCGTCGACCATCTCGCGGGATCGCTGTTGTCGCGGGACTTTGCGCAGGGCCATGACGCGAATTGTATGCGAGTGATTGCTCGTGTCAGGGTGACGGCATGACCCAGGTGTCCGTATATCCGTCGCGCTTCCGCTCGGCCGAGCAGCGAGGCCGTCGCCTCGGCCGCGTGCTCAAGTACGCCGGGGGTGTCTCGCAGGTCGACGACGGGCTCCTCGACCGGATCGGCCGCGCCTTCAACGAGCAGGACGAGACCGGCGCCCGGTTCGCCGCCGCCATGCGACGTCCGGTCGGTGATCCGGAGCGCGTGACGATGGAGCAGTTCACGCGGGCGCTCCAGCAGGGCGTGGGGGCCGTCGAGGCCGCCCCGCCGGCGCTGGTCGACCTCGTCGGTCCGGCCGAGCAGGACCCGCCGTGGCTCAACCGCGAACTGGTGGACGAGGGAGCGCGCGTGTACCGCCGGTTCGGGCGCAATGCGGCCGATGTGTTGTTGCAGCTCGCGCTGATCGGCGGCTACCGGTTCGGCGGCCCGCCGGACCTGCTGGTGGCGACCGGCGCGCTGACGGGCGACAGCACGCGTCGGCGTCTCGCCGAGACCCAGTCCTGGGCCGTGGCCGTGACGACGCCCGGTGGCCTCGAGCCCCATGGCGACGGCTGGCGGACCACGCTGCACGTGCGCGCCATGCACGCGCTGGTGAACCAGGCCATGGCGCCGCGCTGGGACACCGAGCGCTGGGGACTGCCGATCAACCAGGCGGACCAGGCCGGGACCCTCGGACTCTTCGACGGCACGGTGCTGATCGGCGTGAAGGCACTGGGCGTCCCGGTGAGCCGGGCGGAGTCCGACGCGGTGATGCACCTGTGGAAGTACGTCGGATGGCTCATGGGCGTCGACGAGTCCTGGCTGGTCGAGACCGAACGCGAGCGGCACCGCATGAACTACCACGTGGTCCTGGCCCAGGCCGGCATCACGGAGGCAGGCCCGCGCCTGTCGCAGGACATCATCTCGGTGCTCGGCACGCTGCCGCACGGTCGCTGGAAGACGGAGCGGAACCTCAGCATGCTGAGCGTCTTCCTCGGCCGCGAGAGCATGCGCGAGCTCGGCCTGCCGTGGCGCCCGCCGTGGGCGCTGGCGATGCTCTGGGGCGCGAACACGGCGCGCTACCGCGTGCTCGGCCGCCTGCCCGGCGGTCGCGAGCGGCTGGATGTCGCGGGCGCAGCCGTGGCCCAGAAGATCCTGGCCGAGTACTACGACTCGGACGACCGCGCGGTCGCCGAGCTGCCTGCCTGAGGCGCCCCGCACTCCACTTTTGGAACCGGATCCACCTTCTCGGACAGATTCGACGTGGATCCAGTTCCAAAAGTTGGAAGGGGGGGGAGGAGGAGGGCCGGGTCGAGCGGGACTCCGTCAGACAACGAGGGCGACGGCGATCGCGGCGATGCCCTCACCGCGTCCGGTGAGGCCCAGCCCGTCGGTCGTGGTGCCCGAGAGTGACACCGGTGCCCCGATCGCCTCGGACAGCACGGCCATCGCCTCGTCGCGGCGGCCGGAGAGGCGCGGCTCGTTGCCGATCAGCTGGACGCTGACGTTGCCCACGGCCAGACCGGCCTCGCGCACGAGCTCGGCGGTCCCGCGCAGGAACTCCAGGCCCGAGGCTCCGGCGTAGCGCGGGTCGGCCGTGCCGAAGCGGCTGCCGATGTCGCCCAGTCCGGCGGCCGTCAGCACCGCGTCGACCATCGCGTGGGCCACGCAGTCGCCGTCGGAGTGCCCCTCGAGTCCGCGCGGGGCGTCGGGCCAGTGCAGTCCGGCCACCCACAGGGGACGGCCCTCGACGAGCTGGTGCACGTCGGTGCCGATGCCGACCCGGGGAATGCTCACGTCCTGCACCCTAGTCGGGTCAGAACTTCAGCCGCTCGGCCGTCGGCGCGATGACGTAGGTGACGCCGCCGCTGCCCTTGAGCCAGGCCCGCTCGAACTGCGCGCGGTCGTAGACGCGACGCACCTGCGAGTTGGTCCGTCCCGCCGGATCGTTCACGATGACGTCGCCCGTGGCGGTGAAGCCGCGCACGACGAGGAGGTGGCCGGGCGTCGAGCTGATCGGGGCGCCCGTGAGCTGGCCGCGACCGAACGCGACCGAGGCGATGACCGGGACGCCCTGCTTGATGTACGACTCGATCGGTCGCAGGTTCACCAGCCGGTGGACGACCGCGTCGGTGCCGAAGCGCGACGCATACGCGGTGTTGAACGGCCAGGTGCCGGTGCCGCGGTAGGAGGAGTCGTAGCTGTAGCGAGCGGCATGATCGACCTGCGGATCCGCGCCCTTGGCGAACGCGGTCGCCTTCTTCGACGGGCCCAGGCCCCAGTACCGCAGCACCATCGACGTCGAGGTCGGCGAGCACCAGGCCTCGCCGCCGCCACCGAACTGCGGGAAGTGACCTCGGTGGATCATCTGCGAGTACGCCGGGACCTTCAGGTCGATCGTCCGGGTCATCGAGGTCTTGGAGGTCTTGGCCGTCTTGCTGACGTAGGTCGACGACACTCCGGTGACGGCGCGGACGACCGGGGACTTCACCTTCGTGGTCTTGCGCCAGGCCGACACCTGGATCTGCCAGCGGGTGAACGACTTGCCGGAGCGGGCCCGGACGATGTCCGTGTCGAGCTGGGCGAGGGCGTCGGCCTGCTTGCCGTACGTCGTGCGCTTGCCGCCGGCGAGGGCGTGGCGCCACTGCGCCACCGTCTTCCACGACGAGACCTTCGAGCCGTCGGCGACGCGGACGTAGACCTTGAGCCACGTGCCGTCGGGCATGCGGCCGACGTTCCACGAGGGGAGCAGTGCGGTGCTGCGTTGCGGGGTCGACACCCACGGCGACCGCCACATCTTGCCCTTCTTGCCCGCGGGGATGACCAGATTCGGCGTCCAGCGGGTGAGCTGCGGCTTGGGGTGGGAGGCGGCCTCGGCCGGCGCCGTGGCCAGCCCCGGCGCGATCAGAACGGACGTCAGCAGGGCGGTGAGCACTGCCGCGACGGGGAAGAGTCGGCGGATCACCGCCTCAGGCTAGGTGAAATGTGTGACCAGCGGTAGGGAAGTGGCGGGGCAGGCAGGAATCGACGCGGTCCGGACACCGTGCTGCGGCCGATACTCTTGACTCGTGACGCTGCACCTGTACGACTCCGCCAGCCGTGAGCTGAAGCCGCTCGACCCCGTCGTGCCCGGCAAGGTCGGCATCTACCACTGTGGACTGACGGTGCAGGGTCCTCCGCACATCGGGCACATCCGCAAGGAGCTCGTGTTCGACGTGCTGCGTCGTTGGCTGGAGCGGTCGGGCCTCGAGGTCACGATCATCGCCAACGTCACCGACATCGACGACAAGATCCTCGCCAAGGCGCGCGAGCAGGGTCAGCCCTGGTTCGCGGTCGCGTACGAGAACGAGCGCGCACTGCACGCCGCGTACGAGGTCCTCGGCTGCCGCCCGCCCACCTATGAGCCGCGCGCGACGGGCCACGTCCCCGAGATGATCGAGATGATCGAGACCCTCATCGAGCGCGGTCACGCCTATCCGGCCACCGACGGCTCCGGCGACGTGTACTTCGACGTCCGCTCGTGGCCGGACTACGGCGAGCTGTCGAACCAGCGCATCGACGACATGCAGGCGGCGCCCGACGCCCCGGCCGAGGGCAAGCGGGACCCCCGCGACTTCGCGCTGTGGAAGGGCCGCAAGGCCGACGAGCCCGAGTCGGCGTCCTGGCCGACCCCGTGGGGACGCGGTCGCCCCGGTTGGCACCTCGAGTGCTCGGCGATGGCCGCGAAGTACCTCGGCACCGAGTTCGACATCCACGGCGGCGGCCTGGACCTGCGCTTCCCGCACCACGAGAACGAGCTGGCCCAGTCCCGGGCCGCGGGACAGCGGTTCGCCCGCGTCTGGATGCACAACGCGATGCTCAACCTGGGCAACTCCAAGATGAGCAAGAGCGTCGGCAACACGCTCGCCGTCAGCGAGGTCGTCAAGCGCGTGCCCGCGATCGCCCTGCGCTACTACCTGGTCGCGGCGCACTACCGCTCGATCATCGAGTTCAGCGAGCAGTCCCTGGCCGAGGCGGCCACCGCCTTCGAGCGGATCGAGGGCTTCTGCCTGCGCGCCGCCGAGCTGGTCGGCGCGGGCGAGCCGGGCGACGTCCCGGTCGCGTTCACCGAGGCCATGGACGACGACCTCGCCGTGCCCGCCGCGCTGGCCGTGCTGCAGGCCGCGGTCGGCGAGGGCAACCGGCTGGTCGCCGACGGTCCGTCGCCGGAGCTGGCGCAGACCTTGGCCTCGGTGCGGGCGATGCTGGACGTACTGGGACTCGACCCGTTCACCTGGGCCACGACGCAGGGCGAGTCCTCCGCGACCGTCGACGCGCTGGCCCAGCTCGTCGACGCGCTGGTGGCCGCGCGCGCCGAGGCCAAGGCCGCCAAGGACTGGAACCGCGCGGACGAACTGCGCGATCAACTCACTGCTGCGGGGATCGAACTCGAGGACACGCCCTCGGGGACCCGCTGGAACCTGAAGGGTGGCCACTGATGGCCGGCAACAGCAAGCGCAAGGGTGCGATCAAGAAGACGGGCAAGGGCAACCCCACCGCCGGTTCGGGCGGCCGTCGCCGTCAGGGACTGGAGGGCAAGGGCCCGACGCCTCGTGCCGAGGATCGTCCCTACCACAAGAAGCACAAGATGGCCCAGGCCGCCGAGAAGCGTCAGTCCGGTCGGCCGAAGCGTCGCAACGACGACGGCCCCGAGCTGGTCGTGGGCCGCAACTCGGTCGTCGAGCTGCTGCGGGCCAACGTGCCCGTCGTGGCGCTGCAGATCGCCGAGGGCATCGACCGTGACGACCGCGTGCGCGAGATCTTCCAGCTCGCGGCCGACCGCCACGTGCCGCTGCTCGAGGTCGCCCGCGTCGAGCTCGACCGGATCACGTCCGGTGCGGTGCACCAGGGTGTCGCGGCGAAGCTCGAGGCGTACGACTACGCCGATCCGGACGAGCTGCTCGACCTGGCCGCCGAGCGTGGCGAGCCGGCGCTGATCGTCCTGCTCGACGGCATCACCGATCCGCGCAACCTGGGTGCCATCGTGCGCTCGGCCGCGGGCTTCGGCGTCCACGGCGTCGTGATCCCCGAGCGCCGGGCGGCGCACATGACGGCGGCGGCGTGGAAGACCTCCGCCGGTGCCGCCGCGCGCGTGCCCGTGGCCCGCGCCACCAACCTGACGCGCCAGATCAAGGCGTACCAGGAGGCCGGACTCATGGTGATCGGCCTGGCCGCCGACGGCGACGTCGCGCTGCCCGACATGGACCTCGCCGACGGCCCGCTGGCGGTCGTCATCGGCAGCGAGGGCAAGGGCCTCTCGCGCCTCGTGAGCGAGACCTGCGACCAGCTGGTGTCGATCCCGATGTCGTCGTCACTGGAGTCGCTCAACGCGGGCGTCGCGGCCGGCATCACGCTCTACGCGATCAGCCAGGTCCGCGCCTGAGGCACGGACCTGCTCAGCTGCCGAGCACCTGCCGCAGGTAGTCGTTGGTGAACTTGCGGCCGGGATCGAGCCGGTCGCGGACGCCGAGGAAGTCGTCGAACCGCGGGTAGACCTTGCGGAAGTGGTCGGAGCCCAGGGTGTGCATCTTGCCCCAGTGCGGTCGGCCCTCGTGGGCGATGAAGATGTCCTGCATCGCCGCGAAGTACGACGTCGGGTCGGTGCGGTGGTACTGGTGCACGGCGATGTAGACGTTGTCGCGGCCGTGGCCGGTCGAGAGCCAGATGTCGTCGGCGGCCGTGAAGCGGACCTCGACGGGGAACGAGACGTGCTCGCCGGAGCGCGCGTACCACCGGCGCATCTCGGCGATGGCCTCGGCGGCCGCGGCTCGCGGCAGGGCGAACTCGGACTCGCGGAACCGCACGCGGCGCGGCGAGATGAACACCTCGTGCGACGTGTCGGTGTACTCGCGGGCGCCGAGCACCGAGCCGCTGACCGCGTTGATCCGGGGGATCAGCGCGGGCCGGCGGCTGGCGATGCGCTGGATGCGCTCGTAGACCGTGTTCGACAGGAACTCGTCGTCGAGCGTGTGCCGCCAGCGTGGCAACGGGGCGCGCGGCGTTCCCTCGGGCACACGGTTGTTGCGCTTGGTGAGCGCCCGATCGGTGTGCGGGAAGAAGTAGAACTCGAAGTGGTCGTTGCCGTCGACGAGCTGGTCGAGGTCGGTCAGCACCTCGGGCAGCGCCATCGGCTCCTCACGCGCGTGCAACAGAAACGCCGGGACGCACTGCAGCGTGACCTCGGTGACGATGCCGAGGGCGCCGAGGCCGACACGGGCCGCGTCGAACATGTCGTGGCCCCGGTCGATCTCGAGCACCTCGCCCTCGGCGGTGACCAGCTGCAGGGCGGCCACGGCGCGGGCGATGCCGAACAACCGGGCGCCCGTGCCGTGCGTGCCCGTGGACGTGGCTCCGGCGACGGACTGTGGATCGACGTCGCCCAGATTGGGCAGCGCGAGGCCCAGCGCGTCGAGGCGCCGGTTCAGGTCGTGCAGCGAGATGCCCGCCTGGACCCGGACCAGGCCCGTGGTCGTGTCGGCGTGCAGGATCCGATTCATCGCGTCCAGCCGCAGCAGGGCGCCGTCCGTGGCGGCGACGGGGGTGAAGGAGTGGCCCGCGCCGACCGCCTTCACCTGCGGGTGCTCGCGGACGAACGCGATGACCTCGTCGGTGGAGGCCGGACGGCCTACCACGGCCGGGTGCGCCGTGACGTTGCCGGCCCAGTTCTGCCAGGTGGTCATCCGAAGTTCTTCCCCTCACCACGGTAGGTCGGGATCATCGTGGCGTGGCCGGCCTGGTCGACCAGGGCCACGCGGTCGAACCGCTCGCACATCTCGCCGGCCTTCGCGTGCCGGAAGAGCACGCGGTCGCCGATCGTCAGGGAGCGCGCCACCTTGCCGTGCAACGGGGTCTGGACCTCGCCGGCGCCCTCGGCGGAGTACAGCTCGAGGCCCTCGGGCCACACCGGCGTGGGGACCCGGGAGTCACCCGGCGGGCCGGAGGCGATGTACCCGCCGCCGAAGCACGTGACCGCGTCGCGCGAGGGTTTGCGCACCACCGAGAGCGCGAAGAAGGCCGAGGGACGCGGTGTGAAGGAGCGGTAGCCGTCGAAGAGGGTGGGCACGAACAGGCCCGAGCCCGCGGCCAGCTCGGTGATCGAGGAGTCGCCGCGCCAGACGTCGAGACTGCCGGTGCCGCCGGCGTTGACGATCTGCAGGTCGGTCATGTTCGACACCGCCTTGACGATGCGGCGACGTCGGCGGCGCAACTCGCCGGCGGAGCGGCGCTTGACCATGCGGACGGCCGCGCCGCTGTCGGGCAGGCCGGCGATCTGAGCGTCGTAGAACATCAGGCCCACCAGGTCGAAGCCCGGACGCTCGCTGATCTCGGCGGCGATCCGCTTCGCCTCGCGCGTGGTGTGGACGGGGGAGCGGTGGGCGCCCAGGTGAGCGCCGAACATCCGCAGGGACGCGTCGACGTCGAGGCAGACGCGGATCGGCGGGTGGCCCGGACCGGTGTACGCGTCGATGAGGTCGAGCGCCTCGAGGGAGTCGACCATGACCGTGATCGAGGCCAGCCGGCGTTCGTCCGAGACGAGGTCGGCGTACGCCTCGCGCTCGACGCTGGGGTAGGCCAGCAAGATGTCGTCGACGCCATGGTCGGCCAGCCACACGGACTCGGCCAGCGAGTACGTCATGACGCCACGGAAACCGTCCAGGGTCAGCGCGTTCTTGATGATCGTGCGGACCCGGATCGACTTGGTCGCCAGGCGGATCGGCACGCCGTTCGCCCGCCGGACGAGGTCGCTCGCGTTGGCCCACAGGGCCTCCTCGTCGATCACCGCGAAGGGCGTGTCGAGCAGGTTCGTGGCGCGCAGGAGGCGGGGATACGGGGGAGTGAGGGAAGGAGGGGCCACGGGGCCAGTATGCATACTGGTCGGGTGCGTCGACCGGTCCTGCTGCTCGTGTTGGTGTCCTTCGTGCTCGCCGCCTGCACGTGGCGTTCGGACGACTCCGACCGTGGCGATGCGCCCGAGCCCCAGCCCACGCCCACGACGTCGATCTCGTTCGAGGACCTGGGCGTCGCGGACTGGCCGTCGCCTGACGAGGCGCGGTTCCCCGAGCCTCCGGCGCGTCCGGAGTGGCTGGCGGCCGAGGAGTACGCGCGCATGGTCGCGGCCGTGCGGACCTGGGCGGTCCAGGCCGTCGCGTCCCCCGAGCAGGTCGGTGCCGGACTGCCCGAGGAGCTGGCCGCGATGATCGCCGACGCCGGAGAGGATGACGCGGTGGCCCCGGCCCTCGCGCAGGGCAACGTGCTCGACCCCGGTCTCGAGGTGCTGGCGACCGGCCTGACGGGCGCCTGGACGCTGTCGGACGACGGGGAGTCGATGAACCTCGCGCTGCAGACGCGGGCGGCCTACGAGGTCAGGACGCCCGACGGGCCGGTGCGCGTGATCGGCGTGTTGCGGACCCAGGGCATCATCGCCGGCCCCGACACCCCGGAGTGGGGGACGGTCATGGGCTGGCAGGAGTTCGGTGCGGCGGACTGCGCCATCGCCCTGGACGGCTTCCTCACCGCCGGCGGCGACGCCGACGACCTGCAGTCGGATCTCGGCACCTTCGCCGAGATCGGCAACGGCGACGAGGCGATCACGCCCGAGCTGCCCGACGACCAGCTCGTCGACGAGGACTTCAAGCGCCGCTGTGAGGCCGGACGGGTCTGAGGCTCGCTAGGATGAGCCGGGCGGCACGGCCGCCCATGCCCCTGTAGCTCAGTCGGTAGAGCGCTTCTCTTGTAAAGAAGATGTCGCGGGTTCGAATCCTGTCGGGGGCTCCACCGGTCGTCAGTCCGTCCAGGGATCCTCGCGCCGCCACAGCGTCGGCAGGTGCAGCCGCACCCCGTCGCGCTCGGCCAGCGTGCGCAGGACGCGCACCGTCACGTCGAGGTCGTCCCCGGCATAGGGCAGGGCGCGCAGCGGTGCCGTGAGCGGGCGGAAGAAGTCGTCCCAGTGCGTCATCACCACGCGCCGTGCCCCGACCGCCGAGACCGTGTGGCGCCAGTACTGCGCGATGTAGTCCTCGCCGAGCACGCCCAGTTGTCCGACGCCGAGGTAGACCACGTCGGCGCGGGTGCCGTCCAAGGCTCCCGGTACGAACCCGGCACTGCCCTGCACGAGCGTGGACCCCGTGGCGGGGTGCTCGACCAGCAGCGACCACGCCTCGCCGCAGCGATAGGCCTTCGCGCGCGCGGGCGTGCGCAGGGGTTCGTCGATGGTGCCGGGAAAGCGATCCGGCGGGCAGTGCGCCGACGGCACTCCCGTGACGGTCCAGGGCCCGTAGGCGGTCGGGGTGGCCGGCGCCAGGAGCCGGGTCTGCTCGGGATCGAGGTCCGCGCCACGGCCGACCTGCAGGGTGGAGGTACCGCCGACGAGGAGCGCCCCCGTGCGCCGCGCCACCTCGGGGGAGTCCATGACGTGGTCGAAGTGGCTGTGGACCGGCAGGACCGCCTCGACCCGCGGCGCCGTCGCCCCGATCAGGCCGAGTCGCTCGAGGGCCGCGTCGATCCGCTCGGGCACCGGAGCGATCGTTCCGAGTCCCACCTTCACCAGCGACGGCCGCGAGAAGAACCCGTCGATCACCAGGGCCGACTCGCCGTCGTCGAAGGAGAGCGTCGAGACCCCGGCGAAGGTCACCGCCGGCGCGCCCGGCGCCGCCTCGGGGGCGTCGAACAGGCTCGCGTGGGCGGACAGGTCGGGGCGACCGAGCTTGATGCGCATGGACGCACCCTAGGGCGGCGCGGTCCTCGGCGGAGACGGAGAAGCCCGATTCGGGGGGTGGGCAGACCCGCCTCGCGTCGTTAGGGTGAGCCCCACTGAGGACCTAGGGGGCCACGTGTCGCAGATCGAGCACCGCGTCGAATTGGACGCCGACCTGACGAATCCGGACTATTCCGGGCTCGTCCTGACCGACGAGGAGATCGCCGCAGGCGCGCACCGCACGTTCGTCGGCGGCGTCTGGGACTCCCATGGCAAGCACCAACTGGACTTCCTGATCTCGCAGGGCCTGAAGCCGCACCACAAGCTGATGGACGTCGGCTGCGGCTCCTTCCGGGCCGGCCGGCACTTCATCGACTACCTCGACGCCGGCAACTACTACGGCATCGACGCCAACCACTCGGTGATGCAGGCCGGCTACGACAACGAGCTCTCGGACGAGCAGCGCGCGAAGCTGCCGATCGAGAACCTGAGGGCGAACGATCGCTTCGACACCGACTTCGGCGCGACGTTCGACTACGCGATCGCCAACTCGGTCTTCACCCACGTCTCGTTGAACCACATCCGGCTGTGCATGTACCGGCTCGACAAGGTCATGGCGCCGGGCGGCT
Organism: Aeromicrobium sp. 636; assembly: GCF_024433585.1. Lineage (NCBI taxonomy): Bacteria > Bacillati > Actinomycetota > Actinomycetes > Propionibacteriales > Nocardioidaceae > Aeromicrobium > Aeromicrobium sp. 636. The sequence goes on from NZ_WNJU01000002.1 coordinate 148,299, forward strand.
CCTTCTACGCCACGTACTTCGTGCGCAAGAAGTCCGTGCCGATCGACGCGGTCAAGCCGATCAAGCGCCGCAACAAGGGCTACTTCACCGAGAAGAACAACTACGTCTACTACCGCGAGGACCTGCGCTGGGCGGCGAAGTGGGGCGACTGGTCGTACACGTGGATCGGCGACTGGGGGCATCCGGCCAACCAGCAGATGGTCAGGTACAGCAAGCTCACGCCCGAGCAGGTCGAGGAGCGTCGCGCCGCCCGTGAGAAGGCCGCCAACCCCGGCCGGGTGCGCCGGATCGCCCGGCGCATCGTCGGCTGACGCCCGTCGGACGGCTACGCGACGGGTTACGGTCGAGGCATGGAGTCCACGCATCTGCCGTCCCTCGGAAGCGACCTGCTCGACCAGGCACGCGCCTCACACGCGGGCCGCAGTGCGGCGGCCCTGCACCCGGGGCGTCACCATCACCTGCGCCAGACCGTGATCGCGCTGGCGGCGGACCACCGGCTCGACGAGCACGAGGCGCCGCCGGAGGCGACCCTGCAGGTGCTCACCGGATCGGTGCGGCTGACCGCAGGCGAGGAGAGCTGGGATGGATCAGCCGGCGACCTGCTGGTGATCCCCGACCACCGCCATGACCTGCTGGCACTCGAGGACGCCGTCGTCCTGCTGACCACGCTCGTCGACGCGACCTGACCGGGAGGGCCGATCAGCGTGCGCCGGGCCACCTGAGACGATGCAGTCCATGGACGTTCCCCAGCCGCACAGCGACTTCATCTTGACCTTCGCCTGCCCCGACCGGGTGGGCATCGTGGCGACGATCGCCTCGACGCTGGCGCAGGACGGTTGGACGATCACCGAGAGCCAGCAGTACGCCGATCCCGACACCCGGCGCTTCTTCATGCGGGTGCGATTCGCCGCCGACCGCGAGGTCGAGCTGGAGCAGATGCGGGCGATGCTGTCCCCGGCCCTCGAGCCGTTCGAGATGGACTGGGAGCTGCACGACGCGACCGCTCCGCTGCGCGTCGTCGTCATGGTCTCCAAGCAGGGACACGTGCTCAACAACCTGCTGTTCCACACCCGGCAGGGTCAGCTGCCGATCGAGATCGTCGCGGTCGTGTCGAACCACCCCGACTGGCGCGACGTGGTCGAGTGGCACGGGATCGAGTTCCACCAGATCCGCGTGACCCCCGAGACCAAGCGCGAGACCGAGCAGTTCGTCCTGGATCTGATGGAGCGCACGCAGGCCGAGGCGCTGATCCTGGCCCGGTACATGCAGATCCTGACCGACCAGATGTGCCGCGACGTCCACGGCCGCGCCATCAACATCCACCACTCGCTGCTGCCGAGCTTCAAGGGCGCGCGACCCTACGAGCAGGCGCACCGGCACGGGGTGAAGGTCATCGGCGCCACGGCACACTACGTCACGGCCGACCTCGACGAGGGGCCGATCATCGAGCAGGACTTCCGCCGTGTCGACCACCGCTCGTCGGCCGCGGAGCTGGCGGCGATGGGTCAGGACCTCGAGGCGCGCGCGCTGGTGCACGCGGTGCGCGCGCACGCCGAGCACCGGGTACTGCTCAACGGGATGAAGACGGTCGTCTTCGACTGACGTTCACCGGAAGAGCGCGTCGACCTCGGAGCGGTCCAGTGAGGGTGACCAGGCGGCGTTCGGCGGAGCCGCAGCCCAGACGAATCCGTCCGAAGCCGCAGTCAGCGATTCGATGACGACGGGTCCCGACCCCGTCCCGCCATCGATCGCCAGGAGAACCGATGCGCCGGTGCGATGGGGAACATGACCCCCCGGCCGGACCTCCACGAGATCGTCGAGCTCCTTCTCGTCCAGGCGGCCGAACGTGGACTCCAGATATCGACGCATGTCCCGCTTGGTGACGACTCCTCCGTGCTGGAGCACGGTCATGGTGGCTGCGCCGGCCCTCTGGCGCGACTGCTTGACCGCGACGGTCAGTCGAGTCAGCACCTCTGCGTCGTCCTCGCCGCCGATGACGACCGGCACGGAGTCGGTCACCGTGCCCTCGACGACGTCATCGATGAGACTCGAGCGCGTGAACTCTGCGAACGTGCTGGCGCCATAAGCCGCGGACCGGGAGGTGGTCTCGCTGCCGGCCACCTCGATCACCTGGATCGGCGGGGTCGCGGATGCTCGCTCGGCCGGCGATTCGCGAGCAGGGTCCCGGCTGCTCGAAGCGGTGTCGGTCACGTCCGCGCCATCGAGCGTGGCGAAGATCGGAGCCGCCACGACCGCGACGGCCGCGATGCCGGCCGCCCATGCGAGCGAGCGATGCCGGGGTGCCGGGCTTCTCATCGCCGACACGTCCGAGTTCGTTCGCGAGTGTCCGACCTCGTCCCGGTACCGGGCGTACGCCGACTCGAAGTAGGTGTCGTCGGGGGTGCCGATGTGCGCGGCCTCCACCAGCGCGTTCCACGCGCTCGCGGGTTCGTCTCGTCGATTCATCGCCGTCCCTCTCGTCCAGTGCCCTTCTTTCCCTCACTTGTCCGGTCGTCGGTCGAGCGTTCGCTCATCGCCTCGCGCAGGCGCTCACGAGCACGATGCAGGCGTGATCGCGCTGTCCCTTGGCGCAGGCCGAGGACTGAGGCCGCTTCGGTCGGAGAGAGCCCTTCCCACGCCACGAGGAGAAGGACCTCACGTTCGGCCGGCGGCACCTGGGCCAACGCTGCGCGCAGCTCGGGTGCGACGGAAAGGGCGTCGAGGCGCTCATCGACGGCTTCCCAGTCCTGGCCCGAGGTGTCGCGCTGGCGGAACGGTGTTGCGGGCCGGCGACTGCGACGCAGATGCGCGCGCAGGACATTGCGAGCGACCCCGAAGAGCCAGGGCCGGACGTCCCCTCGTGCGGCGTCGAAGGTGTGTCGGCTCGTGTAGGCGGCGACCCACACATCGACCAGGAGGTCATCGGCGTCCGTCGGTGACCGGCGCGCCAGATACGCATGGATCGGCACCCGAAGCTCCCACAGGGATGCACCGAACCGCTCGGCCTCTTCGGCTGACTGGTCCTGAGGCACGATGTTCACACCTCTGTCTTGGCCGGGAGTCGCCGAAGCGTTCGCTCCGGGTCGATTCGGGGCCTCTCAGAGTGGTCGGCCGGTCCCCGGGTCGGGGTCGTCCGGCGGGTCTGACGCCGGGGTCGTCGAGGTGAGCGCCACGGGGTCGCCGCCGGCCGTCAGGGCCGCGTCGATCCGCTCGTTGGCGTAGCGCAGGATCTCGGCGACCGTGGCCGTGACGGGCACCGCCAGGAACGCTCCGGTGATGCCGAACATCGAGCCGCCGGCGGTGACGGCCATCAGCACGACCGCCGGGTGCAGGTTCATGCTCTTGCCCTGCAGCATCGGCGACAGGACGTTGCCCTCGAGCTGCTGCACGGCGACGATCACGATCAGGACGATCACGGCGTCCCGCGGCGAGTTCGTCACGAGCGTGACCAGCACGGCGATCGCGCCGCTGGCGAAGGCACCGATGATCGGGATGAACCCGCCGATGAAGGTGATGAGCGCCAACGGCACCCACAGCGGCTGGCCGACGACCAGCAGCGCGGTGCCGATCAGCACGGCGTCGATCAGCGAGACGAGGGCCTGGGTGCGGATGAAGCCGCCCAGGGTGTTCCACGCCCGGTAGAGCAGCTCACGCAGGTGGCCGCCGACGCGGTGGCCGCCGAGGCGCTCCACGAAGGGCAGGAAGCGGTGGCCGTCCTTGATGAACAGGAAGGTCAGGATCAGCACCAGGACGGTGTTGACGACGACGTTCGTGGCGACGCCGATCGTGGACAGGACGCCGCTGCTGATGTCACCGGCGCTGTTGCGCAGCCAGTCCTCGATCGAGTCGAGCGCGTTGCTGATCTGGTTCGACTCCACGGGCAGGGGGCCGTTGAGGAGCCACTCCTGCACCTCGCCGACGCCCTTCGCGGCGCGGTCGGCGATCTGGGGCGCCTCGTCGATCAGCTGCGGGATGAGGATCGAGAACAGGAATCCGAGCGCGGCCAGGAAGGCCAGCAGCACGAGTCCCGCAGCGGCGGCGGCCGGCACCCCGCGGTCGCGCAGGGCCTTGGCCGGCGGGCCGAGGACCGTCGCGAACAGGATCGCCAGGGCGACCGGGAACCAGATCACCCACGTGTGTCCGACCGCCCAACCGAGGACGTACAGGGCGGCCGCGATCACGACGAGGCGGATGCCCCAGCGCTGGACCACGCCGAAGCCCTGATCGATGATGACGGCCCGGTCGCGAATGCGTGTCTCGCTCACGCCGCCACCCTAGCCGGGGAGGCGCCAATCGACCGGCTGTGCACCCTGCTTCCGGAGCGCGTCGTCGGCGCGGCTGAACGGGCGGGAGCCGAAGAACCCCCGGGAGGCCGACAGCGGGCTGGGGTGAGGCGACTCGATCCGGGGGACGTCGCCCAGCCGTGGGGCCAGTGCCTGGGCGTCGCGACCCCACAGGATCGCGACGAGCGGACCACCGCGTTCGACCAGCGCGGCGATCGCCCGGTCGGTGATCGACTCCCAGCCCTTGCCGCGATGGCTCGCCGCCTCGCCGGGCCGGACGGTCAGGACGCGGTTGAGCAGCATGACGCCCTGGTCGGCCCAGGCGGAGAGGTCGCCGTGGGCCGCCGGCTCGATGCCGAGGTCGGCCTGCAGCTCGGTGTAGATGTTGACCAGGCTGCGCGGCAGCGGCCGCACGTCGGGCCGGACCGAGAAGGACAGGCCCATCGCGTGTCCCGGCGTGGGGTACGGATCCTGTCCGGTGACCAGCACCCGCACCTGGGCCAGGGGAGTGCGGAAGGCGCGGAAGATCGCGTCCGGCTCCGGCAGGTAGCTGTTTCCCGCAGCCACCTCGGCGCGCAAGAACTCACCCATGGTGGCGATCTGCTCGCTGACGGGCTCCATCGCCTCGGCCCAGTCCGGCGCCATCAGGTCATCGAGGCTCATCGGCGGCTCCCGAGGGCGCGAGGGGCGAGGGCACTGGCCACGAGGCACAGGGCGAGGGGGACGAGGAAGGCCGTGGTCAGCGGGACCCAGTGCGTCAGCAGACCGATGATCGAGGGTCCGCTCAGGAGCGCCACGTAGCCCATGCCGGTGACGCGGGCGATGATCGCCGCGCCGTGACGCGGATCGACGTTGCCGGCGGCCGAGAAGAACTGGGGGACGCAGCCGGCCAGCCCGATGCCGACGACGGCCCAGCCGAGGATGGCGATCGCGGGGGTGGGGGCGACGATCGCGATGGTGAGGCCGCAGGCACCCAGCAGCGAGGCCCATCGGACGAAGGTCCCGGCGCCCGTCACCGCGACGATCCGGTCGACGACCAGGCGCGAGACGAACATCGTCAGGCTGAACGCGCCGTAGGCCACGGCGGCGAGGGCCTCGGAGGTGCCGAGCTCGTCGCGCAGGTGGACGGTGCTCCAGTCGTAGGCCACGCCCTCGGCCAGCATGAGCGCGAAGGCCAGCGCTCCGAGCAGCACGATCTGCAGGGTCCACGCGGGCCGGCCGGGTCGGTCCTGCGAGTCGCGCACGTCGTGGTCGAGCAGGTGCGGCCGCACCGCGACGACGAGGACGAGCCCGATGATCGCGAACACCACGAAGTCCAGCGGGACCGGCGAGCCGAGCGCCAGCATCGCGCCACCGAGCGCCGACGCGGCCAGGCCGCCGGCGGAGAAGTACGCGTGGAACGACGACATGATCGGGCGGCCGTAGGCCCGCTCCACGGTGACGGCCTGTGCGTTCTGGGCGACGTCGACGACGCCGTTGGCGGCACCCAGGATGCCGAGTCCGGCCGCGAGGGTCCACACGTTCGTCGCCAGGCTGGGCAACACGATGGCGAGACACATCACGACCAGTGCGACCACCACGGCTCGGGCGCTGCCGGTCCGGTCGACGAAGAACCCTGCTGCCTGCATCGCGACCCAGGCGCACACGCCCGTCCACAGCAGCAGCGTCCCGAGCGTGGCCGCCGAGATGTCGGTGCGGTCCATGATCGCGGGGATGTGCACGATCCAGGCACCCAGCACGAAACCGTTGGTGAACAGCACCGCGGACGTGGCCACGCGGGCCCGGGTCAACGTCGGTTCCACCACGGGCCGAGTCTAGGAGCCGCGGTGCGCGGTGCGGGGTGGGCGGGCCCGGTAGCATGGGCGGGTTGTGAATTCTGCGATCGCCGATTACCGCCGTCTCTGGGGCGCAGCTGGACTCTCGTTCGTGACGGTGGCCTTCCTGGGACGCATTCCGCTCGCGATGAGCCAGATGGGCGTGCTGCTGCTGGTCGCCCAGGCCACGGGGCGTTACGGCATCGCCGGCGCCACGGCCGGCGCCCTCGCGGTCGCGAACGCGGCCGGGTCCCCGTTCTTCGGCGCGCTCGCCGATCGCATCGGTCAGCGCCCCGTCGTCCTCATCCAGTCGGTCGCCGGATCGCTGGGCCTGGTCTCGATCGTGTTCTTCGCCGGCCAGGAGGTCTCCTCGGCCGTGCTCGTCGTCGTCGCGGCGCTCACCGGTCTGGCCATGCCCCAGGTCGGCCCGCTGGCGCGCGTGCGCTGGCGGCCCGTGCTGGCCCTGCGGGTCAACGAGGGCCGCATCCGCAAGGACGAGGTCGACCGCTTCGTCGATCTCGCGTTCTCCTACGAGGGCGCCGGCGACGAGGCCTCGTTCGTGCTCGGCCCGGCGCTGGTCGGCATCCTCGGTGTCCTCATCGGCGCCGAGGGGGCGCTGCTCGCCGCCGCGGTCCTGTTGCTGGTCTTCGGCACGTGGTTCGCCGCGCACCGGACGGCGGCGCTCGTGCCGCGCGGCAGCGAGCACGCGCCCACGCACGGCGTCCGGCTGTGGACCTCGGCGTTCCTGTCGCTGGCCGCGGCCGTGTTCCTCATGGGCGTGCTGTTCGGCAGCATCCAGACGGGCACCACGGTGCTGGCCACCGATCAGGGCCACCCCGACGTGGCGGGCCTGATCCACGCGGTGCTCGGCATCGGGAGCGTCGTCGCTGCCTTCGCGCTGGCGGCGGTGCCGGCCAGCGTCCTGTACGCCACCCGGATGCTGATCGCCTCCGGGGCGATGCTCGCGCTCGCCTCGCCGCTGATGTTCGTCCACACCATCCCGCAGCTGGTCGCGGTGATCGCGTTGATGGGCTTCGCCGTCGCGCCGTACCTGATCAGCGCCTTCGCCCTCGCGGGTCTCATCGTCCCTCCGGCACGGATCGGGACGGCGATGACCTTCATGGCCGGCGCCACGGGGCTGGGCTATGCGACGGGTGCGTCGATCGCCGGCCGCGCCGCCGACGGGGCCTTCGGCTCCGAGGGTCCGACCCCGGCCTTCACCGTCACCATCGCAGCCATGGGGGCGGCGCTCCTGCTGTCGTTGGCCTCGCAGCGGGTCCTGCGCAGGGCCAAGATCGCCTCCTCCGTCTGAGTCAGCGCTCGAGCGCGGTCCGGAGCCGCTGTGCGGCGGTCGGCCACTCGTCGTCGAGCATCGAGAACGTCACGGTGTCGCGCCACGATCCGTCGTCGCGCAGCTTGTGCTTGCGCAGGACGCCCTCACGCCGGGCGCCGAGCCGGGCGATCGCGTCCTGCGAGCGCTGGTTGCGGATGTCGGTGTGCCACACGACCCGCACGCAGCCGAGCTCGTCGAACGCGCGCGTCAGCAGCAGCAGTTTCGCCTCGGTGTTCAACCCGCTGCGCCAGAAGCGCCGGCCGATCCAGGTGTGCCCGATCGCGGCGGTCCTCATCGCAGGGCTCACGTCGTAGAAGCACGTCATGCCGGCGACCTCGCCGGTGCGCAGGTCGACCTGCGCCCACGGCACGAGCGCCGGGTCGGCCAGGGTCCGAGCGATCCGCTGCGCGGCCACGTCGGCGTCCATCGCGTCCCAGCCGCGCAGGTGCTCGAACACGGCCTCGTCGTCACCGGCGGCGGCGAGCCCGGCCGCGTGGTCGATCGTCAGGGGCTCGAGGCGCACGAGGGATCCGGTCAGGATCGCGGGCGTCGTCCACGGATCTGTCACGCGGTCACCCTAGCCACGCGGTCACCCTGGCCACGCTGATGCGCCGGCTCAGCGCGTGAGGCGGTCCAGGAAGGCGACCATGAGTGCCTCGCGCACCCGCGGGGGAGCGACGTCGACCAGCGCGTTGACCGGACCGAGCCGGTCGGGCACGGCGACCTGACCGTCGCCACCGGCGAGACCGGCGAGGGCGAGGAGCCCGTCGAACGCCTCGTCGTCGAGCGTGTCCGGATCGAGGGTCGCCGCGGCCTCGGCCAGTGCGGGGTCGATGCGGACGGGACCGGCCACGGCCGCCTCGGCCACCGCTTCGCGCAGCGCCGTGAGGAACTCCGGCACGGAGTCCGCGGTGGCGGCCGAGATCGTGAGGTGCAGGTTCGCCGGCTCGTCCCCGAAGCGCATCTGGGGCTGCACGAACCAGCCGCGGTCGAGCATCAGGTCGCTGATGGTGAAGACGTCGACGGCGTCGTCGGTGCCCACGACGACCAGGGAGGTGTCCGGCCGCTCGACCAGGTGCAGGTGGTCGATGGCCTCGATCCCCTCGGCGAGCGCCCGCGTGCCGGTGAGCGTGTGCTCGACCAGCTCGCGGTATCCCTCGGAGCCGATGAGGCGGACGACCGCCCAGGCCGCGGCCAGCGGCCCGCCGGACTTGGTCGACTGCATCGTGGAGTTGAGCATCGTGTAACCGGGCCAGTCGGCGTACGCGAAGAACTGGGGCCGTCGCAGCCCGGCGTCGGCGTGCAGCAGCAGGGACACGCCCTTGGGGGTGTACGCGTACTTGTGCAGGTCCACCGAGATGCTCGTGACACCGGGCACCGCGAAGTCCCACGGGGCCGCGTCGGGCATCCACGGCAGGATCCAGCCGCCGATGCAGGCGTCGACGTGCAGACGCAGGCCGCGCTCGCGCGTGACGGCGGCGAGTTCCTCGATCGGGTCGATCACGCCGTGGGCGTAGGAGGGTGTCGACGCCGCGACCAGGACGACCCGGTCCCCGAGGCGATCGATCGTCTCGGTCATGGCGGCGACGTCGGCACGGTGCTCGGCCCCGACCGGCACGGCGACGAGCTCGACACCGAAGTAGTGCGCGGCCTTGGCGAAGGCGGCATGGATCGTGCTGGGCACGACCATCGCGGGTCGCTCGACGCGGGCGGCGTCCCGGGCGGTCTGGACCGCCAGCAGGATCGACTCGGTGCCGCCGGACGTGACCGTCCCGACGACCGCGTCCCCCGCGTGCAGGTGTGTCCGCGCGAACGCCACGAGGTCCGCCTCCATCGACAGCAGGCTCGGGAAGGCGGTGGGGTCGAGCCCGTTGGCCGACGCGTACATCGCCAGCGCCTGACGGCCGACCTCGTCGGCGGCAGCCAGGCCCGAGTCGTAGACGTAGGCCAGCGTCCGGCCACCGTGCGTGGGCAGGTCCTGGCGGCGCCGCTCGGACAGCTCGGCGAGAATCTGGTCAGGTGACATCGGCGCTCCTGAGGCGGTCGTCCAGGCGGTAGCCCCGCAGCAGCACGAGGCTCAGCACCGTGAGTGTGGCGGGGATGAGGGAGAAGCCCAGGGCGATCGCCAGGCGTGCGCTGTCGGGCTGGGTGACGGTCTCGCCGCCGGTCGACGAGACGTAGCCGCCGGCCGTCAGCGCCAGGGCGAGGATGCCCGGACCGAGGGCCAGGCCCAGCGTCTCGCCGGCGGTCCACACACCGGTGAACACGCCGACCCGGTTGGCGCCGCTGCGTCGCGCATCGTCGGCGGCGACGTCCGGCAGCATCGCCATGGGGAACACCTGGGCGCCCGCGTACCCGATGCCGACGAGGGCCGCGGCGACGTACGTGACGGCGACCCAACCGGCATGGGCGCTGAGCAGGGCGACCATCCCGGCGATGAGGAAGCCGGTGGCGAAGACGTATCCCGAGCGCTTGCCGCGCGTGGCGGCGTACCGCTCCCACAGCGGCGTCACGAGCAGTGCCGGGCCGACGAAGGCCACGAACAACAGCGTGTTCGCCGCCGCACTGTCCAGCAGGTGGTCGGCGACGTAGGCGACGCCGGCCAGCACGGTGCCGATGGCGGCGGCCTGCACCACGAAGGTCAGCAGCACGGCGCGGAAGTCCGGGTTGGCGCCGACGAGCCGCAGTTGGTCGGAGAACGTTCCCGTCGCGGTCTCACCGGGGTGGTCGGGGGCGCCGCGGGTGCCCCACCAGGAGCCCAGGACGCCGATCGCGATGATGACACCGACGTACGCACCCATGGCGGCGTGGCCGAACTCGTCGGCGACGATCGGCGCGGTGGCGCCCGAGACCAGGATCGCGAGCGCGAGCACCACGACCCGCCAGGTCATCAGCCGCGTCCGCTCGCCGTAGTCCAGGGTCAGCTCCGCGGGCATCGCGACGTACGGCACCTGGAAGAACGCGTAGGCGCTCGCGCAGCCCAGGAAGGCCACGGCCACCCAGGCGGCGCCCAGCGCCTGCGGGTCGGCGGGGCCGGCGAACATGACGGCGAACAGCACCGCCAGGGTCAGGCCGGCCCGGACGAGGAACGGACGGCGGCGTCCCCCGGGGTGCCGCGAGCGGTCGCTGATCCGGCCCGCGATCGGGTTGAGCACGACGTCCCACGCCTTGGGCGCGAAGACCAGCACGCCCGCCAGCGCCGTCCCGATGCCGATCGTGTCGGTCAGGTACGGCAGGAGCAGCAGGCCCGGCACGGTGCCGAACGTGCCCGTCGCGACGCTGCCGAGGGCATAGCCGCGTCGGACCCGCGCCGGGAGCTGCGTCGTCACCCGTCCGAGGGCTCGATGTCGCGGACGGCGGCCAGCTCGTCGAGGAAGGTCTTGGCCCAGCGCACGATGTCGTTCTCCATGACCTGCTTGCGCAGGGCGCGCATGCGCTTGCGCAGGTCGACGGGGCTGGCCTGCATCGCGTCGACCATCGCCTGCTTCATGCCGTTGATGTCGTGGGGATTGACCAGGAAGGCCTGTCTGAGCTCGCCCGCGGCACCGGCGAACTCGCTCAGGACCAGGGCGCCGCGGTCGTCCCAGCGCGTGGCGATGTACTCCTTCGCCACGAGGTTCATGCCGTCGCGCAGCGGGGTGACGACCATGACGTCCGCAGCGCGGTACATCGCGGCCATCTCCTCGCGGGGGAAGGACGCGTGCAGGTACTGGATCGGCTGCTGGCCGATGCGTCCCATGTCGCCGTTGATGCGGCCGACCAGCCGATTGATGTCGTCGCGCAGGATGCGGTACTGCTGGACCCGCTCGCGCGAGGGGGTCGCGACCTGGACGAACACGGCGTCGTCGACGTCGATCACGCCGTCGCTGACGAGCTCGCCGAACGCACGCAGGCGCTGGGGCAGGCCCTTGGTGTAGTCGAGCCGGTCGATGCCGATCAGGACGTGGCGCGGGTTGCCCAGGCTGTCGCGGATCTCCTGGGCCCGGGCGATCACCTCGGGTGTGCGCGAGAGCTGCTCGAACCCGCGCGCGTCGATCGAGATCGGGTAGGCCTTCGCGATGACCTTGCGGCCGTCGGGCAGGAAGACGGTGTCCTTCACGGTGCGGTGGCCGACGCGCTGGCGGACCAACCGGGCGAAGTTCTGGGCGCCGCCGGGCATCTGGAAGCCGACGAGATCGGCGCCCAGCAGGCCCTCGAGGATCTGGCGACGCCACGGCAGCTGCTGGAACAGCTCGGTCGGGGGGAAGGGGATGTGCAGGAAGAACCCGATCAACAGGTCGGACCGCAGCTCGCGCAGCATCTGGGGCACGAGCTGGAGCTGGTAGTCCTGCACCCACACGATCGCGCCCGGAGCGGCCAGCGAGGCCGCCTTCTCGGCGAAGCGCCGGTTCACGGTGACGTAGGCGTCCCACCACTCGCGGTGGTACTCCGGCGTGACGACCACGTCGTGGTAGAGCGGCCACAGGGTGCCGTTGGAGAACCCCTCGTAGTAGTCCTCGACCTCCTGCTCGGACAGCGGGACCGGGACGAGGCGCAGGCCGTCGTGGACGAACTCGGGCAGGTCCTCGTCGGACGCGCCGTGCCAGCCGATCCAGGCTCCGCCCTTGACCTTCATCACGGGCTCGAGGGCGGTCACGAGGCCGCCGGGGGACTTGCGCCAGGACACCTCGCCGTCGGGACCGACGAGACGGTCGACGGGGAGGCGGTTGGCGATCACGAGGAAGTCGGTCTGCTCGGGCGCCATGGGCCCACCCTAGATGAGAACGGGCGCACGCGCGTGGGACTGACGGGCGTCCGGGCGTCGATTCGCCGACATGAATGACAACCGTGTGATTCCGCCGGTACCATCGAGCCATGGCAGCGGTGGAGAGTCACGACCCGGTGGTCCACGAGGGCACATTGTCCGATCGCGACCGCGAGATGCTCGAGCTCGAGCGGCTGTGGTGGAAGTACGCCGGCGCCAAGGAGCAGGCGATCCGCGACAAGTTCGACATGACCGCCACGCGCTACTACCAGATCCTCAACGCGCTGATCGACTCCGAAGAGGCGCTCGCGCACGACCCCCTGCTCGTCAAGCGGCTCCGTCGCCTGCGCTCGCAGCGTCAGCGCCAGCGTCAGGCCCGCCGCACCGGCTCCGACCGCTGAGGTGGAGCACGAGCCCGAGCCCGAGCGTCCCGAGGATCGTCGTGACCTCGGCCGTCCCCGGCCCACGTGGTCGCTGATCGTCCTGCCGGCCGTCTGGCTCGTCCTGGGTGCTCTCGGGGGTGTGGCCATCATCAGCGTCGTCCGCAGCGACGACCCCCCGGCCGCGTCCGCCGAGGTGTCGAAGGGCGCCAGCGCCGAGCCCACGGCCACCAAGAAGCCGAAGGCGCAGAAGTCCGAGAAGTCCGAGCCCACGGCGAAGGCGACGAAGAAGCCCAAGCCGGAGCCCACGACCGAGCCGACCGTCGAGCCCACCGCGACCCGCTCGATCGCGGTCGGCGTCTACAACCAGATCGGCATCGGCGGTCTGGCCGCCCGGGTCGCCGGGCAGGCCCGGGGTGCCGGCTGGAACGTCGCGGCGGTCTCCGACTGGCGCGGCAGCGTGCCACAGGACACGGTCTACTTCCCCGCGGGACAGCAGGCCGAGGCCGCGCTGCTGGGTCAGGACCTGGGCATCGTCCGGCTCATGCCCGCCACCGCGAACATGTCCTCGTCGTCGCTCACCGTCGTGCTGGCCAGCCCCCGGTGAGCTTTCGTGCCGCGCCATAATGGGGACATGACCGACCCGGGGCAGATGCTGCTGGCCCTCGACTTCGACGGAACACTCGCTCCGATCGTGGAGGACCCGGAGGCGGCGTACATCCACCCGAAGTCGCTGGACGCCCTGCGTCGTCTCGGGCCCGTGCTGGGCGCGATCGTGATCATCACCGGGCGCCCGGTCGACCAGGTCCGCCGACTCGGCCGGTTCGAGGAGGGCCCCGGTCTGGAGCACCTCGTCGTCTTCGGGCAGTACGGAGCCGAGCGCTGGGACGCGGCCACCGGCCAGGTCCGCCGCCCCAGCCGCCCGCAGGGCGTCTCCGACCTCGCCGACTGCCTGCCGCAGTGGCTCGAGGACCATGGCGCCTCGCGGATCCGTGTCGAGGACAAGGGACTGGCCATCGCGCTGCACACCCGCGGGGTCGCCCCGGGTCTGCTCGACGAGTTGCGACCCCAGATCGAGGCGCTCGCCGCCGAGGTCGGTCTGCACCTCGAGCCGGGTCGCCAGGTCATCGAGTTGCGTGCGTCGGGCTCGGACAAGGGCCAAGCGCTGCGCCGGGCGATCGAGCCGACGCAGCCCCACATCGTCATGTACGCCGGTGACGACCTCGGCGACCTCCCCGCCTTCGAGGAGGGACTCGCGTTGCGCGCCGACGGCATCGACGTCACGCTGGTGTGCTCGGCCTCGGCCGAGCAGGATGCGCTGGTGCCGCTCGCGGACGTCGTCCTCGACGGCCCCGACGCCGTCGCGACGTGGCTGAACGAGTTGGCCGACTCGCTCGTGCCCGCCTGACCGGTCACCGCGCCTGCCGCACCTCACCGCGTCCGTCTCATCACTTGGACGTAGTAGACGTATCGTGAGACGCCGTCCTACGCTGAACCCACTCATCCCGAGGGGCAGAGGGACACGGCCCGACGAAGCCCCAGCAACCAGCCGATCACCGGCCAGGTGCTAATTCCGTCCGTGGCCGAACGCCGGCCCGGAGAGATGAATGGAGCCTTCGTGAGCGTCACGACCCCGGACCAGACCACCACCCCCCTGCGTGAGGGCGCCTTCGGCAAGGCGACGTGCCTGAAGTGCCGCGAGTGCGGAGCGACGCGCGAGCTCGGCCCGCACTACGCCTGTTACGAGTGCTTCGGTCCGCTCGAGATCGGCTACGAGTTCGGCACCGTCACCCGCGAGCAGATCGAGGCCGGGCCCGCGAACATCTGGCGCTACAAGGCGCTGCTGCCCGTGCCGGACGACATCGAGACCAGCCCCAACCTCGAGCCCGGCTTCACCCGGCTGCTCGACGCGCGCAACCTCGCCGCCGAGCTGGGCCTGACGCGACTGTGGGTCAAGGACGACAGCACCAACCCGACCAACTCCTTCAAGGATCGCGTCGTGGCCTGTGCGCTGAGTGCCGCGCGCGAGTTCGGCAGCAAGGTCTTCGCCTGCCCGTCCACCGGCAACCTGGCGAACGCGGTCGCCGCGGCCGGGGCCCGCGCCGGCATCCGCACCGTCGTGTTCATCCCGAGCGACCTCGAGACGCCCAAGCAGGTCAACTCGGCGATCTTCACCGACAACCTCGTGGCCGTCGACGGCACGTACGACGACGTCAACAAGCTCGCCAGTGAGATCGCCGGTGAGGACCCGGGCTGGGCGTTCGTCAACGTGAACGTCCGGCCGTTCTACGCCGAGGGCTCCAAGACCCTCGGCTACGAGATCGCCGAGCAGCTGGGCTGGCGACTCCCGGACCAGGTGGTCATCCCGGTCGCGTCGGGCTCGCAGCTGACCAAGGTGCACAAGGCCTTCCGGGAGCTCGTCGAGCTCGGGCTGGTCGAGGACAAGCCCTGCCGGATCTTCGGCGCGCAGGCCCGGGGCTGCAATCCCGTCGCGACCGCCTTCAAGGATGGCGTCGACGCGATCCGCCCGGTCAAGCCCGACACGATCGCCAAGTCGCTGGCGATCGGCAACCCCGCCGACGGCGTCTACGTGCTCGACATCGCGCGAGCCACCCAGGGCGCCGTCGAGGAGGTCGACGACGAGCAGATCCGCGACGCGATCGTCCTGCTGGCGCGCACGGAGGGGATCTTCACCGAGACCGCCGGCGGCACCACGGTGGCCGTGTTGAAGAAGCTCGTCGAGACCGGGCAGCTCGACCCGTCGCTCGAGACCGTCGTGATCAACACCGGCCACGGCCTCAAGACGCTCGACGCCGTCGCCGGCTCGGTCGGTCCGCGAGCGACCATCGCCCCCACCTACGACGCCTTCACCGCGGCCGGCATCGCCTGATCCGTCCGACCCACCCCTTCTTCTGAGGAGCACCCCATGGCCGTGTCCGTCCGTATCCCCACCATCTTGCGCAGCTACACGAACGACGAGTCCCAGGTCAGCGCCGAGGGCGAGAACCTCAGCGCCGTGATCGAGTCGCTCGAGGCGACCTACCCCGGCATCCGGGCGCGGATCGTCGACGAGGACGGCAAGTTGCGCCGGTTCGTGAACGTGTACGTGGCGGAGGAGGATGTCCGTTTCGCCGACGGTCTCGACACCCGCACGGTCGACGGCACGCAGATCTCGATCATCCCGGCGGTCGCCGGCGGCTGCTGAGCCACCGATCGCCGGATCCGATTCACGCTGCGGCCACGGCTGGCGATACGCTGGAGGTGGGTCCGGCCGCGGGCCTTTTCGCGCAGAACAGGTGGTCACATGGTGCATGGCACCGTCAAGTGGTTCAACTCCGACAAGGGGTACGGCTTCATCGCCGTCGACGGCCAGGACGACGTGTTCGTCCACTGGTCGAAGATCGCGATCAACGGCTTCAAGACCCTCGAGGACGGTCAGACCGTCGAACTCGAGGTCGTCGACGGCCCGAAGGGACGCGAGGCCGAGAACGTGCAGCCTCAGCACTGACGGGCTGGATCGGCCCCGGTGCGGGGTGGCTTGAGTTGTGGTGATTAGCACTCGTATAGTGAGAGTGCTAGATCCACTTCTACCCATTGTCGGAGACACGCACCCATGGCTAAGTCCATCGCATTCAACGAAGAAGCCCGGCGCGGGCTCGAGCGCGGCATGAACCAGCTCGCCGACGCCGTGAAGGTCACCCTCGGCCCGAAGGGCCGCAACGTCGTCCTCGAGAAGAAGTGGGGAGCCCCCACGATCACGAACGACGGCGTCTCCATCGCCAAGGAGATCGAGCTCGAGGACCCCTACGAGAAGATCGGCGCCGAGCTCGTCAAGGAAGTCGCCAAGAAGACTGACGACGTCGCCGGTGACGGCACCACGACGGCCACCGTCCTGGCCCAGGCGCTCGTGCGCGAGGGTCTGCGCAACGTGGCCGCCGGCGCCAACCCGATGGGCCTGAAGAAGGGCATCGAGACCGCGGTCGAGGCCATCAGCGCCCAGCTGCTGGACATGGCCAAGGACGTCGAGACCAAGGAGCAGATCGCCTCCACCGCGTCCATCTCGGCCGCCGACCCGACGGTCGGCGAGATCATCGCCGAGGCCATGGACAAGGTCGGCAAGGAAGGCGTCATCACGGTCGAGGAGTCGAACACGTTCGGCCTCGACCTCGAGCTGACCGAGGGCATGCGGTTCGACAAGGGTCACCTGTCGGGCTACTTCGTCACCGATCCCGAGCGCATGGAGACGGTCCTCGAGGATCCGTACATCCTGATCGTCAACAGCAAGATCAGCACCGTGAAGGACATGGTCCCGGTGCTGGAGAAGGTCATGCAGACCGGCAAGCCGCTGGCGATCATCGCCGAGGACGTCGAGGGCGAGGCCCTGGCCACCCTCATCGTCAACAAGCTCAAGGGCACCTTCAAGTCGGTCGCCATCAAGGCCCCCGGCTTCGGTGACCGCCGCAAGGCCATGCTGACCGACATCGCGATCCTCACCGGTGGCGAGGTCATCAGCGAGGAGGTCGGTCTCAAGCTCGAGAACGCCGATCTGACCCTGCTGGGCACGGCGCGCAAGGTCGTCACGTCCAAGGACGAGACCACCATCGTCGAGGGTGGCGGCGACGAGGCCCAGATCGCCGGCCGCGTGGCCCAGATCAAGGCCGAGATCGAGAACAGCGACTCGGACTACGACCGCGAGAAGCTCCAGGAGCGCCTCGCCAAGCTGGCCGGCGGCGTGGCCGTCATCAAGGTCGGCGCGGCCACCGAGGTCGAGCTCAAGGAGCGCAAGCACCGCATCGAGGACGCCGTTCGCAACGCGAAGGCGGCCGTCGAGGAGGGCATCGTCCCCGGTGGTGGCGTCGCGCTGGTCCAGGCCAGCAAGGCCGCGTTCGAGAAGCTCGAGCTCACCGGTGACGAGGCGACCGGCGCGAACATCGTGCGCCTGGCTGTGTCGGCCCCGCTGAAGCAGATCGCCATCAACGCGGGCCTCGAGGGCGGAGTCGTGGCCGAGAAGGTCGCGAACCTCGAGCCCGGCCAGGGCCTCAACGCGGCCACCGGCGAGTACGTCGACATGATCGCCTCGGGCATCATCGACCCCGCCAAGGTGACGCGCTCGGCGCTGCAGAACGCCGCGTCCATCGCCGCGCTGTTCCTGACGACCGAGGCTGTCGTCGCTGACAAGCCCGAGCCCGCCGCCGCCGGTGGCGCGCCGGACATGGGCGACATGGGTGGCATGGGCGGCATGGGCTTCTGAGTCCACTGCTGTACCTCACGGAACCCCGGCACCTCGGTGCCGGGGTTCCGTGCGTTCAGCGCAGGCTCGAGGTCGCGTGCTCGCTGCGCACCGGCGCAGTGGCGAAGGCGACGCCCGCGACCACGAGGGGGATGGCGATGCCGACCGTGGCCAGCAGGGCCCACGGGATGGCGACGAACGCCTCGCCGTAGCCACCGGTCATCGACGTCGCAGCCCGCATGCCGGGCAGGACCCCGACGAGCAGGCCCAGCATGCTCCCGAGCCCGCCGATCAGCAGGGCGGCGGCCGCAGCGCTCCACCGCGTCGTCGACGGGCGAGCGCCGACGGAGACGAGGGTCGCGGCGTCCTCGCGCCCGTCCAGCCGGGCCAGCGCGACGGCGGTCGCGGTGGCGAGGCCGACGACACCCACGCCCAGCAGCGTGAGCAGGACGAAGATCAGGTGGTAGCTCGCGAAGCGGGCCTCCTGCTGGACCTCGACGCTGACGCCGGGCACCTTCTCCAGCGCCGTCAGCTGGTCGTCGGAGGGCGCCGGACCGCGGCGATCGACGACGGCGGACGTGGCCACGAAGTCCAGGCCGAGCGACCGGGCCAGGTCCGGCGGGATGACGACGCGCGCGAGCGGGCTCCTGACCCCGTCGGGCACCGGTTCACCCTCGAGGTCGGCAGGCACGGCGGGAATCACCAGCGGTGTCCCCGAGCCGGACTCCTCGGCGTCGACGTCCTCGAGCGTTGCGGCGAGGCGACCGTTGCGGACGGCGGCCGTGGGGCCGGCGAGGGCACGTCCCGCGTCGAGCGCAGCGACGGCCTCGGGCTCCAGTGCCACGCCCCAACCCTGCACCGTGTCGGCATCGGCGACGACCACGTCGAACCGGGTGTTGTCGTACTGGATTCCGGAGGGTCCGGAATGCGAGAACTCCACGGAGACGTGTTCGTCCTCGGCGGGGGTCCCCATCGGCAGCAGGGCCACCCCCTCCGAGGCTCCGGCGCGCACGGCCGACTCGAGGGCCTCGGCGGACTCGCCGTACACCGTGACCGCACCGACGGGGAGGGGGTAGATCACCGATTCGGTGAGGCGGTCCTGGTTGTCGCTGAACGAGCCGATGCCCAGTGCGGTGACGGCCGCGACGCCCGCCATGACCGCGGCGATCGCCGGCGCCGTGCGCATGCGGTGGCGGTCGGCGTCACGGGCGGCGAGGCGTGCCGGCAGTGGCAGTGCCGCCGACGCCTTGCTCGTGACGTGGACCAGTGTCGGCGTCATGAGCGCGACTCCGGCGCCGAGCAGCGTCGTCCAGGCGGCGATCAAGATCGAGTCGGAGCTTCTCGAGGCGATGCCGAGCGCCCCGGCGGCCACGAGCACGATGCCGACGGCGAGCCATCGACGGCCGGGCCGGGTGTCCCGTCCGGCGGGCGTCGCGGGCAACGTCGCGGCGGTGATGAGCGCCGCCGCGACGGAGGAGCCCACGGCCACCGCCGCGAGGAAGGGCCACAGCGCGAGGTCGCCCAGCGATGCGACGGTGTGCTGTCCCTCGTCGAGGCGGTTGATCACCGCGACGAGTGCGAGCCACCCGGGCACGGCGAGCAGCAAGCCTCCCGCGGCACCGAGAACGCCGGTCACCAGGCCGACGGCCGTGATGGTGCGACGCAGATCGGCCTGCGTCCCTCCGGTCGACGCGAGCAGGTCGAGTTCGTCGCGTCGTGCCCGCGCGGTGACGCCGAAGGCCGGGATCGTCAGCAGGACGATCAGCAGCATGATCGGCAGGTAGAGCACGACGGCGAACGTGAGGTCGGTCGCCCCCATGACGAGTGCGGTGTAGATGCCCGCGAACAGGACGGGAAGTCCGATGAGGGACGCGGTGAGGAAGGAGCGGCGGCGATGCGCGCTCACGTCCCTGCGGGCGAGGCGCATCGCGACGCGCCAGGAGCCGCTCATGCCGCTCCACCGCCCGCGGTCGAGCGGTCGACGATCTTGCCGTCCCGCAGGAAGACCACGGTGTCGGCCCACGCCGCGTGGCGCGGGTCGTGGGTGACCATGACGGCTCCGGCTCCGGCGTCGACCCGCTCTCGCAGTCGCTTCATGATGTCCTCTCCCGTCGTGGAGTCGAGCGAGCCGGTGGGCTCGTCGGCGAGGATGAGCCGGCGCTCGCCGACCAGCGCGCGGGCGATGGCGGCCCGTTGTCGCTCCCCGCCCGAGACCTGGTCCGGCCGGCGCCGCTCGGCGTCGATGAGGTCGAGCTCTGCCAGCGCCGCACGGGCAGCGGCCATCGAGGCCTTGAAGGACATGCCGTCCAACTCCAGCGGGAGCGCGACGTTCTCGGTCAGCGACAGCGTGCGGATGAGGTTGAGCTCCTGGAACACGTAGCCGGCGGAGCGCCGCCGCACGCCCGCCAGCGCGGCGGCGGAGCAGCTGGCGAGGTCCACGCCGTCGACGACGACGGTGCCGTCGTCGGGCAGGTCGAGTCCGCCCGCGAGCCGCAGAAGCGTGGACTTCCCCGATCCCGACGGGCCCATGACGGCGACGAACTCACCGACCGAGACCGTCAGGTCGATCCCGTCGACGGCACGGATGGTGAGGTCACCGTCGGGGTACCAGCGCGTCGCGCCCCGGATCTCCAGGACCACGTCCCGGTCCGCCTGTGTCATCGTCATTGTCCGTCCTTGGTGGTGAGTCGGTCCTCGACGTGATCGAGCCAGCGCACGAGCGCCTCGGTGTCGAAGATGCGGCGTTCGAGCACCAGCTCGGCACCGAGTCCGGAGGTCCCGGAACGTTTCTGCGCCGTGAGGTCGCGGAGTCGTTCGATTCCGGCCGCACGATGGCGTTGCACGACGTCGCGGACGTCGACGTCGTCCGCGTCGACGGCCAGCGCCAGCTTGATGGTCAGCTCGTCGCGCGGGTCGGGGTTGGTCAGCGAGGGGTCGTCCCACCAGTGAGCCAGCGCCTCGCGTCCGGCCGCGGTGATCGCGTACTCCTTGCGGTAGTCGTCCGTGCCGTCCCCGACCGGCTCGACCAGGCCGTCCCGCTGCAGGCGGCCCAGCGTGGAGTACACCTGCCCGATGTTGATCGGCCAGGTCCCGCCCGTGCGGCGCTCGAACTCGGCGCGCAGCTCGGCGCCGTAGTGCGGTGTCGCGGCCAAGAGCGCGAGCAGTCCGTGTCTGACACTCATGATACTGAGTATGCATACCCAGTATGTTCTGGTCAAGGATGGTCGGTGGCGGGGGATTTCGCCGCGATGTCGCGGGGCGCGCGCCACCGGTGCACCCGCGCGGACCGAGCCCACGGGACAATGGGCCGGTGACGACGTGGCAGCAGTTGACCCGTACCGACGACCGGCTGACCGACGAGCACCGGGCGCGACTGATCGCCGCGGGCGTCGAGCCGGAACGGTTGGAGGCGGTCGACTGGCGCCGGATGGACGGGCCGCTGCCCTCCTGGTGGAACGATCTGGGCAACGCGCTCTACGCCGCCGAGGGGGCCCGCCTGCCCGACCACGTCGTCGAGGCGCTCACCACCTTCTACTTCCGCGACACCGTCATCGTGATCGGCGCACCCTTGGACCAGCTGACGTCTCTGTTGGTGGGCGGCGACGAGGCCACGGTGTTCCTGGACCAGCGCGTCGTCCTCACCGCCGGCGAGGTCTACTGCGGGCCCGGGTCCTCCGTCGTCCTGCACGGACCCTTGGTGGCCACGCGCTCGCCCGTGGTGGATGCGCGCAACGGCGGCCGCGTCGTCGCCGCCGGAGATCAGCTGTGGGCGGCGGGGGTCTACATCGCCACGGACGACATGCACCGGCTGGAGGACGCGGCCACGGGGGAGCGGATCAACCCCTTCGGCGCCACCATCTCGATCGGGCACCACGTGTGGCTCTGTCGCGATGCGGTGGTGTCCGGACACGTCGACATCGGCGAGCACGTGTGCGTCGGTCTCCGCGCGGTCGTGCGGGGCCAGAAGGTGCCGTCGCACGTCGTCGTCGCGGGGTCCCCGGGGCGCGTGGTGCGGGAGGGGACAACGTGGTCTTTCGGAGATGAGCCGTGACTCTCGCTTTGTCCCGTGATTGCAGGTAACCTCCGCATATCGGCCGTCCGTCGCTGGATTTCCCGCGCATGACCCGATTCCCCTCCTGTAACCCGCAGTAACATCTGATGTGACTTGGGCAACACTGGTGAATTTGTGCAATGCGCGGACACATGCGCCGTGAATGCCCTACTTTCAAAGGAAAGCAGGGGCGTCGCGTCACTTGATGCCGGGTCGGTGGGGGAAGCCGGCGCGGGGGAGATCGAGTGGCGGGAGTCGAGCGGGGGATGCCCACGGGCACGTATCGACACCGAGTCATGACGCTCTTGGCTGGTACGCAGACACGAGACGGCACGTGAGCGCAAGGTGAGGCGGAGGGGTCCGCAGCTCGGCACCAAGGCTCGCATTGGGGAGTGGGAATGAGTTCAGCGATCGATGGGCGAGACGACGTCGTCCTACCGCTGCGACTGGTCGAGCCGATCACCGGCGAGGCTGAGTTCGGATCACCGTCCGTGCACCGCGAGCTCACCGCCATCCCGACCGGCCGTTCCTCCGTCGCCACTCTCGTCCGCCAAGGCCTCGTCGGCCACCTCATCGTCCTGCTCGGAACCGTCGCCGCCGGCCTGGTCGTCGGCCTCACGCCCGGGACCCTGGTCCTGGTCACCCTCGGCGTCGTCGTCTGGCTGGGCTTCGGCCTCGCCGCCCTGCCCGCCTACGAGCGCGCCGGCTCGCTGCGCCCCGCGAAGCGGCTCCTGGCCGTGCTCGCGCTGGGCGCCCTCACCACCCTGGTCGTCTCCGATGTCGTGTCCGCGGAACTGCGGGCGACGGTCGTCGTCCTGAGCGTCACGGCGGTCCTGATCGTCGCGTCCGCGCTGGTCCACCGCGCCGTCATGCGGCGCGTCCCGACGCTCCTGGTCGGTCCGGCGGACGCGGTCAACCGGCTGTCCGCCCGCTGGGAGGATCGCGAGGACCTCGTCGTGGTCGGCCGGTGCACGTGGGACTCGAACCTGCCCCTGGGCAGCGCCACGGTGAACTCCGTCGTGCGCGACGTCCCCAAGCTGCTGCGCACGGTGCGCGGGGCGCGGGTCGTCATCACCGCCGACCAGGCGCTGGGCGACGCCTCCCTGCGTCACCTCGCCTGGGGGCTGCAGCGCGCCGAGGTCGAGTGCCTCGTCCTGACCGACATGAACGACTACGTCGAGTTCGTCCGGCCCACGAAGGTCGGCGACCAGCTGGCGCTCGCGCTCGACCCGCCGAACAGTCACCTCGTCGGTCAGGCGACCAAGGCCTTCTTCGATCGGTCCGTCGCCCTGATGGCGGTCGTGCTCGGTGCCCCGCTGATGGCGCTCATCGCGCTGGCCATCCGGCTCGACTCGCCCGGGCCGGTGATCTACCGCCAGGAGCGCACGGGCAAGGACGGCGTGCCGTTCACCATCTTCAAGTTCCGCACCATGGTCCTCGACGCCGACCAGCGCGTCGAGGAGCTCCGCGAGCTCAACGACGGTGCCGGGCCCCTGTTCAAGATGACGCAGGATCCCCGCGTCACCCGGATCGGCCGACTGCTGCGCCAGACGTCCCTGGACGAGCTGCCCCAGCTGTTCAACGTGCTGCTGGGCGACATGGCCCTGGTCGGTCCGCGGCCCGCGCTCGAGAGTGAGACCTCGCAGTACAGCCAGTGGGTCTGGCGTCGCCTGCACGTCAAGCCCGGCATGACCGGCCTGTGGCAGGTCAGCGGTCGCTCGACGCTGTCGTGGGACGAGTCCATCCGGCTCGACCTGATGTACGTCAACAACTGGAACCTGCGGATGGACTTCTCGATCCTGGTCAAGACCATCGGTGTGGTCCTGAACCGCAAGGGCGCCTGGTGAGCACCGTCGAGACCGTCGAGGTCGGATACGCCAGCGGCGTGTTCGACATGTTCCACATCGGTCATCTCAACCTGCTGCGCCGATCCCGCGAGCACTGCAACACCCTGGTCGTGGGCGTGGCCAGTGACGAGTACGTCCTGGGTCTCAAGGGACGCCAGCCGGTCGTGCCGCTGGCCGAGCGCCTCGAGATCGTCGCGTCGTTGCGCTTCGTCGACGAGGTGATCGTCGATCACAGCGAGGACAAGCGCCTGGCCTGGCGCGACCGCAGCTTCGACGCCATCTTCAAGGGCGACGACTGGCGCGGGTCGCCCAAGGGTGAGCGGCTCGAGCAGGCCATGCGGGACGTGGGCGCCCGGGTCGTGTACTTCCCGTACACGCTCCACACCTCCAGCACCCGGCTGCGCGGGTACATCGAGCGCAGCGAGGCCGAGAGCTTCGGCTGAGCCGACGCTCCCGGGCTCAGTGCTCGGTGATGGTGCCGGCGCCGACCGTCCGGTTGGTGGCCTCGTCGATCAGGATGAACGCGCCGCCCTGCCGGTTGCGCTGGTAGGGATCGACCATGAGCGGCTGCGTCGTGCGCAGGATGACCCGGCCGATCGCGTTGAGCGGCAGGTCGGACGGCGACTGGTGCCGGTGCAAGGTGTTGACGTCGAGCTCGTACCGGATCTCCTTGACGAGCGCCCGTGCCGACCGCGTCGTGTGCTTGATCGCGTACTTGCTCCCGACGCGCATCGGCTCGGCGTCCATCCAGCAGATCATCGCGTCGAGATCCTGCGTGACCGTGGGCATGTTGTTCGGGCGCACGATCATGTCGCCGCGCGACACGTCGACCTCGTCCTCCAGCCGGACGGTCACGGACATGGGGGAGAAGGCCTCGGAGAGCTCTCCCTTGGCGGTGTCGATCGCCTTGATCTTGGTGGGCAGGCCGCTGGGGAGCACGATGACGTCGTCGCCGGGGCGCAGGACGCCGCTGATGACCTGGCCGGCGAAGGCGCGGTAGTCGCCCTGGCCGTTCTGGGGCCGGATGACGTACTGCACCGGGAAGCGCACGTCGACCAGGTTGCGGTCGCTGGCGATGTAGACGTTCTCGAGATGGTGCAGCAGCGACGGTCCGTCGTACCAGGGCATCTCGGCCGAGCGCGTGACGACGTTGTCGCCGGTCAGGGCCGAGAGCGGGATGGTGGTGACGTCGGTGAACTCGAGGCGAGCGGCGAAGTCGACGAACTCGTCGCTGATCTCGCGGTAGACGTCCTCAGACCAGTCGACCAGGTCCATCTTGTTGATCGCCAGCACGATGTGCGGCACCCGCAGCAGGGACACCAGCGTCGCGTGGCGGCGGCTCTGCTCCTGCAGGCCCTTGCGCGCGTCGACCAGGATGATCGCGAGGTCGGCGGTCGAGGCGCCCGTGACCATGTTGCGCGTGTACTGGATGTGCCCGGGGGTGTCGGCGATGATGAACTTGCGCTTGGGCGTGGAGAAGTAGCGGTAGGCGACGTCGATCGTGATGCCCTGCTCGCGCTCGGCACGCAGGCCGTCGGTCAGCAGGGCCAGGTCGGTGTACTCGTCGCCGCGCTTGGCGCTCGTGGCCTCGACGGCCTCGAGCTGGTCGGTGAAGATCGACTTCGAGTCGAACAGCAGCCGGCCGATGAGCGTGCTCTTGCCGTCGTCGACCGAGCCGGCCGTAGCGAATCGCAGGATGTCCATCAGAAGTAGCCCTCCTTCTTGCGATCCTCCATCGCGGCCTCACTGACCTTGTCGTCGCCGCGCGTGGCGCCGCGCTCGGTGATCCGCGTGGCCGCGACCTCGGCCACGACCTCCTCCGGCGTGGCGGCGGTCGAGGGGACCGCCGCGGTCAAGGTGGCGTCGCCGACGGTGCGGTAGCGGACCGACTCGACGAACACCTCCTCGTCGTCGCGGGGGCGGCAGTGCTGGTTGATCGTGAAGTACATGCCGTCGCGCAAGAAGACCTCGCGCTCCTTGGCGTAATAGATGTCCGGCAGCTCGATGTTCTCGCGGGCGATGTACTGCCAGATGTCCAGCTCGGTCCAGTTCGACAGCGGGAAGCAGCGGATGCTCTCGCCCGGGTGGATCCGGCCGTTGTAGAGGCCCCACAGCTCGGGCCGCTGGTTCTTGGGGTCCCACTGGCCGAAGTCGTCCCGGAAGGAGAAGACGCGCTCCTTGGCGCGGGCCTTCTCCTCGTCGCGACGGGCGCCGCCGAACAGCGCGGAGAGCCCGTGGCGCTCGGCCGTACGGATGAGGACGGGGGTCTGGATGCGGTTGCGCGAGCCGTTGGGCTCCTCGCGCACGAAGCCCTCGTCGATCGCCTCCTGCACCGATCCGACGATGAGCCGGACCCCGAGCTCCTCGACCACGCGGTCGCGGAAGGCGAGCACCTCGTCGAAGTTGTGCCCGGTGTCGATGTGCACGACGGGGAAGGGGATCGGCCCGGGGGCGAAGGCACGCACCGCGAGGTGGAGCATGACGACGGAGTCCTTGCCACCGGAGAACAGCAGTCCGGGATGCTCGTTCTCAGCGACGAGCTCGCGGATGATGAAGATCGCCTCGGCTTCGAGGTGGTCGAGCTGGCTCAGGCCGTAGCGGCGCGTGTCGCTCGTGTCGGTCATCGACGGGTTCCTCCCCAGCGGGTCGATCGGTGCCCCGGTGCTGCGATGGCGCGCGGATCAGGTTCCGCGTCGGCCACACCGTCGGCGCGGCTCGACACTAACACCGCGACGAAGGCCCGCTGTACCTCGGTGAAGGCGTGAGACGCTGTGACACAATCGGCCCCCATGGACTCGTCGCTGGTGGCCGGTGCCTTCATCGTCGGCATCGTCGTCGGTCTGACCGGCATGGGCGGTGGCGCGCTCATGACACCGATGCTCGTCTTCTTCTTCAACGTGCCCCCGCTGACCGCCGTGTCGAGCGATCTGGTGGCCAGCGCCGTGATGAAGCCGGTGGGGGCCTCGGTGCATCTGCGCCGCGGCACGGTGAACCTCAAGCTCGTGGGCTGGCTGTGCGCCGGCTCGGTCCCGTCGGCCTTCTGCGGAGTCCTCGTCCTGAGGGCCTTCGGCCAGTCCGAGCAGGCCCAGGAGACGATCAAGATCGCGCTCGGCGTGGCCATCTTGCTCAGTGCCGCGATGCTCATGGTCCGCGCCTACCTGCGCCTGGTCGAGCGTGCGCGGACCCGTGACGGACGCGGTGAGCCGCTGCCCCAGTCGCGTCCCGAGCGCGAGGTGCGACCCCTGCCCACGCTGCTGCTGGGCATCGTCGGCGGCCTCGTGGTGGGCATGACGTCCGTCGGCTCGGGGTCCCTCGTGATCATCGGTCTGATGCTGCTCTACCCGGGCCTCAAGGCCAGCCAGCTGGTCGGCACGGACCTGGTCCAGGCGGTGCCCCTGGTCGCGGCGGCGGCGATCAGCCACGCGTTCTTCGGTGACCTCGACCTGGCCATCTCGCTGCCGTTGATCATCGGCTCGGTGCCCGGTGCCTACATCGGGGCGCGGTTGTCGGCCCGGCTGCCCGGTGGTTGGGTGCGGCGCGCCCTGGCGTTCGTCCTGCTGGCGTCGGGCCTGAGGCTGATCGGCGTCCCCACCGACACGACGGGCCTCATCCTCGTGCTGGTGCTCTTCGGTGCCCCGCTGGTCTGGATGGTGATCCGGTTGCGACTGGGATTCCCGGCGTTCGCGATGCTCGAGAACCGCCAGCGCAGAGCCCCACGTGACGAGTCGCGCCGATGAGCGCCTCGGCCGTCCTGCGAGGCCCGCAGCTCGACGGGCTGGAGCTGATCCTGGGCCGGTTCCTCGCGCCCGTCGACGGCTACTGCCTGCCCGGCCGGGCTCCGGCGGACTGGCCGGTCGAGGCGCACCTGGCGGTGCCCGCCCAGGCGGCCCGTGAGGCCGTCGACCAGGGCTCGCTGACCCTGACCGATCCCGACAACACGCCGCTGGCCGTCCTGGTCCTGGCGGACACGCGTCCGCGCGACGACCGCACGACCTGGGTCGCCGGTCGCGTCCGTCCGCTCAAGGCGGCCGAGCACCCGCCGGCCCGGGCCCTGCGTCTGGTCGTGCCCGTGGACCTGCGCGACCACGTCGTCGCGCTCTTCGCCGGCCGCGTGAGCGCTGCCGACGTCATGCGTGCCGTCCGCGCCGCGGACGGACGGCCGCTGGCCCTGATCGGGGTGGCCAGTCAGGACGTCCCGGCCGCCGACGTGGCCGTGATGGACGAGCTGCGGCACTGCGCCGACGAGATCCCCGGCGCTCGCGCCTGGTACCTCGCGGCGCCCGCCGTCAGCGAGACCAGCACCGCCGAGGAGGTGCTGGAACTCGCCCTGCGCACCTCGGGCGTCGACGAGTACCTGGACTTCCGCCACCCGGGTGCCGCAGCGGCCGGGGGCGCCGTGCTGCTGTTCACCGGGCTCTCGGGGGCCGGCAAGTCCACCGTCGCCCGGGCGCTCGTCGAGGCCGTCACGGCCCGGGGGCTCGCGCGCCCGGTCCTGCTCGACGGCGACGATGTGCGCCAGGAGCTCTCGGCAGGCCTGGGCTACGGCCGCGAGGACCGCGAGCGCAACCTCACGCGCATCGCCTGGGTCGCCGCGCGCGTCGCCGAGGTGGGCGGACTGGCGGTGTGCGCACCGATCGCGCCGTTCGCGTCGGCCCGCCAGGCGATGCGCGAGCGGGTCGAGCCCACGTCGCCCTTCCTGGTCATCCACGTGGCCACGCCGATGGCGGTCGCCGAGGCCCGGGACCGCAAGGGCCTGTACGCGAAGGCGCGGGCCGGGCTCATCCCCGACTTCACCGGGATCGACTCGCCGTACGAGGTGCCCGACGACGCCGATCTGGTGATCGACACCTCCCGGACCGGGGTCGGCGAGTGCGTCGAGTCCGTGCTGGGGATGTTGCGTGACAAGGGCTTGGTCACAGAGTCCTGAAAACGGGCAGGATACTGCCGTTTTGACTGTTAGGCTCCCGTCCATGGGTGATCTGGGTTACAAACTGAAGGTGCTGCGGCGCATGGGTGTCATCAAGGCACTTCCGCCCCACAAGATGATCGGCGCTGCGCGCCAACTCAAGAAGTGGGGCCCTGGCCTCCCTTCCGGTGTCAACGCCGCCGCCAAGCGCTACCCCAAGCAGGTCGCGATCATTGACGACGCCGGCGAGATCACCTACGAGAACTTCGCCAAGCAGATCAACCAGTTCACCGAGGTGCTGCGCGACCGCGGACTCCAGCCGGGCGACTCCGTCGCCGTGCTGTGCCGCAACCACCGCTACCTGGTGATCGCGCTCACCGCGGTCATGCAGCTCGGTGGCCGCATCCTGCTGCTCAACACCATGTCCAGCCGCGCACAGCTGACCGACCTGGCCGAGCGTGAGGGCGCCGAGCTGCTCATCCTCGACCAGGAGTTCCTGCCGCTGGTCGAGGACGTGCGTCGCAGCCGGCTGATGCTGGCGTGGGCCGGCCGGGACGCGCCCGACGACCTGCCGTCGATCGAGTCGGCG
The DNA here is from genome assembly GCF_024433585.1 of Aeromicrobium sp. 636. Lineage (NCBI taxonomy): Bacteria > Bacillati > Actinomycetota > Actinomycetes > Propionibacteriales > Nocardioidaceae > Aeromicrobium > Aeromicrobium sp. 636. Next base: position 177,476 of record NZ_WNJU01000002.1, read on the forward strand.
ACCGCCAACCAGCCCTCCGGCGACCAGCCGCTGCCGGCCCGGCACGGCGAGATCATCATCTTCACGTCCGGCACGACGGGCCTGCCCAAGGGCGCCAAGCGCAAGGAGCCCGAGGACCTCAAGCCGGTGCTCGCGTTCTTCGGCTCGATCCCGTATCGCAGCAACTCGGTGGTCGCCATCGGTGCGCCGCTGTTCCACTCCTGGGGCCTGATCAACCTGGGCTTCGGCATGTCGACGTGCCCCACGTTCGTGTTCCGGCGTCGGTTCAGCCCCGAGCAGACGTTGCGCGACATCGAGAAGTACAAGGTCGAGGTCCTGGTCGTCGTGCCGCTCATGCTCCAGCGCATGGTCAAGGCCGACCCCCAGGTCGTCAAGGACACGGATGTGTCGAGCCTGAAGATCACGGCGTCCAGCGGCTCGGCCCTGGCCGGCGACCTGGCCCTGCACTTCATGGACATGTTCACCGACTCGATCTACAACTTCTACGGCGCGACCGAGACCAGCTGGATCACGATCGCCGACCCGAAGGACCTGCGGGCTGCGCCCGGTACGGCCGGCCGCGTCCCGTGGCGCACGACCGTCAAGATCCTCGACCACGACGGCATCGAGGTGCCCCAGGGCGACATCGGCGTCATCCACGTCGTGAACGACATGCCCTTCGGCGGGTACACCGACGGTCGCAACAAGTCCTTCCACTCCGGTCTCATGGACTCGGGCGACCTCGGCTACTTCGACGAGGAAGGTCGACTCTTCGTGGCCGGCCGCGACGACGACATGATCATCTCCGGCGGCGAGAACGTCTTCCCGCGCGAGCTGGAGGACTGCCTCGTCGAGCACCCCGAGGTCGCCGACGTGGTCGTCACCGGCATCGCCGACCCCGAGTGGGGCCAGCGCCTGGCCGCCTACGTGGTGCGCAAGGAGGGCAGCGGCGTCACCGCCGACGACCTGGTGCAGTACGCCAAGGACAACGTGGCCCGCTCGGCCGTCCCGCGCGGGGTCATGTTCCTCGACACCTTGCCGCGCAACCCCACGGGCAAGGTCATGAAGCGTCAGCTGCCCGCCTTCGAGACGACAGTCTGATCCGGTGCCCCGCCGGGGTCTGGCCGGTGTCCTGCGGCGGCTCGCCGGCGTCGGTCGCGCCCCTGCGTCGCCGACCGCCGGCCTCGACACGACGTGGGCCGGCGACCGTGACGGGCGCCCCGACCCGGGCGAGATCGTCTGGACCTGGGTGCCCTACGAGGACGATCCCCGCCGCGGCAAGGACCGGCCGGTCCTGCTGGTCGGCCGCCGGGCGGACGGCACCCTGGTGGCCCTGCAGATGACGTCGCAGGACCACGACCGGGACGCCGCCCAGGAGACTCGGGCCGGCCGCTTGTGGATGGACATCGGCTCCGGGCCCTGGGACGCCCAGGGCCGGCCGAGCGAGGTCCGGCTCAACCGGTTGATCGAGGTGCGCGAGGACGACGTCCGCCGAGAAGGCGCCGTGCTGTCCCGCGAGGTGTACGAGGGCGTCCTGCGCGCTGCGCGACAATACCTGTCATGAGCATCGTCGCCCGGGTCGACCGCTATCAGCGGAAGCACCCGGTCGTCGGCTTCCCGATCGCCGTCGTCTACAAGTTCTTCGACGACCAGGGTCCCTACCTGGCGGCGATCATGACGTACTACGCCTTCATCGCGATCTTCCCGTTGATGCTGATCGCCACGTCGGTCCTGGGATTCGTGCTGCAGGACGACCTCGACCTGCAGCAGGATCTGCTCGACACGGCGCTGGGCCAGTTCCCGATCGTCGGCGACCAGCTGGGCCGCCCGGAGGGCCTCACCGGCAGCACCACCGCGATCGTGGTGGGCACGGTCGCCGCGCTCTACGGGGCGCTCGGCGTCGGGCAGTCGACCCAGAACGCCGGGAACGTCGCCTGGGGCGTTCCCCGCAACAGCCGGCCCAACCCGATCGTCATGCGGCTGCGCAGCGTCGTGGTGCTGAGCATCGGCGGTCTCGGCATCGGCGTCATCGCCGTCGTCCAGTCGATCGTGGACAACCCCCAGGTCGTCGGCATCGACCACCTGCCCGACCTCGGCCTGCTGGTCCGCTTCGTCGGTCTGCTCGTGTCGTGGGGGATCTTCATCACCGTGTTCAAGCTCGTGAGCCTGCGCCGGGCGTCCTGGCGGTCGGTGCTGCCGGGCTCGCTGTTCTGCGCGCTGGGCTGGCAGCTGCTGCAGTACGTCGGCGACGCGTACGTGCAGCGGGTGATCGTGCGGGCGTCGTCGATGAACCAGACCTTCGCGCTCGTCCTCGGACTGATCGCCCTGCTGTTCCTGCTGACGTCGATCATCGTGATCGGTCTGGAGATCAACGTCGTGCGCCGGCGCCGGCTCTATCCTCGCGCCCTGCTGACTCCCTTCACCGACAACGTGGTGCTCACCGAGGGCGATCGACGCGCCTACGCGCAGTACGCGCGGATGCAGCGGCACAAGGGATTCCAGACCATCTCCGTCGACTTCGACAGCGACGACGACACGGCGCCGTGACGGGATCCGGGCAGCAGCGCGACCCGCTCGGGGCCCGGAGGCCACTAGACTGCAGACGTTGCACCCGGCGAACGCAAAGGAACGGTCATGCCCACCGGCAAGGTGAAGTGGTACGACCCCGAGAAGGGGTTCGGTTTCCTCAGTCGTGAGGACGGCGACGACGTCTACGTGCGGTCCGACGCGCTCCCCGACGGCGTCACCACGCTCAAGGCCGGCACGCGCGTCGAGTTCGGCATCGCCGCCGGCCGCCGCGGCGACCAGGCGCTCCAGGTGCGCGTGCTCGACCCCACCCCCTCGGTGGCCCAGGCGCAGGCCCAGGCGCGACGGAAGTCTCCCGAGGAGATGGTCGTCATCGTCGAGGACCTCGTGAACCTCCTGGACGGCCTGGGCGAGGGCTACCGGCACGGCCGGCACCCCGAGGGCAAGCGCGCCCGCCAGGTCGCGCAGCTGCTGCGTCGCCTCGCGGCCGACCTCGACGCCTGATCGGGTGACCGGAGCGCTCGAGGGCTTCGCGGTCATCGGCGCCCTCATCGCGGTGGGCTACGTCCTGGCCGCGACGGGGGTGCTCGACGCCGCCAGCCAGGTCGTGCTCTCGCGCCTCGTCTACTTCGTCGCCACTCCGGCGCTGCTGATCGACGTCCTGGGCTCGACCGACCTCGGCACGGTCTTCGGTCCGTGGTTCGTGGTCGCCGTCGCCGCGGTGGTGGGCAGCCTCGCGGTCTACCTGCCGTGGGCCCGCTGGCGTGGTCGCGCGCGACGCGACGCCGTGGTGGGCGGACTCTCGTCGTCGTACGCCAACGCCGGGTACCTCGGCCTGCCGATCGCGGGATTCGTCCTGGGCGACGCGGCGTTCGCGCTGCCGACGATGGTGCTGCAGCTGACCATCTACGCGCCGCTCGCGCTGACCTTCCTGAGCATGGACGCCGGCGTCCGAGCCACCCCGTGGTCGTTCGTCCAGGCAGGGCTGCGCAACCCCGTCTCGGTCGCGGCGGTCATCGGGGTGCTGCTGTCGCTGGCGCACGTGGAGATGCCGCGCATCGTGGCCGAGCCGATCTCGCTGCTGGGGGCGATGGCCATTCCGAGTGCTCTGCTGGCCTACGGCGTCGCGTTGCGCTTCGGGCCCCGGGTCGGGCACGGCAACGGCCGTGAGGTCGCCTTCGTCTCCGTCCTCAAGCTCGCGTGGCAACCGCTCGTCGCGTACCTGGTGGCCCGGTACGCGCTCGATCTCAGCGCACACGAGACCGCCGGGGTCACCCTGATGGCGGCGTTGCCCACGGCGCAGAACGTGTTCGTGTACGCCTCGCGGTTCGGGCACGCGACGGTCCTGGCCCGTGACTGCGTGGCGGTGACGACGGTGGCGTCGCTGCCCGTGCTCGTCGTGCTGGCGGCCGTGCTCGTGCCGTGACCCCTGCGGCGGACCGGCCGGGTTGGTCCGGTATGGGCCGGTGAGGGACAATCGGAGGCATGAGCACGGTGACCTCCCACGCACGCGCGGCCCTCGACGAGAGCCTCGACGACGGCACCGTCGGTGATCACCTCGGCACCACCGAGGAGGCGCCGGGGCTGCTGACCGAGCGCTTCGCGTGCCTGCTGCCCGGATACCGCGGCTGGTACTGGGCGGTCAGCGTGTGCGTGCTGGACGACCACACCACCGTCAACGACATCGTGCTGCTGCCCGGCGACGAGGCGATCGTCGCTCCGGCGTGGACGCCCTACCGCGAGCGCATCCGTCCCGGCGACCTCGGTCCCGGCGACGTGCTGCCGCCCGAGGAGGACGACATCCGGCTCGTCCCGGCCTGGTCGGCCGGCGACGGCGACGGAACCGGCGTGGTCGACCGTCACTTCGCCCGCGAGATCGGTCTCGGTCGCGAGTGGGTCCTCTCCCTCGAAGGACGCGAGGACGCCGCCGAGCGCTGGTACGAGGGCGACGCCGGACCCGACACCCCGATCGCCAAGCAGGCGCCGGGCGTCTGCGGCACGTGCGGGTTCCTCGTCTCCCTGGCCGGCGACCTGTCCGACCGGTTCGGCGTGTGCGCGAACAAGATGGCGAACGCCGACGGACGCGTCGTCGCGCTGACCCACGGGTGCGGTGCGCACTCGGGCAGCCGGCCCAAGCGCTCGTCGTCGGCCTCGAAGCTGCCGGACCCGGTCTACGACACGATCAGCGTGCAGGTCGAGGAGTTCTGAGCCCGTCGTGCCTGCTGCGACGCTGCGAGGCCGTGGGGCCTCAGTTCCTGCGACGCCGTCCGATCGGTCGCTCGGTCGGCTCGCTGCTCTCGGCCGGCGGGGCGACCTCGGCCTGCTGAGCGCGCGGGGCGCGGGTCTTCTCGGCCCGGGGAGCCTTCGCGGGCTTGGCGGGCTTGGCGGCTTTTGCGGCCCTCGGGGTCGTCGTGACCTCGGGCGTCTTCTTCGCCTCGGGCGCCTCCGCCTGCCGCTCGAGCAGCGCGTCGCGGCGTCGCTTGCAGAACTCGATGCCCATGAGGCCCAGCCCCAGCCCGGCGATCGCCGTCCAGAGCCACCACGTGCGACCCTGCTCCTGCAGGTTGCCCCAGAACGGCAGCAGGGCGATCGCCACGATGCCCCAGCCGATCGTGCCGATGGTCATCGTGCGGACGCCGTCGACGTCCATGGGCTCGACGTCCGCCACGCGATGGGTCGTGCGGCCGAACTCCAGCTCCGTGACCTCGGGGCGGCCCAGGTCGGGGATGCGCGACTTCTTCGTACGGGCCATGCCCCCACGATAGCCCGCAGCCCGGGAAGGAAGGTGCGCGTGTGAATCCCCGTCATCGCCGCTTGTTGATCCCCGGGCTGCTGCTCGCCCTGATCGTCGTGGTCGTCGTGGCATCGCTGATCGACCGGGCGGACGCTGCCGTCGCCGAGCCGGTGACGACGCTCTCGGACCCCAGGATCACCGAGTCGAGCGGCCTGGCCGTCAGCACCGCCGAGGACGATCTGGCCTACACGGTCAATGACTCGGGGAATGCTGCCGAGGTCTTCGCCGTCGATCTCACGACCGGTGCGGTCGTCGGAGTCACCACCGTCCGCGCGCAGTTCCGCGACGTCGAGGCGCTGGCACTGCGCGACGGCACGCTGTGGATCGGCGACATCGGCGACAACCGGGCCGAGCGCGGTGACCTCGCCCTCTACGCCATCGAGGAGCCCGGCCGTACGACGGCCACCGTCGACGCGCGCCGCTTCCCCGTCTCGCTCGAGGGCGGCCCCGCCGACGTCGAGGCGCTGCTGGCCCCGCCGGAGTCCGACCGGCTGCAGGTCGTCACGAAGTCGCTCGCCGATGCGACCGTCCTGACGCTCTCCGAGGACGACCTCGACGTGGGCCGGACCACCGAGTTCGATCAGACGGCCTCGGGTCTTCCGGCGCTGGTCACCGACGGCGCCTACTCGCGCGACGGCTCGCGGGTCGCGGTGCTGTCATACGGCTCGCTGTGGTCGATCGACCCCGCCGACTGGAGCGTCGTCGGCAGCGGGTCGCTGCCGCCGCTGGAGCAGTCCGAGACCGTGGCGTTCGTGTCCGACGACGCGGTCCTCGTCGGCAGCGAGGGCGCCGACTCGCCCCTGTACCGGCTCGCTCTGCCGTCCGGAGGTGCCGCGACCCGGGATCCGGACACGGTGGCCACCGCCACGCCCGAGCCGACGTCCTCCAGCGCGCCGGTGACCGGCGCGGATGAGGCGTCCGACGACGTGGTCGACGGCCGCACCCTCGTCGTGGGTGGGATCGGCGCCGCAGGCCTCGTCGCGGTGCTGGTGTTCCTCGTGGTCCGCCGGGGGCGTTCGGGAGGCTCGCGCCGGGCGCTACGGTGACGCCATGAAGATCGCTCTGGGAGACAGGTCACCGCAGGTCCACGAGTCGGCGTTCGTCGCCCCCACCGCCACCCTGGTGGGATCGGTCGTCCTCGAGGAGGGCTCCAGCGTCTGGTACGGCGCCGTCCTGCGTGCCGACAACGAGCCGATCACGATCGGCCCGCGCAGCAACGTCCAGGACAACTGCGTCTTCCACGTCGACCAGGGCAAGCCGCTGACCCTCGGTGAGGGCGTCTCGGTGGGCCACGGCGCGATCATCCACGGCGCCACGGTCGGCGACCACGTGCTCGTCGGGATGGGCGCCACGATCCTCAACGGCGCCGAGATCGGCGACGAGTGCCTCATCGCCGCCAACGCCCTGGTGCCGCAGGGCGCCGTGATCCCGCCGCGTTCCCTCGTGGCCGGGGTTCCCGGCAAGGTCCGCCGCGAGCTGACCGACGACGAGGTCGCCACGCTGCACCTCAATGCGGCCATCTACGAGGAGCACCGCGAGCTGCACCGCTCCGGGATCGTCGTCGACTAGCGCGCGAGCCGCTCGACCACGTGGTCGATGCAGCGCGTCAGCGCGGTGACGTCGTCGGGCTCGATCGCCGGGAACATCGCGATGCGCAGCTGGTTGCGACCCAGGCCCCGGTAGCCGGCCACGTCGACGATGCCGTTCTCGCGCAGGGCGGCCACGACGTCGGCGGCGGCGACGCCGTCGAGGTCGATCGTGCCCACGACGAGGGAGCGATCCGCGGGGTCGGGGACGAAGGGCGTCGCGAAGGCGCTGGCCTCGGCCCAGGAGTAGAGCCGCTGTGACGAGTCCGTCGTGCGCGAGACGGCCCAGTCCAGGCCGCCGTTGCCGTTGAGCCAGCGCAGCTGCTGGTCCATCAGGAACAACGTCGCGACGGCCGGGGTGTTGTAGGTCTGGTCCTTCAGCGAGTTGTCGATCGCCGTCGGCAGGTCGAGGAACCCGGGGATGTGACGACCCGATGCCTTGATCCGGTGCGCGCGCTCGATGGCGGCGGGGGACATGAGCGCGATCCACAGACCACCGTCGGACGCGAAGCCCTTCTGCGGCGCGAAGTAGTAGACGTCGGTCTGCGCCACGTCGACCGGCAGGCCCGCTGCGCCGGAGGTCGCGTCGACGAGGACGAGTGCCCCGTCGTCGATCCCCTCCGGGCGGCGCACCGGCACCATGACGCCGGTCGAGGTCTCGTTGTGCGCCCAGGCGTAGACGTCGATCCCGGCCGTCGCGTGCGGCTCGGGATGGGTGGAGAAGTCCGACTCGAGCAGCTCGGGGTCCTCCAGGAACGGCGCCGCGGCGACCGCCCGGGCGAACTTGGTGGTGAACTCACCGTGCACGAGGTGCTGGCTGCGGCGCTCGACCAGACCGAACATGGCGGCGTCGAAGAACGCGTGCGACCCGCCCAGGCCCAGGACCACCTCGTAGCCCTCGGGCAGGGAGAACAGCTCGCCCAGTCCCTCGCGCAGGCTGCCCACCAGCGCCTTGACCGGTGCGGCCCGGTGCGAGGTGCCCATCAGCGAGTCGCCGGTGTTCGCGAGGGCGGCCAGCGCCTCGGGGCGCACCTTGGAGGGACCGGAGCCGAAGCGTCCGTCGCCGGGCAGGAGTTCGTCGGGGATCTGCACGACGTCATTGTCGCAGCCGCCCTCGGAACGATGCGTTGAACCGTCCACGGATGCGGGCGGCTACCATGCCACGCATGGCAGCAGACGACCCCGTGGTGCCCCTCGCGGAGGGCATCGAGCACGACCAGTCGCAGTGGGAGAAGGCCACGGCGGCCGTCCTGCGCAAGACGCGCCGGCTCGCTGAGGACGCCCCCGACTCCGAGGTGTGGTCCGTCCTGACGACCACCACGCTCGACGGCCTCAGCATCACCCCGCTGGGCACGCCCGAGCTCGTGTCCGACCTGCCCGAGACCGGCCTGCCGGGCGAGGCGCCCTACACCCGCGGCTCCGGCACGGGCGATCCCGAGCTGACCGGCTGGGACATCCGCGGCTGGTTCACCGACCCCGAGACGACTCCGGCGGACCTGTCCACCGAGCTCGAGAACGGTGCCAACTCGCTGTGGCTCACGGTGGGGGAGCGCGGCATCGCCGCCGACCGCCTCGCCGAGCTGCTCGAGCCGGTCTTCCTCGATCTGGCGCCGGTGGTGCTGGACGCGCGCGAGGACGCCGTCGCCGCCGCCGAGGCGTTCCTGGCCGTCTGCCGTGACAAGGGCACCGACCCGCATCCGCTGACCAACCTCGGCGCGACGGGCACCGACCTCGACACCGTCGTCCGCGTGGCCACGCTCGCGAAGGAGGCCGGCGTCCGCGGCGTCGTCGTCGACGCCAGTGCGCTGCACGACCAGGGAGCCTCCGAGGTCCAGGAGCTCGCCTGGTCGATGATGGTCGCGGTGACGTACCTGCGTGCCCTCGAGGCCGCGGGATTCACGACCGACGAGGCCGCCGCTCAGCTGGAGTTCCGCTACGCGGCCACCGACGAGCAGTTCCCGACGATCGCCAAGCTCCGCGCGGCCCGTGCCCTGTGGAACCGGGTCGGCGAGATCAGCGGCATCGGCGCGCAGGCCCGGGCGCAGCGCCAGCACGCCGTCACCTCGCGCCCGATGATGGCGCGGTACGACTCGTACACGAACATGCTGCGCACCACGGTCGCCGGCTTCGCCGCGGGCGTCGGCGGCGCGGACGCCGTCACGGTCCTGCCGTTCGACGAGCCGCTCGGCCTCCCGACGCCGTTCAGCCGCCGCATCGCGCGCAACACCTCCAGCCTGCTGATCCACGAGTCGCACGTCGCCAAGGTCGTCGACCCGGCTGGCGGCGCGTACGCCGTCGAGAAGTTCACCGACGATCTCGCGATGGCCGCGTGGGCCCTGTTCTCCGAGCTCGACGGCCTCGACGAGCTCGAGGGCGTGGCCGACCTGGACGCCGCCGCCGACCGCCTGCGCCCGCTGGTCGAGGCGGTGCGCGACGACCGCGCGCTGCAGATCGCCCGCCGCCAGCGGCCGATCACCGGCGTCAGCGAGTTCCCGAACCCCGCCGAGAAGCTGCCCGAGCGCCGGCCGTACCCGGTCGAGCCGGACGTCTTCCGCTACGCCGGGGAGTTCGAGCAGATGCGCGACGAGCCCGCCGCGCAGCCGGTCTTCCTGGCCACGATGGGAACGATCGCGGCCCACACCGCCCGGGCGACCTTCGCCATCAACCTGCTGGCCGCCGGCGGGATCGGCATCGGTGCCGCCGGTGCCACCACCGACGTCGCCGACGTGGTCGACAAGTACCGCGAGGCCGGTGCGCCGCCGGTGGTGTGCCTGGCCGGGACCGACGCCGCCTACGGCGAGTGGGGTGCCGAGCTCGTCACGGCGCTGCGTGAGGCCGGCGCCTCGTACGTGATCGTCGCCGGAAAGTCCGACATCGGCCAGGACGCCTCGGCGGCCATGGGCCTGGACGCGCTGGCCTTCCTGCGCGCCCTGCGAGAGGAGCTGCAGAAATGAGCACCCCCCAGAGTTTCGCCGGTGAGCCGTGGCAGAGCCCCGAGGGCATCCCGGTCAAGCGGCTGTACACGCCCGAGGACCTGGCCGGGCTGGACGCGCTCGACACGTACCCGGGCCTGACCCCGTTCCTGCGCGGTCCCTACCCGGCGATGTACACGACCCAGCCGTGGACGATCCGCCAGTACGCCGGCTTCTCGACCGCCGAGGAGTCCAACGCGTTCTACCGCCGCAACCTGGCCGCGGGCCAGAAGGGCCTCTCGGTCGCGTTCGACCTGGCGACCCACCGCGGCTACGACTCCGACAACCCGCGCGTCGTCGGTGACGTCGGCATGGCGGGCGTCGCGATCGACTCGATCTACGACACGCGCACGCTGTTCGAGGGCATCCCCCTGGACCAGATGAGCGTCTCGATGACGATGAACGGTGCGGTGCTGCCGGTGCTGGCGCTGTTCATCGTGGCGGCCGAGGAGCAGGGCGTGAAGCCCGAGCAGCTGACCGGGACCATCCAGAACGACATCCTCAAGGAGTTCATGGTCCGGAACACGTACATCTACCCGCCGGCGCCCTCGATGCGGATCATCTCCGACATCTTCGCGTACACGGCGGCCAAGATGCCGCGGTTCAACTCCATCTCGATCTCCGGCTACCACATCCAGGAGGCCGGGGCGACGAACGACCTCGAGCTGGCCTACACGCTGGCCGACGGTGTCGAGTACATCCGCGCCGGCCTGGACGTGGGCCTCGACATCGACGCGTTCGCCCCGCGGCTGAGCTTCTTCTGGGCGATCGGCATGAACTTCTTCATGGAGGTCGCCAAGCTGCGCGCCGCCCGGGCCCTGTGGGCGCGGCTGGTCAGCGACTTCGATCCCAAGAACCCCAAGTCGCTGAGCCTGCGCACCCACTCGCAGACCTCGGGCTGGAGCCTCACGGCCCAGGACGTCTACAACAACGTCGGCCGCACGGCGATCGAGGCGATGGCGGCCACGCAGGGTCACACGCAGAGCCTGCACACCAACGCCCTGGACGAGGCCATCGCGCTGCCGACCGACTTCAGCGCCCGCATCGCCCGCAACACCCAGCTGCTGCTGCAGCAGGAGACGGGCACGACCCAGACGATCGACCCCTGGGCCGGCTCGTACTACGTCGAGAAGCTGACGCACGACCTGGCCAACCGCGCCTGGGCGCACATCCAGGAGGTCGAGGCGGCCGGCGGCATGGCCAAGGCGATCGACGAGGGCATCCCCAAGATGCGCATCGAGGAGGCCGCGGCCCGCACCCAGGCCCGGATCGACTCCGGCCAGCAGGCCGTCATCGGCGTCAACACCTACCGCGTCCCCGACGAGGAGCCCTTCGAGGTCCTCAAGGTCGACAACAAGGCCGTGCTGGCCTCGCAGATCGCCAAGCTCGAGCGGCTGCGCGCCGAGCGCAACGACGACGACGTCCGCCGCGCGCTGGACGCCCTGACGGCCTCGGCCGAGCGCGGCGCCCAGCAGTCCGGTGGCGAGGGCTCCATGGACGGGAACCTGCTGAAACTGGCCGTCGACGCCGCGCGCGCCAAGGCCACCGTCGGCGAGATCAGCGACGCGCTCGAGAAGGTCTACGGGCGTCACCAAGCCGTCATCCGTACGATCTCGGGTGTGTACCGCACCGAAGCCGGCCAGGCGGGCAACGTCGCCAAGGTCATCGAGGCCACCGACGAGTTCGAGCGTGCCGAGGGCCGCCGCCCGCGCATCCTCGTGGCCAAGATGGGTCAGGACGGCCACGACCGCGGCCAGAAGGTCATCGTCACGGCGTTCGCCGACATGGGCTTCGACGTCGACGTAGGCCCGCTGTTCTCGACGCCGGAGGAGGTCGCCCAGCAGGCGGTCGACGCCGACGTCCACGTCGTGGGGGTCTCGTCCCTCGCGGCGGGTCACCTCACGCTGCTGCCGGCGTTGAAGGCCGCGCTCGAGGAGCAGGGTCGTCCCGACATCATGGTCGTCATCGGCGGGGTCATCCCGCCCGACGACGTCGCGACCCTCAAGGAGATGGGCGCTGCCGAGGTCTTCCTGCCCGGCACGGTCATCGCCGACTCCGCGCTCGACCTGCTGGCGCGCCTGCGTGAGGACGCCTGAGGGGTAACTGCGGGTTGCACTAGCATGCAGGCGTGGACGACCGCCTCGCGTTGATGGACCAGGGCTCGTTCCTGGGGCTGCGCGCCCTGGGACACCAGCCGTGGACCTTCTTCACGTGGGTCTACGACCGTCCGGTCGACCTCGAGGCGTTGCAGCGCTTCAACGAGGCCCTCGCCGACACGTTGCTGGGCCGTCTCGTGCAGCGCTCGCCGCTGCCCGGCGGTCGGCATCGGTGGGTGGCTGTCGATGCGGTCCCGCCGCTCGAGGTCGAGCAGGTGCCGCGCTCGCGTGACGAGATCCACGACTGGACCGACGAGCTGGGCGATCGTGGCGTCGACCCCGAGCACGGTCCCGGCTGGCGCATAGGCGTGCTGCCGCTGACCGACGGCGGCACGGCGGTGGCCATGGTCTCGCCGCACGCGCTCGGCGACGGCCTCTGCAAGCTGGACGCCATCGCCGACGCCGTCAAGGGTGTCGCGCGTCGCCCTGTCTACCGGCCGCGCGGCGCCCGGCCGTGGCGCGAGCTGCTGTGGTCGGACCTCGTGACCTTCGTCCGCGAGCTGCCGGCGGTGGCCCGTGCGGTGATCGCCGGGATCGCGGTGGCGCGGGCCGAGTCCGCCGGGTCGGCGCCTGCGTCCTCCCCGACGCCGCAGCGGGAGTCCGCGGCGCTGCCGCCCGTCGAGCCCGAATCGTTCCATCCCGCCGCAGCCTGCGTGCGCGTCACCCGGGCCGACTGGGACGCCGCGGCGGCCCGGCTCGGTGGCACGAGCAACACCCTCGTGTCGGCCTTCGCGGCTCGCCTGGCGCAGCGGTTCGGTCGCACCGACGCCGACGGGCGGGTCGCGCTCGCCGTGCCCGTCAGCGTCCGGGTCGAGGGCGACACCCGTGCGAACGCGCTGGACTCGGTGACGGTCCACGCCGACCCCCGAGGGTTGGACCGGGATCTCACCGGCCTGCGGGCCGCCACCAAGACCGCGCTGCGCGAGCGGGCCGAGCGCCCTCACGACATGCTCGCGGTGCTGCCCCTCGTGCCGATCACGCCGCCGGTCGTCGTGCGCCGGGCCGAGCAGCTGGCGATGGGGTCGACCTCGTCGCCCGTCGGCTGTTCCAACCACGGTCGGCTCGACCCGGCGATCATGCGCATCGACGGCGCAGCGCCCGTGGACTTCTGGGTGCGCTCCGCGGAGCCCGGACAGACGGCGGCCGAGCTGGACCGGCTCGGCGGCAAGCTCTACGTGCTGGCCGGTGGTGCGCTGGACGCGGTGTACCTCTCGGTGATCGCGCACCCGGTCGGTGGCGGACTCGACCGGCCCGAGCTGCACGATCACGTCGCCGCGACGCTGACCGACTTCGGGCTCACGCCCTCGTCCGTCACGCGGTGATCCCCGACTACGATGCAGGCGTGACGGACCTGACCCAGTTGATCGACGGTGTCCGCGAGGGCAGGAGGGCGGCGGTGTCGCGGGCCATCACCCTCGTCGAGTCCCGCCGGACCGACCACCGCACCGCCTCGCGCGAGCTGCTGGCCGAGCTCACGGCCGCGCCCGACTCGAAGGTCGGTGGTGCGGTGCGGGTCGGGATCTCCGGTGTCCCCGGAGTCGGCAAGTCGACATTCATCGAGGCGCTCGGCGTCCATCTGACCGGCCGCGGACACCGCGTCGGCGTCCTGGCCGTGGATCCGTCCAGCGTCCGCACGCGTGGCTCGGTACTGGGCGACAAGACCCGCATGGTGCGCCTGTCGACCGATCCGAACGCCTACATCCGCCCGTCGCCCAGCGCCGGCAGTCTCGGCGGCGTCGCCCGGGCGACCAGCCAGGCGCTGACGGTCCTCGAGGCCGCCGGGTACGACGTCGTGCTGGTCGAGACCGTCGGCGTCGGCCAGTCCGAGATCACGGTCGCCGGCATGGTCGACACGTTCTTGTTCCTCACCCTGGCGCGCACCGGCGACCAGCTGCAGGGGATCAAGAAGGGCATCCTCGAGATCGCGGACGTCATCACCGTCAACAAGGCCGACGGTGAGCGGGCCCGCGAGGCGGAGTCGACCGCACGCGAGCTGGCCGGTGCCCTGCGCCTGGTGTACGCCGGCACCCAGGACTGGGTGCCCCCCGTGCTGACCTGCTCCGCCCTCGAGGGTTCGGGGATCGACACCGTCTGGAGTCGTGTCCTGCGGCACCGCGAGTTCATGGGCCAGCGCGGTGTGGCGAGCAAGCGCGCGCAGCAGCAGTTGGACTTCACGTGGGCGCTGGTGCGTGACGAGATCGAGCAGCGGCTGGCGACGGACGACTCCGTGGCGAAGGTCCGCGAACGGGTGCGCGACGAGGTCCTGGCCGGTCGCTTGTCCCCGGCGGCGGCCGCCGACGAGATCCTCGACGCGTTCGATCACTGAGGGCCGGTCAGCGCAGCGCGCACTCTCGGGTCGGGCGTGCCAGCATGGACCGGTGAAGCGCACCGTCTCCGCCCATCTCGAACTGCACGCCTTCGACCGAGCCGACCTCGTCCTGTCCATCGCCGTGGCCGGCAACATCACGACCCAGAGCGAGACGCTGACCGTCGTCCAGAACGGCGTCGAGCTGGAGGCGCGGGAGATCGCGGGACGGCACGAGACGCGCCTGCACCGCATCGACGCGCCTCCCGGACCGATCACCATCGACTACGAGGCCGTCGTCGAGGGCCGTGCCCGGCCGATCGTCACCGAGGAGCTCGACATCATCGAGTACCGCCGGCCGAGCCGCTACGCCGAGTCGGACTCGCTCTTCGCGATCTCGCGCGCCGAGTTCAAGGGCCTGTCCGGCAAGCCGCTGCTGGACGCGGTGACCTCCTGGGTCGGCACCCAGCTGTCCTACGTGACCGGCAGCAGTCAGCCGACCGACGGAGCCGTGCAGACGATGCTGAAGCGCCAGGGTGTCTGCCGGGACTTCGCCCACCTCGTGATCGCCCTGCTGCGCGCGCACGACGTTCCGGCCCGGCTGGTCTCGGTCTACGCGCCGGGCCTGCAGCCGATGGACTTCCACGCGGTCGCCGAGGCGTACGTCGAGGGCGACTGGCACGTCGTCGATGCGACGTCGCTGGCCCCGCGCGAGACGATGCTGCGCATCGCGACGGGGATGGACGCCTCCGAGACGGCCTTCCTCTCGCAGCACCACGCGGCCGTCAATCTGAACCGCATGAACGTCACCGCCGTGGCCGACTCGCTGCCCAGTGACGACGTCACCGAGCTCGTCACCTTGGGCTGAACATGGCGTGACACGCCGAAAGAACCACGCAGATAGTTCCAAAGGACTACCTGATGGGTTAATGTCAACACATACGACTGCCGCGTCGTCGGATCGCCTCGGGGGGGTGATGCGGCGTCGCGGCAGTTCTTCTTCCGGTTCCGCCGCGGTCAGGACGGTCGCGGCAGCGCGCCCATGCCGACCAGCCGGCGGTACACGTACGGCGTCATGGTGCGCACGTAGGTGACACTCAGGTGCGTGATGTCGCGGTAGACGTTCACCCCGCCGATGATGGCCGGGCAGGTCGTGCGATCGCAGTAGAACTGGCTCAGGTCCAGGGCCTGGGCGCCGTCGATGTGCTTGCCGGTCGCGAGGAACGCGTCGAAGTGACCCAGCGCCTCGTCACGGTCGACGGCGCAGGCGTCGGGCGTGATCTCGTCGAGCTGCGAGAGGCACTTCTGCGGCGACTTCGGCAGTCGGGGGTTGTCGCGGATCGCCACGATCCGGACGCCCTTCTCCAGAACAGGGCGCCAGACCGCCTCCATGCTCTCGACGCGCTCCTGCTGGGAGCCCGTGAGCATCTTGGCGTAGCCGGTCGTGAGGATCAGGTCCGTCTGCGGGGCCCGCTCCAGCAACCAGGCCTGGAGGTTGTCCTTCCATTCCTGGCAGGTGCTGACGCGCAGCGGGTCCTCGTGCTCGATCTCGTCGCGGGTCCAGGCGCAGCTGCTCTTGAGCTGGGCCGACACGGTGATGAGCTTCTGGTCGGCCATCCGCACCAGGGCGGGCAGGAACGAGCGGGCGTGGGAGTCGCCCAGCAGCGTCACGTGCGGCAGTGACCGGTCCGAGAGGTCGCCGAAGGTGCAGTCGTTCAGCTCGGTGTCGTGGACGCCGGCGAAGCAGCCCGGGTAGCCCGAGGCGTAGTCCTCGGCGGCGGCCTCGGGACTGGGCACGAGCTGGTCGTCGAGCTCGGGGTTGTGGCAGGGCTTCTCGGGGTCGCGTGCCGCGGCGCCGAAGCACGGCGGCGCGTCCTCGACCAGCTGCTCGGCGACGCGTCCGGCCCGCTCCTCGGCGGCGACGGCGCTCTGGTGCCCCACGAGGCAGCCCGAGACGAGCACCGCGGCACCGCCGAGGGTGGCCAGGCCGGTGATCGCGGGCTTGCGCAGGCCGAAGCGATGGGTGAAGCGGATCGGGTCCTCGACCCAGCGCTTGGTCGCCCAGGCGGCCGCGATCGTGAACACCAGGATCCCGATCCGCGGCGCGAGCCCGAGCTCGTGGCCCAGGACGTACGGCAGGATCACGATCGGCGGCCAGTGCCACAGGTACATCGAGTACGAGATCTCGCTGAGCTCGTGGGTGACCCGCCAGCGCATGAGGGGCGTGGGGGAGAGGCGGCCGGTCGGCTCGCCGGCCCAGATCACCGCGAGGGTCGCCATGACGGGCAGGATCGCCGCCGTGCCGGGGAACGGGGTCGTCTCGTCGTAGTTCAGACCGCACCAGGCGAGGGTGAGGAAGCCGGCCCACGAGAGCAGGAACGTGGGGCCGCCGCGCCTGACGGTGGCGCTGCCCATGACCAGCGCCAGCAGGGCTCCCGCCCCGAACTGCCAGGCGCGGGCAGGGGTGACGAAGTAGGCGGCCGGGGGATTGGCCTGGGTGATCCACAGCGAGTAGGCCAGGCTCGCGACGGTGGCCGTGCCGAGCACGATCCCCACCATGAGCCGGTGCGAACGGCCCAGTCGCACGGCGAGCACGGTGGCCAGCAGCACGAGCAGCGGCCACACCAGGTAGAACTGCTCCTCGATCGAGAGCGTCCAGTAGTGCTGCACCGCGGTGGGATCGGCGTCCGCCGCGAGATAGTCGACCGAGTCGGCGGCCAGGGCCCAGTTCTGGACGTACAGCGCCGAGGCGATGACCTCGGTGAAGTTCTGGCGCCACGTCGCCAGCGGCATCCACAGCCAGACGGCCAGGGCCGAGGCGCCCAGCACCAGATAGGCGGCCGGCAGCAGGCGGCGGGCCCGCCGGGCCCAGAAGCGGGCCAGGTCGATCCGGCCCGTGTCCGCCGTCTCGCGCAGCAGGTGCCCGGTGATGAGGAATCCGGAGATCACGAAGAAGACGTCGACGCCGATGTACCCGCCGGGCAGCCGTCCTGGCCACAGGTGGTACAGCACGACGAGCAGCACGGCGCAGGCTCGCAGAGCCGCGATTTCGGCACGGAACCGGTCACGGGGCGGGCTGGCGGGCACCGCACCACGATACGGGCTCGCCCCCAACGCCGCGTCCGCGGTCCACGGCGGGCGCACGGTGCGCGGGAGGCCGGCCCCACTAGACTCGGCATTCGCGTGCCAGCGAAGTCGACGGGAACCGAGGAGAGCATGCCTGACGTGGGTCGAGTGCGTCGTCGAGTCGCGGCGATGGTCCCCGAGAGCGTCAAGGACCGCATCCGCCGCGCCCGTGGCCAGGCCCCGGCGCCGCGGCCCCACGCCGAGCTCGTCGTGCGCCACGACGACGGCCGCATCGTCTACACCGGCGAGTTCCGCGACCCGGTGCGCGTGGTCGCCCTGGTCGTCCGGCCGGCCAGCCGGCTCGGCCAGGTCGCCCTGCGACTCGAGCAGAGCCCTGATCGGCACTTCTCCTTCGTCCTCGATCCCGCCGAGCTGTGGGAGGCCGGAGGCCGCGCCGCCGGCCGGTTCGACCTCTTCGTCGAGGTCGAGGGCAGCGGAGCCCAGCGCACCGAGCTGCGGCTGGGCCGGTTCGACCGCACCGACACCGCGGCCGCGATGGACCGGATCGACCTCGTGGGCGCCTCGTCGCCGTTCGGCGAGGAGGTGCACGCCTGGTCGCACGTCACCGACCAGGGCAACGTGTCCGTCCGGTACGCACTCGAGCCCATCCGTCGCTTCGAGGTCGAGGGGCGTCGCCTCGAGGTCGGTCCGCGCGGGATCAGCGCCGACTTCGACCTCAAGACGTTCTCGCGGCCCGTCCGCGAGATGCACCTCGCGCTCGTGTGGCGGTTCTCGGGCACCACGCAGGAGATCCCGGTCACGGTCGAGCCGCGCGACGCCACGGCCGCGTACGGCCTGCACGAGTACCGGATCTCCTTCGACGTGCAGCCGGACGCTGTCGATGACGAGGAGCGCGAGGGGGTCATCGACCCGCACCTGGTGCTGGACCTCGACGGCTTCGACCTGCCCGTGCGCGTGCCCTTCGCCCAGAAGAGCTTCGCCCGGACCCGGCTGCGCGACCTGCCCGTGCCGACGCGCGGTGGCGGGCACGTCGACCAGTGGGTGCCGTACCTGACGTTCCGCGCCAAGCGACTGGCGTTCTGGTCCGAGCGGTTCACGGTCGCGAACCACGCCTACCTGCGCCGCCTCGTGCGCTGGGCGTGGCTGCTGGCCCCGATCCGCCCGTTCTCGGGCATCTGGCTGGTCGGCGAGGTGCCCTACAAGGCCCAGGACAACGGCTTCGCGCTCTTCCGCTGGATCCGCACGAACCAGCCCCGGCGTCGTGCCTACTACGTGATCGACGCCGACTCGCCCGACCGCGCCAAGGTCGAGCCCTTCGGGAACGTGGTCACGGCCCGGTCGCGCGACCACATCCGCTACACCGTCCTGGCCTCACGGTTCGTGGGCAGCCACCACGCCGAGTACCTGCACGCCTCGCGCTCGACCACGCTCGCGCGGCACGCCCAGGGCCTGCGGGTCTTCCTGCAGCACGGCGTCACGGGCATGAAGAACGTGCGGCTCAACTACGGCCGCCTGCACATGCAGGAGATGCCGCCGGATCGCGCGGTCGTGAACTCGGCGGCCGAGAAGCAGATCTTCATCGAGGACCTCGACTACTTCCCGTCCCAGGTCAAGGTCACGGGCTTCGCCCGGTACGACACGCTGTTCGCCGGCGAGCCCACGGTGCGCCGCCGCCTGCTGGTCATGCCGACCTGGCGCGACTGGCTGTCCAGCCGCGAGAGCGTGCTGCAGAGCGCCTACCTCGCGCACTGGACCGAGTTCCTGAACGATCCGCAGATCCAGCGGCTGCGCCGCGAGGGTGTCGAGATCCTCATGGTGATGCACCCGAACCTGCGGGCCGTGGTCGACGAGCTGCACCTCGAGGGCATCACGATCGCGCCGCGGGACGCGGACGTGCAGGAGCTGATCCGCACCAGCGCCGCGCTCGTCACCGACTACTCGAGCGTGGCGTGGGACGCCGCATTCCTGCGCCGCCCGGTGTTCTTCTTCCGGTTCGACGACGCGGTCCTCACCGGCGCCCGGACCCCGTTCATCGACGCGGCGACCGAGCTGCCGGGGCCGATCGCCCACCGCGCCACCGACCTCGCGGCCGAGGTCGCCCGGTCCGCGGACGGCGACTTCGTGATGGACGAGCAGTACGCCCGCCGCGCCGCCAAGTACCTCGAGCTCCCGCCGACCGGCTACTGCGAGCGCAACTACGAGATGGTGCGCACCGCGGACGGCCTGTCCACGCGCCTGCTGCGGCTGCGGAACCGGCGCGGCGTGCGCGACGCGTTCCTGCGGTTCCGGGCCGGGCCGCACTACTACCGCGTCATGGGCTGGATGTTCCGCCTCGGCAGCCTGCTGCCGCGCCGCGACGTCGTCGTCTTCGAGAGCGACCGCGGCAACGCCTACGGCGGCAGCCCGCGGGCCCTCTTCGAGCGCCTCCACGAGCGGGGCACGCCGCTTGAGCTCTGGTACGTCAACAACTCCACGCTGCGCGTCCCGCCGGGCACGAACAAGGTCTTCCGGCTGACCCCGCGGTACTTCTGGACGCTGTCGCGAGCCCGCTACTGGGTGTTCAACCAGAACGTCCACGACCTGTGCAAGCGCCCGCGCGGCACGTACTACCTGCAGACCTGGCACGGCACGCCGCTGAAGCGGATGCAGAACGACGTCCCGGTCATGCACGGCCGCGCCGAGGACTACCACCGGAAGGCCCAGGAGCTGGTCGAGCGCTGGTCGGCCCTGGTCTCGCCGAGCGAGTACGCCACCGCGGCGTTCCGCAGCGCCTTCGGGTTCACCGGGCCGATCATCGAGTCGGGCTATCCGGGCAACGACGTCTTCCACACCGAGGAGGGGCGCCGCCGCGCCCGCGAGACCCGGCTCCGCCTCGGCCTGGCCGAGGACCGCACGGTCGTGCTCTACGCGCCGACCTTCCGCGACGACGGTCGCGCCGCCGGCGCCAAGGGCGCGTGGGCCCACGACATGGCGCTCGATCTCGGTCGGTTCGCCGAGCGGCTCGGCTCGGACGTGACGCTGCTGGTGCGTCTGCACCCGCTGGTGAAGTTCACCTGGCCCAAGGACCTCGACGCGAGCATCGTCAACGTCTCGAAGTACCCCGACACCCAGGACCTGCTGCTGGTGGCCGACGCGCTCATCACCGACTACTCGTCGATCATGTTCGACTACGCCCAGCGGCAGCGGCCGATCATCTCGTACGTGTACGACCTGGAGCACTACCGCGACGAGCTGCGGGGCTTCTACGTCGACCTCGAGGAGATCGCGCCCGGGCCGGTGGTGCGCACGAGCGACGAGGTCATCGACGCCGTGGCGAACCTGTCGGACCTCGAGACGCGGTACGCCGACCGGCTCGCGGCGTTCCGCGAGCGTTTCGGCAGCCTCGAGGACGGACACGCGTCCGACCGCGTCATCGACGCCGTCTTCACCGAGGCCGAGCGCGGCACCCCGCCGGCCTGACCCGCGCCGGTGGGCTTGGTATCACCCCCGGTCCATCGGGCTCCTGAGCCGTACGGGCCACCCGGGCCACGATCGAGTTTCCGGGCACGCAGCACGGGCCCCGGGCGGCCTTCGGGCTCCAGCAGACCCTCGGATCGGTCGAGACCCCTCGGCTCGACTGCGTCGGCCAGAACATCGGCAACGTCTCCCCGGTCCCGAGGCTGGAGCTGCGTGAGTACTGGTGGCACCAGAAGCCCGACTACACGATCGCCTGGTCGAGCGCCACGTCGAAGGTCACGTGGCGCCAGAGCGGCCGGACCACGTACACCTCACCGGGCGGCACGGCCACCGAGAGTCAGAGCTATCAGGCCGACGGAGTCCTCACCCTGCGCCCGAAGCGCTGAGCGGACGACACGGGGCCGGTACCACCCGGTACCGGCCCCGTCATCGTTCGTCGCGAGTCGTCAGCTGTTGGCCCAGTCCGGGTTCCAGCCCTCGACCTCGTCGGCCTTGCGCGACTCGGGACCGGTGTAGATGGCCGAGGGGCGGATCAGGCGACCGGTCTTGTACTGCTCGAGGATGTGGGCACTCCAGCCGGCCGTGCGGGCCGACGTGAACATCGCGGTGAACATGTTGGAGGGGATCTCCGCGAAGTCCAGCACGATCGCGGCCCAGAACTCGACGTTCGTCTCGAGGACGCGGTCGGGGCGGCGCTCGCGCAGCTCCTTCAGGGCGGCCTGCTCGAGCGCCTCGGCGACCTCGGCGCGCGGAGCGTTGAGCTCCTTGGCGGTCCGGCGCAGCGTGCGGGCGCGCGGGTCCTCGGCGCGGTAGACGCGGTGGCCGAAGCCCATCAGGCGCTCGCCGGAGTCGAGGAGCTGCTTGACGTACGCGGTGGCGTCGCCGGTCTTCTCGACCTGCTCGATCATGCCCAGGACGCGCGAGGGGGCGCCGCCGTGGAGCGGGCCCGACATCGCACCGACCGCGCCGGACAGCGCGGCGGCGACGTCGGCGCCGGTGGAGGCGATGACGCGGGCGGTGAAGGTGGAGGCGTTCATGCCGTGCTCGGCGGCCGACACGAGGTAGGCGTCGATGGCCTTGGCGTGATCGGGGTTGACCTCACCGCGCCAGCGGGTCAGCATCCGCTCGACGATCGTGTCGCACTTGTCGATCTCGGCCTGGGGCACCATCGGCTTGCCGAGGCCGCGCGCGGCCTGGGCCACGTACGACAGGACCATCACGGCGGTGCGGGCGAGGTCGTCGCGCACCTCTTCGGGCGTCTGGATGTCGTAGAGCTGACGCAGGCCCCACACGGGAGCCATCTGGGCGATCGCGCTCTGGACGTCGGCGCGGATGTCGCCGGAGTGCACGGGGATGGGGTACGGCTCGGCCGGGGGCAGGCCGGGATCATAGGATCCGTCGACCAGCAGGCCCCAGATCTTCTCGAACGGCACACGGCCGACCAGGTCGTCGATGTCGACGCCGCGGTACCGGAGTGCGGATCCTTCTTTGTCGGGTTCGGCGATCTCGCTCTCGAACGCTACGACGCCTTCCAATCCGTGGTGCACTTGAGTCATGCCCCCATAGTGCCCTGCGCCTCACAGGTTCGGAGCAGGGCGGTCACCCTACCGGCCGGTAGCACAGCCCTCTGCGGCCTCGCGCTGGCTACCGTGGACCCATGGCGAACGACGAGCTGGCCCGGATGCGGACCGAGTACGCGCGCAGCGGGCTGGCCGACGAGGACGCCGGGGACGATCCGATCGCCCTCGCTCAGACCTGGCTCGCCGAGGTGGTGGCGGCCGGCGTGCACGAGCCGAACGCGATGGCGGTGGCCACCGCGACGGCAGACGGTGCGCCGTCGTTGCGGATCGTCCTGCTCAAGGGCCTGGACGAGCACGGGGCCGTCTTCTTCACCAACTACGAGTCGCGCAAGGGCCGTGAGCTGGCCGAGAACCCGCGGGCCGCGGCCGTCCTGCTCTGGCATCCGCTGCAGCGCCAGGTGCGGATCGAGGGTCCCGTCGAGCGCCTCGATCCGGCCGAGTCGGACGCGTACTTCCTGGCCCGGCCGGAGGGCGCGCGGATCAGCGCGGCCTCGTCGCCGCAGTCCCACGTGGTCGACGGACGTGACGAGCTGGAGCGCCGCTGGGCCGAGGCTGAGGCGGCCGGAGCGGCCGAGCGGCGTCCCGACGGATGGGGCGGCTACCGGATCGTCCCGGAGGTCGTCGAGTTCTGGCACGGCCGCGAGAACCGGCTGCACGACCGGATCCGGTTCACCCGGTCGGGCGACCGGTGGGAGAGGGACCGGCTCGCCCCCTGACGTGGACACGACGGGCCGTCACGCAGGGTCGCCCCTAGGCTGCTGCGGTGCCGAACGTGCTGACCGACCTGCGCCCCCTGCGCGCCTCGGCCGCCTACCGGAGGCTGTGGATCGGGCAGGCGGTCTCGGGCTTCGGCCAGCAGATGTCGGTCGTGGCGATCGCGTGGGAGGTCTGGCTGCTGACGGAGTCGTCGTTCTCGGTCGGCCTGGTCGGGCTGGCGGGCCTGCTGCCGCTGGTGATCGGCGGGCTGTACGGCGGGGCGCTCGTGGACGCCTTCGACCGGCGCACGGTGGCGCTCGCGTCGGCGATGGGGCTGTGGATCTCCTCGATCGCGCTCGTGGCGCACAGCGTCGCGGGTCTGGAGTCGGTGGGCTTCCTCTACGGCGTCGTCGCGGTGCAGGCCCTGTTCTTCGCGGTCAACAACCCGGCCCGCGCCGCGATGCTGCCGCAGTTGCTGCCGGCGCACCTGCTGCCGGCTGCCAATGCGCTGGGGATGGCCGCCACCAACCTGTCGTTCACGGTCGGCCCGCTGCTCGGCGGCGTCCTGATCGCCTGGCGCGGTGTCGAGGCGGCCTACGTGGTGGACGTGCTGCTCTACGTCGCGGCGCTCTACTCGGTCGTGCGCCTGCCCGCGCTGCCGCCGGCCAAGCCCATGCCGGTGCCCGGGCTGCGGTCGGTCGTCGAAGGGCTGCGGTTCCTGCGCACCGCGCCCAACATCGCGATGTCCTTCGTGGTCGACCTGTGCGCGATGGTGTTTGCGCAGCCGCGCGCGCTGTTCCCGGCGCTGGCCGCGACGGTCTACGCCACGTCGCAGGGCGGTGACGCAGGGGCCTCGTCCCTGGGGCTGCTCCAGGCCTCTCCGGCGATCGGGTCGCTGGCGGCGTTCGTGTTCTCGGGCTGGGTCAGCCGGGTGCACCGCCACGGGATCGCGATCGTGGTGGCGATCGTCGTCTACGGCGCGAGCGTCGCGGCGGCGGGCTTCTCGGCGATCGGCCTGCCCGGCCTGTTGTGGCTCGCCGTGACGTGCCTGGCGCTGTCCGGTGCCGCCGACATGATCAGCGCGGCCTACCGCTCGACGATCCTGCAGACCGCGGCGCCCGACGAGATGCGCGGGCGCATGCAGGGCCTGTTCATCGTGGTCGTCGCGGGTGGGCCCCGCCTGGGCGACTTCCTGATCGGCTCACTGGCCGAGTTCACGGGCGCGCCGTGGGCGATGGTGGTCGGCGGCGGGTTGTGCATCGCCGGCGTCCTGCTCTCAGTGGCCCTGCGGCGACGCTTCCTCGCCTACGACGGGCGTCACCCGACCCCCTGACCTCCCGAGATTTGCTCCGATCTCGACCTTTCAACCGGGTTGAAACGCAGAAAATGGAGCAAATCTCGGGACGGGGGAGGGGCGGGTCAGCTGCCGAAGGTGGCCAGGTCGATCTGGATCCAGACCTGCTCCGAGCGGCCGACGAGCTCGCCCTCGGGGGTGTGGAGCGCGGTGCTGGTGAAGAACTTGCGGCCTTCGCGGCGGGCCAGCTGCCCGACCGCGTGATAGGTCCGGCCGGCGACGGGGGAGGAGTACACCTCGGCCGTCATGGTTCCCAGCACCATCGGCTGCGCCGAGAAGTCGGCCGCCCATCCACCGGGGCAGTCCAGGGCGGCCCAGGCGATCGGCGTGCCGGCCGTGCCGTCCGCCTCGACGAGCGCTTCGTGCACGTGCCACGGCGCCGCGGTCAGATCGCCACCCACCGGGCCGCTGAAGATCCGCAGGCCGTCGCCCTCGCCGCGCGCGGTGCCGCACGTGAAGCACTGGTCGAACGGGTGCGTGGTGAAGCCGGGGTAGGCCTTGAGTCCCGCCGTGACGGTCTCGGCGTCGGCGAACGGCGGAGCATCACGCGTGAACGACCCCGGTCCCGCCGTGCCCACGACCGCGCCGCCGTGGGTCATCAGGCGGGTCTCGTCGGCGTCGTGCTCCCAGGCCAGGGGAGTGTCCAGCGGAGGCGGCATCCGCAGCCGCGCCGTCGTCGGGCCGTCGTGACCCCGGCCGAGCCACGCCTCGGCGACCAGACCGCTGACCCAACCACCGTTGCCGGAGTCGGGGGGACCGTTGAACTGGCGCGCGATGGTGACCATGCCTCGACGCTATCGTCCGAGGTCGGCGTGCCGGCGCAGTGCCTCCGCCCGCTCGAGGGCGTGATCGACCAAGGGCGGCGGATAGTCGGCCGGCGGTGCGTCGAGGGTCCAGGGCTCGTGCACGGCCGGACCCGGGACGTCGCGCAGCTCGGGCACCCAGCGCCGGACGTAGGTCCCGTCGGGGTCGAGGCGCCGACCCTGGGCGACGGGGTTGAAGACGCGGAAGTACGGGGCAGCGTCCGTGCCGCAGCCGGCGACCCACTGCCAGCCGTGCTGGTTGTTCGCCAGGTCGGCGTCGACGAGTCGCTCCAGGAACCAGTGCGCGCCGTGGGTCCACTCCAGGTGCAGGTCCTTCACCAGGAAGCTGGCCACTGCCATCCGCGCCCGGTTGTGCATCCAGCCCTCGGCGAGCAACTGGCGCATCCCGGCATCGATGAACGGGAAGCCGGTGCGGCCCTGCTGCCACGCCTCGAAGTCGCCGGCCGGCTCGTCGTACCGCATGCGCTCGTACCGCCGGTCGTAGTAGCCGTGGGCCGAGTCCGGCCGCTCGTGCAGCACGTCGGCGTAGAACTCGCGAAAGGCCAGCTGACGTTCGTAGGCGCGAGCCCCGTCCGAGGCGCGCTCGGCCAGGTCGGCCAGCAGGGTGCGCGGGTGCACCGTCCCCCACTTCAGGTGCACCGACATCCGCGAGGTGGTGTCGAGGTCGGGTCGGTCGCGCTCGGTGGCGTAGGCATCGACGTGGTCGTCGAGCCACCGGTGCCAGTGCTCGAGCGCGGCGCGCTCGCCGACGGGCGGGAGCGCGACTCCGTCCGGCGGCTCGGCCTCCGGCAGGCCCGTCCCTCCACCGGGCCGGAGCCAGGGGATGCCTGCAGGATCGATCGGCTCCACCGGCCGACCGGTGCCGCGGTCCTGCCAGGACCGGAAGAACGGCGTGAAGACCCGGTAGGCCGTGCCGTCGGTCTTGCGGATCGTGCCCGGGTCGACGGCGTAGCCCGACCCGGTGCGCACGAGAGGGACGGTGCCGAGCGCCTCGGCGACCGCCTGGTCGCGGCGCAGCCCGTACGGCGTGTGGGCGGCCGTCACGTGCACGCTGGTGGCGCCGGTCTGCCGCACGAGCCGCGGGATCTCGACCTCCGGGCGACCTCGGACGAGGTGCAGGCCACCGATCCGCTCGTCGAACTCCGCGAGCAGCCGCGACAGGTACGCCGCGCGGACCGGCATCCGGGTCACGTCGAGGTGGTCGTCGAGGACGAAGACGGGCACGACGCCGTCCGTGCCCGCGGCCAGTGCGGCGCGCAGCGCCGGGTGGTCGCGGAGCCGCAGGTCGCTGCGGAACCACATCAGCGCGACGGGCATGAGTGCATCCTCTCCCGCCGGGGACGGGGGTGCAGGTCGGCGGACCTTTGATTGGTCCCGGCATGGAACAATGGCCGCGTGAGCGAGCTCATCGACACCACCGAGATGTACCTGAGGACCATCTTCGAGCTGGAGGAGGAGGGGATCATCCCGCTGCGCGCGCGGATCGCCGAGCGCCTCCACCAAAGTGGCCCGACGGTCAGCCAGACGGTGGCGCGCATGGAGCGCGACGGACTGCTGACGGTCGAGGGCGACCGACACCTCGAGCTCTCCGAGCGCGGCCGCTCGCTGGCCATCCGCGTGATGCGCAAGCACCGGCTCGCCGAGCGGCTGCTCACCGACGTCATCGGTCTGGAGATCGAGTACGTCCACGAAGAGGCCTGTCGCTGGGAGCACGTGATGTCCGAGCAGGTCGAGCGCCGGCTCATCGAGCTGCTCGGCCACCCGACCGAGTCTCCGTACGGCAACCCGATCCCCGGCCTGGGCGAGTTGGGTCAGGACGAGACGCCGATCGACTTCCTCGACGGCGTGCAGTCCCTGCTGACCGCCGCGATCGGCGAGGAGCCGGTGCGCGTGGTCGTGCGCCGGATCGCCGAGGAGCTGCAGAAGGACACCGAGGTCATGTCCGTGCTGCGCCGTGTCGGCGCCCTGCCCGGCAACGACGTCCTGGCCTCGCGGGGCCACGACGGCCTCGTCGTCGCACGTCAGTCCGAGACGGCCGAGATCGATCCCGAAGCCGCCGCCCACATCTTCGTCTCGCGGTGAGCCGCACTCCTCCTCGTCCGGTCTGGGGTTGCAGCCCGGCTGGCATGCTTGCGCCATGACGATCGGCGCACGCGTGCGGGGCTGGTTCGAGCGCACCGGCTCCGAGGCACTGGGCTGGACCCTCGTCGTCCTGGGCATCCTCATGCTGGTCATGCCCGGTCCCGGCCTGCTGGGCATGTTCGGCGGCATCGTCCTGCTGGCGCGCCACTACACGTGGGCCGACCGGCTGGTCGACCCGCTCGAGGCGAAGGCCATGGAGGCCGCCCAGTACGGCGTCGCCACCATCCCGCGCATCCTGGTCAGCGTCCTGGGCATCATCTGGGTCGGCGCCGTGGGGCTGGTCTGGTTCCTGTCCCCGCAGATCCCCGAGTTCGAGATCCTCGGCGTCGGCTTCGGCCCCGAGCTGCCCGCCGCCGGCTGGGTCGGTGCGGTCGGCATCTGGTTCTCGGACCTGATCGCCCTCGTGCTGCTGGTCTACAGCATCCGCCGCTGGCGCTGATCGGGGCCAGCCTCCGGCACTAGGGTGGGGCGATGACCTCGAGCATCGATCCGGCCGCCGTCGAGCTGGGCCTGGACACTTTCGGCGACGTCGCGGCGGGTCCCGACGGTGCCCCGCTCCACCAGGCCGTCGTGCTGCGGCAGGTCGTCGACCAGGCGGTGCTGGCCGACCGCGTGGGCCTGAGCTTCATCGGACTGGGCGAGCACCACCGCGACGACTTCGCGATCACCGCCCCCGACGTCGTCCTGGGCGCGATCGCTGCGCGCACCGAGCGGATCCACCTCGGCTCGGCCGTCACGGTGCTCAGCTCCGACGACCCGATCCGCGTCTTCGAGAGCTTCTCGACGCTCGACGCCCTCTCGAACGGCCGCGCCGAGGTCATCTTGGGCCGCGGGTCGTTCACCGAGTCCTTCCCGCTGTTCGGCTTCGAGCTGGCCGACTACGAGCGGCTCTTCGCCGAGAAGCTCGATCTGTTCACGGCCCTGCTGACCGAGGAGCCCGTGACGTGGTCCGGCTCGATCCGTCCGCCGCTGACGGACCAGCGCGTGTACCCGCCCACCGAGTCGGGCCGGCTCAAGGCGTGGATCGGCGTCGGCGGCACGCCGCAGTCGGTCGTGCGGGCGGCGCACTACCGGCTGCCGCTCATGCTGGCGATCATCGGCGGGCCCCCGGCGCAGTTCGTGCCGCTGGCGAACTACTACCGCGACCTGTTGGCCGCCGACGGCGTCGAGCCGCTGCCGATCGGGATGCACTCGCCCGGCCACGTCGCACCGAGCGACGAGCAGGCCCGCGACGAGCTGTTCCCCCACTTCCAGGCCCAGCGCGACCGCATCGGCCGCGAGCGCGGCTGGCCGCCCACCACGCGGATCCAGTTCGAGCGCGACGCCAGCCCCGAGGGCGCCCTGTACGTCGGGTCGCCCGAGACCGTCGCCCGCAAGATCGCCACCAACATGGAGGCACTGGGCGTCAGCCGGTTCGACCTGAAGTACGCCAACGGCGCGATGCCGCACGAGCAGCTGATGCGCAGCATCGAGCTGTACGGGGCCCGGGTGGCCCCGCTCGTGCGCGACATGCTCGCCTGAGAGCCCGCTCGCCTACGCTGACCGCCATGGAGTCGATCCAGATCGCCGTTCTCGTCATCGTGGCGATCACGGCGGCCTCGGCGCTGGCGCCGCGGATCGGCATCGCCTCCCCGCTCGTGCTGCTGGCGGTGGGCATGGTCGTCAGCCTGCTGCCGTTCACTCCCGAGTTCGTCATCGAGCCGGAGTTCATCTTGTCGGGGCTCCTGCCACCGCTGTTGTACTCCACCGCCGTCAACATGCCGACGATGGACTTCCGGCGCGACTTCCGCACGATCAGCGGGCTGTCGGTCCTGCTCGTCGTCGTGAGCTCCTTGGTGCTCGGCGGCCTGTTCACCCTGCTGATCGACGGCATCGACTACCCGATGGCGGTGGCGCTGGGTGCCATCGTCAGCCCCACGGACGCGGTCGCCACCTCGATCGCGCGGCGCCTCGGCGCTCCCTCGCGCGTGGTCACGGTGTTGGAGGGCGAGAGCCTGCTCAACGACGCCACGGCGCTGGTGCTGCTGCGGACCGCCGTGGCCGCGACCGGGGCCGGCGTGAGCGCCGCCGGCGTCCTGGGCGACTTCGTGTGGGCGGTCGTCGGCGCCGTCTCGATCGGGTGGCTGGTGGGCGCGGTGCTGCTGCGCATCCGGGCGCGGATCGAGGACGCGGCCGTGACGACCGCGATCTCCTTCACGGTGCCGTTCCTGGCCTATCTGCCGGCGGAGCACCTGGGCGCCTCCGGGCTGGTCGCGGCGGTCACCGCGGGCCTCGTGACCGGTCACGGCCGGGCGAAGCACCTGGGCCCGCGCCAGCGGCTCTCCGACCACCAGAACTGGCGCACGATCGAGGTCCTGCTCGAGGGCGTGGTCTTCCTCGCGATGGGGCTGGAGGTCTCGGCGCTCGTCCAGGACGTCGAGGAGACCACCGACGGGGGAGTCGCGCGAGCCTTCACGCTGGCCGCCGTGGCGCTCGTCGTGGCGTTGGCCATCCGTGCGGGCTACACGGCGACCATCGTGCTCATGGAGCGTCGTCGTGAACGCCGCTCGCCGCAGGTCCGCGAGGCGATCGACCGGTGGCGCTCGCAGGTCGAGCACAGTCGCCATCCGCGCGCGGCCCGCTCGCGCCGCCGTCTGCGCCGGGTGGCCGCCGACATCGACTTCTACGACGCCTCGCGGTTCGGGCGGGGCGAGGGTCTCGTGCTCGTCTGGGCGGGCATGCGCGGCGTCGTGACGCTGGCCGCGGCCCAGACGCTGCCCACCGAGACCGACGGTCGTTCGCTGTTGGTCCTGGTGGCCTTCTTCGTGGCGCTGATCTCCTTGGTCGTGCAGGGCGGCACGCTGTCGGTGCTGGTGCGTCTGCTCGGTCTGGCGGGGCGCGAGCAGGAGTCGACCCAGGAGTGGGAGCAGTTGGACGCCCGGATGCTGGAGGCGGCCAACGAGGTCCTGGACGACGCCGATCCGACGGACCAGGCCCAGCTGTTGCGCGAGCGTGTCACCCAGAAGGCCGAGGATGACGCGCACGACCGCGACGTGATGAACCGGCTGCGGCTGCAGATCATCGAGCGACAGCGCCGGATGCTGCTGCACGAGCGCTCGCTCGGCACCTTCAGCAGTGCTGCGCTCGGGCGGATGCTCGCCCGGCTGGACGCCGACGAGCTGAGCATCGACCTCCGACGCGGTGACGAGGCCTGAGGGGTGTGAGGGTCACCTCATGGACGGCGACGCGCGCCGGGGGGGCTTGTGTTGACGGTGGGGCACGTGTGAGTGTTGTGACTGTCGTGGTGACCGAGGGACCTTTTTCTCCCGGGCCCCATCGGAGCCACGGGGGGTGTCTGCACCCGGAGCACGCCGTTCTTCCCCCAAGACGGCGTGAAGGTGCCGCGCCGGAGGTCCCCGTTCCCCATGGGCGCCCCGGCGCGGCATTCCCCTGTCGCGCCTGCAATGACGGCCGCCGGCGTACCTGGGTGCCCCCGAGAGGATTCGAACCTCCGACCTGCGGTTTAGGAAACCGTTGCTCTATCCCCTGAGCTACGGGGGCGCACCGGTCCATCTTTCCATGGCCGTCCTGTCACGCGGTCGACATGGGTCGAGTGGGGCCGTGTGGCGCTCCTGGCACCCGCAGTCGTCTCACGATTCGGATATCGGCCGTAGACTCGGCGGGTGCGAATCCTGCTGACGGGCGCCAACGGCGTGATGGGACGGGCGACGATCCCGGCCCTGCAGAACGCCGGGCACGAGGTCGTCGGACTCGTGCGCTCGCCCACGGCCGCCCGGCAGGTGCAGTCGACCGGTGCCACCGCCATCGTGGGCGACGTCCTCGACCGTGCCTCGGTGGTGCGGGCGATGCGTGGCTGTGACGCGGTGGTCAACTTCGCCACGCGCGTCCCCGTCGGAGCGGCCGCGATGCTGCCCGGATCGCTCAACCAGATCAACCGGATCCGCACGATCGGCGCCGGCGTGGTGGCCGACGCGGCGATCGAGTGCGGCACCGGACTGATGATCCAGCAGAGCCTGAGTCTCATCTACGCCGCTCGCGGCGAGGAGTGGATCGACGAGTCCGGCCCGATCGACGTGACGATGGTCAGCGAGCCGCTCACCGTCGCCGAGCAGCACGCCCAGCGGGTCGAGCGGGCCGGCGGCGTCGCCGTGCGGCTGCGCTACGGCCTGATCTGCGGCGACGACCCGAACTCGCAGTTCCTCGTGCACCGAGCTCGCAAGCGCCTCCCGATCGGCCTGGGCGACCCCGACTCGTGGATGCACGTGGTGCACCCCCTCGACATCGGCACCTCGGCCGTCGCCGCCCTGGGCGCGCCCAGTGGCGCCTACAACGTGGGGGCCGAGCCGCTCAAGCGCCGCGAGTACGTCGACGCGATCGCGCGGGTCGCGGGCCACAGCCACGGCCGGTTCTTCCGCCGCTGGCTGTTCAGCGTCACGGCCGACAAGCTCGAGCTGCTGGCCCGCTCGCAGCGGGTCACGTCGCAGCTGTTCATGGACCGCACCGGCTGGAAGCCCAGCCGGCCGGTCCTGACCCCGGACTGGTTCCGTGCCGGCTGAGGAGCGCGAGGAGGCCGCCCGCCGAGCCCGTCGCGAGCGCGCGGCGCGGCTGCTGGGCGACCTGCTGCCCTCCACGACCCGTGACGAGCGCTCCGAGGGATGGGGCGACGATCGCGGCGGCTCGACGCGTGACGACGAGCTGCGCCGGAACGTCCCCCCGCACCACGGCAAGGACTGAGCCCTCAGGCCGTGGGGTCGACCCCCGGGGCCGGCCCGCGCTGCGTGGCGCTGCCACCGAGGGCGTCGCGGATCTCGCGCAGCAGCAGGATGTCCTCGCTGGGCCCCTCGGGCTCCTCCTCCTGGCCCGTGGCGAGACGCTCCATCAGCTTCTTCGAGGGCACGACGAAGATGAAGTAGACCACCGCGGCGGTGATGAGGAACGTGATGATCGCGTTGATGACCGCGGCGAAGTCGATGACGGTCGCGTCGTTCTTCTCGATCAGCTGGTACGACAGCCCGTCGACGTTGGCGCCGCCGAACGCGTTGATGATCGGCTCGATGATCGCTGCGGTGAAGGTACTGACCAGGGCGGTGAACGCGGTGCCGATGACGACGGCGACGGCGAGGTCGACGATGTTGCCTCGCAGCAGGAAGTCCTTGAAACCTTGAAGCATGGTCGCTCCTTCGATGGTGGGGCTGACCTCTCGACAGTAGGCCCGCCTCACCGCGCCTGGCGAGCCACCACCACGGCGGCGAGCCGTGAGGTGACCGAGGCCCGCGCGACCTTCGTGGCCACGGCGGGGGCGGCGGCCACGGCGACGACCGCCGTCTCGCGCTCGACGTCGGTGCGGACCGTGACCACCTCGACGCCGGTGGCGACCGGGTGCGCATCACCCTCGTCGCCCACCGCCAGCAGGTCCACGGCGTCCCCGGCGCGCAGCAGCTCACCGGTGGCGGCGGGGACCTCGACCGTGGCCAGGACGCGTCCGTCTCCGAGGTCGCGCGGGTCGACGACGCGTCGGTCGGTGAAGATCTCGCCCGCGCGCATCGCTCCCGAGAGGGCGCGCCCGGTGACGTCGCCGGTGGTGACGGTGCCGTCGGGAACGGACTGGTCGGGGATGCGCCGGACCTGCAGGTCCGCCGCCCGCACGACGGTGCCACCGCCGAGGTCGCGGGCGGCGACCACGACGGCCCGCGAGTCGGGGGAGTGGGTCACCGCCGTGATCGCGGACCACACGGCCAGGCCGGCCAGCATCGCGGCCAGCACACGCCGATGGGTCAGGACGAAACGAGCGACCGATTCCATGCGGCGAGGCTAGGCACGATCAGCGCCGGGGGTGTGGTTCGTCCACAGCTGCCCGGGTGCAGCGGGCTCAGGCGGTGCCGGAGCCCGTCGATCCGCTGGAGGAACTCGAGGAGGACGACGTCGAGGAGGACGTGGACGAGCTCGACGAGGAGGAGCCCGACGACGAGCCGGGGGTCGACCGGCTGTCGTTGCGGTAGAACCCCGAGCCCTTGAAGACCACGCCGGCGGCACCGAAGACCTTGCGCAGCTGACCGCTGCAGGCCGGGCACGTCGTCAGCGCGGCGTCGGAGAAGCTCTGCTTGACCTCGAGCTGCTCGCCACAGTCGGCGCAACGGTATTGGTACGTGGGCACGACGAGAAGGATACCGCTCGCAACCCAGCGCTAGAGTGGGACGTCCACGCCCCCTATCCGAGGA
This sequence comes from Aeromicrobium sp. 636, assembly GCF_024433585.1. Taxonomy (NCBI): domain Bacteria; kingdom Bacillati; phylum Actinomycetota; class Actinomycetes; order Propionibacteriales; family Nocardioidaceae; genus Aeromicrobium; species Aeromicrobium sp. 636. The sequence goes on from NZ_WNJU01000002.1 coordinate 211,151, forward strand.
CCCAGCACTGTGACCGAATGGCTTCTGCTGTTCACGTCGTTCCTCCTGATGCTCGCGTGCGGGGTGTTCGTCGCCGCGGAGTTCTCCTTCGTCACCGTCGACCGCGCCACGATCGAGCGCGAGGCCGCTGCGGGCGACCGCGGTGCGCAGGGCACGGCCAAGGCGCTCCACTCCCTCTCGACCCAGTTGAGCGGCGCCCAGCTGGGCATCACGATCACCAACCTCGCGATCGGCTTCCTGGCCGAGCCGGCGATCGGACGGCTGCTGCACGATCCGCTGACCTCGATCGGCCTGTCCGGTGGCGGCCTCAATGCCGCGTCCTACGCGATCGCGCTGATCCTGAGCACCTTCGTGACGATGCTGGTCGGCGAGCTGATCCCCAAGAACCTCGCGCTGTCCCTGCCCCAGCAGACGGCCGCGTACACGCAGTGGATGCAGCGCGCGTTCACCAAGGCGATGGCGTGGCCCATCCGCGGCCTGAACAACATGGCCAACCGCACGCTGCTGTGGCTCGGTGTCGAGCCGCAGGAGGAGTTGCGGTCCGCTCGTTCGCCGCTGGAGCTGCGGTCGCTCGTCCTGCGCTCGGCGTCCGAGGGTGCGATCGACGACGAGACCGCCGAACTGGTCGCCCGGAGCATCGCCTTCGGCGATCGCACCGCGGCCGACGTGCGGACCCCGCGCGTCCGCGTCCACTTCCTCGAGGAGCGCGACACCGCGATGGACCTGATCGAGGCGGCCCGCCAGACGGGGCACTCGAAGTTCCCGGTGATCGGTCGCTCGCCCGATGACGTGGTCGGCGTCGTGCACGTCAAGCAGGCCGTCGCGGTCGACCCCGACCGCCGCCGCAGCGTCCGCCTCTCCGAGATCGCCGAGCGCGCCGCCACGGTGCCCGACACCCTCGAGCTCGATCCGCTGCTGGTGCAGTTGCGCGACCAGAACAACCAGATGGCGATCGTCGTGGACGAGTACGGCGGCACCGACGGCATCGTCACGCTCGAGGACCTCGTCGAGGAGATCGTCGGCGACATCGCCGACGAGCACGACCGGGTGTCCGACTCGAGCCGGCACCGCCGCGACGGGACCTGGTCGCTGTCGGGTCTGCTGCGACCGGACGAGGTCTTCGAGCAGACCGGCGTCGCGCTGCCCGAGGGCGAGGACTACGAGACGATCGCCGGCCTGATGCTCGAGCGCCTGGGCCGCCTCGCGGTGCGCGACGACGTCGTCGTGCTGCAGGTCGACTCCACCCCCGAGAACGACGAGGACGACGCGGTGCCGTTGACCGTGCGCCTGCGGGTCGAGCGGCTCGAGGGCCGCCGGATCGACCGCATCGCGCTGACGATCGACGACTCGGACGACGACCAGGAGGCCGACCGATGAGCGGCTGGCCGGCGTTGCTGCTGACCTTGGTCCTGCTGCTGCTGAACGCCCTGTTCGTGGCGGCGGAGTTCGCACTGATCTCGGCCCGGCGCACGCAGCTCGAGCCCGAGGCCCAGGCCGGCAAGCGCAGTGCGAAGCTGGCGCTCAAGGCGATGGAGAACGTCACCCTCGCGATGGCGGCGGCACAGCTCGGCATCACCATGTGCTCGCTGGGCCTGGGCGCGATCAGCGAGCCCGCGATCGCGCACCTGCTGGAGCCGGCCTTCGAGTACTTCGGGGTCGCCGACGCGCTCGTGCACCCGATCTCGTTCGCGATCGCGCTGACCCTGGTGGTCTTCCTGCACGTCGTCTACGGCGAGATGGTGCCCAAGAACCTGGCATTGGCGGCGCCTGACCGGGCGGCCCTCATCCTGGGTCCGTTCATGCTGGGCGTCATCGCGGTGCTCAAGCCGCTCGTGGTGGCGCTCAACGCGATCGCCAACGGCGCGGTGCGCCTGGCCGGCATCGAGCCCAAGGACGAGGTCAACTCGACGTTCACCCACGACGAGGTCGCCGGTCTGCTCGAGGAGTCGCGCCGTGAGGGCCTGCTCGACGACGACGAGTACGGCCTGGTCACCGGTGCCCTGGACTTCCACGAGGGCACGGTGTCCCAGGTGCTGCTGCCCCGCGACAGCCTGGTGACGATCGCCCCGGGGTCGACGCCCGTCGACGTCGAGGAGGCGTGCGCCCGCACCGGCTACTCGCGGTTCCCGGTCGCCGGAGCCGACGGCGAGCTGACGGGCTACCTGCACATCAAGGACGTCCTCGAGACCGAGGACGCCTCGCGGCACCGCCCCATCGCGGACAAGTGGCTGCGGCCCCTGTCGACGGTGCGGATGTCCAGCGGCCTGTACGACGCCCTGCGCACGATGCAGGCCAAGGGCTCGCACATGGCCCGCGTGGCCGACGAGTCCGGCACCGTGATCGGCGTCGTGATGCTCGAGGACGTGCTGGAGGAGCTCGTCGGCGAGATCCGCGAGCAGGTCTGACCGCATCGCGGAGGCCCTCGCCGGGGCGGCCCGACGAAGTGCCTACAGGCGGCCCCGAGGGCGGCACTAGACTCGGGGGGTGGCCGCCGAAACTCCTGAGTCCGTTGCCGAAGCCCATCACGACACCGTCATCGTCGTCGACTTCGGTGCCCAGTACGCCCAGCTGATCGCGCGACGCGTGCGTGAGGCGAAGGTCTACTCCGAGATCATGCCGCACACGGCGACGTCCGAGGAGATCCTGGCCAAGAACCCCAAGGCCGTCATCCTGTCCGGCGGCCCCTCCTCGGTGTACGAGACCGGCGCCCCGCAGCTGCCGCTCGGCCTGGTCGACTCCGGCACCGCCGTCTTCGGCATCTGCTACGGATTCATGGCCATGGCCCAGGCGCTCGGCGGCGAGGTCGCCAAGACCGGTCAGCGCGAGTACGGACGTACGGCCGTCTCGGTGCTCGAGCCGGGGACCCTGCTGGCCGGCCTGCCCGAGACCCTCGTCAGCTGGATGTCCCACGGCGACGAGGTCGTGCGGGCGCCGGAGGGCTTCACCCTCAGTGCCAAGAGCGACCGCGCCACCGTCGCCGCCTTCGAGAACGTCGACCGCCGTCTCGCGGGCGTGCAGTGGCACCCCGAGGTCATGCACTCGCAGTTCGGCCAGAAGATCCTCGAGCACTTCCTGTTCGGCATCGCCGGCTGCGAGCCCACCTGGACCAGCGCCAACATCGTCGAGGAGCAGGTCGAGCTGATCCGCGAGCAGGTCGGCGACGCGCGCGTCATCTCGGCCCTGTCCGGCGGAGTCGACTCGGCCGTCTCGACCGCGCTCGTGCAGAAGGCGATCGGCGACCAGCTGACCGCCGTCTTCGTCGACCACGGCCTGTTGCGCGAGGGCGAGGCCGAGCAGGTCCGCAAGGACTACGTCGCGGCCACCGGGGTCGACCTGAAGGTCGTCGACGCCCAGGACCAGTTCCTGGGCTTCCTCGACGGCGTCACCGACCCGGAGGAGAAGCGCAAGATCATCGGCCGCGAGTTCATCCGCACCTTCGAGGCCGCCGAGCGCGAGGTGCTCGCCACCCCGGGCGCGCCGGTCAAGTTCCTGGTGCAGGGCACGCTCTACCCCGACGTCGTCGAGTCCGGTGGCGGCGAAGGCGCGGCCAACATCAAGAGCCACCACAACGTCGGCGGCCTGCCCGAGGACCTCGAGTTCTCGCTGATCGAGCCCCTGCGCACGCTGTTCAAGGACGAGGTGCGTCAGGTCGGTCGCGAGCTGGGCATCCCCGAGGCGATCGTCTCGCGGCACCCGTTCCCCGGGCCCGGACTGGCGATCCGTATCGTCGGCGCCGTCAGCGAGGAGCGCCTGCAGATCCTGCGCCGCGCCGACGCGATCGTGCGCGAGGAGACCACGGCCGCGGGCCTCGACAACGAGATCTGGCAGTTCCCGGTGGTGCTGCTGGCCGACGTGCGCTCGGTCGGCGTCCAGGGCGACGGCCGCACCTACGGCCACCCCATCGTGCTGCGTCCGGTCTCGAGCGAGGACGCCATGACGGCCGACTGGAGCCGCCTGCCGTACGAGCTGCTCGAGCGGATCTCCACCCGCATCACCAACGAGGTCGACGAGGTCAACCGCGTCGTCCTCGACGTCACGAGCAAGCCGCCGGGCACCATCGAGTGGGAGTGAGCGTTTTCGTCCCTCGTCCGGTCGCCGTTAGGGTGGACCGATGAGTTGGCGAGGTGCGCGTCCTGTCCTGCTCGTGCTGGCTGTCGTGGCCACGCTCGGGGTGTTCGGGTGGTACATGATCTCGGGCGGCGACTCCGGGGACGACCAGACCACCGGTGCGGCCCCGACCGCCGAGCCGACCGAGTCGGTCCTGACCGTCGACCCGAGTCGCGAGGCCCCGGCGCCGAAGCCCACGACCGAGCCGACGACGGTGCCCACCGTCACGGAGTGCGAGGACGAGAACACGCGCTTCAACGCCGACGGCACCCAGGGCGACAGCCTGCTGCCGGACTGCGGCCAGACCCCCGTCACGAAGCAGCAGCAGCAGACCGACGGTCTCTCGTTGGCGTGCGGCGGCGACTACCCGGTGATCCTCTACAAGTCCACCACCACGGCGGCGAAGACCTCGATCTGCGGCCGTGACGCCGTGGGCGACCGGTTCCGCGTCGTCGTGAAGCCCCAGGGCGGCGACACCGTCGACCTGCCGGGCGAATACGACTGGCGACGCGACGTCTACGTCGCCGAGGCCGGCGGCACGCGGTACGAACTGCACGCCGTCGACGGTTCCCTGCACGTCATCCGTGACGGACAGACCCGCGTCCAGGACTCGAAGGACTGGATCTCGTTGGACAACGAGATCGACGACCTCTGACCGGGCGGTGGCGTGGGCGAATCCGTCCTGCGCTAGTTTCGACAACAGACACCCCACACAAGGAGCACATCGACGTGAGCACCTCTCCTGTCAAGGTGGCCGTCACCGGCGCCGCCGGCCAGATCGGCTACAGCCTTCTCTTCCGTCTTGCCAGCGGCTCGCTGCTCGGTCCCGACACCCCGATCCAGCTGCGGCTGCTCGAGATCACCCCGGCGCTCAAGGCGCTCGAGGGCGTCGTGATGGAGCTCGACGACTGCGCGTTCCCGACGCTGGACTCGGTCGAGATCGGTGACGACCCGAACCACATCTTCGACGGCGCGAACCTCGCCCTGCTCGTGGGCGCGCGTCCGCGCACCAAGGGCATGGAGCGCGGCGACCTGCTGGAGGCCAACGGCGCGATCTTCACCGCGCAGGGCAAGGCCCTCAACGAGGTCGCGGCCGACGACATCCGCATCGGCGTCACCGGCAACCCGGCGAACACCAACGCGCTGATCGCGATGAAGAACGCGCCGAACATCCCGGCCGAGCGCTTCACCGCCCTGACCCGCCTCGACCACAACCGGGCGATCAGCCAGCTGGCCGCCAAGACCGGCGCCAAGGTCGCGGACATCACCAAGATGACGATCTGGGGCAACCACTCGGCCACCCAGTACCCGGACATCTTCCACGCCGAGATCGCCGGCCGGAACGCCGCCGAGGTCGTCGACGACCAGGCCTGGATCGAGAACGACTTCATCCCGACCGTCGCCAAGCGCGGCGCCGCGATCATCGAGGCCCGCGGTGCGTCCAGCGCCGCCTCGGCCGCCTCGGCCACGATCGACGCCGCCCGCGACTGGCTGACCGGCTCCGCCGAGAACGACTGGGTCTCCATGGCCGTGGCGTCCGACGGCTCCTACGGTGTGCCCGAGGGCCTCATCAGCTCGTTCCCCGTCACCACCAAGAACGGTGACTGGGAGATCGTCCAGGGTCTCGAGATCGACGAGTTCAGCCGCGCCCGGATCGACGCCAGCGTCGCCGAGCTCGCGGAGGAGCGCGACGCGGTCACGCAGCTGGGCCTCATCTGAGCCGAGTAGCGAACGCAAGCAGGGCCGCCCCTCGGGGCGGCCCTGCTTCTTTTTCGTCTCGGGGTACCGCTCAGGACGGCACGAGGATCGCCAGCACGAGCAGCGAGACGCCCAGGAAGCCCATCCACACGACGTCGAACAGCTTGCCGCGCACGCGCAGCATGCCGGTGTGGTCGATCGGCACGACCATGCGGGCGACCGCGGAGACCATGAACGAGACACCGATCACCATGAGGCCCGCACGCCAGGGGCCGAGCACGACCATCCCCAGCCCGACCGCGACCGCCAGCAGGTGCACCAGGTAGATCCGCGACCCGTTGCTTCGGGGGAGCTTCACCCGGCGTCCTCGGCGGCGGCCTCGCTGAAGTCGACGACGTTGCTGAGCAGCATCGCCCGCGTCATCGGCCCGACGCCGCCGGGGTTGGGGGTGACCCAGCCGGCGGTGTCCCACACGTCCGGCGCGAGGTCGCCGACGATCTTGCCGTTCTCGTCGCGGCTGACGCCGACGTCGAGCAACGCGGCACCCGGCTTGACCATGTCGCCGGTGATGATGCCCGGGACGCCCGCGGCGGCGATGACGATGTCGGCGCGGCGCACCTCGGCCGCCAGGTCGCGCGTGCCGGTGTGGCACAGGGTGACGGTGGCGTTCTCGCTGCGGCGGGTCAGCAACAGGCCCATGGGACGGCCGACCGTGATGCCGCGGCCGACGACCACGGCATGCTTGCCGGCGATCTCGACGTCGTGGCGGCGCAGCAACTCGAGGATGCCGCGCGGGGTGCACGGCAGGGGAGCGGGCTTGCCCAGCACGAGCCAGCCCAGGTTCGTCGGATGCAGGCCGTCGGCATCCTTCGCCGGGTCGATCCGGCCGATCACGGCGTTCTCGTCCAGCCCTTTCGGCAGCGGCAGCTGCACGATGTAGAGGGTGCACTTCGGGTCGGCGTTGAGCTCGTCGACGGCCGCCTCGACCTCGGCCTGGCTCGCGTCGGCCGGCAGGTCGATGCGGATCGACTCGATGCCGATCTCGGCGCAGTCCTTGTGCTTGGCGCCGACGTACCAGCGGCTGGCCGGGTCGTCGCCGACGAGGATCGTGCCGAGGCCGGGCGTGATGCCGCGGGCGCGCAGGGCGTCGACACGATCACGCAGCTCGGACTTGATGGTGGCGGCGACGGCCTTGCCGTCGAGGGTCTGGGCGGTCACGGACCCAGTCTTTCACGCTGAGGCAGTCCGCCGGGGGTCCGGTCCGTTGAGCCCTAGACTGCGGACATGACTTCGCGGGCGCAGTTGTCCCAAGAGCGCAGTCGGCAGCGCCGCGAGGCCCTGCTGAACGCTGCTCTGGACCTTTTCGTCGAAGGCGGCTCCCGGGCCGTCACCCATCGAGCGGTCGCGGCGGCGGCCGGTCTTCCGGCCGCGACGACGACCTACTACTTCGCGACGATCGATGAGCTGCTGCGCGAGGCGCTCCAGCACCACATCCAGGGTTGGCTGGCCACGATGGCCCGGCTGGCCGACGTCGACGTGCAGGGCCTGGTCGGGTTCATCACGAAGGACACGTCCGTGGAGTTCGCGGCGGGCATCTTCGCCCAGCGCCCGGCCACCACCGCCACCCGCGAGCTCGCGGTCATCCTCGGCGCGGCCCGCGACCCCCAGCTGCGCGAGGCCGCGGTGACGGCGCTGACGACGGCGACCGACGTGCTCGTCAAGCTGCTGGTGTCGGCGGGCATCCCCGATCCGTCGGGTCTGGCCGAGGACATGGTGTCCGTCGTCGCGGGCGTCGCCCTGCGCCGGTCGGCGGGGGTCAACACCGAGGCCGAGGAGGCCGTCAAAGTGGTGCGCGCACTGCGCGCCCTCGTCATCGGTCATCTGATCGACGACGAGGCCGGCACGCAGATGCTGGAGGACCTGCGCCAGCAGGTGCTCAGTGGAAGAAGTGACGAGTCCCCGTGACGTACATCGTGACGCCGGCGGCAGCCGCCGCGGCGACCGTCTCGGCGTCGCGCACCGAGCCACCCGGCTGGACGATCGCCGTGACGCCCGCGTCGATCAGGATCTGAGGCCCGTCCGCGAACGGGAAGAACGCGTCGGACGCGGCCACCGAGCCGCGCGCGCGGTCCTCGCCGGCGCGCTCGACCGCGAGGCGGCACGAATCGACCCGGTTGACCTGACCCATGCCGATGCCGACGGACGCGCCGTCCTTGGCCAGCAAGATGGCGTTCGACTTGACCGCCTTGCACGCGCGCCACGCGAACACGAGGTCGGCGAAGGTGTCGGAGTCGACCGGCTCGCCGGCGGCGAGCGTCCACGTCGTCGGGTCGTCGCCCTCGGCGTCGACCAGGTCACGGCGCTGCAGCAGCACACCGCCGCTGATCGGCCGGAACTCGACCGGCGACTCGTGCGACGGTGCCGGGCAGCGCAGGATGCGGATGTTCTTCTTGCCCTGCAGGATCTCGACGGCGCCGTCCTCGTAGTCGGGCGCCACGATCACCTCGGTGAAGACCTCGGCGACCTGCTCGGCCATGGCGACGGTGACGGGGCGGTTGGCCGCGATGACTCCGCCGAAGGCCGAGACCGGGTCGCAGGCATGGGCCCGCGCGTGGGCCTGGGCGATGTCGGTGCCCACGGCGATGCCGCACGGGTTGGCGTGCTTGATGATCGCCACGGCGGGCTTCTCATGGGTGAACGCGGCGCGGCGGGCGGCGTCGGTGTCGACGTAGTTGTTGTACGACATCTCCTTGCCGTGCAGCTGCTCGGCGCCGGCCAGGCCGCTCGTGCCGTCGGTGTAGAGCGCGGCGGGCTGGTGCGGGTTCTCGCCGTAGCGCAGGACGGCGGACCGGTCCCACGTCGCGCCGGCGAACGCCGGGAACGGCTCGGCATCGGCCGGGGCGTAGGTCGAGGAGAACCACGAGGCGACGGCGACGTCGTAGGCGGCGGTGTGCGCGAACGCCTGGGCGGCGAGGCGCTTGCGCTGGTCGAAGGTGAACCCGCCGTTCGCCAGGGCCTGGCTCACCTCGCCGTAGGCGCTCGGCGACACGACGACGGCGACGCTGGGGTGGTTCTTGGCGGCGGCGCGCACCATCGACGGTCCGCCGATGTCGATCTGCTCGACGACCTCGTCGGGAGCGGCGCCCGACGCGACGGTCTCGCGGAAGGGGTAGAGGTTGACGATCACCAGGTCGAACGGCTCGATGTCGAGCTCCTCGAGCTGGCGCGCGTGGTCCGCCAGGCGGCGGTCGGCCAGGATGCCGGCGTGCACGCGCGGGTGCAGGGTCTTGACCCGGCCGTCGAGGCACTCGGGGAAGCCGGTGAGCTCCTCCACCGGGGTCACCGGGATGCCGGCGGCCTCGATCGTCTTGGCGGTGGAGCCGGTCGAGACGATCGAGACGCCCTCGGCGTGCAGGGCGGCAGCGAGCTCGGTCAGTCCGGTCTTGTCGTACACCGAGACGAGGGCGCGCTTGATGGGGCGGAGGTCGGTCATGACGGGTCCTTCGGCTGGAAGCGGATGCGACGGCCCTCGATCGTCCAGGGCTCGCGGGCCAGGCGGCCGACCCACTCGACGAGCATGGCCCGCTCGTGGGTCTTGATGCGTTCGTGCAGGGACTCGGGGTCGTCGTCGTCCTCGACCGGCACCGCGACCTGGGCCACGATCGGCCCGGTGTCGACGCCGGCATCGACGACGAAGAGCGTCGCGCCCGTGACCTTGACGCCGTACTCGAGGGCGTCGCGGGGCCCGTGCATGCCGGGGAAGGACGGCGACAGCGCCGGGTGGGTGTTGACGGTGCGACCGCCGAACCGCGCCAGGAAGGCCGGCCCGGTGAGCTTCATGAAGCCGGCCAGCACGACGAGGTCGGGGCGGTGGGCGGCGACCTGCTCGGCGAGGGACGCGTCCCAGTCCTCCCGCGAGGGGTGATCACCCACGCGGTCGACGAACGTGGTGATGCCGGCACGCTCGGCGCGGGCGAGACCTTCGATACCGTCGCGATCGGCGCCGACCGCGACGATCCGGGCACCGTAGGCCGGGTCGGCCGAGGCGTCGATCAGGGCCTGCAGGTTGGTCCCGGAGCCCGAGACGAGGACCACGAGCCGGGCGGGCTCAGGACGAGGCGCGGTCACGTGCAGAACGATAGTGGGCGCCGATCGCACCGAGGGCGCCGCCCGCCGCCAGCAGGGGCACGGCGATGAGCAGGCCCTGCCAGGCGGGCGGCCCGGCCGTCTGCAGCGCTCCGGGCCCGAGGGAGCCGCGCGAGGTCTCGATCAGCAGCCCCACGAGGGCACCGCCCACCGCGCCCGCCAGCGCCCCGTCCGCGGCGACTCGTGCCCACCCGCGCTCGGGAACCGGGATGCCGGTGAAGGCGACCAGCCCGGCGGCGACGCCGGCAGCCAGCGGGACGAGCGTCACCAGCACGACCCAGCCGCCGAACGGACCGGGATCGGGCAGTGCCGCCAGCGGCGGGAAGCCGGGCACCGAGCCCAGCGCGCTGCCGGCGAGGTCGACGGAGGTGTCGCTGCCCAGGGTGAACCCCGGGCCCAGCAGGACCGACGCCGACCACAGGACGAGCGTGGGGAACGCCAGCAGGCACATCAGGCCGAGCAGGAAGGGGCCACCGGGGTCGAGGGTGGCCCACAGGTCGGCGGCGCGGTCGAGGTGCCGCACGAGCATGACCAGCGTCAGGATCGTCGCGCCGCCCAGCAGGCCGATCACGCCGGTGGCGGCACCGTCGGCGACCGGGGCCCAGCGGCGGGGGAGTCCGAGCCAGGCGATGCCCGAGCGTCGAGCGGCACCCCAGGCGGCCGGCAGGCCGACGACGACGAACGCGCCGAAGGCGGCCCGGACGAAGTTCGTGCTGTGGGCGTCGGTCATCGTCGCCGCGGAGCAGATCCCGGCGAGCACGCCCGCGATGCCGCCGGTCATCGCCCCGAAGGCGACGGGGTCGACGATGGGGGTCCGCAAGGTCAGGCGGGTGAACGTGAACACCAGGACGATCACCAGGAGCGTCGCGCCCACCGGCACCATGTCGATCCGGGTCTCGCCGGTCGTCAGGGTCGCACCCACGGTGACGAGCCAGGCGCGGATCGACGTCCGGATCACGGCGACGGTCGAGTCGGCCGTCCCGGTCGCCAGCGTCGCGGCGCCCGCGAGGAGGATGCTGAGAAGGGCCGATCCGGCCGCGGTGAGGATCGCCGGGCGCCACTGATCGGCAGCACGGGACTCAGGCATCTCACCATCCAACCGGTACTGTGGCGACGATCCTGACAGCACACGCCGGGGCGGATCGAAGGGAGGCGGACGGATGACTCGAGTCGACGAGTTCGACGCCTTCTATTCGGCGACGCAGCGCGTGACGCTCGTCACGACGTACGCCAAGTGCGGCGATCGCGACGTCGCTCGCGACGCCACGATCGAGGCCTACCGGCACGCCTGGGCCCAGTGGGCCCGCGTCTCGGCCGCCGACCCGGCGGCGTTCGTCCGCGCCGAGGCGTGGAAGGGGACGGCGCTGATCCGCAGCACGCACCCGCTGCGCCGCAAGCGTCCCCACGACACCGACCGGGCGTTGCTCAAGCAGCTCGACGACCTCGACCAGCCGTCCCGGCGGCTGATCAGCCTCATGACGATCGCCGACGTCGACCTCGACGAGGCGGCGCTCGAGGTGGGAGTCGGTGACGAGGAGGCGCTGGAGCTGGCGTCCCGCGGATTCAGCCGGATCGAGGAGGGCCTCGGCGCGAGCCTCGACGAGGTCGTCGAGCGGATGCGTGCCCTCGCGGTCGTCACCGCCGGCATGGATCTGCCGACCGCGCCCGAGGTGCGGCGCTCCGCGAGTCGCGGGGCGCGTCGCAACACCGTCCTGGCCGTGGTGGCCGCCCTCGTCCTGACGCTCTTCGGCGGAGCCTTCGTGGCCCAGGGTGACGCGATGGAGCGTCAGTCGGCACTGCCCGACCGCGAGAAGATCGGCGCCGAGTCGCGCGACATCGTGCTGGACTCGCACAACATCGGCACCGACGACCTGCTGTCGGCCAGCGAGGTGGCGCACCTGCGGCCCGACACGACGTGGAAGGTCGACGCCACCGACACCGACCCGAAGAACGCGACGCCGTACGCGACCTGTCCGACCTCGCGCTTCGCCGACCCAGACCCCCTCAAGGTGTTCGTGCGGGCCTTCAGCAACGAGCGCGGCGGACGCGTGGCGCAGGCCCTCGAGGTCTCGCGGTCGCAGGCGGCCTCGGAGGCCGCGTTCGACCGGCTCGTGTCGTTCTACGCCGGCTGCCAGCACCCGCGCACTCGCCTCGTCGACGCGTATCGCGTCGAGCGTCCGTTCGGCGACTTCGACATCCTGCGCCTGCAGTCCTACCGCTCACCGGCCCGGTTCATCACGGTGGGCCTGGCGCAGTCCGGCTCGCTCACCAGCACCCTGGTGCACGAGGCGCCGGGCACCGAGCGCACCGACGTCCGCGAGTTCGCGCGCGTGCTGAACGAGTCCATCAGCCGCGTGTGCGCGGACTCCGGTGGCGACTGCACCGAGCGGTTCACCGTCACGTCGGCGCTGCCGCCGCCGGTGGGGAAGTACCCCGAGTTCCTCGACGTCGTCGACCTGCCGCCGGTCAAGACCGTCGACAGCGTCTGGAGCGCCAGCGCCCCCATCGAGGTCGGTGAGCAGAACCCCACGGCGACCCTGTGCGACGACGCCTCCTTCACCGGCAAGTCCGTCGTGCAGGCCCAGGCGCGCGTGTTCGCGATCCCCGAGGCGCCGGTGCTGCCCGAGCAGTTCGCGCTCACGCAGACGGTCGGCCGCTTCACCGACGACCGGGCCGCGAAGGCGTTCTACGACCGGATCCGCAAGAAGGTCGACCGCTGCCCCGACAGCGACCTCCCGGCCAAGATCGACGAGGCCAAGAAGATCAGGGGCGAGGGCTTCACGGGCATGTCGTGGCGCATCGGCCTGGAGATCGGCAAGAACAAGGTCGTCTACTACCGGATGGGCATCGTGCGCCGCGGCAAGGACGTCACCCAGGTGCTCTTCCCGCCCGCGGGCAAGTTCGCCATCTCCGGCGGCGAGTTCCGTGCCGTGCTCAAGCGCGCCGGTGAGCGCCTCGCCTACGCCCCGCAGTGAGCGCGCGTGCGGTGTCGGTTTACCACGGTCCCGTGGTAAACCAGCGCCTCCCCGGGGAAACTTCCCCAGGGAGGTGACGGATTCCCATGGTCCCGTGGTAATCCGGCCACCCGCCCCCCGCAACGACGAAGCCCCCGCGACCGTGAGGTCGCGGGGGCTTCGTGCTGACGGGTGTCAGAGGCTCTGCAGGATCTCCCGCATGAGGGCGGCGGTCTCGGACGGCGTCTTGCCGACCTTGACCCCGGCGGCCTCGAGGGCCTCCTTCTTCGCCTGGGCGGTGCCCGAGGAACCGGACACGATGGCGCCGGCGTGGCCCATCGTCTTGCCCTCGGGGGCCGTGAAGCCCGCGACGTAGCCGACGACCGGCTTGGTGACGTGGGCCTTGATGTACTCGGCCGCACGCTCCTCGGCGTCGCCACCGATCTCGCCGATCATCACGATCGCCTTGGTGTCGGGGTCGTTCTCGAACGCCTCGAGCGCATCGATGTGCGTCGTGCCGATGACCGGGTCGCCGCCGATGCCGATGGCGGTGGTGAAGCCGAAGTCACGCAGCTCGAACATCATCTGGTAGGTCAGGGTGCCCGACTTGGACACCAGACCGATCGGGCCCGCACCGGCGATCGTGGCCGGCGTGATGCCGGCCAGCGCCTGCCCGGGGCTGATGATGCCCGGGCAGTTGGGGCCGATGATGCGGGTCTTCTTGCCCTGGGCGTACGCCCAGAACTCGGCCGTGTCCTGGACCGGCACGCCCTCGGTGATGATCACCAGCAGGCCGATCTCGGCGTCGATGGCCTCGATGACGGCGTCCTTGGTGAACGCCGGCGGCACGAAGGCCACCGACACGTCGGCGCCGGTCTTCTCCATCGCCTCGGCGACCGAGCCGAAGACGGGGAGCTCGACGTCGTTGCCGTCGGCATCGACGTGCGTGACCGTGGTGCCGGCCTTGCGCGCGTTGACACCGCCCACGACGTTGGTGCCGGACTTGAGCATGAGGGCGGTGTGCTTGGTGCCCTCGCCGCCCGTGATGCCCTGGACGATGACCTTGGAGTCAGAGTTGAGATAGATCGCCATTTTCGTCCCTTACGCGTTCGCGAGCTCGGCGGCCTTGTCGGCGGCACCGTCCATGGTGTCGACGAGCGTGACCAGCGGGTGGTTCAGTTCGTTGAGGATCGCGCGGCCCTCGTCGACCTTGTTGCCGTCGAGACGCACGACGAGCGGCTTGGTGGCCTCGTCGCCGAGGATCTCGAGCGCGCCCTTGATGCCGTTGGCGACCGCGTCACAGGACGTGATGCCACCGAAGACGTTGACGAACACGCTCTTGACCTGCTCATCGTTCAAGATGACGTCCAGGCCGTCGGCCATGACCTGCGCCGAGGCGCCGCCGCCGATGTCGAGGAAGTTGGCGGGCTTGACGCCGCCGTGTGCCTCACCGGCGTACGCGACCACGTCGAGCGTGCTCATGACCAGGCCCGCGCCGTTGCCGATGATGCCGACCTCGCCGTCGAGCTTGACGTAGTTCAGGCCCTTCGACTTGGCCTTGACCTCGAGCGGGTCGGTGGCGTCGTTGTCGACGAACGCCTCGTGCTCGGGGTGACGGAACTCGGCGTTCTCGTCGAGCGAGACCTTGCCGTCGAGGGCCTCCAGCTTGTCGCCCTCGAGGCGCGCCAGCGGGTTGACCTCGACCAGCGTCGCGTCCTCCTCGACGAAGACCTTCCACAGGGCCTGGATCATCTCGACGGCCTGGTCGGCCAGCTCGGCCGGGAACTTCGCGTCGGCGACGATCTCACGGGCCTTGGCCTCGTCGACGCCGGTGCCGGCGTCGATCGGGATCTGGCGCACGGCCTCGGGGTTGGTCTTCGCGACCTCCTCGATCTCGACACCACCCTCGACGCTCGCGATGCACAGGTAGCTGCGGTTCGCGCGATCGAGCAGGAACGAGAAGTAGTACTCCTCGACCGGGGGAGTCGCCGGCGTGACCAGCACGCGGTTGACCGTGAGGCCCTTGATCTCCATGCCCAGGATGTTCGACGCGTGCTCGAAGGCCTCGTCGGCGGTCTTGGCGATCTTGACGCCGCCGGCCTTGCCGCGGCCGCCGGCCTTGACCTGCGCCTTGATGACGGTGACGCCGCCCAACTGCTCGGCAGCGGCCTTGGCCCCTTCGGCCGTGGTGACCACGGTGCCGAGGGTCGTTGCGACGTTGTGCTTGGCGAAGAGCTCCTTCGCCTGATATTCCATCAGATCCACGGTGACGTCCTTAATGGTGGGATTCGCTGTGGTTCAGCGGCCGCCGTGGACGCGACGCCGCCGAAGCGCTCGCGACTCTACCGGGCGTGAGGCCGCCGTTCAGGGCTGGGTTGTGTAAACGTGAGTTGAAACACCGTCCCGTCATCTGGACATGCGGGATCGACTTTCCTCTGTTATCTGGGAGTTAACCGCCGTTCACCCGGGTCGAAAGTTGGAATCGTGGACCCCGAGTCCCCTAGACTCGCGGAGTCCGACAGCCTGACCCCCCGGAGGCGCAAACCGTATGTCCGAACTCGATCGCTCGAGGAAGAGCGGTCGGTCGACCCCCGATGCCCCTGAGAACACCGGACGCGTTGGATCGCGCCGTGCAGTACGTCCCGTCGAGACCGACCACGACTCCACCATGGTGATGAACGCCGTGAGCGCCGAGTCGACGTCACAGACCTACACCGTCGGCCGCCGGGCGAAGCGCCCGACTCCCGTCGCCGCGCCGAAGGCCGTCAAGGCCGCCGTCGACCAGCCCGCCGCGACCCCCGCGCGTGCCGAGCGCAGCGCCCCCGCCGTCGAGGACACCATCACGTTCCCCGCCGTCGGCTCCCTTCCCTCCGGCCGGATCCCCGGCGCCCGCCGCGCGGCCCGCCGCGCCGCCGTCTCGAGCCGCACCCGCCTCGCGGCCGGTGCCGCCGCCGTCGCGATCGCCGCGATCGGCTCGCTGAGCGTCACCTCGCCCGGCCTGCTCGCCGGCGCCGATGCCGCTCTGGCCAAGAACTACGTCGGCGCCAACGCGACCAACGCGGTCGACGTCTCGCGCAACTACGACCGCGAGCTCGCGGTGCAGAAGCCCCTGCAGGCCCAGCAGATCGCCATGGCGCTCGCTGAGCAGAAGGCCAGGGAAGAGCAGCAGGTCCAGGCCCGCGCCGAGGAGAAGATCCGCAACCAGTGGGTCATCCCGGTCGTCGGCTACCGCATCACGGCCCGCTTCGGCCAGGGCGGCGGCTACTGGAGCAGCGGCCGTCACACCGGCCTGGACTTCGCCGGCCCCTCCGGCTCGACGATCGTCTCGATCGCCGCCGGCACCGTGAAGTCGACCGGCTACGAGGGCGCCTACGGCAACAAGACCGTCATCACGCTCAACGACGGCACCGAGGTCTGGTACTGCCACCAGAGCTCGATCCAGGTCCAGCCCGGCCAGAAGGTCGGCCCCGGTGACGTCATCGGCGCCACGGGCTCGACCGGCAACGTCACCGGCCCGCACCTGCACCTCGAGGTGCACCCGGGCGGCGGCGGACCCGCCGACCCGGCAGCGATGCTCGCCGCGCACGGCGTGAACCCCTGACGGACCCTTCGGACTCATCGGAGGCCGGATGCGTGGGCTGAGGCCCGCAGCGTCCGGCCTCCGTCGTCTGAGGGGGTGCTCAGCGGTGAGCGCGGGGCGGTGGCGCGGGGCGTCGCCCCGCGTCCTCACAGCTTCTCGAGCGGGGCGTAGCGCAGCAGCAGCCGCTTGACCCCGGCCGAGCCGAAGTCGACGCTGGCGACGGTGTTCTGGCCGGTTCCCTCGACCGTGACCACGGTGCCCAGACCGAAGCTGTCGTGGGTGACGCGGTCGCCGGGGGACAGGGACACGACCTCGCCGCCGGCCTTCTTCTTCGAGCGGGCCGCGACGGCCGAGGACTTGAACGACGCGGACGGCGTGCGCGGCGCCCACTGCGTCGGTGCGCTGGCCTCACGCTTCCAGTCGATCAAGGTCGGCGGGATCTCGTCGAGGAAGCGCGACGCCGGGTTGTAGGACGGCGCGCCCCAGGCCGATCGCACCGTGGCGCGCGTGAGGTAGAGGCGCTCACGCGCGCGGGTGATGCCCACGTACGCCAGGCGGCGCTCCTCCTGCAGTTCGGCGGGGTCGCCGAGCGAGCGCAGGTGCGGGAACACGCCGTCCTCGAGGCCGGTCAGGAACACGACGGGGAACTCCAGGCCCTTGGCGGTGTGCAGCGTCATCAAGGTGACGACGCCGTCCTTGGCGTCGGGCAGCGAGTCGGCGTCGGCGACCAGCGCGACCCGCTCGAGGAACGCGTCCAGCGAGCCTGCGGCCAGGACCACGTCGTCGTCGCTCTCCTCGTCCTCGTCGAGGGTGGCCGCGGACGCGACGAACTCGCGCGCGACGGCCACGAGCTCGGCCAGGTTCTCGACCCGGGTCTCGTCCTGCGGATCGGTGCTGTTCTCCAGCACCGTGAGGTAGCCCGACTTCGTCAGGGCCGCCTCGAGCACGGCATCGGCCGGCGCGCCGGAGGCGGCCAGGTCCATCAGCCCGGACATCGTCGCGGCGAAGCTCGAGACCGCGGTGCGCGAGCGGGTGCCCAGCTCGTCGATCTCGTCGACGCGGGTCATCGCCTCCCAGAAGCTGATGTCGTGACGGGTCGCGAACCGCTCGAGCGCGTTCTCGGCCCGGTCGCCGATGCCGCGCTTGGGCTCGTTGAGCACGCGGCGCATCGAGACGGCATCGCGGGGATTGGCCAGCACCCGCAGGTAGGCCAGGGCGTCCTTGACCTCCTTGCGCTCGTAGAAGCGCACGCCGCCGACGACGCGGTAGGGCAGTCCGACGCGGATGAACACCTCCTCGAAGACACGGCTCTGCGCGTTGGTGCGGTAGAACACCGCGATGTCGCGCGCGACCGCGATGCCCTCGTCGGCGAGCCGGTCGATCTCGTCGGCGACGAACTGCGCCTCGTCACGCTCGTCGTCGGCGACATAGCCGACCAGCAGCTCGCCGTCGCCCTCGGCGGACCACAGTTTCTTGTCCTGGCGGCCCGGGTTGCGGGCGATGACGCCGTTGGCCGCCGCGAGGATGTTCTGGGTCGACCGGTAGTTCTGCTCGAGCAGCACGGTGGCGGCGTCGGGGAAGTCGTCCTCGAATTCGAGGATGTTGCGGATCGTGGCGCCGCGGAAGGCGTAGATCGACTGGTCGGAGTCGCCCACGACCATGAGGTCGGAGTCCTGGTCGCACAACTCCTTGATGAGCGTGTACTGGGCGTGGTTGGTGTCCTGGTACTCGTCGACGAGGACGTGGCGGAACCGGCGGCGGTAGGTGTCGCGGACCTCGGGGAAGGCCTGCAGCAGGTGGACCGTGTTCATGATGAGGTCGTCGAAGTCCATCGCGTTGGCCGCACGCAGGCGCCGCTGGTACTCGGCGTAGCACTGCGCGTACGTCTCGTCGGTGCCGTTGGTGGCCCGGCGGCCGGCCTCCTCGTGGTCGACCAGCTCGTTCTTGTGGTTCGACACCCAGTTCAGGACCGCGCGCGGATTGACCTTCTTGGGGTCCAGGTCGAGGTCCTTGACGACGAGCGTCATCAACCGCCGCGTGTCGGCGGCGTCGTAGATGCTGAACGAGGAGGTGTAGCTGAACTTGTCGGCCTCGCGGCGCAGGATCCGCACGCAGGCGGAGTGGAACGTCGAGACCCACATCATCCGGGCGCGCGCACCGACCAGGTCGGCGACGCGCTCGCGCATCTCGGCGGCGGCCTTGTTGGTGAAGGTGATGGCCAAGATGGAGCCCGGGTGGGCGCCGCGGGCGGCGATGAGCCAGGCGATGCGCCGGGTCAGCACCCGGGTCTTGCCCGAGCCCGCGCCGGCGACCACCAACAGGGGCCCACCGGTGTGTGACACCGCGGTGCGCTGGGCGTCGTTCAGGCCTTCGAGCAGCTCGTCGGAGCGTGCCGTCCGCCGTTTCGCGGGGGTCTGCTCGGGGCCGTCGGGACCCGGGCGGGTCGGGCGGGAGGAGGGCACGGGGAATGGCAGGGTCATCGCGGATACAGCCTAGTCGCGGGTCCCGACAGGCTGCCCCGAGACGGGCGGCGCGGCGGCCGTCTCGCGGCGCCGTCGCTACGGTGGCCCCATGGACCGCGTGCGGGGGGTGGGCCTCACGGTCGCCGGTTTCGTGGTGGCGATCGCGCTCACGACCCTGCTGGTGCGGATCGATCCGGCCTCGGAGCTGCCGGGCCTGACCCAGGCGGCCCCGCGTGAGATCCCGGTCGCCGTCGTGGGCCCGGAGCCCCAGGCCACGACGATGCGCGATGCGCTCAACGGCCCGGTCGACCAACCGCTCGCCGCGCGGCTGAGCCCGTCGCGCAAGGCCGCCGAGGCCAGCCTGCGGGACCGGTCCGTCAGCGGTGTCCTGCTGCTGGGCCGCGGGGACCGACACGTCCTGTGGGTGGCCAGCGCCGCCGGCCGCGCCGAGGCCGACGAGGTGCGCTCCACGGTCGAGGAGATCCTCGCCGTCAGCGGGCAGACCGTGCGCGTGAGTGATCGGATCCCCACGAGCGCGCGCGACCCGCAGGGAGTCGGTCCCTTCCGGCTCGCCATGGGGTGGGCGCTGCTCGGCGTCGCGTTCGCGGGGCTGCTGGGACTGGTCTTCGGAGCCCGCTCGGCCGGGCCCCGTCTGGTGCTGCTGCGTTTCGCCGTGCTGGCCGGAGGGGCTGCGGTGGCCGGCGTCGGCGGCGCGTTCCTCAGCGACGTGGTGATCGACCGCTTCGACGCGCCCTTCTGGTCCCTCGCGGCTCTGGGCGCGCTGGTCGTCCTGGGCGTCGGTGCGGTCGCCCTCGCGCTGATCGCGTGGTTCGGCGGCCTCGGTCTGGGCCTGGGCATCGCGGGACTCGTGCTGGGGATCCCCGGCGCGATCGGCGCGTGGCCGTTGACCCCGATGCCCGTGGTGTGGCCGACGCTGCTGGCCTGGCTGCCGCCGGGCGCGGCGACGTGGGGCACCCGCGACCTGGCCTACTTCGACGGTGAGGGTGTCGAGCGCGTCGTGCTGATGTTCATGCTCTGGACGATGATCGGCCTGGCCGCCACCACGGTCGCCGCCACGGAGGCCGAGTCCCGCCCGGGTCTGCTGAGCGTCCATCCCTCACTGCGCCGCCGCCCCGTCGTCGCCGCTCTCGGGGCGCTGTTCCTCGCCGGCGTGCTCGTCGTGACGCCCGCGGCGCCGGCCTTCACGACGTCGGCCCCTCAGCCGTCGGTGACGGTGACCTGCGCGCCCGTGACGCTGCCGCGGAACGTCGAGGAGCTCAACCAGCGGATCGAGACGGTCGACGACATCGCGGGCTTCGTGGGCGGGGACGTGGGTGCCAGCACGGCGTTGGCCGACGGGCGCGAGCTCTTCGTCTTCGGCGACACGGTCCGCCGGCCCGACTACGACAGCACCACGATGGTGCGCAACTCGATGCTCGTGCTCGGCGACGGGTGTGCCGGGCTCGTCCAGCGCCGCAACCGCGGTGCGCTGATCCCCGACCGTCCCGACGGCGTCGGCTACTGGCCGATGTCGATCGCGTCGGTGGAGCTCGACGGGCACGACCTCGTCGGCGTGATGGCGCAGCGCGTCGAGCAGACCGGCGACGACGGCCCGTTCGCCTTCCGCAACCTCGGCCCGGCCGTCGCGATCTTCGACGTCGAGTCGGGGCAGGGGCCGGTGCTGCAGCGCGTCGTGGACCTCGGCAAGGACGACCCCGACCCGTCCCGCCCGACGTGGGGCGCGGCAGGGACGGTGGTGGGGGACACCGTCTACCTCTACGGCACCAGCCGGTCGTCCGAGAACGGCTTCGGCTGGGCCGTCTCGGTGGCCCGGGCCAGGCTGACCGACATCACCGACCAGTCGACGTGGCGGTACTGGGACGGCAGCCGCTGGCAGCGCGACGAGGACCGTGCCGCCACGCTCATCGACCAGCGAGACGGCGTCTCGCAGACGTTCTCGGTCTTCCGCGAGGGCGACTCCTGGTACGCGCTCAGCAAGCAGTCGGACTTCGTCGGCACCGACCTGGTCCTGTGGAAGGCCCCGAGCCCGACCGGCCCGTTCACGGCCCTGCCGCCCGTCGCCAAGATCCCCTCGACCAGCTCGGAGCTGCGGTACATGCCGCTGGCCCATCCGGACCTCTTCCCCGAGCCCGGGACGATGGTCGTCTCGGTCAGCCGGAACACGACCGACGGCGACGTCCAGGCCGATCCGAGCCTCTACCGGCCCGAGTTCCTGCGCATCGACCTGCCCTGATCGGCCGGAGTCTGTCCGGCGGTTCGCTCAGATCAGTCGTCGGTCGCTCGCCCAGCGGGTCAGCTCGTGGCGGCTCGAGAGCTGCAGCTTGCGCAGGACGCTCGAGACGTGGGTCTCGACGGTCTTGACCGAGATGAACAGCTCCTTCGCCACCTCCTTGTAGGCGTAGCCGCGGGCGATGAGCCGCATGACCTCGCGCTCGCGGTCGGTGAGGCGGTCGAGGTCCTCGTCGACCTGGGCGATCTCGATGGTCCCGGCGAAGGCGTCGAGCACGAAGCCGGCCAGCCGAGGGCTGAAGACGGCGTCGCCACCGGCCACGCGGTCGATCGCGTCGAGCAGCTCGTCGGCGGAGATGTTCTTCGTGACGTAGCCGCGCGCGCCGGCGCGGATGACCCCGATGACGTCCTCGGCGGCGTCGCTGACCGAGAGCGCCAGGAAGGTGCTGCCCGCACCGGCGCGCCGCAGGATCTCGGTGCCGCCGCCCCCGGGCAGGTGGACGTCGAGCAGGACGACGTCGGGCCGCAGCGCGGCGATGGCCTCGACGGCGGTGTCGACGTCCTCGGCCTCACCCACGACCTCGACCCGGCCGCTGCCGAGCCGCTCGAGTTCGGCCCGCACGCCCGTGCGGAACATCGCGTGGTCGTCGACCACCAGGACGGACAGGACGGTCATGAGGTCTCCTTGTCGCCCGACACGGGCATGGTCAGCGCCACCTCGGTGCCCCCGTCCGGCGTGCTGCGGACGCGAGCCGTGCCGCCGTGGCGCTCGGCGCGGCCGATGATCGAGTTCCGGATGCCCAGACGGTCCTCGGCGATCGTATCGGGGTCGAACCCCGTGCCGCGGTCGCGCACGAAGACCTCGAGCCGGGCGCCCTCGCCGGCGGGGACCCGCTCGGCGTAGACGTCGACGCGCTCGGCCCCGGAGTGCTTGGCGGCGTTCACCACGGCCTCGCCGGTGGCGGCCAGCAGGGCGCGAACGGCGTCGTCCAGCACCGCGTCGCCGACCGTGACCACCTCCACCACGATGCGGTGGTTGGCCTCGGTCTCGCCGGCCATCTCGCGCAGGGCCGCCGCGAACGTCGTGACCTCGCCCTGGCGGCCGTACAACCAGTCGCGCAGCTCGCGCTCCTGGCGCCGGGCCAGGGTGGCCACGGCGGCCGGGTCGTCGGCGTTCTTCTGCAGCAGGGCGAGCGTCTGCAGGACGGAGTCGTGCAGGTGGGCCGCGACGTCGGCGCGCTCCTGGGACCGGATGCGCTCGAGCCGCTCACGACCGAGGTCGGTCCACAGCCCCAGGATCCAGGGTCCGAGGATCAGGCCGATGCCGGCGACGGCGATCACCAGGGCAGACCCGAAGTCGACGGCGGCCGACCAGCCGCGATTCACCGTGAGGACGTAGACGGCGCCGAGGCCGATGAGGGTCACGCCGACCAGCAGGCGCATGACGTAGGCGGGCCCCTCGGTCTGGCGGAGCCAGGCGTTCCAGGTCGCGTCGTCGAACATCCGCCAGACGACGGCGATGCCGGTGACGAACAGCAGTAGGGGCAGCATCCAGCCCTGGAGCCACCCTCCCGCGAGTGCCATGAGGCCCAGGACGCCCAGGCCGATCGCGCCGATCGCGGCGCTCTGGACGATCTCGAGGCGTGACGGGCCGCGACTGCCCGGGCGCAGGCCGCGCCGCCGGGCCGAGGCCAGCCCGGGGGAGTCGGTCGGCGCCTGCAACGGCAGGAACCACCACAGCAGCAGGTAGGCGATGAGGCCGGCACCGTGGATGACGGTGGCGACGACGAACCCGACGCGCACCCACACGACGGGCAGACGCAGGTGCTCCGCGAGGCCGGCGCTGACTCCGGCGACGATGCGACGGTCGGCCGGCCGGTAGGCACGCCGGTAGCCGCCCTGGCCGGAACGGCCCGGAGCGTCGTGCGCGGCGGTCGTCATGGCTCCAGCCTCACACGCGGGCGCGCACGAGCGCCATGAGGTTCGACCCCGGTCCGGGCCGAGCCCGTCTCGGGGGAGGACCAGGGGTTCACCTGATGGCGTCGGGGCCGTGGTGCGCGAGAGGCTGGAGTCATGACAAGTCCCCCTTCCACCTCGTCACTCGAGGGCCTGCGCCGCTCGAACGACGAGAAGATGATCGCCGGTGTCGCGAGCGGCCTCGCGCGCACCTTCGACATCGATCCCGTCATCGTGCGCATCGCCTTCGTCGTGTTGACCCTGATCGGCTTCTCCGGACCGCTGCTCTACCTGGCCGGATGGTTGCTGATCCCGCGCGAGGGGGCCCAGCGCAGCGCGCTGGGCGACGCGTTCGACCTCCAGTCGGACTCCCACGTGCGGACGGTGGGTCTGGTCATCGCCGGTGTCCTGGCGGTCGCCGCGGTCCTCGGCAACCAGGCCTGGGGCAGCCCGTGGATGTGGGTCGGCTGGCTCTGGGTGCTGTTCTGGATCGCCGTGCCCGTCGCGGCCGTCTACTGGTTCGTCGCGGTACGGCCCAGGCAGCGCTCGGCAGCCGCGCCCGTCGTGCCGCCCCCGCCGTACCGGCCGGAGGCCGCCACCGAGCCCACCCGTCCGTCCGCCGCGCCGCCCTCCGGCGCCGCGTTTCCCTCGACCCCCGCAGGAGAGAACGACATGACCTCACCCATCGCCACGGACGAGGAGGCGACCGCCGTCCCGGGCGAGTCCGGGCCGCCCCCCAGCGCGCCACCGGGACAGCCGACGAGCGTGGTGCCACCCCGTCCCCCGCGGGAGAAGTGGTCGCCGGCCCTGCTGCTGGTCACCCTGTCCGCCATCGTCGCGGCGATGGGCGCGCTGGGACTGTGGTCCGTCATCCAGGAGCCCGTGGACGTCGCCGTCTATCCGGCGGTCGCCCTGGCGATCGTCGCGGTCGGCCTCTTCGTCGGGACCCGTATCGGGCACCCGGGCGCCCTGGTCCTCGTCGGTCTGCTGATCCTGCCGGTCCTCGCCGCGGCATCCTTCGTGCCGAACTTCAGCGCCGGTGACGTCGACCTGCGTCCGACCACGGCCGCCGCGGTTCCCGAACAGGTCGAGCTGGGCTTCGGCGAGGTGAGTGTCGACCTCACCGCGGTGCAGGATCCCGCCGCACTCGCCGGTCGTCGGCTCGAGGTCGACCACGGCATGGGGGAGACCACCGTGGTCGTGCCCCGTGACCTGGACGTCGCCGTGGAGGCGTCGTTGACCGCAGGTGGCGAGATCGACGTCTTCGACGAGGTCCGCCAAGGTCGCAACCCCCGTCTCGACCGGCCCTCCGACGCCCCCGGGGCCCTGGTCATCGAGATTCGTGGAACGGCGGGCGAGATCACGGTGGTGCGACGATGAACACCCATCCGCTGCGCTGGGACGCGCTCGTCTTCGGCGTCCTGTTCGCCCTCGTCGTGGCCGGCTGGGCCGCGCTGACCTACGACGTGGTGAGCGTCGACGACCTGGCGATCGCCGGTCCCGTGGCTCTCATCATCGCCGGCGTCGCCGGCATCGCACTGACCCTCAGGAGGAAGCCATGACCCCACCCACCCCCGCGCCCAAGCGGCTCACCAAGAGCTCGACCGACAAGTGGATCGGCGGCGTCTGTGGCGGGCTGGCGCAGTACACCGGAGTGGACGCGAACCTGATCCGGCTCATCACCGTGGTGTTGGTCGTGGTCGGCGTCGGCACGACGTTGCTGGTCTACCTCGCGGCATGGCTGCTGATGCCCTCGGACGTCACGAACCAGCCGTACCCGCCGCCGCCCGCGCCGACAGATGGGCCGACCGCGCCGCCACCGCCGTCCGTGTGAAGTCCGAGAACACCCCGTCGACCCCGGCGGCGTAGAAGGCCAGCAGCTCGGCCGTCGCGTCGCCGGGGTCGGCCACGTTCTCGCTCGTGCGCCACTGGACGGGCAGGAAGTTGTTCTCGTTGCGCATCGTCCAGATGTGCACGAACAGGCCCGTCGCGTGCGCGTCGCGGACGAGGTCGGTCTCGCCGAGCAGGTTCTGGTGCCGGTCGCGCGCGATGACCAGGCTCTTGTTCGGCCCGATGCCCTGGGCGTACTCGGCGATCTTCGCCAGCTCCTGCGGGGCGGTCAGCGCCGCGTAGTCACGCGGGTCGAAGGCCGCGACGAGGTCGTACGGGCCGCCCTTGCGCTCCATGAGCTGCACCAGCGGGAGCGGCGTGCGGTCGGCGAGGGCCTTGAGGTTCGCCGTCTCCATCGACTGGATGACGACCTTGGCGCCCGGCCGGTTCAGTCCACGGCGCTCCAGCACCTCCATCAACCGGTCGTTCAGGTCCAGGCCCAACCGGCTGAAGTACGTCGGATGCTTGGTCTCGACGTAGACGCCCACCGGCTCGGCGTCCGGGCCGCGGCGCGCGTTCTCGGTCTCGGCGATGTCGATGACCTCGTCGAGCGTCAGGATCTGCTCACGGCCGTTCAGGGGCAGGTTCTGCGGGCGCAGCTGGGGCAGCCGCTCCCGCGTGCGCAAGGTCTTGATCTCCTCGAGGGTGAAGTCCTCGGTGAACCAGCCCGTGAGCGGTACGCCGTCGATGAACTTCGTCGTGCGCAGGTGGGCGAACTCCGGTCGCTCGGCGACGTCGGTGGTCCCGCCGATCTCGTTCTCGTGGCGCACCACGAGGACGCCGTCCTGAGTGGCCACGACGTCGGGCTCGATGTAGTCGGCACCCTGCTCGATCCCCAGCAGGTAGGAGGGGCGGGTGTGCTCGAGTCGCGAACCCGGCACCCCGCGGTGCGCGATGACGACGGGCTCGTCCACGAGCGATGCGGTCACCCGATCCAGCGTAGTGCGGGCGACCGGCTCACGACACGATGCGCACGGCGCCGCTGCGGCGGGGATCGGCGGCTGCGACGAGGGTGCCCTCGGCCGTGAGCATGGTCCCGGAGACACCGCCGAAGTACATCGTCAGGTCGTCGGGGTCCTCGACCTTGATCTCCTCCTGCGCGGTTCCGGGGCGGTGCAGGTGAACCCGAGGGTGATCGATCGCCTCCTGCAGCGTGAGCCCGTCCTCGACCAGCCCCGTCAGGGCCTGGACGATCGCCGTCGTGATGCGGTCGGCGCCCGGTGACCCGATGGCCAGGACGCCTCCGTCGACGTGGCGGCCGACCGTCGGAGCCATGTTGGAGAGCAGGCGCGAGCCCGGCGGGAGGCCGTGGAGGCCGCGCGGGTTCAGCTCCTGCTCACCGAGGCAGTTGTTGAGCCAGATCCCGGTGCCGCGCGCGATCATGCCCGAGCCGTAGCCCGACGAGATCGTGACGGCGCACGCGGTGCCGGAGTCGTCGGTCGTCGAGACGTGTGCCGTGGACCCGGACTCGAGGGCCCCGAGACCGTCGCGGTCGACCAGGTCCAGGAACGCGGCGGCATCGCGCTCGAGGTCCTCCGTGTGGTCGAAGACCCGCAGCCGCTCGCCGAGCACCCGCCGCTGGACGCGCAGCAGGTGGTCGCGATCCTGCAGACCGTGGCCGGCCATGAGGCGCAGCATCGCGGCGACACAGACACCGCCGACGGCGGGCGGTGGGTTCGTGGCGAGCGTCCAGCCCTCCATGCGCGCGGTGAGCGACGGCCGCACGACCGGCGTGTACTCGGCCAGGTCCTCGGGTCCGAGGATGCCACCGCGATCGAGCACGTCCTGGGCGATCGCGCGACCGAGGTCGCCGGTGTAGAGCTCCCCCGCTCCGAGACGGGCGATCATGCTGAGCGAGTCGGCCAGGTCGGGGACGACGAGGTCGGTGTCGATGAGGGCGCCGTGCTCGTCGTGGAGTGCGGCGCGGCTGGCGGCGTCCCAGCCGAAGATCGACTCGTGGACGTACTCGAGGTAGTACCGCGACGCGGCGCTCAGTCGGAAGCCGCTGCGAGCGATGTCGATGGCGGGCGCCAGCAGCTCGGCCCAGGGCAGCCGGCCCCACCGGCGGTGCGCCTCGCCGAACGCCGCGATCGCACCGTGCGTCGCGACGGATCCGGCACCGATCGTGAGGACGACACCGCCGCCGTAGACACTCTCGACGTCCCAGGTGCCCTGGCCGAGGTGGCCGGCGGCGGTCCGCCCCGGCATGTCCATCCAGCCGTCGATCGTGACCGGGGCCGAGCCGTCGGGAGGCTGGATCGTCAGGAACCCGCCGGCGCTGGGCGAGACCAGCCCGACCTCGTTGACCATGGCGACGAAGGCCGCGGTGATCGCGGCGTCGATCGCGTTCCCGCCCGCGCGCACGATCGCCTCCGCAGCGTCTGCGGCGGCGACGTTGGGGGCGGCGATCGCGACGCTGGTCACGGGCTCAGGCTACGGCTCCGGGGCGTTCGCGGCTCGGGACGGGATTCAGGCCCCGACCCGGTAGGTCAGGTGGGCGAACTGGCCGCGCTGCTCGACGCCGCTCAGGTGCAGCCGGTCCGCGCCGAGTCGTCGCGGCAGCAGGGGCTGCCCGGCGCCCAGGGTGACCGGGGCGACGCTGACCTGGATCTCGTCGAGGGAGCCGGCGTCGGCGAACTGGCCCACGAGGTCGCCACCGCCCATGAGCCACACGTCGCGGTCGCCCGCGCGGGCGCGGATGGCCTCCAGCTGGTCCTCGACGGCGCCCGAGACGACAGTCAGGTCGGCACCGTCCGGGACGGGCAGGTCGCGCGAGGTGAACAGGAAGGCCGGCTTGCCCGAGATCGCGTCGGTCCACGCCGCGGGGTCCTGCAGCGCGCCGGTCTCGCGCAGCAGCCACTCGTAGGTCGACGAGCCCAGCACGGTGACCCCGATGCCCTCGAGGAACGTGCCGAAGTGGTCGGCGTGCTCGGGCGCGTCCGGCGTGCCGCCCGCGACGTCGAACAACCACGTCAGCGAGTGGTCGGGGTCGGCCAGGAAGCCGTCGAGCGTCGCGGCCGTGTTGAAGACGAAGCGGGTCATGCCCGCATCCTGCGGGTGGTCGTGACCCGACCGCAAGGGCGCGGAGGGTGCGCGAGGTGACGGGACTCGCATCGCCGTCGCGGAATGCGCGGCACCGTCGAGGACTTGGAACGAAGGTGACGACCGAGAGCGAGCCGACGACCCGTCCGCGCCACGTGGTGCTGGCCATCCTGGCGTTGGCGCTGGGTGGTTTCGCGATCGGGACGACCGAGTTCGTGACGATGGGCCTGCTGCCCGACGTGGCCGCCTCCATCGGCGAGGACATCCCGACGACCGGCCACATCATCTCGTCGTACGCGCTGGGCGTCGTCGTGGGCGCACCGCTGATCGTGGCTCTCGGCGCCCGGATGCCCAAGCGCGCGCTGCTGCTGTGGCTGGTCGCAGGGCTGGCCCTCGGGAACGCCCTGACCGCCCTGGCGAGCGGATACGTCCCCGTCCTGCTCGCCAGGTTCGTCGCCGGGCTGCCGCACGGCGCGTACTTCGGCGTGGCCTCGCTCGTGGCCGCCTCCCTCGTGCCTCCGGGCCGTCGAGGCCGGGCGATCAGCATGGTGATGATGGGCCTCTCGGTGGCCACCGTCGTGGGCGTCCCCGCGAGCACGTGGCTGGGCCAGGCCGTGTCCTGGCGGGCCGCCTACTGGATGGTGGTGGCGATCGCCGCCGCTGCCGCCGTGCTGGTCGTGGCCTTCGTGCCGGTCGTGCCGGGCGACCCGAAGGCCACCATCCGCAGCGAGCTGTTCGCGCTGCGCGAGCCGGCCGTCATCGCGGCGTTCCTGACCGGCGTCGTCGGCTTCGGCGGCGTGTTCGCGATGTACAGCTACGTCGCGCCGATCGTGACCGACGTCGTCGACCTGCCCGCCGGCACGATCCCGGTCTTCCTGCTGGCCTTCGGGCTGGGCTCCGTCAGTGGCACCTGGGCCGCCGGTCGCCTCGCCGACTGGGACAACGTCCGTCAGATCGTGGGCGGCCTCGTGGCCAGCGTGGTCGTCCTGCTGGTCTTCCACGAGTTCGTGCACCTCGCGGTGGCGGCGCTCGTGGGCGTGTTCCTCGTCGGGGCGCTGGGCAGTGTGATCGCCGTGGGCCTGCAGATCCGGCTGATGACCGCCGCGGGCGACGCGCAGATGCTCGGTGCCGCGCTGAACCACGCGAGCCTCAACATCGCGAACGGCCTCGGAGCCTGGCTCGGCGGCCTCGTCATCGCCGCCGGAGCAGGCTACGCCGCCCCGGCGCTCGTCGGCGCCGCGTTGGCCGGGGCGGGCCTCGTGGTCTTCCTGGTCGGCCTGCGCTGGGCACCCGTGCGCTGAGCCGGCCCGGTCAGTACCGGCCGGCTCCGGCCGACGGCGCCAGCCACACGTGCTGGCCCTGCTTGAGCCCCAGCGACAGGGCCTGGGCACGGGTCAGCGAGACCTGCACCGGGTCCGGGTACCGCGGGTCCGTGGGCGTGACCTCGAGGCGCACCTCGAAGCCGACCCGCGTCCAGCGCGTGATCGGGCCGTCCACGACCGACGCCGTCTCGAGGGGGGAGACGTCGATGTCGTGCGGCCGGATCGTGCGGTCGCCGAGCCGCGTGACCGGGCCGAGGAAGCCCAGCACGAAGTCGTTGGCGGGCGTGTCGTACAGGTCGTCGGGCGAGCCCACCTGCTCGACGCGGCCCTCGTTGATGACGACGATCGAGTCGGCCACCTCGAGCGCCTCCTCCTGGTCGTGCGTGACGAACACCGTCGTCACGTGCACCTCGTCGTGGAGTCGGCGCAACCAGTCGCGCAGCTCCTTGCGCACCTTCGCGTCCAGGGCGCCGAACGGCTCGTCGAGCAGCAGGACGCTGGGCTCGATCGCCAGGGCGCGGGCCAGGGCCATGCGCTGGCGCTGGCCGCCCGAGAGCTGGGAGGGCAGCCGGTCGGCGAACTGGCTCAGGTGCACCAGCTCGAGCAGCTCGTCGACCTTGGCCTTGATCTCGGCCTTGGGACGCTTGCGGATCTCGAGGCCGAACGCGACGTTCCGGGCCACGGTGAGGTGCTTGAACGCGGCGTAGTGCTGGAACACGAAGCCGACGTTGCGCTGCTGCGCGGGCATGTGGGTGGTGTCGCGGCCCTCGATCACGACCGTGCCCGCGTCGGCCGTGTCGAGACCCGCGACGATGCGCAGCAGGGTCGACTTGCCGCCGCCGCTGGGGCCCAGCAGCGCCGTGAGCTGGCCGGTCGGGATCTTGAGGTCGACGTCCTCGAGCGCGACGAAGTCGCCGAAGCGCTTCGTGACGCCGGTGATCTCGATGCTCATGGGTTCTCCTGGTCGGTGCTGTGGGAGGGACGGAGGATCGCGACGACGACGATGGCGGCGACCGCGATCAGGGCCAGCAGGAAGCTCGTCGCGTAGGCGGCGCCCTGCTCGAAGTCCTGGTACTTCTGCTCGACGACGAGCGTGGCCGTCTGGGTCTTGCCGATCAGGTTGCCCGAGATGATCTTGACGGCGCCGAACTCGCCCAGGGCGCGGGCCAGGCTCAGGACGACGCCGTAGACGACGGCCCAGCGGATCGACGGCAGGGTGATGCGCCAGAAGGTCTGCCAGCCGCCGGCGCCCAGGCTCTGGGCGGCGAGCTCCTGGTCGGTGCCGATCTCCTGCAGCACCGGCACGATCTCGCGCACGACGAGCGGCAGGCTGATGAACGCGGTCGCCAGGATCATGCCCGGTGGGGCGTACGCCACCTGGAGTCCGGCGTCCTTCAGGGCGGGGCCGAACAGGCCCTCGGTGCTGCCGTACGCCAACAGCAGCGCGAGGCCCACGACGACCGGCGAGACCGACAGCGGCAGGTCGACCAGGACCGAGAGGAGGCGGCGCCCGGGGAACTCGACGCGGACCAGCAGCAGCGAGATGCCGATGCCGAAGACGGTGTTGAGCACGACGGCCCAGGCGGCCACGTAGACCGTCATCTGCAAGGCGATGACCACGTTCGGATCGCTCAGCGCGGCACGCATGTTCTCGAGGCCGCCGTCGAACGTGTGCAGCACGACCAGGCTCAGCGGCCAGATGACCAGCAGGAAGAGGTAGCCGATCACCAGGGCCCGGCGCACGTAGGTGCCGCTGGTGCGGGGGGAGTTCAGTCGTCGACTAGACACGTTGCGACACCCTCCGGGAGAGGACCTCGAGGGCGGCGATCGCCACCAGCGCCACGACCAGCATGATCACCGCGACGGAGGCGGCGGCGGCCTCGTTGCCGTTCTCGATGTAGGTCAGGATGCGCACCGAGGCGACCTCGGTCTTGAGCGGGAGGTTGCCCGACAGCAGGACCAGTGAGCCGTACTCGCTGATGCCGCGGGCGAACGACAGGGCGGCGCCGGCGGTGATCGCGGGGGCCAGTGCCGGAAGGATGATGCGCCGCACCGTCGTGGCGCGGCTGGCGCCCAGCGACATGGCGGCCTGCTCGACCTCCGGGTCGAGCTCCATCAGGACGGGCTCGACCGTGCGCACCACGAACGGCAGCGTCACGAACAGCAGCGCCAGGAACACCGACCAGCGGGTGTTGGCCACGTCGATGCCCAGCGGGCTGGTGGGGCCGTACAGGCTCAGCAGCACGAGGCCGGCGACGATCGTGGGCAGCGCGAAGGGGATGTCGATGACGACCTCCAGGGCGCGCTTGCCCCAGAAGTCGTCGCGCACGAGCACCCACGCGATCAGGGTGCCCATGACGACGTTGACGGCGCTGACGGCCATCGCCTCGAGCACCGTCAGCCGCAGCGCCGCAGCGGTCTGCGGGTTCTGCAGCACCGAGGAGAACGTGGACCAGCCGCCCTCGGCCGCGGTGATGACCACCAGGCACAGCGGGATCAGCACCAGCAGGCTGAACCACACCAGGGCGACACCCAGGCCCAGCCCCGACGAGCGGGTCAGGGTGCTCCTGCGAGCCCGACGCTTGCGCGGCGGGCTCGCAGGGGTGTCGAGCAGGTCGACGGTCATGACTTGCCGGACTCCGCCAGCAGCTTCGTGATGATGCCCTGGTCCTCGTCGAAGTACTCGGCGTTGATCTTCTCCCAGCCACCGAGGTCGCCGTCGATCGTGTACAGCTTCGCGGGGGTGGGGAACGGGTTGGCCGGGTCGTTCGCGCCCTCGACCTCGCCGACCTCGACGCCATCGACCGAGCTCAGCGGGCGGAAGCCCTTGGAGACGTACTCCTTCTGGCCCTCGGGCGTCAGCACGAACTCGAGGAACTTCTTCGCCGCGGGATCGGCGTCCTTCGTGACGGCCGCCGGGTTCTCGATGAGCAGCGTGTCGTCGGGGACGACGTAGTCGATCTTCTCGCCCAGCTGGCGAGCCAGGATCGCCTCGTTCTCGTAGGAGATGAGGACGTCGCCCGTGCCGCCCTGGAAGGCGGTGGTCGCGTCGCGGCCCGAGCCCGGCAGCGCCTTGACGTTGGCGAACAGCTTGCCGAGGAACTTCTCGGCGTCGGCCTGGCTGCCGCCCTGGCCGATCACGTGCTGCCACGCGGCGAGGACGTTCCAGCGGGCGGCGCCGGAGGAGCCGGGGTTGGGGGTGACGATGCCGACGCCCGGCTTGATCAGGTCGTCCCAGCCGCTGATCTTCTTCGGGTTGCCCTCACGCACGACGAGCACGACGACCGAGTCGGTGACGATGCCCTGGTTGGGGCCGGCGTTCCAGTCCTCGGCGACGAGGCCCTTCTCGACCAGCCGCGTGACGTCCGGGGTGACGGAGAAGTGGACGTAGTCGGCGGGCAGGCCGCCGGCCACGGCGCGGCTCTGGTCGCCCGAGGCGCCGTAGGACTCCTTCCACGTGACGCCCTCGCCGGCGTCGGTCGCGCCGAACGCCTTCTGGGCGGCGTTGTTGCCGGCCTTGGGCACGGCGAAGCCGACGAGGTCGAGCTCGGTGCCTTCGCCGGAGTCGTCACCGGAGGAGGGGGCGCAGCTGGCGAGCAGTGCGGCCGAGAGCAGCAGTCCGAGAGCGGTCAGGGGGCGGGGGCGGGTGAGCCGAGTCATCGGCGTTCTCCTGTCGTGTGGGGCACCAGGTGGTGCGTCGAGAAGTCACGCTAGGGCGCGGCGCCGCGATTGTGGACGTTGTTCATATTGTGGACCATCTAACTCGACAATGGGTGGTCCGGTGGGCCCGGGCGAGGCGAGCGGTGACCGGCAGACCCGGTAGTTTGGTGCCGTGACGGACTCGACGATCATCTACACGCACACCGACGAGGCTCCCGCCCTCGCCACCTACTCCTTCCTGCCGATCATCGAGGCGTATGCCTCGAAGGCCGGCGTCAAGGTCGAGACCCGGGACATCTCGCTCGCCGGCCGCCTCATCGCGGCCGTCAGCGACCTGTTGCCCGAGAGCCAGCGAGCGGCCGACGCCCTCGCCGAGCTCGGCGACCTGGCGCAGCGCCCCGAGGCGAACATCGTGAAGTTGCCGAACGTCTCGGCCTCGGTCCCGCAGCTCAAGGCGGCGATCGACGAGCTGCGCGCGCAGGGCTACGACATGCCGGAGTACCCCGAGGACCCCCAGACCGACGAGGAGCGCGACATCCGCGCTCGCTACGACAAGGTCAAGGGCTCGGCCGTGAACCCGGTCCTGCGCGAGGGCAACTCCGACCGCCGCGCGCCGGCCTCGGTCAAGAACTACGCCAAGAACCACCCGCACCGCATGGGTGCCTGGTCGGCCGACTCCAAGACCTCGGTCGCCACGATGGGCGTCGACGACTTCCGGGCCAACGAGAAGTCCGTGGTCCTCGAGGCCGACGACGACCTGCGCGTCGAGCTGGTGGGCGACGACGGCACCACGACCGTGCTCAAGGAGTCGATCCCGGTCCTGGCCGGCGAGATCGTCGACGCGACGAGCATGAACGTCGCCGCCCTGCGCGAGTTCCTGACCGCCCAGGTCGCCCAGGCCAAGGCCGACGGCGTCCTGTTCTCGGTGCACCTCAAGGCCACGATGATGAAGGTCTCCGACCCGATCATCTTCGGCCACGTGGTCCGCGCCTTCTTCCCGAAGACGTTCGCCGAGTACGGCGCCGCGCTGGCCGAGGCGGGCCTGACCCCCAACGACGGACTCGGCGGCATCCTCGCCGGACTCGACGCGGTGCCGAACGGCGCCGACATCAAGGCCTCCTTCGAGGCCGAGCTGGCCGAGGGCCCGAGCCTGGCGATGGTCGACTCCGACAAGGGCATCACCAACCTGCACGTCCCGAGCGACGTCATCGTCGACGCGTCGATGCCGGCCATGATCCGCACGTCGGGGCACATGTGGGGCCCGGACGGCCAGGAGGCCGACACCCTCGCGGTCATCCCCGACAGCTCGTACGCCGGCGTCTACCAGGTCGTCATCGACGACTGCAAGGCCAACGGCGCCTTCGACCCGTCCACGATGGGCTCGGTCCCGAACGTGGGCCTCATGGCGCAGAAGGCCGAGGAGTACGGCTCGCACGACAAGACGTTCGAGATCCCCGCGACCGGCACGGTCCGCGTGGTCAACTCCGCCGGCGACGTGCTGATCGAGCACGCCGTCGCGCAGGGCGACATCTGGCGCGCCTGCCAGACCAAGGACATCCCCGTCCGCGACTGGGTGAAGCTGGCCGTCAACCGCGCCCGTGCCTCGGGCGACCCGGCGGTGTTCTGGCTCGACGAGACCCGCGCCCACGACGCCAACCTGATCGCCAAGGTCAACGAGTACCTGGGCGACCACGACACCGAGGGTCTGGACATCCGCATCATGTCGCCCGTCGAGGCCACCGCGCTCTCGGTCGAGCGTCTGCGTCAGGGCCTGGACACGATCAGCGTCACCGGCAACGTGCTGCGTGACTACAACACCGACCTGTTCCCGATCCTCGAGCTCGGCACCAGCGCCAAGATGCTGTCGGTCGTGCCGCTGATCAACGGCGGTGGCCTGTTCGAGACCGGCGCCGGCGGCTCGGCGCCCAAGCACGTGCAGCAGCTCCTCAAGGAGGACTACCTGCGCTGGGACTCCCTCGGTGAGTTCTTCGCGCTCGTCCCGAGCCTCGAGCAGTACGCCACGACGACGGGCAACGCCCAGGCGAAGGTCCTGGCCGACGCCCTCGATCGCGCCACCGCCACGTTCCTCGAGAACGACCGGTCGCCGGGCCGCAAGCTCGGCACGATCGACAACCGCGGCAGCCACTTCTACCTGGCGCTCTACTGGGCCCAGGAGCTCGCGCAGCAGAGTGACGACGCCGCGCTGGCCGAGGCGTTCGCGCCGCTGGCCGAGAAGCTGGCCGCCGAGGAGCAGACGATCGTCGACGAGCTGCTCGCGGTGCAGGGCCAGCCGGTCGACCTGGGCGGCTACTACCAGCCCGACCCGGAGAAGGCCGCGAAGGTCATGCGACCCAGCACGACCTTCAACGAGGCGCTCGCCGCCTTCTGAGTCACGCCCACGACGGCGGCCGACCCCCTCGGGGTCGGCCGCCGTCGTCGTTCAGCGCTCGGCGTGACGGGGAGCTGCGTGACTGGGGGCGGCGAAGAACTGCACGACCACCAGACCGACGACGAACGCCAGTGCGGGGACGATGATGGCCTCGGACATGGCGTCGGAGAACGGGCCGGCCAGCTGGGACGGCAGGCTCCCGCCGGCGGCTCCTGAGCCCTGCCCGGCGTCGGTGGCCTGGGGCACGTGCACCGCGAGCCGGCCGGCGATGGCCGCGGCGATCGCGGCGGAGCCCAGGACGGCGCCCACCTGGCGGGTGGTGTTGTAGACGCCCGATCCCGCACCGGCCGACGACAGGGGCAGGTTGCGCGTGGCGGTGGAGGCCAGCGGCGCCCACAAGAACGCGTTGCCGAAGCCGAGCAGCGCGTTGAGCGCCAGCAGCTGCCACAGCGGGGTGTCGGGTGCGATGACCCAGGCCGTGCCCAGCAGCGCGATCGCGGACGTGCCGAAGCCGACGGAGGCCAGCCGCCGCGGGGGCAGCCGGTCGCTCATCTTGCCGACCATCGGCGCCATCGCAGCGGTGACCAGGGCCATGGGGACGAACAGCAGGCCCGCCTGGGTGGCGTCGTAGCCCAACACGGTCTGGGTCCACAGCATGAACGGGAACGCCATCGCGGTCACCGAGAACGACACCGTCGAGATCGCCACGTTCGAGACCGAGAAGTTGCGGTCGCGGAACAGGCTCAGCGGCACGAGCGGCTCGCTGCGGTTGCGCGCCTGCCACGTCACGAAGACCGCCAGCACGACCAGGCCGGTCGCGATGAGCAGCGGCACCGACAGCCAGCCGGAGATGGTGCCCCAGTCGTACCGCTCACCCTCCTGGATGCCGAAGACGATGAGGAACATCGCCACCGCGCTCAGGGCGACGCCGAGCCAGTCGAACCGGTGGGTGTGGGTCTCGAGCCGGGGCACGAGGCGCCAGGCGAGCACGAACCCGACCAGGCCGACCGGCACGTTGATGATGAAGATCCACTCCCAGCCCGCGTTGTCCACGAGCACGCCGCCCAGCACGGGGCCGACGAGCGTCGCCACGCCGGCGGTCGCGCCCCACAGCGCCATCGCCCGGCCGCGGCTGTGCGCGGGGAACGTGCGGGTGATGACCGCCATGGTCTGCGGCGTCATCATCGAGGCGCCGAAGCCCTGGACGACGCGCGCGAGGATGAGCGACTCCACCGAGTCCGTCAGGCCGCACCACAGGGACGAGGCCGTGAAGACCACGAGTCCGGTGAGGTAGACCCGCTTCGGGCCGAAACGATCGCCCAGGCGGCCGGTGATCAGCAGCGGCACGGCGTAGGCCAGCAGGTACGCGCTGGTGACCCAGATGACCGAGTTGTAGTCCGTCGCGAGGTCGTCGCGGATGGCCGGCGTCGCGACCGACACGATGGTGGAGTCGACCAGGATCATGAAGAAGCCGATGACCATGGCCCACAGCGCCGGCCAGGGGTTCTCCGGCAGGGTTCGGGTGGGGGAGGAGGCAGAACTCACCCGGGGAATCTACGCCTGCTTCAGCGCAACCGCTCGTAGAGGTGGTGATCGGTCAGCGTGCCGTCGGCCAGCCGGGCCGTGCCGTGCTCGGTGCCGTACTGCGTGAAGCCCAGCGCGTCGGCGATCCGGCGGCTGGGCGTGTTCCCCTCCGCGGCGACGAGGCTGAGCCGCCGGCGGTCGAGACCGTCCGGATCGAAGGCGTAGTCCACGACGGCGCGCGCGGCCTCGGTCATGATGCCCTGACCACGCGAGTCCGGGTGGGTCCAGTAGCCGATCTCTCCGAGTCCGCCGGTGGGGTCGTCGAGCGCCAGCAGGCGGATCGTGCCGAGCAGCCGGTCGTCGGTGTCCGCGACCGCCCAGGTCTCGTGATGTCCGACGGCCGCCTGCCACCACGAGTCGTGGACGTACCAGAGCGCGTCCGACTCGCGGTAGGGCTCCGGCATGCTCGACAGGAAGTGCCGGGTGCTCGGGTCGGCGCAGGCCTCGACGATGCGGGGGACGTCGGTCGTCGCGAGCGGGCGCAACGTCAACCGCTCGGTGGTCAGCGTCGACTCGCGCCAGGTGGTGCGGGGGACCGGCGCGTCCCCGAACCGCAGCGACCCGGTCCAGGCGTCGAGGATCCGGCCCCGCTCGAGCAGCGCGTCCGGTTGCGTGCCGTGGAGCCGGAAGCCGAGGGTGTGGGCCACGCGCAGGCTGGCCAGGTTGCCGACGTGGGCGCGCCACACGATGGTCTCCTTGCCGGCCTCGACGAACGCGTGGTCGATCGCGAGGCGGGCCGCGTCCACGGCCAACGACCGGCCGCGCGCGTCCGGGTGCAGTGCGTAGCCGATGTCGGCCAGCGCGCCCTTGCCCCGGATGTCGACGTTGCCCACGTAGCGACCCTCGTGCTCGATCGCCCAGCACAGGGACGTGCCGCTGTCCCAGCCGTGCGGGACCAGCTCCATCGCGTACTTCTCGGTCGCGCTGCGCGGATTCGGCACGGGGACCGCGGTCCAGCGGGCCATGTCGGGGTCGTTGGCCATCTCGTTCATCCGGTCCAGATCGGCCGGGGTGTGGGCGCGCAGCGTGACGACACCGTCGGTGAGGACGGGGACGTTGAGGGGCCAGGCGCCGACGCTCACCGGATTCCGGCCCGGAACGGATCGGCCGGGTAGACCCCGAGGACCTTGATCTCGGTGGTGAAGAACTGCAGCTCCTCGAGCGCGCGCGCCAGGCCGGGCTCGTCGGGGTGTCCGTCGACCTCCGCCAGGAACATCGTGGCGGCGAACTCGCCGCCGACCATGTAGCTCTCGAGCTTGGTCATGTTGATGCCGTTGGTGGCGAAGCCGCCGAGCGCCTTGTAGAGCGCAGCCGGCAGGTTGCGCACGTTGAAGATGAAGCTGGTGACGACCGGGCCGTTGTCGGCGGGCGCGCGCACGTCGTCGCGCGACAGCAGCACGAAGCGGGTGGTGTTGTGGGCCTCGTCCTCGATGTCGGCGGCGAGGATCTCGAGGCCGTAGATGCCGGCCGCCAGTGGGGGAGCGATCGCAGCGGACGTGATGTCGCTGGCCTCGGAGATCTCGCGCGCGGCACCGGCGGTGTCACCCGAGATCAGCGGGGTCCAGCCGTGCTCGCGGATGATGCGACGGCACTGGCCCAGGGCGTGCACGTGGCTGTGCACGGTCTTGATCGACTCGAGCGTCGTTCCCGGGGTGCCCATGAGGGCGAACTTGATCGGCAGGAAGTGCTCGCCGACGATGTGCAGCCCACTGGTGGGCAGGAAGTGGTGGATGTCGGCCACCCGGCCGGCCAGCGAGTTGTCGATCGGGATCATCGCCAGATCGCACTGCCCCGAGCTGACGGCCGCGAAGGCGTCCTCGAACGAGGCGCAGGGCACCGCCTCGGCGTCGGGGTGGTGGAGGTCGATGACCAGGTGGGAGTTCGAGCCGGGCTCTCCCTGGTAGGCAATCCGTGTCACCGGCTCAGCGTAACGGCGACCTCGCTCGCGGTGACCTTCCGCGGTGCGATGGTGGGGCCATGACGGCCATCGAACTGCAGTCGGTATCGAAGTCGTTCGGCGCGGTGCGGGCCCTGGACCGTTTCGACATGGTGGTCCGGACCGGGGAGGTGCACGGCTTCCTGGGGCCCAACGGCTCGGGCAAGTCGACCTCGATGCGCGTGCTGTTGGGACTGCTGCGCGCCGATGCGGGGACGGTGCGGCTGCTCGGTGGCGACCCCTGGACGGACGCCGCCGGGCTGCACCGCCGCCTGGCCTACGTCCCCGGCGAGGTGAGTCTGTGGGCCAATCTGACCGGCGGCGAGGTGATCGACGTCCTCGGCCGGATGCGGGGCGGACTGGACGAGCGCCGGCGGTCCGACCTCATCGAGCGCTTCGGTCTCGATCCGTCGCGGCGGTGCGGGACCTACTCGAAGGGCAACCGCCAGAAGGTCGCCCTGGTGGCCGCGCTGGCTGCTCCGGCCGAGCTGTACCTGTTCGACGAGCCGACGGCGGGACTCGATCCACTCAAGGAGGCCGAGTTCCAGCGTTGCGTCCACGAGCTGCGGGCGGAGGGGGCCACGATCCTGCTCTCGAGCCACATCATGGCCGAGGTGGAGGCGCTGGCCGACCGGGTGACGATCATCCGGCAGGGGCGTTCGGTGCTGACCAGCACGTTGGACGACCTGCGCACCCACACGCGCACGACGGTTCGCGCCGAGACGACCCGCCCGGCCGACGGGATCGACGCACTTCCGGGCGTGCACCACGTCCACCATGACGGGGGACGACTCCAGATGGAGGTCGACAGTGCGCAGATCGGGGCCGTGATGGGTCGGCTCTCCGCGTGGGGACTCGTCGCGCTGGAGGCCCATCCACCGACCCTGGAGGAGCTGTTCCTCCGCGAGTACGAGGACGAGGAACGGACGTGAGCGCGCACCTCACGGACGCGGTCGTCGGTACCGGGCCACTGACCCGCCTCGTGCTGCGTCGCGACCGGGTCCGGCTGCCGCTGTGGCTGATCGGGATCACCGTCCTCACGGGGGTCTCGGCCCGGGCCGTCGCGGCGCTCTACGACACGCCCGCCGAGCGGGCCGGTTACGCCGCGACGGTCCAGGACAGCGCGGTCTCGCGCCTGTTCGGGGGCGTGCCGCGCGGCGTCGACACGATCGGCGGGATCCTCGCCTTCGAGATCGGCTCGGTGGCGAGCGTGACGGTGGCGCTCATGGCCGTCTTCCTTGTCGTGCGACACACCCGTAGCGAGGAGGAGTCGGGCCGGGCCGAGCTCGTTCGCAGCACGGTCACGGGACGGTACGCGGCCCTGCTGTCCACGGTGGTGGTCTCCCTGGCCGCCTGTGTCGCGGCGGCGGCGCTCGTCGCCGGGATCATGGCCCTGTCGGGGGCCGATCCCGGACCGTCGGTGCTGTTCGGGTGCGGCGTGGGCGGTGTCGGGCTCGTCTTCACGTCGCTGACCGCGGTCGCCGTCCAGGTGGCCGCGAGCACGCGCCGTGCCCTGGGCATCGCCCTGGCGGCGCTGTTGGCGTTCTTCCTGCTGCGCGGCTACGGCGCGCTGGACGGGACCTGGTGGACCTGGACGTCGCCCTTCGGATGGCAGGACGAGCTGCGGCCGTTCGGGGACGGGGCCAGATGGTGGCCCCTGGCGCTCTCGCTCGCCGGGACGGTCGTGGCCCTGCTCGTGGCGGCCTGGCTGGCCGCACACCGTGACTTCGGGGCGGGACTGGTCGCCGAGCGGGCGGGACCCGCACGCGCGCGGGCATGGCTCGCGACGCCGTGGGGGCTGGCACTGCGCGAGCAGCGAGGGCTGATGGCCGCCTGGGCCGCCGGGCTCGTCGTCACGGCGGCGGTGTTCGGCGCCGTGGGCAACGAGGTCCGCGAGCTCGTCGAGAGCAACGCTGCAGTCGCCTCGATCCTGGGTGGCACCGACGACGTGGTGCTGGGCTACCTGTCGTATGTCGTGACGTTCCTGGGTG
Organism: Aeromicrobium sp. 636; assembly: GCF_024433585.1. Lineage (NCBI taxonomy): Bacteria > Bacillati > Actinomycetota > Actinomycetes > Propionibacteriales > Nocardioidaceae > Aeromicrobium > Aeromicrobium sp. 636. Next base: position 252,118 of record NZ_WNJU01000002.1, read on the forward strand.
TCCTCGTCTCGGCGTTCGCCGTGGCGTCGGCCCTGAGGCTGCGCCACGGCGAGGTGGCCGGACAGGCGCAGACGGTGTTGGCGGCGGGCGTCTCCCGCGACCGATGGGCGTGGTCGGCGATCGCGGTCACGGTGGCGGGGGTCGTGGGGGTGGCCGCCGTCGTCGCGCTGACCTTCGGGGTGTTCCACGCCCTCGTCACCGGCGAGGTCGACATGATCCCGCGACTCTGGCGTGCCGTGATGGCGACCGTCCCCGCGATGCTGCTGCTCGCGTCGGTGGTCGTGGCCCTGCACGGGTGGCTGCCCCGGTGGACGCTGCTGGCGTGGGCGGGACCGATGTGGGCGTTCATCCAGGCGTACCTGGGAGACCTGCTCGACCTGCCCGGATGGATCGCGGGACTGTCGCCCTTCGAGCACCTCCCGGCCCTGCCGACCGAGTCGTTCGAGGCGGGACCGGCGCTGGTGCAGACGGCTGTCGCCGTGGCGCTGACCGTCGTGGGCGTGGCAGGACTGCGCCGCCGCGACCTGTCCTGAGTGCTCAGGGCAGGAGGGCGGCGGCGGGGGAGGGGCGCACGGTGAAGACCGTGGGCGCGGCCCAGCTGCGGTCGGTGAAGGCGGCCTCGACCCGGGCGCGGAGTCCGTCGACCTGCTCAGGGCGCATGAGCGCGATGGCACTGCCGCCGAAGCCGCCACCGGTCATCCGAGCACCCAGTGCCCCACCGGCCAACGCGGCGTCGACCGCGACGTCCAGCTCCTCGGACGAGACGGCGAAGTCGTCGCGCAGGGACTCGTGCGACGAGGTCAGCATCGCGCCGAACTGCGCCCAGTCGCGGCGGCGCAGGGCGGTGACGGCACCGCGGACGCGCGTGGACTCGGTCAGGACGTGGCGGGCCCGCGCCTTGGCGGTCTCGTCGGTCAGCGACAGCAGGCCGTCGAGGCCGATGGACGCCAGGGCGCCCAACCCGAGCTCGCTGGCGATCGCGTCGCACTCGCGCCGTCGCTCGGCGTACTCGCCGGCGGCCAGCTCGTGGTGCACGCCCGTGTCGATGACGGTGAGCACGAGGCCGTCCTCGGCCCAGTCGGCCGGGACGGGCTCGGCGGTGGGCGGGTTCGCGCCGAAGTCGAGGTGCATGGCGTGGCCCTCCTGCGCGAACAGGACGGCGTACTGGTCCATCAGCCCGGTCGGGACCCCGACGTAGTCGTTCTCGGCGCGCTGGGCGACGCGGGCCAGCTCCTCGCGGGGACGCCCGGCGCCGGCCAGGTCGTCCAACGCGAGCGCGACACCGCACGTCAGCGCGGCCGACGACGACAGTCCGGCGCCGACGGGGAGAGTCGACTCGAGGACGAGGTCGGCGCCCGTCACGGTGACACCGGCCTCGCGCAGCGCCCACACCACGCCGGCGGCGTAGGCGGACCAGTCCGACACGTCGCCGGGGCCCGTCTCGACGGGGAAGGAGGCACGCTCGCCGCGGCTCCAGACGTTGACCGTCCCGTCGGTGCGCCGACGCGCCTTGACCAGCAGCGAGCGGTCGATCGCGATGGGCAGGGCGGCCCCGCCGTTGTGGTCCAGATGCTCACCGATCAGGTTGACCCGGCCCGGAACCTGCCAGCGCCGCACGTCGTCCACGCCGCTCACCCTACTCACAGGGGCCACTGGCGCTCACAGGTGCGGCTGGCACAATCGACCCCATGTCACGCCTCCCCCGAGCGTTGTCCGGCGCGCAGCCGACCGCCGATTCGTACCATCTCGGCAACTACATCGGCGCCTTCATGAACTGGGTGGCATTGCAGGACGACTTCGAGGCGTTCTACTTCATCCCCGACCTGCACGCGATCACCGTCGAGTACGACCCGGCGAAGCTGGCCGAGCGCACGTACATCGCCGCCGCCCAGATGCTGGCCGCCGGCGTCGACCCCGCGCGCAGTGCCCTGTTCGTGCAGAGTCACGTGCCCGAGCACACCCAGCTCTCGTGGATCCTCAACGGAGTCACCGGATTCGGCGAGGCCAGCCGGATGACGCAGTTCAAGGACAAGAGCGCCAAGGCCGGCACCGACTTCGCCAGCGTCGGCCTGTTCACGTACCCGATCCTGATGGCCGCCGACATCCTCATCTACCAGGCCGACAAGGTCCCGGTCGGCGAGGACCAGCGCCAGCACGTCGAGTTGGCCCGCAACCTCGCCCAGCGGTTCAACCACCGCTTCGGCGAGACCTTCACCGTCCCCGAGGCGTACATCGTCAAGGAGACCGCGAAGATCTACGACCTGCAGGTGCCGACGAGCAAGATGAGCGGCTCGAACCCGGTGCACACCGGCGTCATCGACCTCACGGACACGCCGAAGCAGGCCGCGAAGAAGATCAAGTCCGCCGTCACCGACTCCGAGACCGAGATCCGGTTCGACCCGTCGGCCAAGCCGGGGGTCTCGAACCTGCTGACGATCTACTCGGTGCTGACCGGTCGCACCATCGACGACATCGTCAAGGAGTACGAGGGCAAGCAGTACGGGCACCTGAAGGTCGACCTGGCCGAGATCGTGGGCGACCTCGTCGGCGAGTTCGGCGCCCGCACCCGTGAACTGCTCGACGACCGTGGTGAGCTGGACCGCATCCTGGCCGCCGGCGCGGCGCGGGCGCGCGAGGTCGCGACGCCCACCCTGGAGCTGGTCTACGACCGCTCCGGCTTCGCCAAGCCGCTGGGTGGACGCCCGTGACCGTGACCGTCGGCGTGTCGATCGCCATTCCCGAGCCCTACGGTCAGGCGTTGCGCGACAAGCGGCGCTCCTTCGGCGACCAGATGGCCGACCGGATCCCGAGCCACATCACGCTCGCACCGCCCCTGGTCGTCGACGAGTCCGGCATGGGCGACCTCGGCGAGGACCTGCGCGAGCTGGCCGAGGTCTTCCGGCCCTTCACGGTCAGCCTGCTGGGCACCGGCACCTTCCGGCCGATCTCGCCGGTGGTGTTCGTGGCCGTCAGCCAGGGGATCGCCCAGATCGAGACCCTGGCCGAGGGGGTGCGCAAGGCGATCGGCGCCCCGGACCCGGAGTTCCCGTTCCACCCGCACGTGACCGTGGCGCACAACGTGCCCGACGAGGCGCTGGACACCGCGCTGGAGGATCTCGTCGACTTCCGGTGCACGTTCGACGTCGACGCGATCCACCTCTACGTCGACGAGCCCGACACCGGCTGGGTGCCGACCTCGTCGTTCCCGCTGGGCTGACTCAGTCCGCGAGGGACTCGACCAGCACGGCGCGGAACGCGCGCGCGGCCAGGGGCAGTGTCTCGAGCGGCCGGTGCGCCACGGCGATGGAACGCGACAGCGGCGGGTTCTCGAGCCGGGTGCGGCGCAGCCCCGTGCGGGTACCCATGACGATGTCCGGCACGACGGCATGGCCCAGTCCGGACTCGACGAAGCGCAGGACCGAGCCCATCTCGCCGCCCTCGACCGACAGGCTCGGGTCGAAGCCGGCGGCGCGGCAGGCGCGCAGCGTGACGTCGCGCAGGTCGTAGCCCTCGCGGAACATGACCAGCGGCAGGTCCTCCAGATCGGCGACGTCCATCTGCTCGGGCATGTCGGCGTCGGCGGGGCTGGCCAGCACGAGCCGCTCGGTGTAGACGACCGCGGTCTCGAGGTCGGGGATCTGCGAGGCCAGGGGCACGATCAGCAGGGCCAGGTCGATCCGTCCGGTCGACAGCTCGGCGGTGAGGTCGCGTGAGCCGGCCTCGTGGACCTCGAGGTCGATCGCGGGGTGCTCGGCGCGGAACCGGCGCAGCACCGGCGCCAGCAGGCCCTCGACCATCGACGGCGTGGCGCCCATGCGCACCCGTCCGCGCTGCAACGAGGCCACCTCGTGCACCGAGCGGGTCGCGTTGTCGGCCTCGATGAGGATGCGCTGGGCATGGGGGAGCAGGGCCTCGCCGGCACTGGTCAGGTCGATGCCCGCACGGTCGCGGACCAGCAGCCGCGTGCCCAGCGTGTTCTCGAGAGCACGGATCTGCTTGGACAGGGTGGGTTGGGAGACACCCAGGATGTCGGCGGCCCGGGTGAAGCTCCGCTCGTCGGCGACGGCGACGAAGTAGGCGAGGTGGCGTAGTTGCACCCAGCCAGCATAGCCGTCGTCTATGACGGTACGGCTTACTTCGACTTAGCGTGAATCGACGAAGGCGCCTAACCTGACGCCGTGGCCACTTCCCAGATCTCGCGCGTGCCCGCTCAGCGGTCCACGGTCGCGCTGAAGTTCCTGATGGCGGTGACCGGCCTGATCATGGTCGGCTACCTGCTCGTTCACATGTACGGAAACCTCAAGGTCTTCTCGGGCCAGGAGGCGTTCGACAGCTACTCGCACCACCTGCGTGTGCTGGGCGAGCCCTACCTGCCGCGCGAGGGCGCCCTGTGGATCATCCGCGTGGTGCTGCTGGCGTCGATCGTCGGCCATGCGTACGCGGCCATCGTGCTGTGGCGTCGCAACAAGAAGGCGGCCGGCTACACGGGCCGCAAGCGCTACCAGTCGCCGCGCGGCACGCGGGGCGTCCAGCGCAGCTACGCCACCTTCACGCTGCGGTGGGGCGGCATCGTGATCATCCTCTTCGTGATCTACCACCTGCTGCACCTGACCGGGAACCAGATCCACCCCGGCGGCGCGAGCAGCAGCCCCTACCTGCGGGTCGTCAACGGCTTCGAGATCTGGTGGGTGACCCTGTCCTACACGATCGCCATGCTGGCCGTCGGCTTCCACCTGTGGCACGGCGTCTGGAGCGCCCTGACCACCCTCGGTGCCAACCACAGCGGCACCCGGCTGGGATCGCGCCTGACGCCCCTGTCGTGGATCGTCGCGGGCATCATCACCATCGGATTCCTGATCCCGCCCTGGGCGATTCTGCTCGGGTTCGTCGACTGACAAGGACTTGGACATGGCTTTGGACTACTTCACTGTCGGCGACGACATCCGCGACACCGCCGCTCCGAGCGGCCCCATCGAGAAGCGCTGGGACGAGCACCGGGCGCACATGGCCCTGGTCAACCCGGCCAACCGCCGCAAGCTGAGCGTCATCATGGTCGGCACCGGCCTGGCCGGCGCCTCCGCCGCCGCCACGCTCGGCGAGGCCGGCTACCACGTCAAGGCGTTCTGCTACCAGGACAGCCCGCGTCGGGCCCACTCGATCGCCGCCCAGGGTGGCATCAACGCGGCCAAGAACTACCGCAACGACGGCGACTCGATCTACCGGCTCTTCTACGACACGGTCAAGGGCGGCGACTTCCGCGCCCGCGAGTCGAACGTCTACCGCCTCGCGCAGGTGTCGGTGAACATCATCGACCAGTGCGTCGCGCAGGGCGTCCCGTTCGCCCGCGAGTACGGCGGCCTGCTGGACAACCGCTCCTTCGGCGGCGTCCAGGTGTCGCGCACGTTCTACGCTCGCGGCCAGACGGGCCAGCAGCTCCTGCTGGGCGCGTACCAGGCCCTCGAGCGCCAGATCGGCGCCGGCACGGTCGAGATGAACACGCGCCACGAGATGCTCGAGCTGATCATGGTCCCCGATGCCGACGGCACCGAGCGGGCTCGCGGCATCATCGTCCGCGACATGCTCACCGGCGAGATCGAGACGCACCTGGCCGACGCGGTCGTGCTCGCGACCGGCGGCTACGGCAACGTCTTCTTCCTCTCGACGAATGCCATGGGCTCCAACGTCACCGCCACGTGGCGCGCGCACCGCAAGGGCGCCTACTTCGCGAACCCCTGCTACACGCAGATCCACCCCACCTGCATCCCCGTCTCGGGCGACTACCAGAGCAAGCTCACGCTGATGAGCGAGTCGCTGCGCAACGACGGCCGCATCTGGGTGCCGAAGAAGGCCGGCGACGACCGTCACCCGGCGGACATTCCCGAGGACGAGCGCGACTACTACCTCGAGCGCATCTACCCGGCGTTCGGCAACCTGGTGCCGCGTGACATCGCCTCGCGTGCCGCGAAGTACCAGTGCGACGCCGGCAAGGGTGTCGGCCCCGGTGGTCTGGGTGTCTACCTCGACTTCGCCGAGGCCATCGAGCGACTCGGTCGCCCGGCGGTCGAGGCCAAGTACGGCAACCTGTTCGACATGTACGCCCGCATCACCGGCGAGGACCCGTACACGCGCCCGATGCGCATCTACCCCGCCGTGCACTACACGATGGGCGGCCTGTGGGTCGACTACGACCTGCAGAGCAACCTGACCGGCCTGTTCGTGGCCGGCGAGGCGAACTTCTCCGACCACGGCGCCAACCGCCTCGGCGCCTCGGCGCTCATGCAGGGTCTGGCCGACGGCTACTTCGTGCTGCCGAACACGCTGGCGAACTACCTGTCGAAGGCGCCCTACGAGAAGGTCCCCGAGGACCACCCGCGCGTCGTCGAGGCCCGCCAGGCCGTCGAGGAGCGGGTCGAGAAGCTGCTCTCGATCAACGGCACCCGCACGGTCGACTCCTTCCACAAGGAGCTCGGCCAGATCATGTGGGACTACTGCGGCATGGAGCGCACCGAGGAGGGCCTGATGAAGGCCATCCAGATGATCCGCGACCTCAAGGCCGAGTTCTGGAGCAATGTCAAGGTCACCGGTGAGGCCGAGGAGCTCAACCAGACGCTCGAGCGCGCCAACCGGGTGGCGGACTTCTTCGAGCTCGGCGAGCTCATGTGCATCGACGCGTTGAACCGTCGCGAGTCCTGCGGTGGCCACTTCCGCGCCGAGAGCCAGACCGAGGACGGCGAGGCGCTGCGTCACGACGACGAGTTCGCCTACGTCGCCGCGTGGGAGCACACCGGGAGCCAGCCCATCCTGCACAAGGAGCCGCTGGAGTACGAGTACGTCGAGATGAAGGCCAGGAGCTACAAGTGAAGATCACCGTTCGGGTCTGGCGCCAGAAGAGCGCCGACGCCAAGGGCAAGATGGTCACCTACGGGCTGGACGACGTCAGTGAGGACATGTCCTTCCTGGAGATGCTCGACGTCCTCAACGAGCGGCTCACGCTCGAGGGCGAGGAGCCGGTGGCGTTCGACTCCGACTGTCGCGAGGGCATCTGCGGCACGTGCGGCGTCGTGATCAACGGCATCGCGCACGGCCCCGAGGTCACCACGACGTGCCAGCTGCACATGCGCACGTTCAACGACGGCGACGTCATCGACATCGAGCCGTGGCGTGCCGGGGCCTTCCCCGTCGTCAAGGACCTCGTCGTCGACCGCGGCGCGCTCGACCGCATCATCGCGGCCGGCGGCTACATCTCCGCGCCCACGGGCTCGGCCCCCGAGGCCAACAACCTGCCCGTGCCGAAGGAGAACGCCGACCACGCGTTCGAGGCGGCCACGTGCATCGGCTGCGGCGCCTGCGTCGCGGCGTGCCCCAACGGCTCGGCGATGCTGTTCACCGCTGCGAAGATCACGCACCTGGGCCTGCTGCCGCAGGGTCAGCCCGAGCGCGAGTCGCGCGTCATCGGCATGGTGGAGCAGATGGACGCCGAGGGCTTCGGCGGCTGCACCAACATCGGTGAGTGCGCGGCGGCCTGCCCCAAGGGCATCCCGCTCGACGTGATCAGCACGCTGTACCGCGACCTGCGCAACGCGCTGGTCTGATCAGCGACAGAGACGCAAACGAAGGGGTCCGCCGTCCGGCGGGCCCCTTCGTCGTTCGGTCGGTGCGGCCGCCGGGCGGAGGCGCTTCAGGAGCCGTTCATGTGGTGCTGCATCGACGGCGGGCACCCTCACCTGGGAGGCGCCCTCGCGGGCGCTGTGAGCGCGATCTCTTTAATTAGCATGGTTAATGACCTAGGCTAATGACATGCCCACCGAATCCCAGCGTCTCGCCCAGGCGGTGGCCCGACTCAACCGGAGGCTGCGCCAGGAGCGGCAGTCCGAACTGACCGCCACCCAGCTTTCCGTGCTGGGGTCCGTGCGTGTTCTCGGACCGGCCACGCCCAGCCAGATCGCCGCGCGCGAGCGCGTCTCGCAGCCCTCCGTCACCCGGACCCTCAAGTGCCTGCTCGAGGACGCCTACGTCACCAAGAAGCCCCATCCCGACGACGGCCGGCAGGTCCTCATCGCGGTGTCCGAGCTCGGTGAGAAGGTCCTCGCCGAGGAGCGTCAGCGCCGCGACCAGTGGCTCGACCGGCGCCTCGCCACGTTCACCTCCGCCGAACGCGTACGACTCCGGGACGCCACCGACCTGTTGGTCAGGCTCGCGGAGGACGACGCGTGAGCCCCACCTTCCGCAGCCTCTCGATCCGCAACTACCGCGTCTACGCCATGGGCGCGCTGGTGTCGAACGTCGGCACCTGGATGCAGCGCGTGGCGCAGGACTGGCTGATCCTCACGCTCACCGGCAGCGGCACGGCGTTGGGCATCACCACGGGCCTGCAGTTGCTGCCCGCGCTGCTGTTCAGTCCTGTCGCGGGTGTCGTGGCCGACCGGTTCCCCAAGCAGCAGATCCTCAAGATCACCCAGCTGGCGATGGCGCTGCCGGCCGCCCTGCTCGGCGTCCTGGCGATCACCGGCGCGGTGCAGGCGTGGCACGTCTACCTGCTGGCGTTCGTCTTCGGCGTCGGCACGGCGTTCGACGCTCCGGCCCGTCAGTCCTTCGTCGCCGAGATGGTCGGCCAGGAGGACCTGTCCAACGCGGTCGGCCTGAACTCGGCCTCGTTCAACACCGCCCGGATGATCGGCCCCGCGATCGCGGGCCTGCTCATCGCAGCCCTCGGCAGCGGTGTCACGGCGACCGGCTGGGTCATCCTCGTGAACGCCTTCAGCTACCTGGCGGTCATCGTGTCGCTCACCTCGCTCGACGTGCGGCGCCTGCGTCCCTCGCCGGTCTCGGGGAGTCGCAAGGGTGCCGTGCGCGAGGGCGTGCGCTACGTGCGGTCCCGGCCCGACCTGGTACTGCTGCTGACCTGTGTCTTCTTCGTCGGCACGTTCGGGATGAACTTCCAGATGACGTCGGCCCTGATGGCCACCGAGGTCTACGGCAAGGGCGCGAGCGAGTACGGCATCCTCGGCTCGATCCTCGCGATCGGCTCGCTCATCGGCGCGCTGCTGGCCGCCCGCCGCACCCGGCCGCGGCTGATCTTCGTGGTCCTGGCCGGACTGACGTTCGGCATCGCCGAGATCGTCGCGGGCCTCATGCCCAGCTATCTGACGTTCGCGCTCATCCTGCCCGTGCTCGGCCTGGCCTCGCTGACGATGGTGACGTCGGCGAACGGTCTGATCCAGTTGACGGCGGCACCCCAGATGCGGGGGCGGGTCGCGGCGCTATACCTCATGGTCTTCATGGGCGGCACCCCGTTCGGCGCGCCGTTGATCGGCTGGGTCGGCGAGGAGTTCGGCGCTCGGTGGACCCTCATCCTCGGTGGCGCTGCATCGGCCGTCGGCATCGTCGTCGCGACGGCGCTCTACGCCCGGACGCACCACCTGTGGGCGCGCCGGCGGGTCTCACCGGCGGCGCGGCGGATGTTGCGCCGGGAGGGGCTCGACGAGGAGGCTCTCGTCGCTGCCGAGTGAGGTCACGTCGCGCTCGCCGAGCTTGACCACGACGATCCCGGCGACGACCAGCGCCGCTCCGAAGCACTGCCACGGACCGGGCGCCTGGTCCAGCAGGACCCACGCGAACGCCAGCCCGGCGGCGACCTCGGTCAGCGCGACGAACGACGCGAGCCGGCCGCCCAGGTGACGCGCCGCCGCGATCCCGGTGACGTACGCGAGAGCGGCGGCCACGAAGCCGAGCAGGGCCACGGGCAGCCACCACGGCACGGACCCGGTCGAGAAGACCACCGGGTCGGTCGTCATGGTGAACGGCACGATCCCGAGCGCGGCCACGGTCCAGAACGAGACCGACGCCACGACGAGGCCCCCGGCGGCCAGCGTGAGCGGCGGCAGGCCGCTCGATTGGTCGGCCGACATGACGAAGTAGGTGGCCGCACCGGTCATCGCGATGAGCGCCAGCGCGACGCCCACGAGGTCGATCTGCGTGCCGCCGAGGACGTCGAGCAGCAGGACCAGGCCGACCGCGGCCACGAGCGCACCCACCAGCGTGAACCGGCCGGGCCGCTGGCCGTGGGCGAACCACATCCACAGCACGACCGCGACGGGGGCGGTGTACTCGATGAGCAGGGCGATGCCGACGTCGAGCCGCTGCACGGCCATGAAGTAGAAGAGCTGCGCGCAGACCACGGCCGAGAGTCCGTAGACCACGATCGTGCGGGCGTGCGTCAACAGCAGCCGGCTGCGGCCGCGCACGGCGAGCAGGCCGGGGACGAGCAGGACGGCCGCGGCGAGGGTGACGCGGACGGCGAAGGCGGCGCCGGGGGACCAGCCGGCGTCCATGAGGCCGCGTGCCAGCGTGCCGGAGGTGCCGAACGCGAGCGCTGACGTGAGCGCCAGCAGCAGGCCGGTCGGCGTGTGCCGCAGGGCGGCGGTGTCAGGAGCGTCGGGCCTCATGGGTCCTGACACTAGGGGTCCGTGTCGTAAGGTGTCAACATGGCTTTCACTCCTGACGTCGCCGACGCCCTCGGCGCTGCCGCCGAGCTGGCCAATTCCGCCGACGAGCCGGACACCCTCGAGGCCGTCGAGGACCTGACCGAGTTCTTCGATCGCTGGGAGTACACCGGCGCCAGGCCGCGGAGTCGTGACGACCTCGAGGCGGTGCGGGGGATCCGCGCCCGCCTCCGCGAGCTGTTGACCGCCGACCGGGCCGCGGCCGTCGACCTGGTCAACGCGGTGCTGGCCGAGCAGCAGGCGGTGCCCCGGCTCGTCCGCCACGACCACCTCGACTGGCACGTGCACGCGATCGCCGACGACCGGCCGCTGCACGAGCGGATCCTGGTCGAGACCGCGATGGCGATGATCGACCTCATCCGTGCCGACGACCTCGGTCGCATCGGCCGGTGCGCAGCGAGCGACTGCGACGGCGTCGTCGTCGACCTGTCGCGCAACCGGTCGCGCAAGTTCTGCAGCACCACGTGCGGCAACCGTGAGGCGCAGGCCGCCTACCGGGCCCGGCAGGGCTGACGGGGAATCCGCGCGGTGACGCGCCGTCCCCGCATCTGAGATGGCGGCGAGGTACGGGTCGGTCGGCGTAGACTCGACAGGTCATGACCCTCCAGGAATCCATCGCCCGCGCCGTGGAGACGGCGACCCCCGACCTCATCGAGCTGCGTCGGGACCTGCACGCCTTTCCCGAGTTGTCGTGGCAGGAGGAGCGGACCACCGACCTGGTCTACGCGTGGATGGACAAGCTGGGACTGAGCCCGCAGCGGTTCGAGGGCACCGGTCTCTCGGTCGACATCGGCCCGTCGGGCGGCCCGATCGTGGCGCTCCGCGCCGACCTCGACGCCCTGCCGATCCTCGACACCACGCAGGACCCGTGGCGCTCGAAGAACCCCGGTGTCGCCCATGCCTGCGGCCATGACGTCCACATCTCCGCGCTGATCGGCGCGGCCACCGCCCTGGCCGAGGCCCACCGCACGATCGGCCTGCCGACGCGGGTGCGGCTGATCTTCCAGCCCGCCGAGGAGGTCATGCCCGGCGGCGCGCTGCGGCTGCTCTCCGACGGCGTGCTCGCCGGCGTCAGCCGGATCTTCGCCCTGCACTGCGACCCCTCGCTCGACGTCGGCCGGGTCGGCATCCGCGAGGGCGCCATCACCGGTGCGTCCGACCAGATCCACGTCGTCCTCAACGGGCGGGGCGGCCACACCTCGCGGCCGCACCTGACCGAGGACCTCACGTTCGCCCTCGGCAGCCTCATCACCCAGCTGCCCGCCGTCCTGTCACGCCGCTTCGATCCGCGTGCCGGGGCCAGCCTCGTCTGGGGTCAGGTCAGTGCCGGCAACGCCGCCAACGTCATCCCCGCCGTCGGCGAGCTCAAGGGCACGCTGCGGATGCTGGACGCGGCGGCGTGGCACGAGGCCGAGCACCTGGTGCGCGGGATCATCGCCGACATCGTCGAACCCTTCGGCGTCGGTGTCGACCTGACCTACACCCGGGGCGTGCCGCCGGTGGTCAACGACTTCGCCGTGACCGAGCGACTGCGTCAGGCGGTCGCCAGCGCGCTCGGGCCCGAGGGTGTCGCCAGCACGTCGCAGAGCCTCGGCGGCGAGGACTTCGCCTGGTACGTCGAGACCCTGCCCGGAACGATGGCGCGCCTCGGCACCCGCACGCCCGGCGGCCCGACGTACGACCTGCACCAGGGCAACCTGCGGGTGGACGAGCGCGCCATCGCCGTCGGCGCGTTGGTGCTGGCCAACGCCGCGATCGCCTGACGCAGCGGTCGGCTCAGACCTCGGGCTCGGACTGGGCGGGATCGTCCTCGCCGCGCACGACGACGACCGGGCAGAACGCGTTGCCCACGGCGTGCTCGCTGACCGAGCCGAGCATCAGGCCCTTGAAGCCGCCCAGGCCGCGCGGGCCCACGACGAGCAGCGCGGCGCCGCGGCTGGCCTCGACGACGACCGTGGCCGGCTGGCCGCGCTCGACCTTCAAGGTCACGTCGACGTCGGGGTACTCGGCCAGGATCTCGCGCGTCGACTCCTCGAGGCGCTCGCGGACGGCATCGGCGAAGTCCGAGGCCGGCGGGACGTAACCGAACTCCTGGGTCTTGGGCTTCGGCGCGGTGCGCATCGTCCAGGCTCGGATGACCAGGACCGGGAGCTTGGCCCGATCGGCCAGGGCCAGGGCCCAACGCAGGGCGTGGTCGGAGAAGTCAGAGCCGTCGTGTCCGACGATGATGGGTCCGGAGAGGAGCATGACTCGATCCTAGGCCCGCAGGGGTTTGATTACGGTTCGGTGACAGTTGGCGGAGGAATGACGAACTTGGTCATCGGCCGCCATTTCAGCGCTTAACCTCATCTGGACATCGCTCGCGCCCTCCTTTCCGGGCGCAGCTCCTGAGGAGGAAAAAAGTGCGTCGATTGAACAAGCTGACCGCAGCGGCCGCCGTGACCGCCCTGGTCTTCGCCGGAGCCGGTTGCGCCAAGAAGAGCACCGACGACGAGAGCGCTGCTGGCGAGGACTGCGTCGAGAAGGGTGACGTCAAGGTCGGCATGGCCTTCGATGTCGGCGGTCGTGGAGACCAGTCCTTCAACGACTCGGCAGCCAAGGGCCTGGACAAGGCCGCCTGCGAGCTCGGCTTCGAGGTCAAGGACGCCGAGGCCCAGGACGGCGAGCCCGAGTCCGCTCGTGAGGAGCGCCTCCAGCAGCTCGTCGACGCCGGCTACAACCCGGTGATCGCCGTCGGCTTCGCCTACTCCGCCTCGGTCGACAAGATCGCCAAGGCCAACCCCGACGTCAACTTCGCGATCGTCGACGACGGCGTCAAGGGCGACAACATCAGCAACCTGCTGTTCGCCGAGGAGCAGGGCTCGTTCCTGGTCGGCGCCGCGGCCGCCCTCAAGTCCGAGAGCGGCAACATCGGCTTCGTCGGCGGTGTCGACACCGAGCTGATCCACAAGTTCGAGGCGGGCTACAAGGCCGGCGCCAAGGCCGTCAACCCCGACATCAAGTTCCAGTCGGTCTACCTCTCCACGCCGCCGGACTTCAGCGGCTTCGGTGACCCGGCCAAGGGCAACACGGCCGCCACCGGCATGTACGAGAAGGGCGCCGACGTCGTCTACCACGCGGCCGGCGGCTCGGGCGGCGGCGTCTTCCAGGCGGCCACCGACGCGAAGAAGTGGGCCATCGGCGTCGACTCCGACCAGGCCAAGACGGCCGACGAGTCGGTCCGCGGCAGCATCCTGACCTCGATGATCAAGAACATCGACGTCGCGGTGTACGACTTCCTCAAGGGCGTCGAGGCCGGCGACATCAAGACCGGCCCGCAGATCTACGACCTCAAGGTCGACGGCGTCGGCTACTCGACGACCGGCGGTCACGTCGACGACATCGAGGACCAGCTGAACGACTACAAGCAGAAGATCATCGACGGGACCATCAAGGTCTCGGCGAAGTGATCGCGTCCTCGAAGCACTGAGGACCGCGGCCCGGCCCCTGCGCGATAGCGTGGGGCCGGGCCGTTCCTGTGAGTCCGCCGACCACCCCAGAAGGTGACATCGTGAGCAAGACATCGACCGCCGCCGGCACCCCCGCGAGCAGCCCGTCGGACGTCGTCGTCCGCCTGCGCGGGGTCGGCAAGACCTTTCCCGGCGTCATCGCCAACCACGACGTCGACATCGACATCCACCGCGGCACGATCCACGCGATCGTCGGCGAGAACGGTGCCGGCAAGTCGACGCTGATGAAGATCCTCTACGGCGTCCAGAAGCCCGACTCCGGCACGATCGAGCTCGACGGCCAGGCGGTCACCTTCGCCACGCCGTCCGATGCCATCGCGCACGGCATCGGCATGGTGTTCCAGCACTTCATGCTGGCCGACAACCTCACCGTGCTCGAGAACGTCGTCCTGGGTGCCGAGAAGATGCACGGCATCGGCGACAAGGCACGCGCGAAGATCCGTGAGATCTCGGACGCCTACGGCCTGGGCATCGAGCCCGACGACCTGGTCGCCGACCTCGGCGTCGGCGCGCGCCAGCGCATCGAGATCCTCAAGGTCCTGTACCGCGGCGCCCGCATCATCATCTTGGACGAGCCCACCGCCGTGCTGGTGCCCCAGGAGGTCGACGAGCTGTTCGACAACCTGCGTGAGCTCAAGGCCGAGGGCCTGGCGGTCCTGTTCATCTCCCACAAGCTCGACGAGGTGCTCTCGGTCGCGGACGAGGTCACCGTGGTGCGTCGCGGCACGACCGTCTCGACGGTGCCGGCCGACAGTGTCACCTCCAAGCAGCTGGCCGAGCTCATGGTCGGCTCGGAGCTGCCCAGCCCCAGCACCGAGCTGTCCACCGTCACCGACATCGAGGTGCTCGAGGTCGTCGACCTGGGCCTGCCCGACCCCCGCGGCGGACGCCCGCTGCTGGACGGCATCTCCTTCCGGATCCACCGCGGCGAGATCCTGGGCATCGCCGGCGTCGAGGGCAACGGCCAGGCCGAGCTCGTCGAGGCCATCATGGGCATGCGCCCCGACACCACGGGCCGCATCGAGCTCAATGACGGCGACATCGCCGGCTGGTCGACCCGACGCCGCCGCGAGGCCGGGATCGGCTACATCCCCGAGGACCGTCACCGCCAGGGCCTCCTGCTGGACGCGCCCCTGTGGGAGAACCGCGTGCTCGGTCACCAGACCCGCGAGCCCAACATCGCCGGGCCGCTCATCGACCGTCGCGGCGCCCGCGCCGACACCGAGCGCATCGTGCGCGACTACGACGTCCGCACGCCGGGCATCGACACCCTCGCGCGGGCCCTGTCCGGCGGCAACCAGCAGAAGCTGATCGTCGGCCGCGAGATGAGCGACGAGCCGAGCCTGCTGATCGCGTCCCACCCCACGCGCGGCGTCGACGTCGGCGCTCAGGCGGCGATCTGGGACCACATCAAGCGTGCCCGCCGCGAAGGCCTGGCGGTGCTGCTGGTCTCGGCCGACCTCGATGAGCTGATCGGCCTGTCCGACACGATCGCGGTGCTGCTGCGCGGTCGGCTCGTGGGCACCTTCGATCCCGGCGCGGTGACGCCACAAGAACTCGGCTCGGCCATGACCGGTGCCACCGACGAGGAGGACCGCTCATGACGCAGTCGCGACTGACCCGGGTCGGGTTGGCGTTGGCCGCTCCGGTGCTGGCGCTGGTGACGGCGTTCCTGATCACGAGCCTGGTGCTGATCCTGGCCGGCGACGACTGGCTCGGCGTCTGGAGTCAGATCCTCAGCTGGCCCAGCAACCGCACGATGGTCAACATCGTCAACTCGGCCACCGTCTACTACCTGTCGGCCGTCGCCGTGGCGATCGGGTTCCGCATGAACCTGTTCAACATCGGCGTCGACGGCCAGTACCGCATCGCCTCCTTCGCCGCGGCGTGGGTCGCCGGCGAGGCGTTCCTGCCGGGCCCGTTCAACATCGCCCTGGCCCTGCTCGCGGGCATGCTCGTGGGCGCCATGTGGGCCGGCATCGCGGGTCTGCTGCGCGTCACCCGTGGCGTCTCCGAGGTCATCTCGACGATCATGCTCAACGCGATCGCGACGGCCGTCGTGGCCTACCTGCTGCGCAAGGTCGCCGTGCGCGAGGAGGGCAGCAACATCATCTCCACGAAGCCGCTGCCCGAGAGCAGCCGGATCCCGGGCATCCCGTTCCTGGGTGGCGAGATCTACGGCTTCGTGGTGGTCGCCGTCATCGTCGGCATCGGCTACTGGGTGCTGATCAACCGCACGCGCTTCGGCTTCGACCTGCGGGCCGCCGGTCAGTCCGAGACGGCCGCGGTCGCCTCGGGCATCAACGTCAAGAAGATGATGCTGGTGACGATGCTGATCTCGGGCGCGATGGCCGGTCTGGTCGGCCTGCCGCTGCTGTTCGGTCAGGCCTACGCGTACGGCTCGACGTTCCAGTCGGGCCTGGGCTTCGCCGGCATCGCCATCGCGCTGCTGGGCCGCAACCATCCCATCGGCATCGCGATCGGCGCCCTGCTGTTCGCCTTCTTGGACCAGCAGTCCAACCCGTTGCAGATCCTGTTGGACGTCTCGCCCGACATCGTCAAGGTCACCCAGGGCGTCATCGTGCTGACCGTCGTCATCGCCTACGAGGTCGTCCGCCGCTACGGCGTGCGGCTCGAGCAGCGTCAGGTGGCGGCCGCCCTGGACCCGGAGTACCGGCAGAAGGAGGTGTCGGCATGAGCGTCCGTACCGACCCCATGACCACCCCCGCCCCCGCCAAGCGCGTCCGGCTCGGCTGGCCCTGGCTGCTGATCGGCATCGCCGGCGTGCTCGTCGTGATGTCGCTGCTGCGCCTCATCACCGGCGTCGACGACCTCGACTCCTCCGGCACGATCCGCGCGACCCTGATCGCGGCCGTCCCGATCGGCCTGGCCGGTCTCGGTGGCCTGTGGTCCGAGCGTGCCGGCGTCGTCAACATCGGCCTCGAGGGCATGATGATCCTCGGCACCTTCGGTGCGGGCTACTTCGGCTACTTCTACGGCCCCTGGCAGGGCGTCCTCGGCGCCATCCTCCTGGGTGCCGCCGGCGGCCTGCTGCACGCGGTGGCCACCGTCTACTTCGGCGTCGACCACATCGTCTCGGGCGTCTCGATCAACATCATCGCCGCGGGCGCGGTGCAGTACCTGGCCGGCATGGCGTTCAGCGGCGTGCCCGGCGGCGGTCAGACGCAGTCCCCGCCGATCGACCGGTTGCCCAGCATCACGATCGCCGGGCTGTCCGACCCGTTGGGCGAGATCGAGCAAAAGCACTGGTTCTTCATCTCCGACGTCGCCTCGGTCCTGCGCGCGCTGGTCACCAACATGTCCGTGCTGACGATCATCGCGATCGGACTGTTCGTGCTGACCTGGTGGCTGCTGTGGCGCACCGGCTTCGGCCTGCGACTGCGCTCGTGCGGCGAGTCGCCCGCGGCCGCGGAGTCGCTGGGCGTCAACGTCTACCGGTACAAGTTCATCGCCGTGATCGCCTCGGGCGGTCTGGCGGGCCTGGCCGGCGGCTTCCTGGCGCTGGTCGCGGCCAACGCGTTCCGCGACGGGCAGACCGGCGGGCGCGGCTACATCGGCCTGGCGGCGATGATCTTCGGCAACTGGCGACCCGGCGGACTGTTCGCCGGCGCCACGTTGTTCGGTTACACCGACACGCTGCGTCTGCGCGGTGGCGGCGAGACCGTCCACGCGCTGCTGCTGCTGGTCGCGGTCTTCCTGGTCATGCTGGCGATCTGGCAGTGGCGCCAGCACGGCCGCCGCTCGGCCCTGATCGCCGCCGTCCTGGGCATCGTCGTCGCGGCCATCTACTTCGTCAGCGACGAGATCCCCAACGAGCTGGCCACGATGACGCCGTACGTCACCACGCTGCTGGTGCTGGCCGTCTTCAGTCAGAACCTGAGGATGCCCGCCGCCGACGGCGCGATCTATCGGAAGGGGTCGGCCGGATGAGCGGCTTCGGCTTCACCCCGCCCCAGGCGCCCGTCGACTGGGACGCCCTGCAGAAGTACGCCACCGAGGTCATGGGGCGTGCCTACGCGCCGTACTCGAAGTACAAGGTCGGTGCCGCCGGGCTCGTCGAGGACGGCCGGGTCGTGCTGGGCTGCAACGTCGAGAACGCCGCCTACGGCGTGGCCCTGTGCGCCGAGTGCGGCATGGTCTCGGCGCTGCACTCCACCGGCGGAGGTCGCCTGCGCGCGGTCGTCTGCGTCGACGGTCAGGGTCGCCTGCTGATGCCGTGCGGCCGTTGCCGACAATTGCTGTGGGAGAACGGCGGCGCCCAGTGCCAGCTGTTGACCGCCTCGGGAGTGAAGACGATGGCAGAGGTGCTCCCGGACGCCTTCGACGTGACGGACTTGGACGACGCATGAACACCCTGACGACCTTCGACCCGACCGATGCGGACTTCCTGCGCGATCCGTACCCGGCCCTGGCCGAGCTGCGCCGCGAGGGACCGCTGGTGTGGCACGAGCCGTGGTCGATGTGGCTGGCCACCGACCACGCGACGGTGGGCGCCGTGCTCAAGAAGCGCGCGTTCGGACGGCTGTGGCACGACTGGGAGCCGGTCGAGGAGATGGAGTCCTTCAACGCCCTGCACCGCAACCAGCTGATGGAGAACGAGCCGCCCGCGCACACGCGGATGCGGCGCCTGCTGGCCGGCGCGTTCGGGCGCGGCCACGTCGAGCGCATGCGCCCGCGCATCGAGGCACTGGCCGCCGACATGGTCGCGGCGCTGCCCGAGACGTTCGACGTGCTGGCGGACTACGCCGAGCCCATGCCGGTCTACGTCATCTGCGACCTGCTGGGAGTCCCGCGCGAGGACCACGAGGACCTGCGCCGCTGGAGTCAGGCCATCGTGCACATGTACGAGACCGACGTCGACGAGGACACCAAGCGTGAGGCCGTCGAGGCCAGCACGGCGTTCTCGGACTACGTCCGAGAGGTCATCGTGATGCGCCGGCGCGAACCGGGCGAGGACCTCGTCAGCGACCTCATCGCCGAGACCGACGCGGGCAAGGGCTTCTCCGACGACGAGCTCGTCGCCACCGTGGTGCTGCTGCTGAACGCCGGCCATGAGGCCAGCGTCAACACCTTCGGCAACGGCTTCCACGCGCTGCTGACCCACCGCGACCAGCTGGCCCGCGTGACCAGTGGCGAGGTGTCGATCGAGACGGCGCTCGAGGAGCTCATCCGGTTCGACGCGCCGCTGCAGCTGTTCGAGCGCACCGCCACGAAGGACGTCGAGGTGTCCGGTCAGGTCGTCACCGCCGGCCAGAAGGTGGCCTGCCTCATGGGCTCGGCCAACCGCGACGCCGCGGTCTTCGAGGACGCGGACACGTTCGACGTCGGGCGCGATCCCAACCCGCACGTCGGGTTCGGCCTGGGCATCCACTTCTGCCTCGGCGCGCCGCTGGCCCGCCTCGAGCTGGGAATCACGCTGAGCACGCTGCTGGACCGGTTCCCCGACCTCGTCCTGGCGGGCGAGGCCCCGCGCCGCCCCACGTGGGTGCTGCGCGGCTATGAGAGCATCCGGGTGTCGGCATGACCGAGCGCTTCGCCCCCACCGAGGTCATCGTCGCCAAGCGTGACGGCCACGAGCTGACCGACGACCAGATCGACTGGGTCGTCGACGCGTACACCCGTGGCGTCGTCGCCCCCGAGCAGATGTCGGCGCTCGCCATGGCGATCGTCCTCAACGGCATGAACCGCCGTGAGATCGCCCGCTGGACCGCCGCGATGATCGCCACCGGCGAGCGGATGGACTTCTCCACCCTCTCGCGTCCCACCGCCGACAAGCACAGCACCGGCGGCGTGGGCGACAAGATCACCCTGCCGCTGGCGCCGCTCGTCGCCGCGTGCGGTGTGGCCGTGCCGCAGCTGTCGGGCCGCGGCCTGGGCCACACCGGCGGCACCCTCGACAAGCTCGAGGCGATCCCCGGATGGCGCGCGGCGCTGTCGAACGACGAGATGATGACCCAGCTCGAGGATCTCGGTGCCGTCATCTGCGCCGCCGGCTCGGGCCTGGCCCCGGCCGACAAGAAGCTCTACGCCCTGCGCGACATCACCGGCACCGTCGAGGCGATCCCGCTGATCGCCAGCTCGATCATGAGCAAGAAGATCGCCGAGGGCACCGGTGCGCTGGTGCTGGACGTGAAGGTCGGCTCCGGCGCCTTCATGAAGAACCAAGCCGATGCGCGCGAGCTGGCCGAGACGATGGTGGCGCTCGGCACCGACGCCGGCGTGCGCACCGTGGCGCTGCTGACCGACATGTCCGTGCCGTTGGGCCTGACCGCGGGCAACGCCCTCGAGGTCCGCGAGTCGGTCGAGGTGCTCGCCGGCGGTGGGCCCGCCGACGTGGTCGAGCTGACGCTCGCCCTGGCCCGCGAGATGCTCGCCGGCGCCGGGGTCCACGACGTCGACCCGGCCGACGCCCTGGCCGACGGTCGCGCGATGGACGCCTGGAAGGCCATGATCCGCGCGCAGGACGGCGATCCCGATGCGGAACTGCCCACGGCTCGCGAGACCGAGGTCGTCACGGCCGACTCCGATGGCGTGCTGACCTCGCTGGACGCGTACGCCGTGGGCGTCGCCGCCTGGCGCCTCGGTGCCGGCCGCTCCCGTCCGGGCGAGGACGTGCAGGCCGGTGCCGGTGTCGAGATCCACGCCAAGCCCGGTGACACCGTGCGCGCGGGCCAGCCGCTGCTGACCCTCCACACCGACACGCCGGAGCGCTTCGAGCGAGCGCACGAGGCCCTCGGGGGTGCCTGGTCCATCGGCGACTCCGCCGTGCCGACCACGCCCTTGGTCATCGACCGCATCAGCTGACTGCCCAAGGCATGTTGTCGCCTCCCCGGGCAAACTTCCCTGGGGAGGCGACGGTTTACCACGGGACCGTGGTAAACCGAACCGCTCCGCGTCGCGGGGGCGGGGACGGAAAGGTCGACACGATAGGTTCGGTGCCATGCGCATCCTGAACGACAGAGACGAGATCGCCGCTGCGGCCGGGACCGAGCTGGGCGTCAGCCCGTGGACCGAGATCCACCAGGACCGCATCGACATGTTCGCCGACGCGACCGGCGACCGCCAGTGGATCCACGTCGACCCGGAGCGCGCGGCCGAGGGGCCCTTCGGCGCCACCATCGCGCACGGTTACCTCACCTTGTCGTTGCTGCCGTTCCTCGGCGCCTCCGTCTTCGCCTTCGCCGGCGACCGCGCCCGCGTCAACTACGGCCTCAACCGCGTGCGGTTCATGGCGCCCGTCCTGGTGAACTCCAAGGTGCGCCTGCGCGTCGAGGTGTTGGAAGTCCAGAACATCGAGAAAGGACAGCAGGTGACCTTGCAGCACACCGTCGAGATCGAGGGCGGCGCGAAGCCCGCCTGCATCGCCGAGACCGTCACCCTGTTGATGGACGCCTGACGTGAGGGCCACGACGGAGCAGATCGCCGCAGTCCCCAAGGTCGCGCTGCACGAGCACCTCGACGGGGGCGTCCGCCCCGAGACCGTCGCCGAGATCGCCCTCGAGATCGGGCATGAGCTGCCCGCCGCGCCGGAGCGGCTCGGTGCGTGGTTCGAGGAGGCGTCGTCGTCCGGCTCGCTCGAGCGCTACCTCGAGACGTTCCAGCACACCACCGCCGTCATGCAGCGGCCCGAGGACCTCGCCCGCGTCGCCCGTGAGGCCGTGCTCGATCTGGCGGCCGACGGTGTCGTCTACGCCGAGCTGCGCTGGGCACCCGAGCAGCACCAGGGTGCCGGTCTCTCGATCGAGGAGACCGTCGAGGCCGTGCAGTCCGGCATCGACGAGGGCGTGGCCAACGTCCGTGCCGGCGGCCGCACCATGGTCGTCGGCCAGCTGCTCACCGCCATGCGTCATGCGACCCGGGGTCTTGAGATCGCCAAGGTCGCCGTCGAGTACCGCGACCGTGGCGTCGTCGGATTCGACATCGCCGGCGCCGAGGACGGCTTCCCGCCGATCCTGCACCTCGAGGCGTTCGAGTACCTGCGCCGCGAGAACATGCACTTCACGATCCACGCCGGCGAGGCTTTCGGGTTGCCGTCGATCTGGCAGGCCGTCCAACGTTGTGGCGCCGATCGGCTCGGCCACGGGGTGCGGATCGTCGACGACATCGACTTCTCGGGCACGCCCCGGCTGGGTCGCCTGGCCTCCTACATCCGCGACCGGCGCATCCCGCTGGAGATGTGCCCCTCGTCGAACCTGCAGACCAGCGCCGTCCCGGGGATGACCTCGATCGCCGATCACCCGATCGGCCCGCTGGCCGAGCTGGGCTTCCGCGTCACGATCAACAGCGACAACCGCCTCATGAGCGGCACGTCGATCGGCCGCGAGATGAGCTTGCTCACCGACGCGTTCGGCTACAGCCTGGGCGACCTGCGCTGGTTCACGGTCAACGCGATGAAGAGCGCCTTCCTGCCCTTCGACGAGCGCCTCACGCTCATCAACGACGTCATCAAGCCGGGGTTCGCCGCCCAGGTCGACTGACCGGATCCCTCCAGCCCCGAGATTTGCTCCCATTTCCACCTTTCAGACCCTCTGAAAGGTGAGTTTGGGAGCAAATCTGGCTTAGCGGGAGGTGAGGGCGCGGTACGCCTGCCGGGGGTGCATCGGCACGCAGCCCGCAGCGAGAGCCTCGGCGATCACGCGGGGCTGGTCCTTCATGAGCCGCCAGCCTCGGCGGACCAGGGTTACCGGGGGCTTGCGCGACTCGCGCAGGTCGCGCGCCAATCGCAGGGCGAACACGAGCGGGCGTGGCCGGGTCAGGCAGATGGCCGCGTCGAGCACGCCCGCCTCGCGGCAGTCGTCGATGATCTCGGTCGCGAACAGGCCCTCGGCGATGAACCGGTCACCGGTCAGGACGACCTCGCGCGTGCCCGTGGCGCGACTGACTGAGATGTCGTAGACCGGCACCTGCGTGCGGCCCACGGTGCACAGCTCGTTGATGGCCCGCATGGCCGCCGCGCGGTCCCACGAGCCGGGATGGTCCCAGTCGGCGATGCCGAGCGTGCTCAGCGGCAGCTCGGGGTGGTCGGCGGGATGGTAGAAGTCGTCCAGCCGCAGCACCGTCCACCCGAGCCGCTCGGACAGGTGGGACTTCCCCGAACCGGAGGGACCGGCCAGGATCACGACGTGCGGCATGGACTCCAGCGTATCGAGGCGAACGGGCTGGTCAGACGGGTGGTCAGACGCCGATCGGGTGCCACACGGTCTTGTGTTCGAGGAACGGCGTGATCCGTGCCAGCGACTGCTCGGTCGGCGTGCCGGGGCGCAGGACGCGCTTGAGGTTGATCGCCGCCTCGGCCTCGAGGTCGCGCGCCACCTCGGCGTCGTCGACGCCGGTCAGGTCGAGCGCGTTGACGTCCAGGTGTGCGGCGAGCCACGGGCCGGTCTCGGCGATGTCGCCGGTCAGGATGTTGACGACACCACCGGGGACATCGGACGTCGAGAGGATCTCCGACAGGGTGATGGCCGGCAACGGGCGCTCGAACGACGAGATGACCACGGCGGTGTTGCCCGAGAGCAGCACGGGTGCCAGCACCTCGACCAGGCCTAGCAGTGAGGACTGCTGCGGTGCCGCGATCACCACGACGCCGGTGGGCTCGGGCGAGGTGAGGTTGAAGAACGGGCCGTTGACCTGGTTGGCGTTGCCCGTCACCTGCGAGAGCTTGTCGGCCCAGCCGGCGTACCAGACCCACGTGTCGACGGCGGTGTCGACGATCGTGTGCGCCTGCTTCTCCGAGACACCCTCGGCGGCCCGCACCTCGGCGACCAACTGGTCGCGCCGGCCCTCGAGGACCTCGGCGACGCGGTAGAGGATCTGGCCCCGGTTGTACGGGGTGCGCTTCGACCAGCCGCCGAACGCCTTGCGGGCGGCCGAGACCGCGTCGCGGCCGTCCTTGCGCGAGGCCTTCGAGGCGTTGGCCAGGAAGCGGCCGTCCGAGGAGGTCACCTCGTAGGTGCGGCCGGACTCCGAGCGGGGGAACGCCCCGCCGATGAACAGCTTGTAGGTCTTGCGGACGTCGAGTCGGTCGCTCACTTGCTTCCCTCCAGGTAGGAGGCCAGCCCGTGCCGGCCGCCCTCGCGTCCGTAGCCGGACTCCTTGTACCCGCCGAACGGCGAGGCGGGGTCGAACTGGTTGAACGTGTTGGCCCAGACCACACCGGCGCGCAGCTGGTCGGCGATCGCGAGGATCCGCGAGCCCTTCTCGGTCCAGACACCCGCGGAGAGGCCGAACGGCGTGTTGTTGGCCTTCTCGACGGCCTCGGCCGGGGTGCGGAAGGTCAGCACCGACAGCACGGGGCCGAAGATCTCCTCGCGGGCGATGCGGTGGGCCTGCGTGACGCCCGTGAAGATCGTCGGGGCGTACCAGAAGCCACGCTCGGGCAGCTCGCACGGAGCGCTCCAGCGGGTGGCGCCCTCGTCATCGCCGGCGGCGGCCAGGTCGCGGATGCGGCCCAGCTGCTCGGCCGAGTTGATCGCGCCGACGTCGGTGTTCTTGTCGAGCGGATCGCCCAGGCGCAGCGTGGCCATGCGGGCCTTCAGACGCTCGAGCACCTCCTCGGCGACGCTCTCCTGCACCAGCAGGCGCGAGCCCGCGCAGCACACGTGGCCCTGGTTGAAGAAGATGCCCCGGACGATGCCCTCGATGGCCTGGTCCATGGGTGCGTCCTCGAACACGATGTTCGCGGCCTTGCCGCCGAGCTCGAGGGTGAGGCGCTTGTCCGTGCCGGCGACCGTGCGGGCGATCTCACGACCGACCGGGGTGGAGCCGGTGAAGGCCACCTTGTTCACGTCGGGGTGCGACACCAGCAGGCGGCCGGTCTCGCCGGCGCCCGTGACGATGTTGACGACACCGGCCGGCAGCTCGGCCTGGCGGCACACGTCCGCGAACAGCAGGGCCGTCAGCGGGGTGGTCTCGGCCGGCTTCAGCACGACCGTGTTGCCGGCGGCCAGGGCGGGCGCGACCTTCCAGGCCAGCATCAACAGCGGGAAGTTCCACGGGATGACCTGCGCGGCGACGCCCAGGGGACGCGGGTTCGGGCCCAGGCCCGCGTGATCGAGCTTGTCGGCCCAGCCCGCGTGGTAGAAGAACCACTGCGAGACGAGCGGCACGTCGACGTCGCGCGACTCCCTGATCGGCTTGCCGTTGTCGAGCGTCTCGAGGACCGCGAACTCACGGCTGCGCTCGGCCAGGATGCGCGCGATCCGGAACAGGTACTTGGCCCGCTCGCGGCCGGGCATGGGGCCCCAGACCTTCTCGTAGGCGGTGCGAGCGGCACGGACGGCGCGGTCGACGTCGGCCTCGTCGGCCTCGGCCACCTCGGCCAGGACCTCCTCGGTCGCGGGGTTCACGGTCTTGAAGGACGTGCCACCGCCGTCGGTGAACTCGCCGTCGATGAACAGGCCGTAGCTGGCGGCGAGGTCGACGATCGAGCGCGACTCCGGCGCGGGTGCGTATTCGAACTTGGGCATGGGATCAGTCCAGGGTCACGTAGTCGGGGCCGGAGTACCGGCCGGTGAGCATCTTCTGGCGTTGCATGAGCAGGTCGTTGAGCAGCGACGACGCCCCGAAGCGGAACCAGTCCGGGTCGAGCCAGTCCTCGCCGGCGATCTCGTTGACCACGACGAGGTACTTGATGGCGTCCTTCGTGGTGCGGATGCCGCCGGCGGGCTTGACGCCCACCTGGCGTCCGGTGGCGATCCGGTAGTCGCGCACGGCCTCGAGCATCAGCAGCGTCACGGGCAGCGTGGCGGCGGGCTGGATCTTGCCGGTGCTGGTCTTGATGAAGTCGGCGCCGGCGTCCATCGCCAGCCACGAGGCGCGACGGACGTTGTCGTACGTCTGCAGCTCGCCGGTCTCGAGGATCACCTTGAGGTGGGCGCTGCCGCAGGCCTCCTTGACCGCCACGATCTGGTCGTGGACGGTGGCCAGGTCGCCGGACAGGAACGCCCCGCGGTCGATGACCATGTCGATCTCGTCCGCGCCGTTCGCGACGGCGGCGGCGGTGTCGGCCAGCTTGACCTCCAGTGAGGCGCGACCCGACGGGAACGCCGTGGCGACCGCGGCGACGTGCACCTGGTCACCGACGACCTCGCGGACGTACCCGGCCATGTCGCCGTACACGCACACCGCGGCGGCCCGGGGGCACGTCGGGTCGGTGGGATCGGGACGCAGCGCCTTGGTCGCCAGGGCACGCACCTTGCCGGGGGAGTCGGCGCCCTCGAGGGTCGTCAGGTCGACCATCGAGATCGCCAGGTCGATCGCCCACTGCTTCGACGTGGTCTTGATCGAGCGGCTGGCCAGCTGGGCCGCGCGGGCCTCGAGTCCGACCTGGTCCACACCGGGCAGACGGTCCAGGCCGGCGATCAGGGTCTTGCTCATCGGGCGGTCTCCTCCTTGTGGTCCTCGCGGACGGCGGCGAGCGTGCGGTGCACGGCACCGACGACCGCGTCGAGGGTGATGCCGCGCTCCGCGAGCACCAGCTCACCGGCACCGCTGGCACCGAAGTCCTCGACGCTCACTATCTCACCGTTCGTCCCGACGTAGCGGTACCAGCCGGTGGCGGTGCCGGCCTCGACACTGACGCGAGCCGTGATCGAGCGCGGCAGGACCGACTCGCGGTAGGCGAGGTCCTGCTCCTCGAACCACTCCAGGCACGGTGCCGAGACGACGCGCACGGCGACGCCCTCGGTGGCGAGCGCCTCGCGGGCCTGCATCGCCAGCCCGACCTCGGAGCCGGTCGCGATGACGATCGCGTCCGGCGTGCCGTCGGTGTCGGCCAGGACGTAGGCGCCGCGACGGGCACCCGCATCGGCGGGGACGGCGTCGCCCACGACGGGGACACCCTGACGGCTGAGGACGAGAGCGGTCGGTCGGTCGCTGGTCAGCGCCCGCGTCCACGCGTCGACCGTCTCGACCCAGTCGGCGGGGCGGACGACGTCCAGCCCCGGGATCGCGCGGTGCGCCCACAGGTGCTCGACCGGCTGGTGGGTCGGGCCGTCCTCGCCGACGGCGACCGAGTCGTGCGTCCAGACGTAGGTGACCGGCAGGCCCATGAGCGCGGCGAGCCGCACCGACGGGCGCATGTAGTCCGAGAAGACGAAGAACGTCGCACCGAACGGGTGCGAGTAGCCCCCGAGCGCGATGCCGTTGAGGATCGCGCCCATCGCGTGCTCGCGGATGCCGAAGTGGACCAGCGTGCCGTCGGGGCCGCCGGGCCACTCGTCGCCCGCGTACGCGGACGGGGTGAAGCTGCGGGCACCGGCGATCGCGACGTTGTTGGTCTCGGCCAGGTCGGCCGAGCCGCCCCAGAGCCAGGGCAGCTCCTCGGCGATCGCGTTGAGGACGGCGCCGCTGGCGACGCGGGTGGCCTTGGCCTGCGGCTCGGCCCGCAGCCCGGCCAGCTTCTCGCGCGCCTGCGGCGTGACGTCGCGCTCGCGCATGAGGTCGTGCAGCAGGGCGTGCTCGGGGTCGGCCGCGCGCCAGGCGTCGTACCGCTGCTGCCACTGCTCACGCGCCTGCGCGCCGCGCTCACGGACCCGGCGGGCGTGGTCGAGGGCGTCCTGGGGCATCGCGAAGTA
The DNA here is from genome assembly GCF_024433585.1 of Aeromicrobium sp. 636. NCBI lineage: Bacteria > Bacillati > Actinomycetota > Actinomycetes > Propionibacteriales > Nocardioidaceae > Aeromicrobium > Aeromicrobium sp. 636. The sequence goes on from NZ_WNJU01000002.1 coordinate 279,724, forward strand.
CTCGGCGGGATCGAGGCCCAGCGCGACCTTCGTGGCGGCGACCTCGTCCTCGCCCGGGGCTCCGGAGTGGGCGCCGGCGGTGCCGCCGACGGTCGGCATCGGGTGACCGATGCGCGTGCGCAGGCGGACGAACACGGGGCGGCCGGTGACGGCCATCGCGGCGTCGTAGCCGGCGCGGATCGCGGCGGGGTCCTCGGCGTCGTCGATCTCGACGATCTCCCAGCCGTACGCCCGGTAACGACCGACGACGTCCTCGGTGAACGCGATCGCGGTGTCGCCCTCGATCGAGATGCGGTTGTCGTCCCAGATCAGGATGAGGCCGTCCAGGCCCAGCGTGCCGGCCAGGGACGAGGCCTCCTGTGAGACTCCCTCGGAGAGGCAGCCGTCGCCGGCGACGCACCACGTGCGGAACCGGAACAGGCCCTCCTCTGGGTCGGTGTCCGGCTGGAGCAGCGTATGCGTGCGGCGAGCGGACATCGCCAGGCCCACGGCGTTGCCGACGCCCTGTCCGAGCGGACCGGTCGTCGTCTCGACGCCGGGGGTGTGGCCCCACTCAGGGTGTCCGGGCGTGAGGCTGCCGAGCGCGCGCGCCTTCTTGAGGTCGTCCAGCTCGAGGCCGTAGCCGCTCAGGTAGTGCTGCAGGTACAGCGAGAGGCTGGTGTGTCCCGCGGACAGGACGAACCGGTCACGGCCCTCCCAGTCGGGCTGGGCCGGGTCGTGGCGCAGGTACTCCTGGAAGAGGACGTAGAGCGCGGGCGTGAGGCTGACGGCGGTGCCGGCGTGGCCGTTGCCCTTGGCCTGGACGACGTCCAGCGGCAGGACGCGGGCGTGGCGGACGGCCTCGAAGTCGAGCGGGTCGGACCAGCGGTCGGCGGACGCGGGGGAGGGGAAGTCAGAAGGAACCACGCGTCCACCGTAGGGCGGAGTGGTCCCTTTTGTCTAACTCTTCGCAAAAGGGCCTGCGGTGCCGGTCAGCAGCCGACGAGGGCGTCGACTCGGTCGGGGGAGAGGGCGGCGTCCGCGGCCATCTGCGCGGCCCCCAGTAGGCCTGCATCCGCGCCCAGCGGGGAGGCGATCACCGACAGGTCGGTGGTGGCCAGCGGGTGGGACCGCTCGAAGACACGCTCGCGCACGCCGTCGACCAGCAGGTCGCCGGCTTCGGCGAGGTCGCCACCCACGACGACCATCGCGGGGTTCAGCACGCCGACCGCCTCGACGACGGCGTCGCCGATGCGCCGGCCCGCCGCCCGCAGGCTGGAGATCGCATCGCGGTCGCCGTTCTTGGCCAGGGCGACGACGTCGGCGGAGGTGTGGACGGGGTGTCCGAGGTCGCGCAGGTGCGCGGCGATCGCCCATGCGCCGGCGGATGCCTCGGCGCACCCGCGCTGGTCGCACCGGCACTTCGGTCCGTCGTCGTGGGGGATGTGCCCGAGGTCGCCGGCGCCGCCACGCGCCCCGTGCAGGACGCTGCCGCGCGAGATGATGCCCGCGCCGATGCCCATGCCGACCTTGACGACCAGCAGGTCGTCGGCGCCGGGGACGGAATCGGAGCGCAGCGCGCGGTGCACGCCCAGGGCGACCAGATTCGCGTCCTTGTCGACCACGACCGGTGCGCTGACGTGCTGGGCGATGCGGGCGGCGACGTCGTACCCGTCCCAGCCGCTCATGGTCGGTGGGCTGACCAGGCGGCCGGTGCGATGGTCGACGGGGCCGGGGACGCCGATGGCCACACCCAGGACGGGCGGCACGTCGTCGGTCGCCAGGCTGTCGAAGGCGGCGATCACGCGCGACAGGACGGCGTCGGGCCCGTCGTCGATGACGATGTCGTCGTCGAGTGCGGTCAGGACGCGGCCGGACAGGTCGGCCAGGCCGTACCGCGCGTGACTGCTGCCGATGTCGGCCACCAGCAGGCTGCCGCGGTTCTCGGCCAGGTCGAACACGCTGGCGGGGCGCCCGCCCGTGCTTCGGTCGGCAGCCTCAGTCCGGATGAGCCCGGCCTGGACGAGCGCGTCGAGCCGGTGCGTGGCCGTCGCGCGGGAGAGTCCGGACAGCTCGACGACCTGCGCCCGCGTCAGCGGTCCGTGCCGACGGAAGAGTGCGAGTACCTCGCCGTGTCCTGACACAGCGCTCCTTTCCTCGTGGTCCGTGTTCCTGGCCGTCACCGTAGTACGTCGGGCGCGCGGCGTCCGGGCGAGACCGTCCGGGAAAGGCGGCTCCTCGAATTGACAGGCCCCCCGGGTGGACTGAGGCTGGATGGGAGTGGTGAGCATGTCCGGCACCAACGGTCCGTACGGGAGGGGGCGACCATGCGTGAGCGATCATGCGCGAATGCGATGCTGCCCGCCGCCGGACCATCGTGGGTTCGACTCGCCCACGTCACGGACGCCGCCGCCGGGGACTCCCTCGTTGTGAGCGTGGCATAGTCGCACTCCCTCGGCTCCTCTGCCGCATGACTCCGACGCCTCGGCGGCGGCCCTCCACTCAGCAGGTCCCGGGTCAGGCCAGACCCAGGTAGGCCGACAGGTCGGCGATGATCGCGTCGACCGTGGCAGCCGCTGCCGCGCGCGCCGTGTCGAGGCTGTCGCCGACGGCGGTCACGGCCTCGACGTAGCACTTGAGCTTGGGCTCGGTGCCGGACGGACGGCAGATGATGCGGCTGCCCCCCTGCAGTCCCAGCCGGATGCCGTCGGTGGGCGGCAGGCCCTGGTATCCCTGCTCGAGATCGTCCAGGGACGTGACGGCGACGCCCGCCAGCGTGGCCGGGGGATCGGTGCGCAGCCGCTGCATCGCCGTGGCGATGAGCGCCAGGTCGTCGACCCGGACCGCCAGCTGGCCGGTGGCGTGCCAGCCGTGGCGGCGGTAGATGTCGTCCAGCAGATCGATGAGCGTGCGACCCTCGGCCTTGAGCGAGGCCGCCAGCGCCATGATCAGCACGGCGGCAGACATGCCGTCCTTGTCCCGGGCGATGTGCGGGGCGACGCAGTAGCCCAGCGCCTCCTCGTAGCCGAAGACGAGTCCCTCGACCTTGCCGATCCACTTGAACCCGGTCAGCGTCTGCTGCCAGGGCTGGTGGTGTGCGGCGGCCTGGCGCCCCAGCAGGTCGGACGACACGATCGAGCACGCGTACGTGCCCACGACACCTCGGCTGAGCAGCGACTCGGCCAGCAGGGCGCCCACCTGGTCACCGGTGAGCATCCGGTGCCCGCCATCGGTGCGCACCCCGACGGCGCAACGATCGGCGTCCGGGTCGTTGGCGATGATGACATCGGCGTCGACCGAGGCTGCCAGTTCGAGCGCGAGGTCCATCGCGCCGGGCTCCTCGGGGTTCGGGAAGGCCACGGTCGGGAAGGAGGGGTCGGGGTGAGCCTGGGCCTCGACGACGTGGGGGACGGCGAATCCGGCGCGCTCGGCCACCGCGGTCATCAGACGTCCACCGACGCCGTGCATCGGCGTGTAGGCGACCACGAGCTCGCGCGGCCCGTCGGGGACGAGCGCCGCGACGGCGTCGAGGTAAGCCTCCGCGACGTCGGTCCCCAGCACCGTGTAGCCCGGGTCGCGTGGCAGCTCGTCGACCCGGCCGACGGCGTCGATGCAGGCGGCGATCTGGCCATCGATCGGCGGCACGATCTGGCTCGTGTCAGCGAGGTACACCTTGTAGCCGTTGTCGCGCGGCGGGTTGTGCGAGGCGGTGACCATGACGCCCGCCGAGGCGCCGAGGTGCCCGATCGCGAACGCCAGCACCGGCGTGGGCAGGTACTCGGGCAGCAGCAGCGCCCGGACGCCCATCGCCTGCATGATCTCGGCGGTGTCGCGCGCGAACACGTCGGAGTTCGTCCGGGCGTCGTACCCGATCACGACGCTGGGCTCGGGCGCGGTCTCGAGCAGGTGCTGGGCCAGACCGGCGGCAGCGCGGGCGACCGTGACGCGGTTCATCCGCATCGGCCCGGCGCCCAGCTCGCCACGCAGGCCGGCGGTGCCGAACTGCAGGCGGCCGGCGAAGCGCACGGCGATCTCCGTGGTGTCCCCCGAGTCGATCAGGGCGGTCAGCTCGTCACGGGTCTGCGGGTCGGGATCTTGCGAGATCCAGTCGCGGGCAGCGTCGATCGGGTCCATCCGTCCACGGTATCGGGGCGCGGCGCCGGCCGACGTCGCGCCGCCGACAGGGCGCGAGACGCCGTAGCCCTCAGACGCGGGGGAGCAGGTCCGCGAGCAGCGCCCCCATGCGCGTGGCGGCGGACTTGCCGGCCTCGAGGACCTCTTCGTGGTTCAGCGGAGCGTCCGAGATCCCGGCGGCCAGGTTGGTGACCAGCGAGATGCCCAGGACCTCCATCCCGGCCTCGCGGGCCGCGATGGCCTCGAGCGTCGTGGACATGCCGACCAGGTCGCTTCCGAGGATGCCCGCCATCTTGACCTCGGCGGGGGTCTCGTAGTGCGGGCCGGGGAACTGCACGTAGACGCCCTCGTCGATGCCCGGCTCGACCTCGCGCACCAGGTCGCGCAGGCGCTGGGCGTACAGGTCGGTGAGGTCGACGAAGTTCGCACCGACGATGGGCGACGTGGCGGTCAGGTTGATGTGGTCGCGGATGAGCACCGGCGTTCCGGGCGTCCACGCCGGGTTGAGGCCGCCGCAGCCGTTCGTCAGCACCATCGTGCGGACACCGGCGGCCGCGGCCGTGCGGACGCCGTGGACGACGGACGCGACGCCCTTGCCCTCGTAGAAGTGGGTGCGGCCCAGGAAGACCAGCGCGCGCAGGTCGCCCACGCGGACCGAGCGGATCGTGCCACCGTGACCGGCGACCGCGGGCTTGCTGAACCCGGGCAGCTCCTCGGTGGGGATCTCGAACTCCGGCTCACCGAGGGCGTCGGCGGCGGGCAACCAGCCCGACCCCATCACCAGGGCGACGTCGTGGTCACCGCCTCCGGTGCGGTCACGCAGGACGTCGGCGGCTTCGCGGGCGAGGTCGTAGGGGTTCACCGGGTCAGCCTAGCGATCACCGGCGGGCGGAGGACGCCACGCGTCCAGCGCGGCGGTTGCGAGCCGCGCGGGTAGCCTACGAGCGTGCCGAAGATCATCGGGGAGTCGCTGGAGGAGCATCGCGTCGCCATGCGCCGACGGGTCTTCGACGCCTTGGTGGAGCTGTTGCAGGACCGACCGTTCGACGCGATCACGATGGCCGACCTGGCCACGCACGCGCAGGTCGGCCGCTCGTCGCTGTACAACCACTTCAAGGACAAGGAAGCGGTCGTCGTGGCCTTCGCCACGGAGGAGACCGGCCGTTACCTCGACCAGCTGAACGAGTCGCTCGCCAGCCAGACGACGCCGACCGCCCGGCTCGAGACCTACGTGCGGCACCACGTCGACACGTCGAAGGACTTCCACATCGGGCTCGGTCCCGAGTTGCGCGCGATGCTGTCGCCGGAGTCGGTCATGGCGATGCGCGAGCACGTCGTGGCGGTCGAGCAGGTGCTGCGCCAGATCCTCATCGACGGTGCGGCCCAGGGGGAGTTCGTCGTGGACGACGTCGACGCGATCGTCTCGCTGCTGCACGCGACGCTGTCGGCCAGACATGCGTCGGCCGACACCACCACGAGGTTCGTCCTCGCGGCCGTGTCGGCCGATCGCGGCTGACTCAGTCAGCGGGTCACTTGGTGACCTTGACGGTTCCCACCTTCACGTAGCCACGCTTCGTGTAGTTCGCGTTGCCGAAGTAGGCGGCGCGGATCGTCCACTTGCCCTTGGCCAGCTTCGGCAGGGTGACGGTGCGCTTGCCCTTGACCAGGTTCGCGGTCACGTACTTGCTCTTCTTGCCCTTGGTGAGCTTGATGCGGACCTTGCCGGTCGTGGCGGCGCCGCCGGCGACGGCACGGACGCGGACGACGGCCTTGCCCTTCTTCTTCGAGGTGGGCTTCTTGCCGACCTTGACCTTGGCCTTGTACGCGGCGACCTTGGCGATCTTCACCGTGACGGTCGTGGAGGCACGCGCGATGCTCGTGTCCGCCGGGGTGAAGATGACGGTGTAGCGCTTCGTGCCGGCGGTCGTGGTGCGGGGGACCGCGAAGCGGACGGTCTGGCCGGCGGCGGTCGTGGTGCGCGTGCCGAGGCCGGCCACGGTCACGGTGCCGGGGACCTTCGTCGTGACGGTGACCGTCGCGCCCTTGGCGTACTTCGTCGAGACGTTCGACGCGACCGGAGCGGACACGAACCCGACCGGCGTGGCCGTCTCCCACGCGGCGAACTTCGCGCCGCCGCCGGGGTAGGTGTAGACGCCGTACCGGGTGTGAGCCGCGGTGAGGCCCTCGATCGCGTCGGCGTCGGCCTTGGAGATCTTCAGCTCGGCGGTGAAGGTGCCGTCGGGCCGAAGTTCGATGCCACCGTCGGCCGCTCCGCCGATCTTGTCGATGTCGCCGGCGAGCACGGCCCACCGGACGTCCGCGTTCTTGCGGGCGCTGGAGGCCGCGTTGGCCGTCGGGCGCCAGTTCGGCTCGTACTTGCCGAAGCCGACGTAGACGCCGGAGGAGCCCCCGGCCAGCGGCAGCCGGGTCGCCAGGACGTCCTGGGGGTAGTAGCCGGAGCCCTTCACCGTGACGGTGGCGGACTCGTCGGGTGCGAACGTCACCTTCGAGACGGACACGGCCGGAGCGGTCCGGGTGCGCAGGGACGCGCTGATCGGATCGAGGGCGGTGCCGGCCGGGTAGAAGGCCCCACCGTTGTACGAGAGCAGGTCCGAGCCGTCAGCCGTGATGACCGCCGGTGCGTTGGTGATCTCGGTGCCCGCGGCGGTCTGCGCGACCTTGCCGGCCAGGCTGACGTTCGCGAAGGCGACGTCGTCGTGAGTCTCTCCGTCACTGTCGACGGCGTCCACGACGAGCTGGGCCGACGAACCGGTGACGACGATGCGCGGGTCCGAGATCGTCAGGTCCAGAGCGCCCTCGTGGCCGGTGAACGTGACCGACCCCTGCGCGCCGACGGAGGCGGAGTCGGAGGCCCAGGAGCCCGACGCGTACGCGAAGGTGGTGCGGGAGCCGTCATCGGTGGCGGGCTGGGCGACGGTGACCTTGCCCTTCGCGATGGGGCTGGCGAGGTAGGTGCGGAACGAGGACTTCAGGCCCCAGCTGATGCTGCCGCTGACGATCTCCTGCGGCGCCTCCGCGGCGTGGGCGGTGGGGCTGAACGCGAGCACGCCGGCGGTCAGCGCTGCGACGGTCGTGCCCGTCAGCAGGCGACGCCCGCGAGTCAGTGTCTGGGAAGACATTCGGGTCCTTTCGGAACGGGTCGGCACCCGCCGACCGCTATAGGTAAGGCATACCTTAGACTCCGGGGGTAAGGGTCACCTCAGTGGGGTCCCCCACCGAACCCGACGGGAGTGGATGAGTGCCGACACCGACCTTCTCAGTGCAGCGGGCGCGATCGACGGCAGCTGTGCTGTTGGCCACGGTGCTGTGTGTGCTCGCGCTTCCGGCGACGAGCGCCCAGGCGGTCGAGGCCGGCACGAAGGTCACCACCGGCACGATCACGTGGGGTGTGAAGTCCTCGTTCCGCAACTACGTCACGAGTCCGGTCGCCGACGGCGCCGTCGAGGTGGCACCGCCCGCGCAGAAGGACGGGAATGCGTTCGTCTTCCCCGCGGCCTCGGGCACGTGGGCCGATGTGGGTGTCGACGTCGGCACGCAGGGCTCGGTGCGCTTCCGCGGTCACGACGGTGCGCTCGACATCACGATCTCGAAGCCGCGACTGGTCGGGACGGGCAGTGCGGCCCAGTTGCGCGTCGACGCCAAGGACAGCGACGGCACGACGCACACCGGCCTGGCCATCGCCGACGTCGACCTCGAGGGGAACCTGACTCACGAGGGCCCGACCGTCACGGTCTCCGATGCTCCGGCCACGCTCACCGCCGGAGGCGAGAAGCTCTTCTCGCGCGACGGCGAGCCGCTGTATGAGGCGGGCACCGCGCTGGACGCGGTCTCGGCGAAGCTCACCCTGGAGACGAAGGCCGACCCGGAGGCCCCGACCGACCCGGCGGAGCCGGGCGAGACCACCGCGCCGCCCGTCGACGCTGGTCTGGCGAAGGTCACCGGCGGCACGCTGAGCTGGGGCCTGAAGGAGTCCTTCCGCTCCTACCTGAAGATGTCGTTCGTCGAGGCCACCACCCGAGTGATCGCGCCCGCCACCGACGACGGCGCCCAGACCACCTTCCGGCGGGCCACGGGGACCTGGGACTCCACGCAGGTCGACGTCCGAACCCGAGGCGGCATCCATGTCACGGGCCACCACGGCGTCATGGACTTCACGGTCGAGAACCTGCGGTTGGTCGTCGACGCCAAGCGCTCGCACCTGCGGGCCGACGTCCGCGACAGTGAGGACAACGTCCTCCCGGGGTTGGTCTTCGCCACGGTCGACCTGGGCAAGAAGGTCAAGGTCGCAGGGAACACCGTCACGATCACGGGCGCCCCGGTCACGCTGACCAAGGCCGGCGAGACGATGTTCGACTACACCGGGTCGCCCATGTACACCGCGGGCACGGCGCTCGCGCCCCTCAACGGCACCCTCACGGTGAAGGGCGCCACCGCGCCGCCGAAGACGACGCCGGCCAAGCCTGCCGCCAAGCCCGGTCGGGACAAGGCCGGCCGGTCCGCCGGCGCCACGAAGCGGGCCGGTCGCTCCGGCGAGTTGACGTGGGGCGTGAAGTCGAGCTTCCGGTCCTACATCACCGGCCCGATCGCCCGCGGCGCCGTCTCGGTGTCCGGCGGCGCCACGGCGGTGAGCAGCGGGTACCGCTTCGGCCAGTCCTCGACCTCGGCGCAGGCGCCTGATGCCACCGGCACCACGAACTACCGCGGTTCCGTGGCGTTCCGTGGTCACCACGGCACGCTCGACTTCGCCGTCTCGCAGCCTTCCGTCCGGGTCAACTCGCCGTCCTCGGCCGTCCTGAGCGCGTCGGTCACCGGGCGGGGCCGGATCGACATCGCCACCCTCGACCTGCGGGCCGGGGCCCGCAGTACCGAGTCGGGATGGGTCCAGTACGCCGGCGTGCCGGCCCGTCTCACCGCCGAGGGAGCACGCGTCTTCTCGTACCAGAACCGCGCGTTCTACGTGGCCGGCTCGCTGGTCGACCCGGTGACCTTCTCCGTGGGCTCCACCGCCGTCGCGCGCAGAGGTGGAGGTGTCGTCGCCGCGTCCACCTCCGCGCAGAAGTGGACCGCGCCGCCGACCCCGCCGGCCACCGCGGGACTCACCGTCGACCAGGACGAGATCAGGGCCGGCGACAAGATCACCGCCTCGGGCACCGGCTTCCTCGCGAACGAGACGGGCATCCGCGTCGTGCTCTACTCGACGCCCGTCGTCCTGGCCGAGAACGTCACCGCCGACGCCACGGGCCGGGCGACCTGGACCGGCACGATCCCCGCCACCGTCGAGCCCGGGAAACACACGCTGACGTTCCAGGGCTCGGTTGATCGCGGTGTCGTGATCGACGTCGCCGCGGCGGAGGAGATCGTCGGTTGCAGGCTGACCGACGGTCGCCTCGACTGGGGCTTCAAGGAGTCCTTCCGCGCCTACGTCTCGGGCTCCATCGCCAACGGCGACTGGACCACGCGCGACGGCGCCCGGTACGAGACGCCCGAGTTCACCTGGTCGAAGGGCGCCGGTGTGCTGGACGAGAAGACTCGCGCGGGCGAGCTCGGCTTCGGCGGCGCCATCGAGTTCACCGGCCACGACGGCGCGCTGGACACGGTGATCGAGAACCCGGTCGTCCGGTTCACCGACGAGAAGGCCGCGGTGCTCACGGTCGACTACTCCGGCGGCACCATGGACGCCGCGATGGCCGGCGAGGACGACAGCCGCACCCTCACGGGCGTGCCGTTCGCCGACCTCGACCTCGCCGCGGGCGAGCGCAGTCAGCAGGGCGGCCGCGTGACCATCAGCGACGTCCCGGCCACCCTGACCAGTGCCGGCAGCGCCGCGTTCCCGAACTACGAGGCCGGCACGGCGCTGGACCCGGTGACCCTGACCTACACCGTGTCGAAGGACTGCGGGACGGCCGCGGCGCCGGCGGTCGACGAGGAGCAGCAGGCCGTGGTCCTCGAGCCCGACGAGTTCGACACCGCGTCGGGCACCTCGCTGCCGCAGTGGGTCCCGTGGGTGGGTGGCGCGCTGCTCGGTGCGCTGGCCGCCATCGGCGCGACCGTCCTGATCATGCGCCGCCGGGAGGTCAAGGCATGAGGCGCCTCCTCGGCGTGCTGGCGTCGATCGTCCTGACCGCGTCCCTCGCCGCATGTGGCGGTGTCGCCGACGGCAGTAACCCCGGCCAGGGCGTCGACCTGCCGCCCCTGTCCGAGCTCGAGGCGACGCAGGCGCCGAAGGAGATCACCGGTCCCAGCACGGCGCTGCTGTCCGAGCGCGAGGTCGAGCCGGTCGACGTGGGGGAGACCGCAGCCCTGCCCGCCACGGTGGTCTCGCACGTGCGCTCTGGCGACGTGAAGGTCAAGGTCACCGACACCTCGCGCATCGTCGCATTCGACATGTCGGGCTCGATCGCGTCCACCCTCTTCGGCCTCGGCCTGGGGGACAACCTCGTCGCGCGCGACCGCTCGACCGACTTCCCCGGCGCCGAGGACCTGCCCCTCATCACCTCCGAGGGCCACGCCGTCAACGCCGAGGCCGTCCTGGCGCAGAAGCCGACCGTCATCATCACCGACGGCTCGATGGGCCCGCGCGACGTCGTCGAGCAGCTGGCCGACACCGGCGTGCCCGTGGTCTTCGTCGAGAAGGAGTCCAGCTTCGATGGAGCGGCCCGGCTCGCCCGCGACGTCGGCGAGGTCGTGGGCCTGCCGAAGACGGGCGTGGCGCTGGCCGAGCGCCTGCAGGCCGACATCGATGTCGCCCGCGCCGAGGTCGAGCGGTTCGTCCCCGAGAAGAAGTCCGACCGACTGCGGATGGTCTTCCTCTACCTGCGTGGCAACTCCGGCGTCTACTACCTGTTCGCCGAGGACTCCGGCGTGGGCGACCTCGTGGCGTCGCTCGGCGGCGTCGACGTGGCCAAGGAGCTGGGCTGGAAGGGGATGCAGCCGCTCACCGACGAGGCCATCATCAAGGCCAAGCCCGATCTCATCCTGCTGATGACGCACGGACTGGAGTCCTCCGGCGGCGTCGACGGCCTGCTCGAGGAGAAGCCGGCGATCGCGCTGACGCCCGCCGGCCAGACCAAGCGCTTCGTCGACATGGCCGACGGCGACATCCTGGCGTTCGGTCCGCGGACCGCCGGTGTCGTCGAGGCGCTCGGCCGCGCGATCTACGTCCCGGAGGCCCAGAAGTGATCCGGACGTGGTGAGCGCGGGCCGCCGCACCCTGGTGATCGTCGGCTTCGCCGTTCTGCTGGTGGGCGGCACGTTCGTGTCGGCGTCCGTGGGGCAGCTCCCCGTCAGTACGCGTGACGTCATGGGCGCTCTGCTGCACGGCATCGGCATCGACACCTCGTGGCGCCCCGACGACGCGATCATCGAGCAGACGCTCCTGCAGATTCGCTTCCCGCGCGTCGCCATGAGCATCCTGGTCGGTGCCACGCTGGCGGTCGCCGGTGCCGTGATGCAGGCGATCTTCGGCAATCCGCTGGCCGAGCCCGGAGTCGTCGGCGTCTCCGCCGGTGCCGCCCTCGGTGCGGCCATCGCGATCGCGTTCGGCCTCACGGCGTTCGGTGGGTGGGGCGTCGCGATCATGGCCTTCATCGGCGGCTTCGCGGCAACCGTCCTGGTCTACGCCACTGCCCGCGTCGGAGGTCGCACGGAGGTCGTCACCCTTCTGCTGACGGGCATCGCGGTCAACGCGTTCGCGGGTGCCGGCCTGGCCCTGGTCATGTTCGCGGCCGACACCGGCTCGCGTGAGCAGATCGTGTTCTGGCAGCTCGGCTCGATGAACGGCTCCCGTTGGAGCGAGGTGCTGATCGTCGGTCTCGTCGGCCTGCCCACGTGTCTGGTCGGCTGCCTGCTGGCCCGCCGGTACGACCTGCTCTCGCTGGGCGAGCGCACGGCGGCGCACCTCGGGCTGAGGGTCGAGCGCCTGCGCGTCGGCTCGATCCTGCTGGTCGCCCTGCTCACCGGCGTGGCCGTCGCCTTCGCCGGCATCATCTCGTTCGTCGGCCTCGTGGTGCCGCACCTGGTGCGGATGCTGCTGGGTCCGTCGCACCGCACGCTGCTGGTGGCGAGCATGCTCGGCGGCGCCGCCCTGCTGGTGTGGGCCGATCTGCTGGCCCGCACGCTCGTCACGGGCTCGGACCTGCCGATCGGTCTGTTGACGTCGCTCATCGGCGGACCCTTCTTCTTCTACCTCGTGCGCACGACGCGCGCGAAGGCCGGAGGGTGGGCATGACCGCCGCCTACGAGGTTCGCGGTGTCACGTGCCGCCTGGGCGGCCGCGAGATCGTGCACGGCGTCGACCTGGACATCCACCACGGCGAGGTGCTGGCTCTCGTCGGCCCCAACGGCGCCGGGAAGTCCACGCTGCTCGGCACCCTGACCGGCGACGTTCCGGTCGAGAGTGGCGAGGTCCGGCTCCTGGGTCGTCCGCTCGCGCACTGGTCCGCCGCCGATCTGGCCCGCACGCGCGGGGTGCTGCTCCAGGCCAACCAGGTGTCGTTCCCGTTCACGGTGCGCGAGGTCGTCGAGATGGGCCGCTCCCCGTGGGTCGGCCGCACCTCGGCGCAGGAGGACGACGCGGCGATCGCCGAGGCGATCGACCGCACCGACATCGCGCACCTGCTCGATCGCCCGTTCACGGCCCTCTCGGGTGGTGAGAAGGCCCGCGCCTCGCTGGCGCGCGTGCTGGCCCAGCAGACCGACGTCGTCCTGTTGGACGAGCCGACGGCCGCGCTGGACCTGCGCCACCAGGAGGAGGTCATGGTCGTCGCCCGCGACCTCGCTGCCGCGGGCCGCGCCGTGATCGTCGTGCTGCACGACCTGTCGCTGGCGGCGGCGCGGGCCGACCGCATCGCGATGCTCGCCGGTGGCCGGATGATCAGCGTGGGCACGCCCTCCGAGGTTCTGACGCCCGAGCGTGTCGAGGAGGTCTACGGCATCGCCGTGCACGTCCTGACCGACACCCCGGACGGGCACCTGATCGTCGTCCCACATCGTGGTCTTTCAGACACAGTGTCATCTTGATCTGACAACGTGTCATATCATTGAGCCACATCCACCAGAGAGGGCGATCATGACCGTGCTGCCGACCGAAACCGGGCTGTCCGTGCTGATGCGCGAAGGCTCCCAGGCCGAGCACAAGGACGCCGAGGGCTCCAGCTTCATGTCGTGCCTGCTCGACGGCCAGGTCAACGAGACCGGCTACACCGAGTACCTCGCGATGCTCCGTCCGATCTATGCCGCCCTCGAGTCGGTGGCCGCGGGTCTGGTCGACGACCCCATCGCCGGCGCCGTGATTGATCCCTCCATCAACCGCCTCGCCGCGATCGACCAGGACCTCGCGTACTGGTCCGGCGGCGCCGTGCCGTCGGTGCAGAGCGCGGCGGTCGACCGCTACGTCGCCCGGGTCGAGGCGTCCGCCGCCGATCCCGTGCTGTTCGTCGCGCACCACTACACGCGCTACCTGGGCGACCTGTCCGGCGGACAGGCCATCGGCCGCATCCTGGCGCGCACCTTCGACCTCCCCGAGGGCCAGGGCATCGCGTTCTACCAGTTCGACTCCGTGCCGAAGCCCAAGCCGTACAAGGACGCCTACCGCGCCTCGCTGGACGCCCTGCCGCTCACCGAGCGCGACCAGCAGCGCGTCGTCGAGGAGGTCAAGGTCGTCTTCGGCCTGAACGGTGCCCTGTTCGAGGAGCTCTCCACCCAGCTGCCGCGCTACGCGCGCTGAGACCCTCCCCGCGGGACTCCGTCGCCGAGTGCGGGACAATCGAGGCATGGCTCATGTCGTGATCATCGGTGGCGGACCCGGCGGATACGAAGCGGCGCTGGTCGCGCGGCGGTTGGGCGCCGAGGTCACGCTCGTCGAGCGCGACGGGATGGGCGGCTCGACCGTCCTGACCGACTGCGTTCCCAGCAAGACGTTGATCGCCACGTCCGACCTCCTGCACGAGGTCAGCCGCTCGGCCGAGCTCGGCGTCGAGGTGCCGCGCGCGCCGCGCGCCGATCTGGCGTCGGTGAACGACCGTGTCCTCGGTCTGGCACAGGCCCAGTCGGACGACATCGCCGAGCGCGTCGCCTCCACCGGGGTCACGATCCTGCGCGGCACCGCCCGCATCAGCGACGCGCGCGAGGTCGTCGCCTCGACGCCCGACGGCGAGATCCGACTGGCCGCCGACGGCATCCTCATCGCGACCGGCGCCCACCCGCGTGTCAGCGCCGACGCCCAGCCCGACGGCGAGCGCATCCTCACGTGGGAGCAGGTCTACGGCCTGCGCGAGCTGCCCGAGCACATGATCGTCGTCGGTTCGGGCGTCACCGGCGCCGAGTTCGCCAGCGCCTACAACGGTCTGGGCGCCGAGGTCACGCTGGTGTCGAGCCGCGACCGGGTGCTCCCGGGCGAGGACCCCGACGCGGCCACCCTGATCGAGGACGTCTTCACCCGCCGCGGCATGAAGGTCCTGGGGAAGTCCCGCATGGCCTCCACGCGCCGCGAGGGTGACCGGGTCGTCGTCACGCTCACCGACGGCCGCACCGTCACCGGCTCGCACTGCCTGCTCGCGCTGGGCTCGATCCCCAACACCGCCGACCTCGGCCTCGAGGAGGTCGGGATCGACACCGACGACGGTGGCTTCATCTCGGTCGACAAGGTCTCGCGGACGAACATCCCCGGCGTCTACGCCGCGGGCGACTGCACCGGCGTCTTCATGCTGGCGTCCGTCGCTGCCCAGCAGGGTCGCATCGCCATGGCCCACCTGCTCGGCGACGCCGTCCACCCGCTGGACCTGCGCAAGGTCTCGAGCAACATCTTCACGTCGCCGGAGATCGCTGCCGTGGGCGTCGGACAACGCCAGATCGAGGAGCAGGGCCTGCTCGTCGACACGGCGATGCTGCCGATCACGGCCAACCCGCGGGCCAAGATGCAAGGCGTCCACGACGGCTTCGTCAAGCTGTACGCGCGTCAGGGGATCGGCACCCTGATCGGGGGAGTGGTGGTCGGACCGCGTGCCAGCGAGCTGATCCACACCGTCTCGGTCGCGGTCTCGGCGTCCCTCACGGTCGACCACGTCGCGGACGCGTTCAGCGTCTACCCGTCCATGTCGGGCACCGTCAGCGAGGTCGCGCGCCGACTGCATCGACAAGTCTGAACCTTCAGTTGAAATTCAACCCGCCACGGCTGTAATCACACGCGTGTGGTTTCGCAGGTCAGACCCGAAGTGCTGGAACGCCCCTCGGATGTGTGTTCTGATGCGTGTGCTCCTTGCGTCACACGAGCACCAGTTGTACCCGCCACAGAATGGACTTCCCCCATGCATTCCTGGCCGACCCGCTGCAGCATCGGTCTGACCACGATCGCTCTCGTCGGAGCGTCCCTGCTCCTGCCTGCCCCGGCGCAGGCCGCCGGGACGGACATCGTCGAGACGCGGCCCACGCCGGCCGTCGCCGAGACGCCCGCCGAGGCGACCACGAAGGCTCCGGTCTCCGAGGAGGTCGAGGTCGAGCAGACCCCCGTCGCGACGACTCCGCAGGACGGCTCTGACGGTGCGGTCGAGCGCAAGCCCGTCGACCCCTTCCGCATGGTCGGCGTGACGTGGGATGCCACGGCCGACGCCGCTGAGGTGTCGGTGCGCGTGCAGGTGCGCACGAAGGGCACGTGGAGCGCCTGGCAGACGCTGGCCGTCGAGGAGAGCAAGGAGGGCGGACGCCCGGGCACCGAGCCGCTGTGGACCGACGCCCCCGCCGACGGCATCGCCGTCGACGTGAAGGCCGGCTCCGGCACGCTCTCGGGCGTCAAGGTGACGACGATCGATCCGGGGAAGTCGGAGATCGTCACGCCGTTCAGCCCGGCCGTGTTCCAGCCCGCCGTCGAGGCGGGCACGGACGAGGCGCCGCAGGAGGACGTGGAAGGCGCCCAGGACGGTCTCACCGAGTCGGTCGCGGCCGACGGCACGCCCAAGGTCGTGCCGATGCCCTCGATCATCACGCGCGCGCAGTGGAAGGCCGGCGCCGGCACCAGCTGCAGCGCCCCGGTGACGCGGCCGAAGGCGCTCGGCGTCGTCATCCACCACACGGCGGGCTCGAACACCTACACGAAGGCCGAGTCGGCCGCGCTCGTGCGCAGCTACCAGTCGTACCACGTCAAGGGACACGGCTGGTGCGACATCGGCTACAACTTCCTGGTCGACCGCTTCGGCCAGATATTCGAGGGCCGCAAGGGCGGCATGACCAAGCAGGTCCGTGCCGCACACTCCGGCGTCGAGGCCGTGAACCAGTACGCGACCGGCGTCTCGATGATGGGCCACTTCGACAACGCGCAGCCCAGCGCGGCGTTGAAGACCGCCGTCGTCAAGCTGGTCGGCTGGCGACTGAAGTTCTTCGGCGCCAACGCCAAGGGCACCTACACCGCGGGCGGCAAGAAGTACCAGGTCATCAACGGGCACCGCGACGTGAAGTCGACCGCGTGCCCGGGCAAGTACGGCTACGCCTGGATCAGTGCCGTGGGCGGCCTGCGCGACCGGGCGCACACGTACATCTCGAAGGCGACCTCGGCGGCCGGTGCCCCGGCCCCGGCTCCCGCACCCGCGCCCGCGCCGAAGCCGACTCCCGCACCGCCGAAGACCTTCAAGACCCCCACCGGGGTGAAGGTCAGCACGGCGCCGACCACCGCGACGGTCACCTGGAACAAGGTCGCCGGAGCCACCCACTACCGCCTGGCGGTCTCGCCGACGGGCAGCGGGAAGGGCGCGAAGTTCTACAACGTCTCGACCAACCGGGCCACCGTCACCGGGCTGCACGCGCGCCGGGTCTACGTCTTCCGGGTCTCGGTCTACCAGCCGTCGCCCAAGAAGCGGCTCACCCCGTACACGGCCAAGCCGTTCCCGACGGCCCGTACGAAGGCGTTCACGGCCCCCACGGGCGTCCGCGCCACGTCGCGCGGCCGGAAGGCGCTGAAGCTCACGTGGAACGCTCAGGCGGGCGCTCCGGGCTACCGGGTGCAGATCGTCCAGGCGGGCAAGTCCACGGGCAAGCGCTACGTGATGACGCGCACCAACTCGGTCAAGATCACGAAGCTCAAGCCGAACACGCGCTACCAGATCCGCGTGGCCGTCACGTACCCCACGAAGGAGCGGGTCAGCGCCTACACGAAGGCCCCGTTCGCGACGGCCCTCACCCGACCGCTGGTCCCGGCTGCCGCACCGAAGCCCGCGCCGAAGCCGGCCCCCAAGCCGGCCCCCAAGCCGGCTCCGAAGCCCTCGGCCAAGAACGCCGTGACGCCGTCGAACGGCAAGATCGTCTTCAAGGGCCACGGCTACGGCCACGGCATCGGCATGAGCCAGTACGGCGCCGAGGGCGGCGCCCGCGCCGGCCAGAAGTACGACGCGATCCTGCGCAAGTACTACCCGGGCACGACGCTCAGCACGAAGACCGCCACGATCCGGGTGCAGATCACGGCCGACACGGGCAACTCGGTGCACGTGCGGCCGAAGTCGGGACTGAAGTTCCGTCGCCTGTCCGGAAACGCCGTGTCCGTGCTGCCGACGTCGGTGAGCGGCCGCGCCGTCTCCGCCTGGTCCATCGACCTGGCGAAGGGCGACGCGAAGAAGAACACGCTGTCCTACAAGTCGGGCTCGAAGTGGTACGCCCACACCACGTTCTCCGGCGATGCCCAGTTCGAGGGCCCGGCGACGATCAGCCTCGTCCTGCCGAACGGCTCCACGCGGGCCTACCGCGGCGCGCTGCGCTCGGCGCGGCCCACCGCCACCACGCGCGACACCGTCAACGTGCTCAGCCTCGAGGCGTACCTGCGCGGCGTCGTGGCACGCGAGATGCCCGCCAGCTGGAGCATGGAGGCGCTCAAGGCCCAGTCGGTCGCCGCGCGCACGTACGGCTCGCGGTACCTGGGCTCGAAGAAGCACTTCGACATCTGTGACACGGTCTCGTGCCAGGTCTACGGCGGCCACGCCGACGAGCACCCGCGCACCAACGAGGCGATCGCGGGGACGGCGGGCAAGATCCTGACGTACCAGGGCGCGCCGGCGCTGACGCAGTTCTCCAGCTCGTCGGGCGGCTTCACCAACCAGGGGTCGACCCCCTACCTCAAGCCCGTCAGCGACCCGTGGGACGCCTGGAGCGGCAACAAGAACCACGCCTGGAGCCAGACGGTCACGACCGCCGCGATCCAGAAGAAGTACTCGATCGGAACCCTGAAGTCGGTCACGATCACCCGGCGCAACGGGCACGGCAACCAGGGTGGCCGCGTGGTCTCGATGACCCTCAAGGGGTCGAAGTCCAGCAAGACCATCTCCGGCGTCGACGCCCGGTGGGCCTTCGGTCTGAAGTCGGACTGGTTCGGCTTCTGAGATTCGGCAGTGGGATGATCGTCCCATGCTGAGTGCCCGCCTCTGGATCACGATCGTCACGGCCACCCTGGCCAACGCACTCTCGCTCGGCCTCGCCGCGTGGATCCTGCAGGGCTTCACGCTGGCGCCCGCCTGGTGGGTCGTCGCGGTCGTGCTGTTCACCGTGCTCAGCGTGGTGCTGCGCACGGCCGCGCTGCGCGTGAGTGACTCCCGGTGGCTGCGGGTCTCGACGATCACCGGAGGCCTGGCGCTCACCGCGATCGCGCTGGCGCTGACCGACGTGATCGTCCCGGACTCGGGCTTCGACATCGACGGCTGGGGCACGTGGGTCGTCGTCACGCTCGTCGTCTGGGCGGCCGGCGTCGCCTTCGGCGAGGTCGACCACCACGCCCCCGCCTCGACGCCCGGCCTCTCGCCCGACACCCGCGCGGCCGCCCGCGCGGGCGAGGGCCGCGACTCCTGATCCGACCCGGTTCGCACCCCCCGCGTACGACGAAGCCCCGGCCAGCAGGCCGGGGCTTCGTGCGTTTGCGGGACTGTCAGGCGTCCTTGATGTCGGCGATCACGGCGCCGGCGCCGATGGTCTCGCCGATGACGGCCACCAGGCCCACGATCGAGCCGGCCTTGTGGGCGTTGATGGGCTGCTCCATCTTCATCGCCTCGATGACGACGACCAGATCGCCCTCGGCGACCTCCTGGCCCTCCTCGACGGCGAGCTTGACGACGGTGCCCTGCATCGGCGACGTCAGCGAGTCGCCGCTGGCCGCGGCGCCGGCGGACTTGCCACCCTTGCGCTTGGCCTTCTTGCCGCCCGCAGCGGCGGCGCTGGCGCCCAGGCCACCGGGCAGGACGACCTCGACGCGCTTGCCGCCGACCTCGACGGTGACGCGCTCGCGCTCGCCGGCCTCGTCGGCCTCGTGACCGCCGCTGTAGGGCTCGAGCTGGTTGTCGTAGTCGGTCTCGATCCACGTCGTGTAGACGTCGAACGAGCCCTCGGACGCGTTGTACGCCGGGTTGTCCAGCACGTCGCGGTGGAACGGGATGACGGTCGGCATGCCGTCCACGACGAACTCGTCCAGCGCGCGCCGCGAGCGCTCGATGGCCTGCTCACGCGTGGCACCGGTGACGATCAGCTTGGCGACGAGGGAGTCGAACGCGCCGGGGATGGTCTCGCCCTCGACGTAGCCCGAGTCGACACGCACGCCGGGGCCCGCCGGCGGATCCCACTTCGTGAGGGTGCCGGGTGCGGGCAGGAAGCCGCGGCCGCCGTCCTCGGCGTTGATGCGGAACTCGATCGAGTGGCCGCGCAGAGGCGGGTCGTCGTAGCCCAGCTCCTCGCCGGCGGCGATGCGGAACATCTCGCGGACGAGGTCGACACCGGCGACCTCCTCGGAGACCGGGTGCTCGACCTGCAGGCGGGTGTTGACCTCGAGGAAGCTGATCGTGCCGTCCATGCCCACGAGGAACTCGCAGGTGCCGGCGCCGACGTAGCCGGCTTCCTTGAGGATCGCCTTGCTGGAGGTGTAGAGGCGCTCGATCTGGTCGTCGGACAGGAACGGCGCGGGCGCCTCCTCGACGAGCTTCTGGTGGCGACGCTGCAGCGAGCAGTCACGCGTCGAGATGACGACGACGTTGCCGTGCTGGTCGGCCAGGCACTGGGTCTCGACGTGGCGCGGCTTCTCGAGGAACTTCTCGACGAGGCACTCGCCCCGGCCGAAGGCGGCGACGGCCTCACGGACGGCCGAGTCGTAGAGCTCGGGGATCTCCTCCATCGTCTTGGCGACCTTGAGGCCACGGCCACCGCCGCCGAAGACGGCCTTGATGGCCACGGGCAGGCCGTTCTCCTGCGCGAAGGCGATGATCTCGTCGGCGCTCTCGACGGCGTCCTTGAGGCCCGGCGCCAGCGGCGCACCGGCCTTGAGGGCGATCTGCTTGGCCTTCGCCTTGTCGCCGAGGGCGTCGATGGCGGCCGGCGGGGGACCGATCCAGGTCAGCCCGGCGTCGATGACGGCCTGGGCGAACTCGGCGTTCTCGGACAGGAAGCCGTAGCCCGGGTGCACGCTGTCGGCCCCGCTGCGCTCGGCCACGGCCAGGATCTTGCCGATGTCGAGGTAGGAGTCGCCCGGGGTGGAACCCTCGAGCGAGTAGGCCTCGTCGGCCAGCCGGACGAACAACGCGTCGCGGTCGGGCTCGGCATAGACCGCCACGCTGGCGATGCCGGCGTCCTTCGCGGCGCGGATCACACGCACGGCGATCTCGCCACGGTTGGCGATCAGGACCTTCTGCAGGGGCTTGCTCACGAATACTCCTTCAACGAGGGGCTGCCCGGCGAGTCTATTGGTGTCAGGTCCAGAGCGGGCAGGGCAGGTCGGATTGTGGTTCAACCTGCCCTGCCGCCCGCGATGTGACTGAGTAGTTCAGCAGGCGCCTGCCTTCTTCGCGCCGTACTCGGCCTGCTTCTGGGTGTATCGGTCGCCGGCCGAGGAACTCAACTGCTGAATCAGGCCCTGGCAAGAGAAGCCCGTCATGTCGAGGTAGTTCTTGGCGGACTCGACGGCCTCCGCATTCCAGTTCACATCCAGGCTGTCCACTGCCGCAGTAGCGTCGGCATCCGAGTAACCGTCGCCCGCGTCGGAGGAAAGCTGGCGGATGAGTCCCTCGCGCGAGAATCCGGCGAACTCCAGGTAGTTCTTGGCTGAGCGGACGGCGTTCTGCTGCTGCTTCGTGAGCTTGGGCGCAGCCTTTTCAGTCTTTGCCTTCTTCTTGGTCTTGGTCGTGCCGGACTCCTCGGTCGACTTTTCGCTCTCGGTGTTCTTCTGGGCCGAAGCGGTCGTGTCTTCCTTGTCTCCAGACGAGT
This sequence comes from Aeromicrobium sp. 636, assembly GCF_024433585.1. Lineage (NCBI taxonomy): Bacteria > Bacillati > Actinomycetota > Actinomycetes > Propionibacteriales > Nocardioidaceae > Aeromicrobium > Aeromicrobium sp. 636. The sequence continues at coordinate 301,069 of NZ_WNJU01000002.1, forward strand.
CCGAGCCGGATCCACCCATGGCCGAACCCACGATGGTGAGGGCGACAAGCGCGAGCGGAATGATGAAGCGCTTCTTCTTGAACCACGGGCGAGTCGCCTTGGCGTATGCCTTGGCCGCGGCAGCGGCGGCCTTTGGGTTCGTATTGGGATCGTTGAACTGCGGAGTCTCGGACATGGGTTCCCCTCGATTTGGTATTTGGAGCGACGTTTGTGACCAACGGTGTATTTGGACAAACGTCTAGAGATTAGGTGCCTCCGGATGTTGCGCGCGCCCACTTCGCGCGATGTAGCCCGAAGATGGTCAAACCGGGCCATGTTGTGACTTGTCCAGAGACGGGTTAATGCCTGTTAACCTGCGGGCATGGACTTCGAACTGTCACGCGAGCACGAGGACTTCCGGCACGTCGTTCGGTCGTTCGCGAACGAGCGGATCGCGCCCCACGTCGCCCAGTGGGACAAGGACCACCACTTCCCGGTCGACGTCGTACGCGCCATGGGCGACCTCGGTCTGTTCGGTCTGACGGCACCGGAGGAGTTCGGTGGATCCGGCGCGGACTTCACGAGCCTGTGCATCGCGATCGAGGAGCTCGGCCGCGTCGACCAGTCGATGGGCATCACCCTCGAGGCCGGTGTGGGCCTGGGCATCAACCCGATCCAGACGTTCGGCACGGCCGAGCAGAAGGAGCGTTGGCTGCCCGACCTGGTGGCCGGTCAGGCGCTCGCGGGCTTCGGCCTGACCGAGCCCGGCGCGGGCTCCGATGCCGGAGCCACGGCGACGAAGGCGGTCCTGGACGGCGACGAGTGGGTCGTCGACGGAGCGAAGCAGTTCATCACCAACTCCGGCAGCGAGATCACCTCGCTCGTCACCGTCACCGCACGCACCGGCACCCGTGAGGACGGCCGTCCCGAGATCTCGGCGATCGTCGTGCCGTCCGGCACGCCCGGCTTCGTGGCTGAGGCCGGCTACGACAAGCTCGGCTGGCACATCAGCGACACTCACCCGCTGTCCTTCACGGGCGCGCGCGTCCCGGCGGACCATCTCCTGGGCGAGCGGGGACGCGGCTACGCCCAGTTCCTGGCCACGCTCGACGACGGTCGCGTGGCGATCTCGGCGCTGGCCCTGGGTCTCATCGAGGCCTGCCTCGAGGCGTGTGTGCAGTACGCGGGGGAGCGGCAGACGTTCGGCGGCCCGATCGGGCGCAAGCAGGGGGTCGCGTTCCAGATCGCCGACCTCAAGGTCATGGCGGATGCGACGCGCGCGCTGACCTACCAGGCAGCGGCGATGAAGGACGCGGGAATCACCGGGGCCCGCTTCAAGCAGGCCGCGTCGGTGGCGAAGCTGTACAGCTCCGAAGCCGCCGTCACGGCGACGCGCGTGGCGACGCAGGTCTTCGGCGGCTACGGGTTCATGGAGGAGTACCCGGTGGCGCGGTTCTACCGCGACGCCAAGATCCTCGAGATCGGCGAGGGCACGAGCGAGGTCCAGCGCATGCTCATCGCTCGCTCGCTCGGTCTCCCGGTGGAGTGACCGACGGGTCGCTCGCGCGCCGGCGCCGCACGACGAACGCGCCGATCGCGACCAGCGCGACGAGCAGGGCCGAGCCCAGGCCGACCGGCAACCACGGGAAGCCGCTCTCGACCGCGCTTTCGTCCGCACTGTCGGCCGGAGGTTCCGTCGGCGTGGTGTCGGCCGGGGGCTCGGCGTCCGTCGAAGCCGACGTCGCGCCCGGGGTGACCAGGCGTGAGTCCGCCTGCGGAGGGGTCAGGTCGTCGACCTCTTCGTACTCGGGAGCGCCGGTGCCTGCAGTGCCGTGGGTCTTGAGGGTGAGCGTGTAACTGATCGCAGCGACAGCGTCCTCGGGCAGCGAGACCAGGATGTACCGCAGACCGGGCAGCGACGATCCTGCCCACCAGCTTTCGACGACGTGCCGGTGCTCGGGGGCGACGGTGTACGCCTGGCGGCCCCACCGGAACGCGCTGGGCTCGTCCGGGGGCAGGCTCGTGTAGGACGTCCAGTCGTCGCTGAGCGCCATGTCGGTGTAGTCGCCGCCGACCTCCTGACGCAACGGGCCGGTGATCTGCAGGTCCGGGTTCGCGAAGTCCGTCACGCTGGGACGGGTGATACGCGCGTCGAACTGGGCCTGGAGGTGCTGTCCCCAGTCGAGGGGCACGGCAACGGCCTGGGTCTCGCCGGGGTTGATGTCCAGTGCGTACGTTCCGTCGTTCACCACGGGCGCGTTCGAGACCGAGGTGCCCGGGACCACCGTGTCATCGGGGGACCCGGGAGTCAGCGGGGTCCAGGCGGGACGCTCGGGGGTGACCGCGGTGGAGGTCTGCGTCGCGCCGGCGATCGGAGGTTCTTCGTAGATCGCGATCTCGACGGGCTCTCCGGCCAACTCCTCGGGGCGGCTGTCCTGGGTGACCTGCACATACACGACCGGTGAGGTGGCGCAGGCTTCGTCGCGCGATGCCGTGCTGGTGCCGGCGTAGCCCAGAGAGCCTCGCGCGAAGCTCGACTCGCGGCCGCACTGGTTGCCGGCATCGTCGGAGTGGGTCAGCACGGAGATCTTCTGCCCCGAGTTGCCGATGTCGGTCGAGCGGTGGGCGGCACCGACGTGGATCGTCGAACCCGGCGCCGTGCGCTCGATCCGGTACCAGAGCTCGCCCTTCCGGCTCGGGAAGGTGTCGAGCCACTGACCCGTGGTGACGGTCGGAGCGCCGGAGGGCGTCGGGGTGCCTTCGACGGGAGTGCCGCTCAGGTCGAACGGCCGCGAGGCCCGGGTCTGGGCCGTCGAGAGCGTGTCGACGAGGTCCTCGGCGCTGGCGGCGTCGTAGTAGGTGCCGTTGCCCCGGTCGGCGATGCACTGCAGTTTCGCGCGGGCCTTGCCCTTGACGTCGAGTCCGACGACGTCGACCCGCAGGTCGAAGCCCTTCTTCGTCAACTGGGCGGCCACCCGGCACGGGTCGGGGTCGCAGGTCGGCTCGCCGTCGGAGACCAGGACGATCGTGCGCTGGCCCTCTGCGCCGAGATCCTTCGCGGCCTCGCGCAGCGCGTGACCGATCGGCGTCTCGCCGTAGGGCTTGTAGTCGTCGACAGCGGACCTGAGCTCGTTCCGGTTGTCGAGACCGAGCGCGACCACTTGTTGGGAGTCGGTGCAGGCACCGGGCTTGGAGGCGTCGAAGACCGTGGCGCCGTACACGCGCAGGCCGACGGGCTGGTCCTCGGGGAGCTGGTCGATGACGGTGCGCAGGGCCGATCGTGCGGCCTTGATCTTGGTGCCGCCGCCGGAGACCTTCTCGGCCATCGAGCCGGAGGCGTCCAGCACGAGCATCATCGAGCCCGTCTCGGCTGCCTCGGCCGGTTGGGCGCCGACGGATGTGGGCGCGAGTCCGACGACGGCCGCGAGGGCCGCCGCCACGATGGTGGCGGTCGTTCTCATGCGTCTCCCCGAGATGTGCAGATGCGAGTCTCACCTCACATCTGGTCGTTGGTTCCCAGCATGTCAGAACAGTGCGGGGGAGTGACCAGTTTCGACGCGAGACGTCTCATCGAGGCGACCGCTCACGACGACGCAGGTACGTGAGGGTCGCCGAACCGGGAGGCGAATCGCCACCCGGAGGTTCAGTCAGGGCTCAAAGAGCCGTCATCTGGCGGCACGGCAGCGGGATGTGCACCGAGCCGTTGCCGAAGTCGACCTGGACCGAGTTCTGGCCCTGGACACTCAGGACGCGACCGAGGCCGAACGAGTCGTGGGACACCCGGGCTCCCGGCTCGTAGATCTCGGCGGCAACATCGGGCTTCTTGGGGAACGGGCTGCTTGCGAGGTGGCGTCGGGGGCGCTGTGAGGTGGTCATCGTGTTCCATTCTCCCACGCCGAGCCTGATCAGTGAACAGATTCGTTCATCCATGAGACGGTGGCTGACCCGATTCGTCGATTCCGGGCCGCCAGCGGGCTCAGCCGCGTCGCCGACGCAGCAGCACCGCGAGCCCGCCCGCGAGGACGATCACGGCGGCAGCGCCGCCCACGAGCCACGGCACCATCGACGCGGACTCCCGGGTCTGGTCCGAGGAGGGCTTCTCGGCCTCGGAGGCGTCCTCCGCGGCGGCCGTGACCGGCGAGTCGACCAGGCGGGAGTCGGCGGTCGGGGCGGTCAGGCCCTCGACCTCCTCGTACTCCGGCGCCACACCCGGCAGCGCATCGTCGCGCTCGATGGTGAGCGTGTACGGCAGGTTCGCCTGGTCGCCCCGCAACTTCAGGTTGACCACCACGTAGTGCATGCCGGCCAGCGAGGCGCCCTTGCGCGCCGGTTGGGTCTGCAAGCGGTGGGCCGGATGGGCTGGCCACGAGATCGCGCCCTTGCGGAATGCGGTGTTCTCGCGAATGAGCGCGATCGGCAGTCCGGTCCAGTCCTTCGGCTCCTTGGCGAACATGCTGACGGTCACGTCATGGCGCATCGGGTTGATCACCGTCACGTCGACGTCGCTCCCGGCAGCGGCGGCGTCGCGCACGTCGTCGTTCAGCGTGGCGTCGAACTGGGCCCGGAGCTGCTGGCCCCAGTCGACCGGGACGGCCAGGACTTGGGTCTCACCGGCGCTGATGTCCATCGCGTAGCTGCCCGGCTCCACGACGGGGGCGTTGGCGACGCTGCTGCCGGGAACCACCTCGGTGGGCGTCGACGGGGTGACCGGACTCCACCGGGGCTCCTCGCCGAGGGTGCTCGCATCGGGTGCGGCAGCCATCGGCGGCTCCTCGTACACCGCCAGCTCGATGGGCCGGCCCTCGATGCCGCCGACGGCGCGCTCGACACCCAGGGCGAGCTCGGGCTCGGAGTGGCACGGCGACTCGCGATCACGGGTCCATGACGACACGGCGCCGTAGTAGATCGGGGTCCGGCTGGACATGTCCAGTCCGTAGGTCGTGCCCGCCGAGCACCACTGGCCGCCGGCCTGCATGATTTTCAGGACGGCGGCCGCCCCCAGGTCGCCGCTGACGCCGCTGATCACGGCCCCGACATGGAACGTCGAGCCGGGCGCGGTGCGCCGGAGGCGGTAGTGCGCCATGGCATCGGTCGCGATGGTGTCGGTGTACTGGCCGAGCTCGATCAGGGGCGCCTCCGCGATGGCGGGCGTGCCTCGAACGGGCGTGCCCGTGAGGTCGAAGGGACGCGAGGCCCGCACCGACGAGACGCGCAGGCTGTCGGTCAGGCTCTCGGCGTCGTCGGCGTCGTAGTAGGTGCCGTTGCCCGCGTCGGCCACGCACTGCAGCGTCTTCTTCGCCCGACCCGACACGTCGAAGCCGACGACGTCGATCCGCAGGTCGATCCCGTCCTTCGCGATCTCCCGGGCGACGACGCACGGGTCGGGATCGCAGGTCGGCTCGCCGTCGGAGACCAGGACGATCGTGCGCTGCCCGGAGTCGCCGAGATCCTTGGCGGCCTCGCGCAGCGCGTGGCTCGTGGGCGTCCAGCCGACCGGCTCGTAGTCCGCCACGGCGCGGCGCAGGTCCTCGCGGTTGTCCGTGCCGAGGTCGACGATGCGCTCGGAGTCGGTGCACGCCGCCGGGTCGTCCTCGGCCACGTCGCTGGCGCCGTAGACCCGGAAGCCGACCTTCTGCTCGGCCGGCAGGGCGTCGATCACGGCGTTCAGTCCGTCCTTGGCGGCCCGGATGCGGGTGGTGCCCCCTCCGGTCTTCTCCGCCATCGAGCCGGATGCGTCCATCACGAGCATCATCGCCGTGGCGCTCTCGGGCTCGTCGGCCGTGGCGGCCGGCCAGGACAAGGCCATCATCGCCAGCGCGATCGTGCCGATCAGCGACATCACCTTGGTCACGTGTTCCCCCTCAGCATCAGCAGCGTCGCCGGACATCGTGCCACGAATCAGCGCCAGAGGGAGGTCCACTCCTGGCCGAGGTCGCGCATCATCTCGCGCACGACGGGCACGCTGACGCCGACGACATTGTGGTGATCGCCCTCGATCCGGGTCACGAACGCCGCGCCGAGGCCGTCGATCGTGAAGGCGCCCGCGACCTGCAGCGGCTCGCCACTGGCGACATAGGCGTCGATCTCCTCGTCCGTGACGTACGCGAAGTGCACCCGGGTGGCCGCGTGGCGGACCACCTCCTCGTCCCCGAGTCGCAGGCAGTGACCGGTGTGCAGGACGCCCACGTTGCCGCGCATCGCGTACCACCGGCGGCGGGCGACCTCGGGCTCGTACGGCTTGCCCAGGATCTCGCCGTCGAACTCCAGCACCGAGTCGCAGCCGAGCACCAGGGCGTCCCGGTGGCTCACGGCGACCGCGCGGCACTTCAGCCGCGCCAACTCGGTCGAGAGCTCGGCCGGGGTGTCCGCGACGATGAGCTCCTCGTCGACGCCCGAGACGACGACCTCGGGGTCGACACCGGCACGGCGCAGGGTCGAGAGCCGGGCCGGTGAGGCCGAGGCCAGGACGAACCTCATCGGGCCTCGCGATCGTCGTCGGCCGGGGCGGCGCCGTGCGTCGCGGGCGCGGCGTCGAGGTCGGGGCGGGCCAGGACGGCGTCGATCAGCTGCTGCGTACCGCCGACACACAGCCACGACGTGTCGACGTCGGCGGCGATGAACCAGGCGTGGTCGGCCGGCCAGGTGAGCGACGCCGGCGGGAGCGGCCGTTCGACGTCCGTCGCGTACGGCTGCGCGCCCCACTGTCCGACGTCGGCGGCCGGTCCGCGGAAGAGCAGGTAGGAGCGCTCGCCGTGCAGGTCGACCCTCGGACCCTCGGTGACCTCCTCGCTGAACGCGGGTCGATTGCGCGGGGGAGTGGGCCGGAACCACAGGTCGCGCAGCCAGTTCGACCGCACGACCGAGTACGCGCGTCCCTGGTCGGTCAGCTCGCCCCAGCCGTCCCAGAGCCCGAAGAAGACGTCGTCGGGTGTCCGCGTGTACCCGGCGGCGAGCTCGACGACGAGCGCCATGAGGGCGGTGTCGCTGCGGTACTGCTCGGACTCGCCGTCGTCGTACCGGACCGTGGCGTACGCCTCGAATCCGGCGGGGCCTTGGGTCGCGAGGGTCCTCCAGTCGGCCTCGGACCGGACGAACCAGTCGGCGGACGCGACATCGGGGTCGTGGCGCAGGGTCATGGCCCGATCGTTCCACACCGTCGCCCGGGGGAAGTCCTCCCGGGAAACGGTCAGGCCGACGTCACCAGGAGGAGGCGCGCCACTGGCCGCGGCCGAAGCGGTGCACCGTGCGGTGCTGTCGCGTGGGGTGGCCCCACTGGCTGCGGGCCGGGAGCGCCTCGCCCTCGGCCGCTGCCGCCGCCGCGTTGCGGGCGGCGACGACGGCGACGAGCGCCGCCAGCTCCTCCGGCGTCGGGTCGCCCTTGACCACCCGGAGCAGCGGCTGCTGCTCCGGGGCGTCGGGGGTCTGCGTCTCGTCGGACATCAGAGCGGGATGTTCCCGTGCTTCTTGGGCGGCAGCGACTCGCGCTTGGTCGCCAGCAGGCGCAGTGCCTTGACGATCTCGGCGCGGGTCTGGCTGGGCTTGATGACCCCGTCGATGTAGCCGCGCTCGGCCGCCACGTACGGGTTGCACAGCGTGTCCTCGTACTCGGTCATCAGCTCGGCGCGCAGCGCGTCGGGATCATCGGCCGCGGCGATCTCGCGGCGGTACAGGATGTTGACGGCACCCGAGGCGCCGACGACCGCGATCTGCCCGGTCGGCCACGACAGGTTGATGTCCGCGCCCAGGTGCTTGGAGCCCATGACGTCGTAGGCGCCGCCGTAGGCCTTGCGCGTGATGATCGTGACGAGCGGGACGGTGGCCTCGGCGTACGCGTAGATCAGCTTCGCGCCGCGGCGGATGATGCCGTTCCACTCCTGGTCGGTGCCGGGCAGGAAGCCGGGCACGTCGACGAACGTCAGGACCGGGATGTTGAAGGCGTCGCAGGTGCGGACGAAGCGGGCGGCCTTCTCGGAGGCGTCGATGTCGAGGCAGCCGGCGAACTGCATCGGCTGGTTGGCCACGACGCCGACGCTCTTGCCCTCGACCCGGCCGAAGCCGATGACCAGGTTGGGCGCGAACAGCGGCTGGACCTCGAGGAACTCCTGGTCGTCCAGCACGGTCTCGATGACGGTGCGGATGTCGTAGGGCTGGTTCGCCGAGTCCGGGATGAGCGTGTCGAGGGCCAGGTCGAGGTCGCTGGGCTCGAGGTCGACGACCTCGGGGAACGCCTCGGGCTCCTCCATGTTGTTCTGCGGCAGGTAGGAGATCAGCGCCTTGACGTACTCGAGCGCGTCGTCCTCGTCGGAGGCCAGGTAGTGCGAGTTGCCGCTCTTGGTGTTGTGCGTGCGACCGCCGCCGAGCTCCTCCATCGTGACGTCCTCGCCGGTGACCGTCTTGATGATGTCCGGTCCGGTGATGAACATGCCCGAGGTGCCGTCGACCATGATCGTGAAGTCGGTGACCGCGGGGGAGTAGACGTGGCCGCCGGCGCAGTTGCCCATGATCAGGCTGATCTGCGGGATGACGCCCGAGGCGTGCACGTTGCGGCGGAAGATCTCGCCGTACAGGCCGAGCGAGACGACGCCCTCCTGGATGCGGGCGCCGGCGCCCTCGTTGATGCCGATGATGGGGCAGCCGGACTTGATCGCCAGGTCCATGACCTTGGTGATCTTCTCGCCGTAGACCTCGCCGAGGCTGCCGCCGAAGATGCTGAAGTCCTGGCTGAAGACGCACACCTGACGGCCGTCGATCGTGCCGTAGCCGGTGATGACGCCGTCGCCGAGCGGACGGTTCTTGTCGAGGCCGAACGCCGTGGCGCGGTGGCGGGCCAGCGCGTCGAGCTCGACGAACGAGCCCTCGTCGAGGAGCTGCTCGATCCGCTCACGCGCGCTCTTGCGATCGCGGGCGTGCTGCTTCTCGGCGGCACGATCGGCCACCTCCACGGTGGCCTCGTGGTGGCGTCGTTCGTACTCGGCCAGCTTTCCGGCGGTGGTGTGGAGCTCGGGGTGCTCCTCCAGCGGGACGTCAGGCAGGGCGTCGGTCATGGCGAACACCTTAACCGGAGCCGTTTCGGGTGCCACAGCAAGGCGGGTGCCGGGGCTGTTCTTCTCCTCACGCCGGTGCGATGCTCGAAGGATGAGCCTCGATCCGGCGGTCACGAATGCCGATCACTACCGCGTCATCCTCGAGAACGACCAGGTCCGGGTTCTGGAGTACACGGACGTGCCGGGCGACGAGACGACGCCGCACGAGCACCCCGACAGCGTCATGTACACGCTGAGCTCCTTCCGGCGGCGACTCATGTCCGGGGACTTCGCGATGGACGTCGAGCTCGACACCGGGACGGTGTTGTGGCTGCCGGCCCAGCAGCACCACGCGAAGAACATCGGAGAGACGCCGACCCACGTCATCTTCGTCGAGCTCAAGCAGGCCGGTGCCGCGCCGCCCGCAGCCGGTGTCGTCGAGGGCGTGCTGGGTCCGCAGGAGGCGTCGTGACCCTCCGACCCCACTGCCGGCCTGTGCGAGGGTGGGGCCGTGCAGCTGCCCCAGCGTGAGCCCATCGACCGGAACCGCCTCGCCGGCGTGGCTCCCGGATTCACCGTCCGCGTGTCGCCGGAGACCGCAAGCACGAACGCGGACCTTGCGGCCGCCGCCCGCGACGGGGTGCCCGAGTGGACCGTCCACACGACCGATCACCAGGCCGCGGGCCGGGGCCGTCTCGATCGCACGTTCACGATGCCGCCGCTCACGGGCATCGCGGTCTCGGTCCTGGTCCGTCCCGTCGAGGTACCGCCGGCCCGGTGGCCCTGGCTCCCGCTGGTGACCGGGCTGGCTGTCGTGGACGCGGTGCGCGAGGCCGGCGTCGAGGCCGCGCTGAAGTGGCCGAACGACGTTCTCGTCGACGACCGGCGCAAGCTCTGCGGCATCCTCGTCGAGCGTGTCGAGACGAGCGAGGGTCCCGCGGCGGTCATCGGCGTGGGACTCAACGTCGCCCTGACGGCCGACGAGCTGCCGGTCGAGACCGCGACCTCCCTCTGGCTCGAGGGTGCCACGACGATCGACCGCACCGAGCTGCTGGGCGTGCTCCTGGCAGCGCTGCGCGCGCGGCTCGAGCAGTGGCGCGACACGGCCCAGCAGGACGAATTGGCGCGCGCCTACACCGACGTGTGCTCCACGATCGGTCGTCGGGTCCGCATCCAGCGGCCCGACGGCAGCGACGTGACGGGGGAGGCGACCGGGATCGACGACTCCGGTCGCATCGTGGTCGACGGCGTCCCCTGGTCCGCCGGCGACGTGACGCACCTGCGCCCGGTGTGATCCCGAGCGGGCGTTCGTCGTGGGAACATGGCCGCATGCTGTCCGAGAAGCTGCTCCTCGACGACGAGGCGATCGAGGTCCAGACGCGCACCCATGTGAAGGTGCTGATCGTCCCGTTCCTCGTCGGCCTGGCGATCATGCTCATCGGCGGGTACTTCGCCGGGGCGGTCGGCGACTCGGGCGGCGGCACGCCGCGGTTGCTCGGTCTCGTCGTGCTGGCGGTGCTGTTCCTGTGGGGCACGCTGCTGCCGTTCCTGCGCTGGCTCACGTGGACCTACACGCTGACGAACCGGCGGCTGATCGAGCAGAAGGGCATCGTGACCCGCAGCGGTCGGATCATCCCGCTCGCCCGGATCAACGACGTCGCCTACGAGAAGGGCGTGATCGACCGGGTCCTGCGCTGCGGGACGTTGATCATCCACGACGCCAGTCATCAGTCGGGCATGCACCTGCGCGACATCCCGCGGATCGAGGAGTTCCACCGCACGATCACGCGCCTCGTCCTGGAGACGCACGCCCCGGAGGCACGCCGCGATGAGCAGGCCTGACGAGGAGCAGTTGGTCGACATCATCTTGGCCGAGCAACTGCAGTACACGAACGCCGAGACCGCCGAGCGCGGCGGCCTCACCCCCGAGCAGGCCGCCCGGCTGTGGCGCAACCTCGGCTTCCCCGACCCCGGCGACGAGACCGCCTTCGGCGACGCCGACGTCACGGCGGTCGCGATCGTCGCCAACGCGATGGAGCACGAGATCCTCGACGAGGACACGGTGTTCCGGCTGACCCGAGCGCTCGGTCAGACGATGTCCCGGCTCGCGGACTGGCAGGCGACGATCCTCGTCGACCAGCTGGAGTCCGACATCGTGCGTGGCAAGTCCGACAGCCGCGCGGACGCGGCCCTCGAGCTGGCGCAGACCTCGGTCCCCGGGTTCGAGCGGCTCATGGTGCACGTCTGGCGGCGCCACCTGGCGGCCGCCGCGGCCCGGCTCACCGCACTGGGAGAGAACGACCAGGCCCTGCTGTCGACCGACATGACCGTCGGGTTCGCCGACATGACCCGCTTCACGGCGCTGTCGAACCGCCTGGACGACGCGTCGCTGGCCTCCGTCGTCGAGGAGTTCGAGACCCGCTGCGGCGACCTCATCACCGCTGCCGGTGCGCGCGTCATCAAGACGCTGGGCGACGCCATGCTGTTCGTGCACCCCGACCCCGTCCTGGCCACCAAGATCTCGGTCGACATCATCAACACGATCGGCGCCCGACCCAAGCTGCCCGACGTCCGGGTCGGCCTGGCCACCGGTTCGGTGATCAGCCGTCTGGGCGATGTCTTCGGTCCCCCCGTCAACCTCGCCGCGCGGCTCTCGCAGGTCGCCCGGGCCAACCGGCTGCTGGTCGACCAGGCCACGGCCGACGCGCTCGGCGACACCTTCGAGAAGCGGGTGCTGCCGCCTCGACACATCAAGGGGTTCGGCCATCTCTCGCCGATCACGGTCTCGGAGCGGTTGCCGTTCCGGTCCCGGTGAGCGACCTCGACCGCTGGCCACCGCCCTCTCGCCCTAGGCTGGCGCCGTGACGCACGAACCCCCGCAGCACGACGTGGCCGTCATCGGTGGTGGCCAGCTGGCCCGGATGATGCAGCCGCCGGCGATCGGTCTGGGCATCCGGCTGACCCTGCTCGCCGAGGGGCCGGACGTGTCCGCCGCCCAGGTGATCGCCGACCACCACATCGGCACGCACACGGATCTGGACGACCTGCGCCGCGCCGTGCAGGACGCGCCCGTGGTGACGTTCGACCACGAGCACGTCCCGCCGGAGCACCTGCGGACGCTGGTGCAGGAGGGGCACGACTGCCGCCCCGGTCCGGACGCGTTGATCCACGCCCAGGACAAGCTCGTGATGCGTCGGCGACTGACCGATCTCGGCGTCCCGTGCCCGCGCTGGGCGCCGGTGGCCGAGCCTGCCGACGTGGAGGCCTTCGGCTTCCCGGCGATCGTCAAGACGGCGCGCGGCGGCTACGACGGCAAGGGCGTCTGGAAGGTCGAGTCCGCCGCCGACCTCGACGAGCCCTTCGGTGCCCCGGGCGCCCTGCTCGTCGAGGAGCTGGTGCCGTTCCGGCGCGAGCTCTCCGCGCAGGTCGCGCGCAGTGCCACGGGCGAGATCGTGGACTACCCCGTCGTCGAGTCGCGTCAGGTCGACGGTGTGTGCTTCGAGGTCATCGCCCCGGCGCCGAACCTGGACCCCGCGCTCGAGGCGCGCGCCCGCGCCATCGCCCGCACCATCGCCGAGGAGCTCGACGTGGTGGGGATGCTCGCCGTCGAGCTGTTCGAGACCGACGACGACCGGATCCTGGTGAACGAGCTGGCGATGCGTCCGCACAACACCGGGCACTGGTCGATCGACGGTGCCGTGACGAGCCAGTTCGAGAACCACCTGCGCGCGGTCATGGGCCTGCCACTGGGGGCCACGACGCCGCGCCAGCCGTGGAGCGTGATGGTCAACATCCTCGGCGGAGCCGTCGAGGATCTCGCCGCCCAGCGCGAGGTCGCGCTCGCGGCGCAGCCCGACGTCAAGGTCCACCTGTACGGCAAGGCGGTCAAGCCCGGCCGAAAGGTCGGCCACGTGACCGCCGTGGGCGAGGACCTCGAGGACGTGCTGCGCCGGGCCCGGCACAGCGCGGCACTGCTGACGGACGGAGACCTGGCATGACGGCACGCGTGGGAATCGTGATGGGGTCCGACTCGGACTGGCCGACGATGGAGGCCGCCGCGACCGCCGTCGGCGAGTTCGGCATCGAGTACGAGGCCGACGTCGTCTCGGCGCACCGGATGCCCGACGAGATGCTCGAGTACGGCCGCACCGCGCACGAGCGCGGCATCGAGGTCATCATCGCCGGCGCCGGGGGAGCGGCGCATCTGCCCGGCATGCTCGCGGCCGTGACGCCGCTGCCGGTCATCGGAGTCCCCGTCCCGCTGAAGTACCTCGACGGGATGGACTCGCTGCTGTCGATCGTCCAGATGCCCGCCGGGGTGCCCGTGGCGACCGTCGCGATCGGCAACGCCCGCAACGCGGGCCTGCTGGCCGTGCGCATCCTGGCCACCGGCGATCCCGCCCTCACGTCCGCGATGGTGGACTTCCAGGCGGCCCTGGCCGACGCCGCCCGGGCGAAGGGCGCGAAGGTCCGCGGGAACTGACGCTCGCCTCTCGCTTCTGTCGGTCGACGGACTTACGGTGCCAGCATGGACATCGTTCTGGTTCCGGGGTTCTGGCTCGACGCCTCCTCGTGGGACGCGGTCACGCCGCAGCTCGTCGAGGCGGGTCACCGCATCCATCCGCTCACGCTCCCCGGGCTCGAGTCCCGGGACGCCTCCCGCGCCGGCATCGGCCTGGCGGACCACATCGACTTCGTCGCGGGGAAGGTCGACTCCCTCGACGGTGACGTCGTGCTCGTCGGACACTCCGGGGGCGGCGCCGTGATCCACGGTGTGGCCGACCGGCGCCCCGACCGGATCGCCCGCAACATCTACGTCGATTCGGGCCCGCCGGCCGAGGGTCAGGCGGTCAACGACGAGCTGCCCGCCGACGGCGACGAGATCCCGCTGCCGCCGTGGGACGAGTTCATGGACATGGACCTGGTCGACCTCGACGATCAGCTGCGCGCCGAGTTCATCGCGCGCGCCGTCCCCCTGCCGAGGCGAGTGGCGACCGACGGCATCACCCTCACCGACGAGCGCCGGCTCGACGTCCCGGTGACGGTCATCGCCAACGAGTTCCCCTCCCAGATCCTGCGCGATGCGATCGCGGCCGGTGAGCCCTGGGTCGGAGAGCTGGGCCGTGTCCGCGACGTCGAGTACGTCGACCTGCCCACCGGTCACTGGCCCCAGTTCACCAAGCCCGCCGAGCTGGGCGCGGCGATCGTCGAGGCGCTGCGCGACCGGTGACTCAGTAGAGATTCGTGCTGTACTGCGCGCCGTAGTACGCCTCGAGCTCCTCCACGGAGTCGTCGGGTCGCTCCATCGCGTGCGCGATCTCGGCGCGCGACGGGACGGCGTCGGGCCGCCACGTCGTGGGGTCCCAGAGCTGCGAGCGCAGGAACGCCTTGGCGCAGTGGAAGAACACCTGCTCGACCTCGACCTCGCAGACCAGGACCGGCCGCCGGCCCTTCACGACGAGGGCATCGACATAGTCCGGTCCGCCGTCGTCGGTGCGCAGCAGGCGCGCCCGTCCGTTGACCCGCAGGGTGTCGCCACGACCGGGGATGAGGAAGACCAGGCCCACGTGCGGGTTGGCCAGGATGTTCGCGTAGCCGTCGGCGCGCCGGTTGCCGGGCCGCTCGGCCAGGGCGAGTCGGCGGTCATCGATGACGTGGACCAGTGAGCCGGCGGGGTCGCCCTTGGGCGAGACGTCGCAGCTGCCGTCCGCGCCCGAGGTGCCGAGCAGGCAGACCGGGGAGTGCCGCAGCCACTCGACGTGGTGCGTCGTCAGCCGGTCGCGGTCCTTGTCGAGCGCGCGCTGCAGGGGCCGGCCCAGAATCGCGCGCAGTTCCGCCTCATCCTGGATCTGCGTCATACCCGACGGTAACCCGACCCGTGGGGAGAGAGCCCTGTCACACGGGCGTAGAATTCGGTGGTTCCACCTTTTTCGATCCGGGAGTTGAGCGTGTCCGATTTCTTCGCGTTGTCCGAGGAGCACCAGGCGATCCGCGAGGCGGTGCGCGCCGTGGCCGAGGCGAAGATCGCTCCCTACGCCGCGGACGTCGACGAACAGCCGCGCTTCCCGAGCGAGGCGAACGCGGCCCTCATCGCTGCGGACTTCCACGCTCCGCACGTGCCGGAGGAGTACGGCGGCGCCGGCGCGGACGCGCTCGCCACGGTTCTCGTGATCGAGGAGGTCGCCCGCGTGTGCGTCTCCAGCTCGCTGATCCCGGCCGTCAACAAGCTCGGCTCCCTGCCGGTCCAGATCGGTGGCAACGAGGAGATCAAGGCCAAGTACCTGGGCAAGCTCGCCCGCGGCGAGGGCGGCTTCAGCTACTGCCTGTCCGAGCCCGAGGCCGGCTCCGACGCCGCCAACCAGAAGACCACCGCCAAGCGCGACGGCGACGACTGGATCATCAACGGCACGAAGCGCTGGATCACCAACGCCGGCGAGTCCGAGTACTACACCGTCCTGACGCAGACCGACTTCGAGAAGCGCACGAAGGGCATCACGGCGTTCGTCGTCGAGAAGTCCGACGAGGGCGTCTCGTTCGGGGCCCCGGAGAAGAAGCTCGGCATCAAGGGCTCGCCCACGCGCGAGGTCTACTTCGACAACGTCCGCATCCCCGGCGATCGCATCATCGGCGAGGTGGGCGAGGGCTTCTCGATCGCGATGAAGACGCTCGACCACACGCGCGTCACCATCGCGGCGCAGGCCGTGGGCGTCGCGCAGGGCGCGCTCGACTACGCGCTGGGCTACGTCCAGGAGCGCAAGCAGTTCGGCAAGCCCGTCTCGGACTTCCAGGGCCTGCAGTTCATGATCGCGGACATGGGCATGAAGATCGAGGCCGCCCGTCAGCTCACCTACGCGGCCGCGGGCCGTTCGGAGCGCGGCGACAAGGACCTCACGTTCTTCGGTGCAGCAGCCAAGGCCTTCGCGTCCGACACGGCCATGCAGGTGACCACCGACGCCGTCCAGCTGCTCGGTGGCTACGGCTTCACCCGTGACTACCCCGTCGAGCGGATGATGCGCGACGCGAAGATCACGCAGATCTACGAGGGCACGAACCAGGTCCAGCGCATCGTGATGGCGCGCCAGCTGCTGGCCGGCATCCAGTCGACTCTCTGAGTCTCGTCGTCGCGGGCCGCCGTGGGGTCGTAGCCCTCGGGGAGGTGGATCGGGTGTGCACGTCGGTCCACAGGGTCGTGGACGGGGCCATGAGCACTCCTGCGAAGTCATGGGGACGGGCTCGACGCTAGGGGAGGCGGGCGGGGCGTCGAGGCGCTCGGACTTCCCAGACCCGGGTGCCCGGGCGACAATGTGGAACATGCCCATGTCGCGCGGGTCCGCGGTGGTCGTCCGGGTGCGCGACGTGTGTTGGCCGTTCACGTTCGAGCTGTGCCTGCTGGGTCTGGTCTACCTGCTCTACCGCACGGGTCGTCTCGTGACGATCGAGGCCGACCGGATCGCCCACGCGAACGCCCGGGCGGTGCACGCGTTCGAGCGATTGCTCCTGTTGCCGGACGAGGCGGCGATCCAGGGGCTCGTGGCGTCGTCCGAACTGCTCCGCGCCGCCAACGTCTACTACGTGGCGGTGCACTTCCCGGTGACCGTCGCCTTCTTGTTGTGGGGGTTCTTCTTCCGCCCGCGCGTCGAGTACCGCTGGGCGCGGAACCTCATCATCTCGATGACCGCCGTCGCCGTCTGTCTGCACATCGCCTTCCCGCTGGCGCCCCCGCGGATGTTCCCCCAGTGGGGCTTCGTCGACACGATGAGCGTGTACGGTCCGTCGGCCTACGACGGCGCGAGCGGTGCCGTCGCCAACCAGTACGCGGCCATGCCGAGCCTGCACGTCGGCTGGGCGCTGCTCATCGCGCTGGTGGTGACCCGGACCGCGGGTGGCTGGATCGGGCGGCTCGCGATCCTGCACGCCGTCGTGACGCTCGTCGTCGTCACCGTCACGGCCAACCACTGGTACCTCGACGGCGTCGTCGCGGGTGCCCTGCTGTGGCTGGCGCTCCTGGTGTTCCCCCTGCCCGGGGTGGCGCGCGTGCCGTGGCTGCAGCGCGCGACCTGAGTTCCGGTCGAGCCGCCGCCCCTGTGCACGAGCGCTTGACGTCGCCATGTCATGCCCAATACCTTGTGCGTCAGCGGAACGCCCAATGCGTTTTGCCTGACTGAATCGGGGGATTCATGCACATCGCCACACGCACCGTCGCCGTCCTGGCGGCGACGGTCGCGCTCACCGCAGCAGCTCTACCCGCCACCCACGCCGACGAACCGGCCGTGACGGTCCGTGACCGTCTGGGCCAGATCGCCCAGGTTGACGCGGCCGTCCCGATCTCGAAGTCACCGACCTCGGCGGTGAAGGCCGGCCGCGTCACGCTCGGCGTCTCCGGGTCGACGGCGATCGCCGTCGACCTGCCGGTCACCCGGACGAAGGCGAAGAAGTCCGACGGCCGCTACGTCCTGCCCGGGCGCGGCGACGCCACGGTCGCGGTCGCACCGACGACCACGGGGACCCAGATCCTCGTCGGCCTCGACTCCGCCGAGGCGCCCACGTCCTATCGGTTCGGGCTGGGATCCACGCCGGGCGTGTGGGCCGAGCTCACCCCGGACGGCGGCGTCGACCTGGTCGCCGGCGACGGAACCCTCGCAGCCCAGGTCGAGGCGCCCTGGGCCGTCGACGCCGAAGGACGCCGCGTGCCGACCCGGTACGAGGTGCGCGAGGGTGCCATCACGCAGATCGTCGATCACCGGGCCGGCGAGTTCGCGTACCCGATCGTCGCTGACCCGAAGCTGAAGTTCTGCGACTTCAAGACCGCGGTCTGCGTGAAGTTCAGCAAGAAGGAGACCAAGAAGATCCACAACGCCATGTTCGTCTCGGTCGGCGCGGGGATCAGCACGCTGTGCGGTCAGATCCCCGCCAAGAACCCGGCCGGCATCGCGGTCCGCGCCGTCTGTGCGGCCGCCGTCGCCGCGTACTTCTACAAGCTCCGCGGGGTCTTCAAAAAGGCCAAGAAGCAGGGTAAGTGTGTAGAGCTCAAGTTCCGGATCGTCGCCGTGGCGATCGTCGGAGGGAAGGTCGTCAAGTGTTGAGACGTGAAGGACTGAGCCTGCTGGCCGTCGTCACAGCTTTGGTCCTGGTCACGGTCTTCACGACCGATCGGGATCCGGACGATTGGTTGTTCGCCGGCTACTTCATCGCGGCGTACCTGGTGTTCGCCGGATTGCAGTGGCTGTGGACATCCACTCGCCAGCGCTGAGGCGTAGAGCGCAGGATCATGAGCGACGCACGAGCTCCGAAGGTCGACTTCGAAGGTGCGTTCCCAGCGAGGTCGTCGGAGAGAAGGTCGTCACATGCTGAGCCGAATCGAGATCCTGTCCCATGCCGTGGTCCTGGCCGTGCTGGTGGCCTTCGTCCTGATCTTCACCGACCGCAGCATCTTCGCCTGGACCCTGGCCGGGGCGTGTTTCGTGGGTGTCCTGGCGGGGGACCTGCTGATCCGGGCCGTCAGGGCGCGAACACGACGCTGAATCGGTCCTCGTGACGTTGCTGCCCGAGGTAGTCGCCGAGAGGAGCATCTACTGATGAAGACGCCACAAGCGGTGATGTTCGGGCTGGCCATGTTCTGGTTCGGCCTCCAGTGGGGCGCCGAGTCACCCGGTACCGCCGTCAGTGATCTGCTCCAGGTCGGGGCCGCGGTCATCTTCACTGCTGTCGTGTGGGAGCTGGTGGCGCGCTTCCTGCGGTTGCGACGACCGACGGGAGCGCAGCAGTGAGGACCCACGGCCGGGGACCAGCACGGAACTCGTGACCGACCGCGCGTCACGGCGGGTCGGTGCCGCCTCCACGGCACCGACCCGCCGATGGCGCGTCCGGGCGGGAGCCGCACCCGTAGCATGGCGGCGTGATCCGACGACTCGCCGCTCTCGCCCTGAGCGCCGTGATGCTCCTGTCCGTGGCCGCCTGCACCCAGGACGAGGAGTCGCCGAAGCGCACGAGCGCTCCCGTCGGCACCGGCTTCTACCGTCCCCCGTCCGATCTCGGCGACTACAGCCACGGCGACCTCATCTGGTCACGGAAGCTCGAGGGCGGCATGGGACTGGCGAACGCCGACGTGAGCCTGGTGCTCTACGCCCAGCAGGGCGTCGCCGGCGACACGGTCGCGACCTCGGGATTCGTCGCCACGCCGCAGGGCGCGGCGCCGAAGGGCGGTTGGCCCGTCGTCACCTGGGCCCACGGCACGACGGGCATGGCCGACCAGTGCGCGCCGACGCGCGGTCAGATCTCGACGGCGATGCCCGGAGCCAACACCACGGTCACCCGATTGCAGCGCTGGATCGACTCGGGCCACGTCGTCGTCGGCACCGACTACGAGGGCCTCGGGACCCCGGGGGACCACCCCTACCTGATCGGATCGTCCCAGGGTCGGGCCGTGCTCGACATCGTCCGGGCCGCCCGTCAGCTCGACGACGAGGTGAGCGAGCGCGTCCTGGTGGCCGGTCACTCCCAGGGCGGTCACGCGGCGCTGTGGGCCAGCTCGATGGCCCCGCACTACGCCCGCGAGCTCGAGATCGTCGGCACCGTCGCCTTCGCCCCGCCGTCGCACATGTCGCTGGCGGCCCAGGCCGCGCTCACGGGTGAGGTCAACGTCCCCGCGGCGTTCGTCGCGATGATCCTGCGCGGACTCGAGATCGCGTACCCGGGCCAGATCCCGGTCGACCGGCTCCTCAACGCCAAGGGCCGCGAGCTCTATCCCCAGGTCAGCGAGCTGTGCCTGCTCGAGCTGTTCGGGACGAGCGAGTTCGGGCTGTCGCCGATGTCGAAGTTCGCCGCCAAGAAGGCCGATCCTGAGCTGGTGCGCGGCAAGCTCGACGCCAACGATCCGAGCTTCCCAACGATCCGGGGACCGATCCTGATCGTCCAGGGCACCGCCGACGACATCGTGCCGCTCGTGCTGACGGACTCCCTCGCGAAGGCGTACCGCGGGCGCGACCTGGACCTGACCTACCGGAAGTACCGCGGCGCCGGCCACAGCGACGTGCTGGACCGGTCGACGAAGCAGGTCGAGGCCTTCACCGCCGACGCGTTCGCGGGCTGAGCGGACTCAGTCGCGCATCCCGTCCTCGGTGCACAGGTCACCGAGCTGGTCGGTGGTGCCGTTCTTGAGGTGGCCGAAGTACTTCAGCGCGCGCTCACGGTCCCACTGCACCGACAGGTCGGCGATGGGGACGGTGCAGCTGCGGCCATCGCCTCCGACCGCGCGGGCCAGCTTCCACCCGAAGCGGGCGAACGAGAACATCGAGACGTCGTCGCCCACGGCGAGCGACTCGGCGACCGTCGTGGCCACGCGCGAGTAGGTGAACGGGTTGAGCACGGTGCTCGGTGAGAGCGCGGCCTTGCCGATCGCGCCGATGACCTCGCGCTGGTGCTGGCCGCGCGCGATGTCGCCGGTGCCGAACGCCTTGCGCGAGCGCGAATACGCCAGCGCCGTCTTGCCGTCGACCTCCTGGCAGCCCTTCTTGATGTTGAGCCGGGCGTCCTTGTCCTTGATGTTCTGGTCGGGGCAGATCTCGATCCCGCCGAGCGCGTCGACGACGTCACGCAGGCCGACGAAGCCGATCTCGGCGTAGCCGTCGATGCGCACGCCCGTGGCCCCCTCCATGGTCTCGACCAGCAGGGGAGCGCCGCCGAACGCGTAGGCGGCGTTGACCTTCGTGCGCCCGTGTCCGGGGATGTTGACCTGGGAGTCGCGGGGGATCGAGGTCAGCACGGACGGGCCGTCGCCGCCGTACGTCAGCATGAGGATCGTGTCGGTGCGGCCGCGCGAGCGGTCCTTCGGACGCTTGTCCGTGCCGACGATCAGCCAGGTCGTGGCCTTGTCCTCCGGGCGCTCGCCCTCGGGGGTCGCGTCGACCTTCGTGATCTTGGACCACGCGACGATCGGCACGATCAGCAGGAAGGCCAGCCAGAGCACCAGGACGAGCCACAGCAGGCGCCACCGGCCGCGGGGCTTGCGCTGCTTCGGCTCCCGGGGATCCTTCGAGCGCCTCGGGCGCGAGCCCTTGGAGCCCGGGGGCGGCAGGTTCGGCGGCGGCACGTCGGAGCCCGCTGCAGCCGGACGCGGACGGTGACGACCGGATTCGTCCTCGTACAACCAGTCGTATCCGTCGCCGTCCGTGGGACCTGAGGGGGACATGGGGTGAACGTACCGCGTGACGGCAACAGGAGATTCCCACGGCCGCCCCTCGGCGCGTCCTCCCGTCGATCGGGGGAGCGCGCTCGATACTGAGAAAACCTACGGACCCTTCCCCACCGTGAGGACAGCAATGCTCCATGACCGCTCGGGCGCGTTGGGCGGCACCTACGCCGACCCGACCAGCGCCACTGCCCGGATCCAGTTCCGGCGCGCACTCACTCTCGCCGCGATGACCTTCGTGATGCCGGGCTCGGCCCAGCTGGTCCAGGGCAACAAGCGCGTCGGTCGGATCGCGATCCGGGTCTGGCTGGCCCTGCTGGCCCTCACCGTGGTCTTCGCCCTGATCTCGCTGACGGACCGTCAGTTCCTCTTCGGCCTGGCGACCAACGCGAGCCTGCTGACCCTGGGTCGCTGGCTCCTGCTCGCCCTGGCCCTCGGCTGGATCGCGCTGATCGTCGACGCCTGGCGGCTCGGGCGCCCGCGCGAGCTGGCCCGTCCGCACCTGGCCATCTCGACCGTCCTGCACGGCGCCCTCGTCGCCGGCACCGCGGCCGTGCTGTTCTTCGCCTCGCACACCATGGGCGTCATGAACGGCTTCACCGACACCGTCTTCGCGTCCAGCACGGTGTCCAAGCCGCACGACGGCCGCTACAACGTGCTCCTCATGGGCACCGACTCGGGCAAGGACCGCTCGGGCATGCGCCCCGACTCGATCAACGTCGCCAGCATCGACGCCGAGACCGGCAAGGCGGTCATCATCGGCCTGCCCCGCAACCTCGAGAACGTCCCCTTCCCGAAGGGTTCGGTGATGCGCAAGCAGTTCCCGAACGGGTTCGACTGCGACGGCTGCTACCTCAACGCGGTCAACACGTGGGCCAACGACCACGCCGACCTGTTCCAGTCGAAGGAGCCCGGCATCGACGCCACGATGGGTGCCGTCGAGCAGATCACCGGGCTGAAGCTGAACTACTACGCCCTGGTGAACATGAAGGGCTTCTCCAAGCTCATCGACGCCGTCGGCGGCGTGAAGATCCACGTGCGTGAGCGCACGGCCATCGGCGGCATCGGCTCGCCGATCCGCGGGTACATCGAGGCCGGCCACCAGAATCTCTCGGGGGACAAGGCCCTCTGGTACGCCCGGTCCCGCGTCGAGAACGACGACTGGTCGCGCATGGGACGCCAGAAGTGCGTGATGAACGCGATGGTGCGCCAGCTCAACCCGCAGAAGGTCATCATGAACATGCAGGACATCGCCAACTCCAGCTCGGCGATGTTGCACACGAGCATCCCGCGCCAGGACCTCAACGTCTTCATGGATCTGGCCCTGAAGACGAAGTCCCAGCCGATCGCCTCGGTGTCGCTGGTGCCCCCGGTGATCTACACGGGCAACCCCGACTACGACAAGGTCCGACGCCTCGTGTCCGACGCGGTGGGCTCGTCGCAGCACAACGCCGAGCTGCAGAAGGCGGCGCTCGTCACCGCCTCCCTGCCGACGATCGAGGTCGCGGCGGAGGCGAAGAAGAAGGACCCGCGCAAGGCCAACCGCAGTGCCAACCTCGACGAGTCCTGCTGACCTGCCCCGACCGTTCCACCGCTGGGGACCCCACGGTTTAATGGAGCGTCATTCGCAGTCGAGGGGAGTCGTGCCGTGAGCGCTCTCGGGGCACGGCCCACCCGGGTCGCCCAGAAGGGTGGACTGGGTCGCGCCCTCGTCCTGATCCTGGGCACGGTCGTCTGGCCCGGCGTCGCGCAGTTCCTCGCCGGTGCCCGCCGCCTGGGTGCGGCCGTCATGGTCGCGTGGGTCGCCGTGCTCCTCGCGGTCACGGTGACGTGGTTCCGCTTCCGTCCCGATCGCATGCAGGTCATCGACTGGCTGACCGACCCGTCCGTGCTGCAGGTCGCCCGCATCACCGGGTTGGTGGTGTCGGTGCTGTGGATGCTGTTGTTCATCGACGCGTGGCGGCTGGCCCTGGTCCGCAGCCTGGGCTGGTGGCGGCTGGGCGTCATCTCGGTCGTCAACATCACCGTCGTCGCGCTCGCGACGTCGACCACCTTCCTGGGCTGGAACACCGTCACGGCCTCCAAGGACGTCGTGGAGCAGGTCTTCAGCGAGACCGAGGTGAAGTCCCCGCTGAAGGGCCGGTACAACATCCTGCTGCTCGGTGCCGACTCCGGCTCCGACCGGTTCGGTCTGCGGCCGGACGCCCTCAACGTGGTCAGCATCGACGCCACGACCGGCGTGCCCGTCATGGTGTCGTTGCCGCGCAACCTGCAGAACGTCCCGTTCCCCGAGGACTCCCCGATGCGCGCGGTCTACCCGTACGGGTACAACTGCGGCTCGGAGTGCCTGCTCAACGCGGTGCACACCGCTGCGGCGAACCGCACGGACCTGTATCCCGACAGCAAGGACCCCGGTCTGGACGCCACGATCGACGCCGTCGAGGGCGTCACCGGGCTCAAGATCAACTACCACGTCCTGGTGAACATGCAGGGCTTCTCGAGTCTCGTCGACGCCGTGGGCGGCGTCGAGATGGAGATCACCGAGCCGATCGCCAAGTTCGGCAAGGACGACGCCTGGAAGCAGGTCTACATCCAGCCGGGCAAGCGCAAGCTCAACGGCAAGGACGCCCTCTGGTACGGCCGCAGCCGCGTGCAGTCCGACGACTACACGCGCATGGGCCGTCAGAAGTGCCTCATGCAGGCCATGCTCCAGCAGTTGAGCCCCGAGCAGGTGGTGCTCAACGCCGGGAAGATCGCCACGAGCTCGGCCGAGATGCTGAGCACGAACATCCCCGCCTCCGAGCTGGGTGCGTTCGGTGACCTGGCGCTGAAGGCCAAGGACAAGAAGATCGCGACCCTGTCGGTCGTCCCGCCGGACTACTCGACGGTGACGCCGAACTTCGAGCAGATCCGCGCCGACGTGGCCAAGCTGGTCGCCAAGAGCGAGCGTCAGCAGAAGAAGAGCACGCAGAAGAAGCCCGCGAAGACCGCGCCCACGACGGCGGCACCGACCACGCAGGCGCCGGGCGCGACCGAGCCGACGGAGTCGCCGAAGGCCGCGAACAACACGGACGATCTCGCGGCCAGCTGCTGAGCAGCAGGGGTCAGCGGGACTCTTCGTAGGCGGCGATGACCTCGTCGGGATCGCCGTCCATGATCAGCTCGCCCTTCTCGATCCAGATCACCCGGTTGCAGGTGTCCCGGATGGACTGCATCGAGTGGCTGACGAGGAAGACCGTGCCGGCGTTGTCGCGGATCTCGCGGATCCGCTGCTCGCTGCGCTTGCGGAACTTGCGGTCGCCCACCGCCAGCGCCTCGTCGACGATGAGGATCTCGTGGTTGCGGATCGTCGCGATCGCGAACTTCAGTCGCGCGGTCATGCCGGACGAGTACGTCCGCATGGGCAGGTCGATGAAGGGGCGGATGCCGGCGAAGTCGACGATCTCGTCGTAGCGCTCCTCGATCTCGGCCTTGGAGAAGCCGAGCGCGAGACCGCCCAGGATGACGTTGCGCTGGCCCGACAGGGGCTTGATGAGGGCCGCGCCGACACCGAGCATGCTGGGGCGCGAGCTGGCGTAGATGGCCCCGCGGCTGGAGGGCGTCAGGCCCGTGATGGCGCGCATCAGCGTCGACTTGCCCGAGCCGTTGGACCCGATGATGCCGATGCTGTCGTTCTCGTAGGCCGTGAAGGTGATGCCCTTCAGGGCGTGCACGGTGCGGGTGCGCTTGGCGCGACGCAGCAGGCCGCCGCGGTCGGCCTCGGTGGCGCGCTTGCCCGTGGCGAAGACCTTGTACTCGACGTGCAGGTCCTGCACGACCACGACCGGACGGCGGCCGTCCGGAGTGAGCCGGGACTCGGTGGGCTCAGTCGACACGGCCATAACGCTCCTCGGCAGCCCAGAAGAAGATGGTTCCGATGACGACCAGCGCGATCGACCAGACCGCGATGATCGGCCAGAACTGCATCCGCACGTCGTACAGCGGATCGGAGTCCAGCAGCAGCTCGCGCGAGAGGCTCAAGAAGGCGTAGATCGGCTGGTACTGGACCGCCTCGAGCAGTCCGGGGGAGTCCTCGAACCGGATGTCGAAGCTGAAGAAGATGCCGGTCGTGTAGAAGAAGAACCGCGTGATGAACGGCAGCAGGTTCGACAGGTCCGGCAGGTGCACCGTGAGGCGGGCGGTGATGAACGCGACGCCCAGGCAGAACAGGAAGTACAGGGCGATCAGCGGCACCATCAGCAGCCAGCTGAGTGTCGGGCGGTGGCCCAGGATCACCAGGAAGACGAACAGCAGCAGGACCGTCGGCAGCAGTTGCAGGAACTTCTGCACCACGACGGAGATCGGCAGGGACATCCGCGGGAACGCCAAGCTCTGCACGAGGGCCTGGTTGGCCGTGATCGACTTCGAGCCGCTGCCCATGCACGCCGAGAAGAACTCGAACATGAAGACGCCGATGATCAGGAACGGCACGAAGTCGGGGACCGACTTGGTGCTGGCCATGAGGATGCCGAACACGATGCCGAAGACGGCGGCGTTGAGGATCGGCTTGAGGACGATCCAGAGCATGCCCAGGCGCTGGCGCTGGTTCTCGGCCTCGATCCGGAACTTGGCCAGGGAGACGATGAAGTCCTTGCGCTGCGCGACGCCCCGCAGATATTCCAGCAGCGGGGGTCGGCCGCCCACCCGGGTCAGGCCGTAGGCCTGCGGGTCGTCGACCGTTGGGGTCATGCGTCGTTCCTGTCGTGAGGTGTCGCGGGCACCGGCACACAGCCGAGATGCCCCGTCGAGTCTAGGGCACCACTCATCACGAGTGCCTCAACGTCCCCGCTCGTCGACGGTGGCGCGTTCCTGCTCCGCGATGCGCTCGAGGTCGTCGGGTCCGGCCCCGGCGACGATGACGAGAGAACCCCCGCCCGCCAGGGCTGCGGCGAGGTCGGCCGCGTCGTCGGCCAAGGGCTGCGGCTCGCGCACGACCCGGCCGGTCAGGCGCGGTCCCGAGAGCAGCTCGGCGTGGGTGACGGTGCGTCCGTCGAGGTCGATCGCGACGTCGTCCGGAGTCGGGGGATCGAGGTCGATGAAGACGTCCGGGCTGGCCGGGACGTGGATCGCGGTGTCGAGGAAGCCGGCCGGCTCCTGGGGGAAGCGGCCCCCCAGCGGCCGCAGCGACGCGGCCAGCCGCACGGGCTCGTCGGCCTCGAGCTCGGGGCCCGACAGGCCGATGTCCGCCCCGTGGTCGGTGACGACCGCGCCGACCCGCCACGCGCCGAGCAGCCACACGGCACGCAACCAGTGGCTCGGCAGACCGATGCGCACGCGGGTGCCGCGTTCGGCGTCGAGCTCGTCCACCAGCAGGTTCGCGACCTTGGCGACCCAGTTGGCCAGGGTCACCCCGCTCAGCTCGACCCGCTCGCCGGTGGAGACGTCGTAGTAGGTCACCACGGGGGCGGGGGAGGGGGTCAGAATGGTCGCGAGAGTGGTGGTCACCGGGTCGACGCTAGCGTTCGACCGAAGTGCGACACGCCGAGGATTCCCTGACATTTGCTATTCGGCTTGACGTTTGGCAGGCAGACGTCTGTAATTACAGACATGTCATTAGTCGGTTGGATCGAGGGCGACGACCCCGAGCTCATGTGGCAGGAGCGCGCGCTGTGCGCTCAAACCGACCCCGAGTCGTTCTTCCCCGAGAAGGGTGGCTCCACACGCGAGGCCAAGCGTGTGTGCCTGAGTTGCGACGTCAAGGGTGAGTGCCTCGAGTACGCCCTTGCTCACGACGAGCGCTTCGGCATCTGGGGCGGACTGTCCGAGCGCGAGCGTCGCAAGCTCAAGAAGCGCGCCTGACCACGCGATTTCGTTGACCCCGGGCGGTTCGTCGCAACCGCCTAAGGTGGCGAGCATGCACGACGACGCAGATCAGGACGCTCCGGTCGCCGCCTGGCGATCGCGGCCTCCCACCGTCCTCGCCGTGCTGGTGGCCCACCGCGGATCGCGGTGGCTGCCCCAGACTCTGGCCGCTCTCGACCGCCTGAACCACCGTCCCGACCACCTCGTGCTGGTCCACGACGACACCGATCCGGCCACCCGCGACCTGCTGAACGCCCACACGGGCGCATCGCGTGTCGTGAAGGCGCCGGCTCGCAGCGGCTTCGGCGCCCAGGTGGCCGTGGCCCTCGAGTCCGAGACCGAGGCCTACGACTGGATCTGGCTCCTGCACGACGACCAGATCTGCGACCCCGACGCGCTCTCCGGGCTGCTCGACGAGGCGACCGCGGACCCCGGCATCGGTGTCGTCGGGCCCAAGGTCCGCGAGTGGCCGTCGTTGCGCCGTCTGCTCGAGGTGGGCCTCACGGTCACGGGCACCGGCCAGCGCGAGACGATGCTGGAGTCCGGTGAGCCCGATGCCGGCCAGCACGACCGCCCGCGCGACGTCCTGGCCGTCGGCTCGGCCGGCATGCTCGTGCGGCGCGACGTGTGGGAGCGCCTCGGCGGCACCGATCCGCGGCTGCCGTTGTTCTTCGACGACATCGACTTCGGCTGGCGGGCGAACCGCGCCGGCTACCGCGTGCGGACCGCACCCACCTCGATCGTGTTCCACGCCGAGGCCAGCAGCAACCGTCGACGGGTCCGGCGCAAGGGCGTCCCCGAGAAGGCCGGCGAGCGCCGTGCCGCCGCGCTGTACACGATGCTCGCCAACAGCGACCCGCTGAAGTTCCCCCTGACCTCCATCCGGCTGTTCCTGGGGTCGCTGGTGCGGTTCGTCGGCTTCATCATCGGCAAGGACCTGCGCTCGGCGCGCGGCGAGATCGCGGCGATGGTCACGGTCTTCGCCAATCCCGGTCCGATGATCTCCGCCCGCCGCCGGCGCCGGCCCCTGGTGCGGCGCAGCAACCGCGAGCTCTCGGACCTCTTCGCGCCGTTCTGGATGCCGTACCAACACGGACTGGACGTCGCCGCCACCACCTTCCAGGCGGTCGTGCGACCCGAGTCCGTCGAGTCGCTCGGGCTTCGCTCGATCGGCGTGGGCGACGAGGACGAGGAGGATCCCGTCGTCGTCGACCGGCCGTCGTGGTGGCGCCGGTGGCCGTGGCTGACGTGGGTGCTGGTCCTGTTCGCCGGCTCGGTCGTGGCGGCTCGATCCGTCGCGACCGGAAACCTGTTCAGCCCTGTGCTGCCTGCGTCGCCCGATTCGGTCCGGGCGTGGTGGGGACTGATCTTCGAGCGCTCGCACGCGGTGGGCCTGGGCAGCGCCGACGGCGCTCCGGCCTACGTCCTGCCGCTCGCCGTCGTGGGCCTGGTCGTGTGGTTCGCGCCGGGCATCATCGCCGGGATCCTGACCGTCCTGGCCGTCCCGTTCGCGGCGCTCACCGCGCACCGCTTCGGGCGGCTCGTCAGCGACGACCGCGCCGTGCGCATGACCTGGGCCGCCTCCTACGGCCTCATGGTCGCGGTCACCGGAGCCGTCGCCGGCGGCCGGTTGGGCACGGTCGTGGCCCTCGTCGTCGCGCCGCTGTTCGCGAACGTGCTCCTGCGGCTGGTCCTCGAGCCGCAGTGGACGCGTGCCGTCCTGGTCGGGGTCTGGATCGCGCTGGTCGCGGCCTTCGCGCCGGTCGCCTGGGCGCTGGGCATGATCGCCCTGGCCGTGTGCGCCGTGCTGGTGCGCCCCGCGGCGCGGTACCTCGCGGCCAGCGCCGCGGTCGGCACGGCCCTGCTGGGGCCGTGGCTGTTCGACCGGGTCTTCACGGGACGGATCTGGTGGGAGGCCGGCAACCCCGTCGACGCCCCGGCCACCGCGTGGGACGTCGTCACCGGCACGGGCGGAGGCGCCGGCTCGGGCCCGTGGTGGATCGCGCTCCCGCTGATCGTGCTGGCCATCGCCGCGCTCGTCCCGTCAGCGACCCGGCGCGCGGTGACAGCCGCCTGGATCGTCGCCCTCGTCGGCCTGGCGGCAGGCCTGCTCGCCTCGATCTCGACGTTCGTGCCCTACCCGGGCGCTCCGGCGGTGCGCGCGTGGTCCGGCCTCGGTGCCGGTGTCTGGATGGGCGGCCTGCTGACGGCCGTGCTGTTCGCCTGGCCCGTCCTGCGCACCCGGCGCTACCGGTCGTGGCGCCGCCCCGCGATCGCGCTGCTGGCCGCGTTCCCGATCCTGGCCGGAGGGTGGCTCGTGGTGCGCGGCATCGCCGACCCGCTCGAGTCCGGTGATGCGCGGGTCGTCCCGGCGTTCCTGGCTGCGCGGCCGGGCACCACCGTCGTCCTGACCGGCGACTCCGAGTCGGGCATCGTCGCGGACGCCGTCGTCGGTCCCGGTCCGTATCTCGGGGCCGAGGCCCTGCGCACGACCGCCGACCGCGAGAAGCGACTGCACGACACCATCGAGTCCCTCGTGACGACGCCCACCCGCGACGACGTCGACCAGCTCGCCCGACTCGGCGTCGACAGCCTGTACGCCCCGGACGTCGACCTGGATCTCGCGCGCCGCATCGACGCGGCACCGGGACTGGCGCAGAAGGGCAGCGACTCGCCGGACTCGCGGGTCTGGTCGGTCACGTCCGACGTGAAGGCCGAACCGGCCCCGCGTGCGGGCCCCGCCCGCCCGTGGCTCGCGGGCGCCTGGATGCTGGCCTGGGTCGCCGCGGTGGTCGCGGCGCTGCCCGTGCGCCGCAACCAGGCGCCGGAGCCGGAACCGGACGAGGAGGACGCATGATCGGCCGCATTCCCGTTCGCCTGGTGCTCCCGCTGATCGCACTCGTGCTCGTCGGGGCCGTGTCCTTCGTCCCCGAGCCCGATCCTCCCGTCGTGGCCGGTGGCAGCAGCCGCGTCGACGTCCGCCAGACGGTCTGGGCGTGTCAGGTCGCTCCCGGGTGGACCGTGGCCGCGGGCCAGGTCTCACCCGGCACCGAGGCGGTCGCCCGGCCGATCCCGCCGGAGGCCGCCGCCGACCCGGTCTGGGCCCAGGCCGATCGCTGGCGCACGGCCGAGCCAGGTGGCGAGGCCTTCGTGCTCGAGCAGTCCGGGGCGGGCTCGGGGTCGGTCGGCTACGTCGCCGGCACCTCCTCGGGCGACGCCGTCCTCGGCTCCTGCCCCCCGGTCGTGGACGAGGCGTGGTTCGTGGGTCTCGGCGACACCGGCCGCGCCGAGGCCACGGTGACGCTCATCAACCTCGGCGAGAACCGGGCCGTCGCCGACCTCACGTGGTGGGGTGCGAACGGACCGATCCAGTCCCTCGACACCTCGGGCCTCGTGGTCGAGCCCGGCGAGCGGCGCGAGATCTCCGTCGACGACGTGGCCGCCGGGGAGGGCGCGGTCGCCGCGCACGTCTCGCGGCGACGCGGGTCCTTGACGGCGGTCGCCCTCGACGCCGGGCGTGCGGGCGCCGACCTGGTCTCCCCGGCCAGCGGTGCCGCGAGGTCCCAGGTCCTCGCGGGGATCCCGCGCGGCGGCACCACACGCGTCGAGCTGGCCAACCCCGGCACGTCGACGGCGCACGTCACGGTCGCCGTGCGGGGTCCCCAGGGCTCGTTCGCGGCGCAGGGCCTCGAGGACGTCTCGGTCGAGCCCGAGTCCACCCGGGTCGTGACGGTGCCCGGTGCGGTCGACCTCGACCAGGCGTCACTGGCGGTCACGTCCGACCTGCCCGTCGTGGCGTCGGCGACGGTCGAGACCGACGACGACATCGCCCGGGTCGCCCCGGCGCCCCCGATCACCGGTCCTGCCGTCGTCCCCGTCCGGATGGACGGGCGCGCGGTCCGCCTCGTGCTCACGGCCGAGGAGTCCGCCGAGGTCGTCGTCGAGTCCTTCTCGGCGTCGATGGAGTCGCTGGGCGAGCGCCGGGTGAGCCTCGAGGCGGGTGCCTCCACCACGGTCGGCGCTCCGGAAGGCAAGCCGGCGTACCTGGTCGTCACGCCGGTGGACGGCGCCGAGATCAGGGCCGGCCTCTGGCAGGTCGACGGCGAGCGGATCGCCGCTGCGACGGTGCGTCAGGCGCCGGTGTCGGTGGTCGCCCCGGGCGTCTCGGTGCGCTGAGCCGTCAGTCGCGGGGGTCGAGGTCCTCGGGGTCGTGGTGCCACACCTCGGCGAGCCGGGTGAGCAGCACGGTCCAGACCGCGTCCTCGACGTCGGCGGCCGAGCGCGCCCGGCCGATGATGGGCAGCCGGTAGAGCACGATCCGGTAGCCGCCAGGAGCCGGGTTCACGATGCTGCGGGGGACCGGCTCGTCCCAGCCGTACGGCAGCAGCGGCGCCTCCTCGATCGCGACCTCGACGTGGTCGGGCTCGCGCTCGAAGTGGCGGTCCAGCCGGGTGAGGATCTCGGCGACGAGCTCGTCGAAGGCCTCGCGAGGAGTCCGGTGGATGGGAGCGCCGTGCGGCGTCAGCGGCCCGGGCAGCGAGAACACGCCGCGTGGCCCGCGTCCGCGCCGGTCCCGGGCGGCACCGGGCCGGGGGCCGTGCACGGGGACTCGGGGTCCGGGTTCGCTGGCCACGCGGTGAGCCTACTGCGGTCGGCTGGGGTCGGGGGTTAACCTCGCCTCGTGGGACTGCAACGTCGATGCTCGCGCGCAGGCTGCCCGAACTCCGCGGTGGCCACCTTGACGTACGTGTACGCCGATTCGACCGCCGTGCTGGGGCCGTTGGCCACCTATGCCGAGCCGCACGCCTACGACCTGTGCTCGCGGCACGCCGAGCGACTCTCGGCCCCGCAGGGCTGGAGCGTCGTGCGACTCGCGCCCCAGTTCACCGAGCCGGAGCCGACCCACGACGACCTCGTCGCCCTGGCCGAGGCCGTGCGCGAGGCAGGCCGGCCGACCACCGAGGTCCCCGCGGACGACCGCGGCCCCGTGTTGCGTCTGGTGCGCGACGACTCGGCTACGGTGGTCCCGTGAACCTCGATCCAGCCCTCGTCGAGATCCTGGTGTGCCCGCAGTGCCGCTCCGGCCTGTTCGTGGACGTCGACGCCGACGAGCTCGTGTGCAACGGCTGCGCTCTCGCGTACCCGGTCCGCCGCGACATTCCGGTGATGCTGGTCGACGAGGCGCGTCCGCTCAACAACACCTGAAACATCCGCCACGGGTGTTTGGCGCGTCCGGCGGTTCTGTCTGCTCTACGATGGTGAGAGATCTGAGATGACAGAGCCGACCGCCATTCCCCCGCGCGAGGCCGTGGTCGAGGACGGTTTGCTCCAAGGCCTCTCGGGCCTTGCTGCCGCTGTCGTGGCCACGCCCTTGGTGCTTGAGGTCCCCGGAGTCGAACGGGACCGCGCTCTGCAGCGCGAAGTCGCCGAGCAGCTGGGCGACTACGTCGTCCCCCGGCTCGAGAACATCGGCGCTCCGTTGCTCGTCGTCGTGGGCGGTTCCACCGGTGCCGGCAAGTCCACGCTCGTCAACTCGATCGTCGGCCGTCGCGTCACCGCCACCGGCGTCCTGCGGCCCACGACGCGCACGCCGGTGCTCGTGCACCACCCCGCCGACACCGAGTGGTTCCGGTCCGGCCGGATCCTGCCCGAGGTCGCCCGCACCGGCTCCAACAGCCGTCGGGCCAACACGATCCGCCAGGTCGCCTGCTCGACCCTGTGGCCCGGCGTCGCGGTGCTCGACGCCCCCGACTTCGACTCGATCGACGAGACCAACCGCGAGATGGCCGAGCAGCTGCTCGGTGCGGCCGACCTGTGGCTGTTCGTCACCTCGGCCGCGCGGTACGCCGACCAGGTCCCGTGGGACTACCTGCGCCGGGCCGCCGATCGCGACGCCTCGATCGCCGTCGTCCTGGACCGCACGTCCGACGACGCCCTGGTCGAGGTGCGCCGTCACCTCGCGCGGATGCTCAGCGAGCACGACCTGGCCGACGTCGCCCTGTTCTCCGTCCCCGAGTCGACTCCCGACTCCGAGGGTGTGTTGCCCGCCGGCGACGTGGCGCAGGTCGTCACGTGGCTGCGCATGTTGGCCGACGACGAGGCACAGCGACGCGCGATCGTCCTCAAGACGCTCCAGGGCGCGATCCTGCACGACATCGAGGCGTCCCGGCGCCTGGAGGGGGCGCTGGCCCGCCAGGTCGACGCCGCCGAGCAGCTGCGCAAGGACGTCGAGTCGGTCTACGTCGGCGCGCACCGCGACCTCATGACCGCCGCGACCGACGGCACGATGCTGCGCGGCGAGGTGCTGGCCCGGTGGCAGGACTTCGTGGGCTCCGGCGAGATCTTCCGCAAGCTGGAGCGCACCGTCGGCTCCTGGCGCGACCGTCTGTTCAAGCGCAGGCCCACCAGCCCCGACGAGGTCGAGGAGGCCGCGCTCTCGGGACTGCACCTGATGATCCTCGACCGTGCCGAGCGCGCCGCCGAGGAGGCGGCGCGGGCCTGGGACGGCTCCGAGCCCGGTCGCGTGCTGCTGGACCGCCAGCGCGGCCTCGATCGTGCGTCCCGCGACGTGCGGGTGCGGGCCGAGCGCATCGCCCGCGAGTGGCGCGAGGCCGTGTTCGAGCTCGTGGCCGAGCAGGGTGCCGACAAGAAGAGCAAGGCGCGCGCCCTGTCGCTGGGCGTCAACGCCGCGGGCGTCAGCCTGATGGTGGTCGTCTTCGCCGGCACCGCGGGGCTCACCGGTGCCGAGGTGGGCATCGCGGGCGGCACCGCGGCCGCGGGCCAGGCGGTGCTCAACGCGGTCTTCGGCGACCAGGCGGTCCGGAGCCTGGCCGAGCAGGCCGGTCGGGATCTGTCGCGCCGCTTGGAGGACCTCTTCGAGTCCGAGGCCGACCGGTACCTGGCCCTGCTGCCCGACCCGAACAGGCTGGAGACCGCCCAGTGGCAGCTCCAGGCGGCGATCGGCGCCGTCGACAAACCCCGAGGAAGGCGGAGCCGATGAGCGCACTCGACGAACGCGTCAACGCCTTGCGCTCGGCCATCGAGGCCGCGGGCGACGTGCTCGACCCCGCCGTCGCCGGTCCCGCCGAGGCGACGTTCGCGCACGCCAAGGAACGACTCGAGCTGTCGGCCGAGCACACCGTGGTCGCGCTGGTCGGATCCACCGGCTCGGGCAAGTCCTCGCTGTTCAACCGCCTCAGCGGGCTCGAGCTGGCTGAGGTCGGCTACCTGCGCCCCACCACGTCCACGCCGCTGGCCTGTGCCTGGGGTCCGGCCGGCGCGACCGAGCTGCTCGACTGGATCGGGGTGGCTCGCCGTGACCAGATCGCCCGGCGCAGCATCCTCGACGCGCCCCGCGACGACGCCTTCGAGGGCCTCGTCCTGCTGGACCTGCCCGACCACGACTCGGTCGTGCAGGAGAACCACGACGTCGTCGACCACGTCGCGCGCTACGCCGATCTCTTCGTGTGGGTGCTCGACCCCCAGAAGTACGCCGACGCGGCGATCCACGAGCACTACCTGGCGCCTCTGGCGACGCACAAGGACGCCTCGCTGGTCGTCCTGAACCAGGCCGACCGACTCAGCGACACCGACCTGAAGATCGCGGTCGACGACCTCGAGCAGATCCTGGAGCGCGAGGGCTTCGGCGGGGTGCCCGTCATCGCGACCAGCGCGGTCACGGGTGCGGGCCTGCCCGAGCTGCGTGCCGAGATCGGTCGGCGCATCAGCTCCAAGCGGGCGTCGCAGGCCCGTCTCGTCGCCGACGTGCGCCAGGTGGCCCAGCGGCTCGCGGAGGTCGGGGGAGTCGAGCCGGTCCCCGGTCTCGACCGCCCCACGCGTGACGCCCTCGTCGAGACGTTCGTCGCCTGCGCCGGGGTGCCCCAGATCGCCGACGCGGTCGAGGACTCGATGGCCCGCCGTGCCGTCGTGGCCACCGACTGGCCGCTCATCGGCTGGGTCGGCCGGCTGCGGCACGACCCGCTGCGCGAGCTGGGCTTCGGCCGTTCCGCGCGCGACGCGGTCGCCGGCACCATGCCGATCTCGCCGTCGGTGCAGCGCGCCCGTGCCGACCTCGCCCTGCGCGAGGCGACCGAGGCCGCGACCGAGGGCATGTCGCGACCCTGGCGCGCCTCCGTGATCCACGCCGTCGTGGGCGAGGAGACCCGCGCGGTGATCGACGAGCTCGACGAGGCCGTCGCCGGCGTCGACCTGGGCCTGAAGCACCGTCCGTTGTGGTGGACCGCTGTCGCGGGCCTGCAGTGGCTGACCATGATCGCCGTGGTGGTCGGCGGCGCCTGGTGCGCCGCGTCGGTCTTCGGCCTCGTGGACCCGGATCCGTGGTCGGGCGCGCCCCGTCCGCTGGGCATGAGCCTGCCGCTCATGGCCGTCGCCCTCGGGCTGCTGTTCGCGATCGCCCTGACGCTGGTGTCGCGCTGGCTGGGGAGCGTCGCAGCCCGCCGGGCGGGCGCGCGGGCCGAGAAGGCCCTCACCGAGGCGATCAACCGCACCACCGAGCGGATCGTCGTGGCGCGACTGCGCCACGAGATCGACCGCTACGAGCGCTGGTGCAGCGGCTTGGCCACCGCCGTCCGCTGACGCGTGTCCGCGCCTGCCGGTCGGTCGTCCTTGCCGCGCTCTGGCTAGGCTGGTGGGCATCATGGCTGACTACGTCCTCTCTCTGCGCAACGTCCGCAAGGCCCACGGCGACAAGGTCGTCCTCGACGACGTCTCCCTCTCGTTCCTGCACGGGGCGAAGATCGGCGTCGTCGGTCCCAACGGCATGGGCAAGTCGACCTTGCTCAAGCTGATGGCCGGCCTCGACCAGCCCAACAACGGCGACATCGTCCGCGACCCCGACGCCTCCGTCGGCATGCTCCAGCAGGAGCCGCCGCTGACCGAGGGCAAGACGGTCCTCGAGAACGTCGAGGAGGCCGTCTCCGACATCAAGGGCAAGATGAAGCGCCTCGAGGAGGCGTACGCCGAGATGGGCGAGCCCGACGCCGACTACGACGCCCTCATGGCCGAGACCGGCGACCTGCAGACCTACCTGGACAACACGAACGCCTGGGACGTCGACAGCCGCCTCGAGCAGGCCATGGACGCCCTGCGCTGCCCACCGTCGGACGCGCTGGTCGACAACCTCTCCGGTGGTGAGCGTCGCCGCGTCGCGCTGTGCAAGCTGCTGCTGCAGCAGCCCGACCTGCTGCTGCTCGACGAGCCCACCAACCACCTGGACGCCGAGAGCGTGCAGTGGCTCGAGGGCCACCTCAAGAGCTACCCCGGCGCCGTCCTGGCCGTGACCCACGACCGGTACTTCCTCGACAACGTCGCCGAGTGGATCGCCGAGGTCGACCGTGGCCAGATCCACGGCTACGAGGGCAACTACTCGACCTACCTCGAGACCAAGAAGGACCGTCTCAAGATCGAGGGCCAGAAGGACGCCAAGCGCGCCAAGATGCTCGAGCGCGAGCTCGAGTGGGTCCGCTCCAACGCCAAGGGCCGCCAGACCAAGAGCAAGTCGCGTCTGGCCCGCTACGAGGAGCTCGCCGCCGAGGCCGAGAAGGCCCGCAAGATCGACACCACCGACATCAACATCCCGGCCGGCCCGCGCCTGGGCGACGTCGTCCTCGATGCCAAGCACCTGACCAAGGGCTTCGAGGACCGTGTGCTGTGGGACGACATCAGCTTCTCGCTGCCGCGCGCCGGCATCGTGGGCGTCGTCGGTCCCAACGGCGTCGGCAAGACCACGCTGTTCCGCATGATCACCGGCAACGAGGAGCCCGACTCCGGCGAGCTCGAGGTCGGCAAGACGGTCAAGATCAGCTACGTCGACCAGAACCGCGCGAACATCGACCCGAACAAGAACGTCTGGGAGGTCGTCTCCGAGGGACTCGACTTCATCAAGGTCGCCAACTTCGAGATGAACAGCCGCGCCTACGTGGCCTCGTTCGGCTTCAAGGGCTCGGACCAGCAGAAGAAGGCCGGCGTGCTGTCCGGTGGTGAGCGCAACCGCCTGAACCTGGCGCTGACGCTGAAGCAGGGCGGCAACATGCTGCTGCTCGACGAGCCCACCAACGACCTGGACGTCGAGACGCTGTCCTCGCTCGAGGACGCGCTGCTGGACTTCCCCGGCTGCGCCGTGGTCACCTCGCACGATCGCTGGTTCCTGGACCGCATCGCGACGCACATCCTGGCGTGGGAGGGCACCGAGGATAAGCCGGGCCAGTGGTTCTGGTTCGAGGGCAACTTCGCGTCCTACGAGGCCAACAAGATCGAGCGCCTCGGCGAGGAGGCGGCCCGCCCGCACCGCGTCACGCACCGCCGCCTGACCCGCGACTGAGGTCCCGCCCGTCCCGAGATTTGCTCCCATTTCCACCTTTCAGCCGTGCTGAAAGGTGGGAATGGGAGCATTTCTCGTTCTAGAAGCGGCGGCCGCCGATCGACTCCTGGACGGCCTCCATGACGCGCCGGAGGGCGGCGAGGTCCTCGGGTGAGGCGAGGTCGACGAGGTACTCGCGCACGCCGCGCACGTGGGTGTGGGCGGCCGTGGCCAGCAGCTCGAATCCCTTGTCGGTCAGGACGGCGGTGACGCCGCGGCCGTCGGTGTCGCACTGGACGCGGGTGACGATGCCGTCCCGCTCGAGCCGGCCGATGGTGTGCGTGATGCGGCTGCGCGAGTGCGACAGGGCCGCGGCCAGGTCCGCCATCCGGATCGACCGGTCCGGCGCCTCGGACAGCCGGACCAGGATCTCGTACTCCGACATCGACAGGCCGTGCTCGCTGCGCAGGTCGCGGTCCAGTCGGTCCATCAGGACCGTCGATCCGCCCAGGAAGGCACGCCACGACCGCTGTTGCTCCTCATCGAGCCACCGGGTGTCGTTCACGGAGGCGATGGGCAGATCACTCATGTGAACTAGTTTACATGTTCAACGACTTGATTGAAAGTTCAATCATGCTGTACCGTCCAACATGTTGAACGATCAACCACAGACTTCAGGAGAACACATGAGCGACATCACCACCGGCACCTGGCAGCTTGACCCGACGCACACCGAGATCGGCTTCACGGTGCGTCACCTGATGAGCAAGGTGCGTGGCAAGTTCGAGAAGTTCGAGGGCACGATCGTCACCGCCGAGGACATCACCGCCTCGACCGCGACCGCGACGATCGACCTGTCGTCGATCAACACCGGCACCGCCGACCGCGACAACCACCTGCGCTCGGGCGACTTCTTCAACGTCGAGACCAGCCCGACGATGACGTTCGTCTCGACCGGCGTCGTGCGCAAGGACGACACCGAGTTCGTCGTCACCGGCGACCTGACCATCAAGGACGTCACCAAGCCGATCGAGCTCGTCGTCGAGTTCCTCGGCGAGGGCAAGGACCCGTGGGGCGGCACCCGCATCGGCGTCGAGGCCAAGGGTCAGATCAGCCGCAAGGACTGGGGCATCGACTTCAACATCCCGCTCGAGGGCGACAAGTTCATGATCGGCGACAAGATCACGCTGGTCATCAACGCCGAGGCCGTGCTGCAGGCCTGACCTGCCACCGCCCGTCGGGGCTCGCGACATCTCCCCCGGGTGTCGCGGGCCCCTTCGTCGTCTCCGGGCCGGCTCAGGCGGCGGCGCCGACGATGCGGACGGCGAGCTCGCCGTGCAGGGCCGCGATGTCCTCAGGTGTCGTGGTGCCGCCGGGGTGGTACCAGCGCACCAGGTCGATGCTGAGGGAGAGCAGGGCCAACGAGGTGCCCTTGGTGTCCGAGACCGTCATGACGCCGGCCTCGACCCCGGCCTCGAGCGCGTCGCGCATGAGCGCCTCGATGGCGCGGCGGTACTCGGCGATCTCGGCCCGGTGCTCGGGGGTGAGGGCGTCGAACTCGTACTGCACGATGCGGCCGACCCGGCTGTTGACCGCATGCCAGCGGCTGAACTCCTCGACCATCGTGCGCACCCGGACGACGGGGTCCTGCGAGCGGCGCGAGGCCTCCTCGATGATCTCGACCGCGGACCGGTGCCCGCGCCGGGAGATCTCGAACAGC
Organism: Aeromicrobium sp. 636; assembly: GCF_024433585.1. Taxonomy (NCBI): domain Bacteria; kingdom Bacillati; phylum Actinomycetota; class Actinomycetes; order Propionibacteriales; family Nocardioidaceae; genus Aeromicrobium; species Aeromicrobium sp. 636. Next base: position 340,137 of record NZ_WNJU01000002.1, read on the forward strand.
AGGTCCTCCTTGGTGGCGTGGTGCACGTAGACGGCGGCCGGGCTCATGCCCGCGCGCGAGGCGATGTCGCGCGTCGTGGTGCCGGCGAAGCCGGAGGTGGCGAACGCCTCGACCGCGGCGGCGAGGAGCCGTTCGCGCGTGGAGGCGGAACGATCGCGGCCGTTCGCCGAGTCGGTGCTCATGGTGGACAGCATGACGCAGGACTGTCACACTAAGCAAGCGCTTAGTCATTCCGGGTGGCCGCCGATGCGCCACCGATCCCCCCGCGAGAGGACCGCATGGACCGCACGATCTACTCCGCCGACCACGAGGACTTCCGCGCGTCCTGCGCCGCCTTCCTCGACAAGCACGCGCGCCCCTTCTCCGAGGAGTTCGTCTCGGCGAAGGCGTTCCCGCGCGAGTTCTGGACGGCCGCCGGCGCCGAGGGCTTCCTCGGCCTCGAGATCCCTGAGGAGTTCGGTGGCGCGGGGGCGGGGGACTTCCGCTTCAACGCCGTCCTGGCCGAGGAGCTCAGCAAGATCACCGCAGCGCTCGCCTCGTGCGTCGGCATCCACACCGACATCGCGACGCCGTACATCGTCGACCTCGGCACCCAGGAGCAGAAGGAGCGCTGGTTGCCGGGCTGCGCCGATGGAACGATCCTCACCGCGATCGGCATGACCGAGCCCAGCGGCGGGTCCGACCTCGCCGCGCTGCGCACCACCGCCGTGCGTGACGGTGACCAGTGGGTCATCAACGGCTCCAAGACCTTCATCACCAACGGGTTCTCGGCCGACCTGGTCCTGACGGCCGTGCGCACGTCGCCCGAGAAGGGCGCGAAGGGCATCACGCTCTTCGCGATCGAGGCGACCGACGAGGGCTTCAGCCGCGGCCGCAAGCTCGACAAGGTCGGCCAGGAGGAGTCCGACACCGCCGAGCTGTTCTTCGAGAACGTCCGCGTCGGCGACGACCGCGTGATCGGCGAGGTCGACCGGGGCTTCATCTACATGATGGAGCGCCTGCCGCAGGAGCGGCTGTCGTGCGCGGTCTCGAACGTGGCGCACGCCAAGCAGATCCTGCTCGAGACGATCCAGTACTGCCACGACCGCAAGGCGTTCGGCCAGTCGATCGGCTCGCTGCAGCACAACAAGTTCCTGCTCGCCGAGCTCGTGACGCAGATCGAGGTCGCCGAGGCGTACGTCGACGCCGCCGTCGCGGCGCACGCGCAGCGCACCCTGACCTCCACCGACGCCGCGAAGGCCAAGTGGTGGAGCTCGCAGGTGCAGAACGAGGTGCTCGACCACTGCGTCCAGCTGCACGGCGGCTACGGATTCATGAACGAGTACCGCGTGGCCCGCGCCTGGCGCGACGCCCGCGTGACCAAGATCTGGGCCGGCTCGAACGAGATCATGAAGGAACTCATCGGCCGCGACCTGGGCTTCTGAGCGAAGCCCTCCGACACACCCCGAGGAAAGGCAAGAACCCATGCCCGAAGCAGTCATCGTCTCCACCGCCCGCTCGCCGATCGGCCGCGCGGGCAAGGGGTCGCTCAAGGACATGCGTCCGGACGACCTGACCGTCCAGATGATCGAGGCCGCCCTGGCCAAGGTGCCGGGCCTCGATCGCCGCGACATCACCGACCTGCACCTGGGCGTGGGCCAGCCCGCCGGTGAGGGCGGACACAACCTGGCGCGCGCCGTGGCCGTGCTGGCCGGCATGGACCACCTGCCCGGCGTCACCGTGAACCGCTACTGCTCGTCGTCGCTGCAGACCACGCGCATGGCGTTCCACGCCATCAAGGCCGGCGAGGGCGACGCGTTCATCTCGGCCGGCGTCGAGACCGTCAGCCGGTTCGGCAACGGCTTCGCCGACCTGCCCGGCACGGAGAACCCGGCCTTCGCCGAGGCGATCGCCCGTACCGCCAAGCGCGCCGAGGGCGGCGCCGACACGTGGACCGACCCGCGCGAGAGCGGCAGCCTGCCCGACCTGTACATCGCGATGGGCCAGACGGCCGAGAACGTCGCGCAGTACCTGGGCATGAGCCGCCGTGAGCAGGACGAGTTCGCCGTCCGCAGCCAGAACCTCGTCGAGCAGCGCATCGAGGAGGGCTTCTGGGCCAAGGACATCACCCCGGTCACGCTGGCCGACGGCACGACCGTCACCAAGGACGACGGCCCGCGCGCCGGCACCACGCTGGAGGCCGTCAGCGGCCTCAAGCCGGTCTTCCGTCCCGACGGCACCGTCACGGCCGGCAACGCCTGCCCCCTCAACGATGGCGCGGCCGCCGTGGTGATCATGAGTGACACGAAGGCCAAGGAGCTCGGCCTGACGCCGCTCGCGCGCATCGTCTCGACCGCCGTCACCGGCCTGTCGCCCGAGATCATGGGCCTCGGCCCGGTCGAGGCGATCCCGGCCGCGCTCAAGAACGCGGGCATGGGCATCGACGACATCGACCTGTACGAGATCAACGAGGCGTTCGCCGTCCAGGCGTGGGGCTCGGCCAAGCAGCTCGGCATCCCGCTGGACAAGCTCAACGTCAACGGCGGCGCCATCGCGGTGGGCCACCCGTTCGGCATGACCGGCGCGCGCATCACGTCCACGCTGATCAACTCGCTGCAGTGGCACGACAAGCAGTTCGGTGTCGAGTCCATGTGCGTCGGTGGCGGCATGGGCATGGCGATGGTCCTGGAGCGCCTCTCGTGACGCAGCGTTTCGCCGGCAAGGTCGCCATCGTCACGGGCGCGTCGCGCGGCATCGGCCTCGGTGTCGCGCAGCGCCTCGTGGCCGACGGTGCCAAGGTCGTCATCACGGCTCGCAAGACCGAGGCCCTCGAGGCCGCGGTGGCCGAGCTCGGCCCCGACAACGCCGCCTACGTGGCGGGTGCGGCCGACGACGTCGACCACCAGGACGAGACGATCGCCAAGGCCGTCGAGCAGTTCGGCGGACTGGACTTCCTGGTCAACAACACCGGCATCAACCCCACGTACGGGCCGATGATCGAGATGGACCTGACCGCGGGTCGCAAGATCTTCGAGGTCAACGTGCTCGGTGCCGTCTCGTGGGCGCAGAAGGCCTACCGCGCGTCGCTGAAGGACAACGGTGGCGCGATCGTCAACATCGCCTCGGTCGCCGGACTCAAGCCGGCGCCCGGCATCGGCATGTACGGCGCGTCCAAGTCCGCGGTCATCCACGTGACGCAGGAGCTCTCGCTGGAGCTGGCGCCGAACGTGCGCGTGAACGCGGTGGCGCCCGCGGTCGTCAAGACCCGGTTCGCCGGTGCGCTGTACGAGGGCCGCGAGGAGGAGGTCGCCTCGGCCTACCCGCTGAAGCGGCTCGGCCTGCCCGAGGACATCGCGGGCGTCGTGACGTTCCTGCTGTCCGAGGACGCGGCGTGGGTGACGGGCCAGTGCCTGGCGATCGACGGCGGTCTGACGCTGACCGGCGGCGTCTGACTGACACGTACTCGACGGGCCCCGGGACGATGTCCCGGGGCCCGTTGTCGTGTCTTTTGCTGAATCCTGCGCGAAAGGCACTTTCTACGGCGCTCTGAGGGATAAGTTGTCCCCATAGTGTGGGTAACCATGTGTGTAACACACGGTTACGAACTCCACCAGCCACACGGGCCTCACCGGGCCCGATCGCACCATGCCGTGTGACATAGAACATGAGGAAACCCTCGGATTAAAGATGAGGAAATCCTCATGTTCATGTGAGGATGGATGGCATGACGACGCTCGACACCTCCGTGTTCCGCACCCCGGCCCCGACCGATCGCCGAACGGACAGCCTCCTCGACGACCTGCGCGCGGGCACCGCCTGGGCCCTGGCCTTCGGTGGACAGGGCGGTGACTGGCTGCAGCCCTTGGCAGACGTGGTGCGCGACTTCGCGCTGGAGGCCGAGGTCGCCGACCTGGTGCGCCGCAGCGACGCGCTGATCGCGCCCGTCGCGGCCGAGGTGGCCCGTGGTGGTGTCGCCTTCGATCCGGTCGCGTGGGTCGACGTGCTGGCCGTCGGCGAGTCCGCCGAGGACGACGACGCACCCGGCCTGCCGGCGGGCATCGAGCTCACCGCCCCTGCGGCATCGGTCCCGGGCATCACGCTGGCGCAGCTCGCCGGCCTGCGTGCGCTGTCGCGGCAGGGCCTCGACATCGTCGCGCACCCGCCGGTCGCCGTCGCCGGACACTCGCAGGGCGTCCTGGCCGCCGAGGTGCTGGCGGGCGTCCCCGAGGTCGAGGTGCTGGCGCTGGCCCGACTCATCGGTGCCGCCGCACAGCTGGTCGGCCGTCGCCGTGGTCTGCTGGGCCGGACGATGCTGGCCGTCTCGGGAGTCGTCCCCGAGCGGGTCGGCTCGATCGTCGAGGGGACCGGCGCGGTCTGCCGCATCCGCAACGGCCGCCGCGCGGTCGTCCTCTCGGGCCCGGAGTCGGCCCTCCAGGCCGCCACCGCGCGACTCGAGGAGGTCGCCGCGCACGAGGCGGACCTCCGCGAGCGGAAGGTCACCGGCGGTGCCCCGTTCAGCCCCGTCCTCGAGCCGGTCGACTCCGTCCTGGCGTTCCATCACCCCGACCTCGCCGCCGCGGCCGATCTCGTGGCCGAGTGGGCCGCGCGGATCGGCATCGACCCCGAGCACGCGCGCCGGATCACCGAGCGGGCCATCATCGATCCCGTCGACTGGGTGCAGGAGATCACGACCGCGCTCGACGCCGGTGCCACCTGGATCATCGACCTGGGCCCGGCCGACCTCGCCTCGCGCCTCTCGGCGGCTGAGGTCCGCTCCCGTGGTGTCGGCCTGGTCGCCGCCACCACCCGCCGCGGCCATCGCGAGCTGACCATCAGCGGCGCGCGTCCGGTGCTCCCGGTGGCATGGTCGGCCCACGCGCCGCGCCTGGCGACCCTGCCGGACGGGTCGACGGTCGTCGAGACCGCCTTCACGCGGGCCACGGGCAAATCCCCGATCCTGCTCGCGGGGATGACGCCGACCACCGTCGACGCCCCGATCGTCGCCGCGGCCGCCAACGCCGGCTTCTGGGCCGAGCTGGCCGGCGGGGGACAGGTCACCGAGGAGATCTTCGAGGCCCGCATGGCCGAGCTCGGCACGCTGCTCGACGAGGGCGCGACCTTCCAGTTCAACTCCCTCTTCCTCGACCCGTACCTGTGGCGGCTCCAGCTGGGTCAGAACCGGCTCGTCCAACGCGCCCGCGCGGCCGGCGCACCGATCGACGCCGTCATCGTCACGGCCGGCATCCCCGAGCTGGAGGAGGCCGTGGCCCTGGTCGACGAGCTGACCGAGGCCGGCATCGAGCACGTCGTCTTCAAGCCGGGCACCGTGCGCCAGATCCGCCAGGTCCTGGCGATCGCCAAGCAGGTCGACCGCACCGTCATCGTGCAGGTCGAGGGTGGGCGCGCCGGGGGACACCACTCGTGGGAGGACCTCGACGATCTCGTCCTGGCGACCTACGGCGAGCTGCGTGCCCAGTCGAACGTCGTGCTGTGCGTCGGCGGTGGCATCGGCACCGCCGACGGCGCCGCGGCATGGCTGACCGGTACGTGGGCCCACCGGCACGGCTTCCCCGACATGCCCGTCGACGGCATCCTCGTCGGCACGGCGGCAATGGCGACGCTCGAGGCCACGACCGCTCCCGAGGTCAAGCAGCTGCTCGTCGAGACCCGGGGCACGGGCGCCTGGGTCGGCGCGGGCACCGCGAAGAACGGCATGGCCTCGGGCCGCAGCCAGCTCGGTGCGGACATCCACGAGATCGACAACACCGCCTCGCGCACGGGCCGCCTGCTCGACGAGGTGGCCGGCGACGCCGAGGCCGTGGCCGCGCGACGCGACGAGATCATCGAGGCGCTCGACCGCACCGCGAAGCCGTACTTCGGTGACGTCGCGACCATGACCTACGCGCAGTGGCTGCGTCGCTTCGTCGAGCTCTCCGGCACCGCCGTCGACGGCTCGCCCGAGTGGCTCGACGTCTCCCTGAGGGACCGCTTCCACGCCCTGCTCCAGCGGGCCGAGGCCCGCCTCGCGGAGCAGGATCGCGGCGACGTCGCGACCCTGTTCCCGACCGCTGCCGAGGTCGAGGACGGCCTCGCCGCGATCGAGCGACTGCTGGCCGCGCACCCCGACGCCGCCACCGTGACCCTGCACCCGGCCGACGAGGCGTTCTTCGTCGAGGTCTGCCGTCGCGCCGGCAAGCCGGTCAACTTCGTGCCCGTCGTGGACGCCGACGTGCGCCGCTGGTGGCGCTCCGACTCGCTGTGGCAGGCACACGACCCGCGGTACTCCGCCGACGAGGTCTGCATCATCCCCGGCACCGCCAGCGTCGCGGGCATCACGCGTGTCGACGAGCCCGTGGCCGATCTGCTGCAGCGTTTCGAGGACGCCGCCATCGACGCCCTGCTCGCCTCGGGTCGCGCGCCGCAGCGTGTGCCCGGCCGGCGTCGTGAGGACGAGTCCGCCCTCGCCGGCGCGCTCGCGCTCCTGCTCGCCGCGCCCGACGTGAGCTGGGCCGGCCGCACGGTCCGCAACCCGGTCCACCGCCTCGGCGCCGACTGGGTGCTGACCTCCGCGACCACCGCGGAGCAGGCGGTCACGGGTGCGCGTCTCGCCGTGGCGGGGGAGTCGTCCGTCGACCTCGTCGTGCCGCTGGGCGGCGCCCGCGAGCTGACCCTGCGCCTCGACCTCCCCGCGACGACGGCGAAGGGCCACGCGCCCGTCGTCTCGACCGAGGGGGCCGTCGCCGCCATGTCGCAGATCGTGCGCGGCGCCGTCGCCGGCGAGCTGCCCGAGGTCCGCGACGGCGTCGCGCGACTCGACGCGCCCTGGGACCCGGACCTCGCCGCGGACCACGCCGCGGTCAGCGCCGGCCCGCTCGTGCTCGGCCGCCATCGCGTCCCTGACGTGCTGGTCGGCCTGGCCTGGCCCGCGGTCTTCGCCGTGATCGGCGAGGCGCGCACGGCCGAGGGCCTGCCCGTCGTCGAGGGGATGCTCGACCTGGTCCACCTCGACCACGCCATCACCGCCGGCCGGCTGCCGGCCGACAGCACGACGCTCCGGATCAGCGCCCGGCTGACCTCGGTCGAGGAGTCCGCCTACGGCCGCGTCGTCACCGTGGACGTCACCGTCGGCGACGTCGCCACGATGCGCGAGCGCTTCGCGATCCGCGGCCGTGCGGGCAGCGCCCCGCTGGCCGACCCGGCGCGCGCCGGGGGAGTCCTGGCGGACGTCGAGGTCAAGGACACGCCGCGCCGCTCGCGCGTCCGCACCACGGTCTCGGCGCCGACGGACCTGCGACCGTTCGCCGCGGTCACCGGCGACCACAACCCGATCCACACCAGCACGGCCGCCGCGCGGCTGGCCGGCCTCGGCGGGCCCATCGTCCACGGCATGTGGACGTCCGCCGCGGCCCAGCACGCCGTGACCTCCGAGACCGGACGTCGCATCGCCGGCTGGACGACCCGCTTCATGGCCCCGGTCCGTCCGGGTGCCGAGGTCGAGATCCGTGCCGACCGCGTGGGACTCACGCAGGGTCGCGAGGTCCTCGACGTCACGGTCCGCGCCGACGGCGAGATCGTCATGGCCGCGTCGGCCCTGACCGACGCGCCCCGGACCGCCTACGCGTTCCCCGGCCAGGGCATCCAGAGCCCGGGGATGGGCATGGCCGGCTACCAGCGCTGCCCCGCCGCCCGCGAGGTGTGGGACCGCGCCGACCGCCACACTCGTCAGGCGCTCGGCTTCTCGATCCTGACCGTCGTGCGCGACAACCCGACCGAGCTGACCGTCCGCGGCGTCACGCACCACCACCCGGAGGGCGTGCTGTACCTGACCCAGTTCACGCAGGTCGCGATGGCGGTCCTCGGTGCCGCCCAGATGGCCGAGCTGCGCGAGGGTGGCGCGTTCGTCGACGGCGCGATCCTGGCCGGTCACTCCGTGGGCGAGTACAACGCGCTCGCCGCGGTCTCGGGCGTCATCAGCCTCGAGGCCGTCGTCGAGGTCGTGTTCCAGCGCGGCTCGGTCATGCACACGCTCGTGCCCCGCGACGAGAAGGGCCGCAGCGACTACCGCCTCGCGGCCATCCGGCCCTCGCAGATCGGCCTGGCCGACGACGAGGTGAAGGACTACGTCGAGGGCCTCGGCGAGGCGGCCGGCGAGTTCCTGCAGATCGTCAACTACAACCTGCGCGGCTCGCAGTACGCGATCGCCGGCACGGTCCGCGGGCTCGAGGTCCTCGAGAAGGACGTCGCCGCGCGCCGTGAGCGGTTCGGCGGCAAGGCGGCCTTCATCCTGGTGCCGGGCATCGACGTGCCGTTCCACAGCCGCGTGCTGCACGGCGGCGTGCCGGACTTCCGGCACAAGCTGCAGGAGCTGCTGCCGCCCGCGATCGACCCGTCGATCCTCGAGGGCCGCTACGTCCCGAACCTCGTGCCGCGGCCCTTCAGCCTCGACGAGGACTTCATCCGCGAGGTCGAGGAGTACGTCGGCACCACCGTCCGCCGCTCGGAGGACCCGGGTGTGCTGTGCCGCGACCTGCTCATCGAGCTGCTGGCCTGGCAGTTCGCCAGCCCGGTGCGCTGGATCGAGACCCAGGACCTCATGTTCACCCCCGTCGAGGACGGTGGACTGGGTGTCGAGCGCTTCGTCGAGGTCGGTGTCGGCTCGGCGCCCACCGTCGCGAACCTGGCGGCCGGCACGCTGAAGCTGCCCGGCTACCCGAGCGTCGAGGTGCTCAACGTCGAGCGTGACGCCGCCGCCGTCTACGGCACGGACGAGGACCCGGCCCCGGTCGAGGACGAGGCCCCCGAGACGACCGTCGAGGACGGCGCGCCGCAACCGGCCGCCGCCCCCGTGGCCGCTCCGGCCGGCGGTCCCGCCACGCAGACCGCCGCCGACCTGCCGTTCACCGCGGCGGACGCCACGCGCGTCCTGGTCGCCTGGTGGACGAAGCTGCGCCTGGACCAGCTCGGTGCGGCCGACTCGATCGAGTCGCTCACCGACGGTGCGTCGAGTCGGCGCAACCAGCTGCTGATCGATCTGGGTGGCGAGCTCTCGCTGGGCGCGATCGACGGGGCGGCCGAGGCCGACCTGGTGACGCTCGGTGGTCAGGTCGACGCCCTGGCGCGCACGTACAAGCCGTTCGGCCCTGTCCTGGGTGAGGCGTTCTCGGACCACCTCAAGAAGGTGCTCGGCCCGACCGGCCGCAAGCAGTCGTCGGTCGCCGACCGGGTCACGGGTGCGTGGCAGCTGGGCTCGGGCTGGGCGTCGCACGTCCTGGCAGAGCTGGCGATGGTGACCCGTGAGGGTCAGAGCGTCCGCGGCGGCGCGTTCGGTGAGGCGTCCATCGCCTCGGCCGGCGACGTCGATGCCGCGATCGACGCGGCGGTGCAGTCCGTGGCTGCCCGCCACGGAGTGAGTGTTCAGATGCCGTCGGCCGGTGGTGGCGAGGGAGCCACGATCGACGCGGAGGCGTTGGGCGAGTTCTCGGCGGCCATCAAGGGCCGCGACGGCGTGCTGGCCTCGGCGGCGCGACTCGTCCTCGAGCACCTCGACCTCGTCGACGTGCCCGAGACGGTCGAGCCCGACGAGCAGGCGGCCACGGTCGTCGAGCGCGTCGAGGCCGAGCTCGGCTCGGACTGGATCAAGGCGACGGCCGGGGTGTTCGACGCGGAGCACGCGGTCGTCCTGGACGACCGTTGGGCCTCGGCGCGCGAGGACCTCGCGCGACTGGCCCACGGCGACCAGGTCGACGGCTCCTTCGTGGGGACCGGCGAGGTCGTCGCGAAGCAGGCCGAGCACTGGCTCGCGCGAACCGGTGACGAGCGGTTCGCCCGCATCGCGGCCGACGCGCGCGACACGACCCCCGGTCTCTTCGCCGGAGAGGTCGCCGTCGTGACCGGTGCGGCCGACGGTTCGATCGCCGGCTCCGTCGTGGGCGAGCTGCTCGCGGGCGGTGCCACGGTCGTGGCCACCACGTCCTCGCTGGCGCCGAGGAAGCTGGCGTTCTTCAAGGACCTCTACCGCCGCAACGCCCGCGCCGGGGCGGTCCTGTGGGTCGTCCCGGCCAACCTGGCCTCCTTCGCGGACGTCGACGCCCTGGTGGAGTGGATCGGGACCGAGCAGTCCCGCACCGCCGCCGGTGTCACCACGGTCTCGAAGCCGGCACTGACCCCGACCCTGCTCGTGCCGTTCGCGGCCGGCCGGGTCATGGGCGACGCGACCGAGGCCGGTCCGCGGGCCGAGCTCGAGATGCGCATCCTGCTGTGGTCGGTCGAGCGGCTGGTCGGCGCCCTGTCGTCGTCGGTCACCGACCGCGACCTCGACGCCCGCCTGCACGTGCTGCTGCCGGGCTCGCCCAACCGTGGGATGTTCGGCGGCGACGGCGCCTACGGTGAGGCCAAGGCCGCGCTCGACGCGCTGGTCACCAAGTGGGGCTCGGAGAAGCGCTGGGCCGACAAGGTCACGCTGGCCCACGCCATCATCGGCTGGGTCCGCGGCACGGGCCTCATGGGCGGCAACGATCCGCTGGTCGAGGCCGTCGAGGCCGCCGGCGTGCGCACCTGGTCGCCCGACGAGATGGCCGTCGCGCTGCTCGAGGCGTGCACCCCGCAGGCTCGCCGTCAGGCGACCGAGGGACCGCTGACGCTCGACCTCACCGGAGGCCTCGGCGACGCCGACCTGGACCTGCGGGCCCTGGCCGAGGAGGCGGCGCGTGAGCGCGGCGAGCAGGGGACCGACGTCTCCTCCGACACCGCGACCATCCCGGCGCTGCCCGCGCCGCCGTCGCGCCTGGACCGCGTCCAGACGCCCGACTGGGCCGAGGTCACGGCGCGTCCGGAGGACCTCGTGGTCATCGTCGGTGCCGGCGAGTTGGGCCCGTACGGCTCGGCGCGCACGCGCTTCGAGATGGAGGTCGAGGACCGTCTCTCGGCCGCCGGCGTCCTCGAGCTGGCGTGGTCCACGGGCCTGCTCAGCTGGGACGCCACGAACCGCGGCTGGTTCGACACCGCCTCCGGCGAGGTCGTCGAGGAGCACGAGATCGCGGATCGCTACGAGGACGCCGTCCGTGAGCGGATCGGCGTGCGCCGCTACGCCGACGACGGCGAGATGGTCGACAACAGCGCTCCGCTGCTGGCGTCGGTCTACCTCGACCAGGACCTGACGTTCACGGTCTCCGGGGAGGCCGAGGCCCAGGCCATGCGTGACGCCGATCCGCAGCACACCGTGATCGCGCAGGACGCCGAGGGCGAGTGGACGGTGACCCGCAAGGCGGGCACGCAGGTCCGCGTGCCGCGCCGGATGAAGCTGACCCGCACGGTCGGCGGCCAGATCCCGACGGGCTTCGACCCGACGGTCTGGGGCATCCCGGCCGAGATGGTCGAGGCCGTCGACCGCGTGGCGCTGTGGAACCTGGTCTGCACGGTGGACGCGTTCCTGTCGTCGGGCTTCACCCCGGCCGAGCTGATGCGCTGGACCCACCCGACCCTCGTGGCCAACACGCAGGGCACCGGCATGGGCGGCATGTCGTCGATGCACTCGCTGTACATCGACACCCTGCTGGGCGAGGCGAAGCCGAACGACATCCTGCAGGAGGCGCTGCCCAACGTCATCGCCGCGCACGTCGTGCAGTCCTACGTCGGCAGCTACGGCGCGATGGTCCACCCCGTCGCGGCGTGCGCCACCACGGCCGTGTCGGTCGAGGAGGGTGTGGACAAGATCCGCCTCCACAAGGCCGAGTTCGTCGTGGCCGGTGGCTTCGACGACCTCTCGGTCGAGGGGATCGTCGGCTTCGGTGACATGTCGGCCACGGCGGAGTCCGCGGCCATGGCGGCCAAGGGGATCGAGGACCGGTACTTCAGCCGGGCCAACGACCGGCGCTACGGCGGCTTCGTCGAGTCGCAGGGCGGCGGCACGATCCTGCTGGCGCGCGGCGACCTGGCCGCGCGGATGGGCCTGCCGGTCCTGGGTGTCGTGGCCTACGCCGCGTCGTTCGCCGACGGTGTCCACACGTCCATCCCGGCTCCGGGCCTCGGTGCCCTGGCGGCGGGTCGTGGCGGCCGCGAGTCGCAGCTGGCCCGCTCGCTCTCGGCACTGGGAGTGGGCGCCGACGACATCGGCGTGCTGTCCAAGCACGACACGTCGACGGGCGTCAACGAGCGCAACGAGTCCGAGCTGCACGAGCGGCTGGCCGCGGCGCTGGGCCGCAGCGACGGCAACCCGCTGTTCGTCATGAGCCAGAAGGCGCTGACCGGTCACGCGAAGGGCGGCGCCGCCGCGTTCCAGCTGATCGGGCTGTGCCAGGTGCTCGAAGGTGGCGTGGTGCCGCCGAACCGCAGCCTGGACTGCGTCATGGACGACCTGGCCGAGCACGAGCACCTGGTCTGGCTGCGCGAGCCGCTGGTGACGGGCCCGCTCAAGGCCGGTCTGCTGACCAGCCTGGGCTTCGGTCACGTCGCCGGGTTGATCGCCGTGGTCCACCCGCAGGCGTTCGTGGAGTCGCTGCCGGTCGACGAGCGTGAGCGCTACCTCGAGGCGGCCGAGCGTCGCCGGATCGAGGGCCGGATGCGCCTCGTCGACGCGATGTACGGCGGGGACGCGCTGTACCGGCGTCCGGCGGGCCGTCGCCTGGGTGAGACGGGCGTGCGCGAGCGCGAGGCCGCGCTGCTGCTCGACGACAGCGCCCGACTCGGAGACGACGGGGTGTACGCGTGCCGGTGATCGGCACGGGGATCGACCTCGTGGACGTGTCCGGATTCGCCGAGGAGTTGCGGCGACCGGGCACCCGCGCCGGCAGTGCCTTCACCGCTGCCGAGCGCCGCGACGCCCGGAGCTCGCCTTCGGGGCCCGGGCGTCGCACCCCCGAGCTCGAGATGGCGTCGCTGGCCGCCCGCTGGGCGGCGAAGGAGGCGTTCATCAAGGCCTGGTCGGAGTCGCTGTGGGGCGAGCCGCCGGTGATGGACGAGCACGTGCACGCGTCGATCGAGATCATCCGCGACGCCTGGGGTCGCCCGCGGGTGCGTCTGCTGGGCGAGGTCGCCAAGCGCCTGCCGGACGTCGCCATCCACGTGAGCCTCAGCCACGACGGTGCCTACGCCACCGCGATGGTGACCCTGTCCCGCTGACCCGAGATTTGCTCCCATTTCCACCTTTCACGACCTTTGAGAGGTCGAAAGGGGAGCAAATCTCGGGAGGGGGAGGGGATTGTGCCGTCGGCGAACAGCCCTTCCCACGCCGCAGTCGCGGGGGTTGGCTGGGGCGATGGAGCTCCTCGTGCTGGGCGGTACCGCCTTCCTCGGCCGTGAGATCGCCCTGACGGCGGTGGCGCGCGGACACCGGGTGACCTGCGGGGCCCGCGGCTCGGCCGAGCCGCCCCCGGGAGTCGACTTCGTGCGGGTCGATCGCGACGACGAGGACGGCCTCGCGCCGCTCGCCGGTCACGGCTGGGGAGGCGTGATCGACGTCGCGCGCCAACCCGGTCACGTGCGACGTGCCGTGCGCGACCTGACCGCCGCCCACTGGACCCTCGTCTCCAGCGGCAACGCCTACGCCGACTTCTCCTCGCTCGAGCAGACGGAGGACGCCGCGACCCTCGCGCCGCTGGTCGCCGACGCGATGGCCTCCGACGACGACTACGGTCCCGCGAAGGTCGCGTGCGAGGAGGCGGTGCGCGCCGCCGGGCCGGCCGCGGTGGTGCGGTCAGGCCTCATCGGCGGCGCCGGGGACTGGTCGGGTCGCACCGGCTACTGGCCGTGGCGATTCGCCCACCCGGTGGGCCCGGAGGTCGTCGTGCCCGACGACCTCGACTTCCCGTGCGCGATGATCGACGTCCGCGACCTGGCTGCCTGGATCGTCAGCCTGGCCGAGCGGCAGGTGGAGGGCGTGTTCAACGCCACGGGGACCACCACCGACCTGCGATCGGTGCTCGACGCGGCAGCGCGGGTGGTGGCCGGCTCCTCGGCGCGCCCGAGAGCCGTCCCGGTGGAGCGGCTGCGCGAACTGGGGATCGACCACTGGATGGGCCCGCAGTCACTGCCGCTGTGGATCGACGACGCGGACTGGCGCGGCTTCGCCACGATGGACACGCGCCGCGCTCGGGCCGAAGGGCTCGTGACCCGTCCGCTCGAGGAGACCCTGGCCGACGCGCTCGCCTGGGAGGAGGCCCGCACCGAGCCTCGCCCGTGTGGCCTCACCGACGAGGAGGAGCGCCGCGTCCTGACCGCCCTCTGACCGAGAGGGGAGGACTCAGGTGGCGCCGGCCTCGGCGGCCAGCAGGTAGGAGGCGAGCAGCCGCTTGAGCTCGATGATGGCCTCGTGGTGCTCCTGCAGGTCACGGACCGAGAAGTTCAGCATCGAGTAGGACATGTGCACGAGGACCTCGGCCATGATCTTGCGACGGTCGCGCGGCGTGCCCGGCGTCAAGGGCGCCAGGACGTGCGCAACGCGGGCCGCGAGCTCGCGCTCGGTGATCTCGGCGGTCGCGCGGGTGACCGGGGTGGACTGCACGGCGTACCAGACGGCGCTGCGGGACGGATCGTTGATCCACAGCTGCGCCATGTGGTCGACGAGGCGGTCGAGCAGGACGAGCCAGTCCAGCGTGGGCAGCTCGCCGGCCAGCTTGTCCAGCTCGGACTGGATCGCCACGGCATTCTGGCGATCCAGCTCGCACACGATCACGTACTTGTTCGCGAAGAACTGGTACAGGGTGCCGATCGGGAGGCCGGCGCGATGCGCGACCTCCTCGCACGTGAACGACTCGAACCCCGTCTCCAGCAGGAGATCACGCGAGACCTGCAACAGGTGGTCGAACTTGACCTTGCTGCGTTCCTGCGTCGGCCGCTTGCGCGGCTCGAGGATCTGGGTGGTCACGGGGGTCACCCTACCCGTTGCTACTCAGAAGTAGCGTCCAATCCGGCCCGGACGAGCGGGTCGATCATCGCGCCGATGCCGTCGAAGCCCGATCCGACCGTCTGGCCCTGCGAGTGCCGCAGGTAGATGCCCTCGAGGATCACGGCCAGCTTGAAGTACGCCAGACCCAGGTGGAAGCCCAGCTCGCTGACGTCGCGGCCCGAGCGCTTGGCGTAGCGCTCGACCGCCTCGTCGGGTGAGAGGTAGCCCGCCGCGAGGGGTGCGTCGGTGACCTGGCCGCTCGACGGGCCGGCGGCCAGTGCGAGGTTCTGGTAGGCGAGCATCACGGCGACGTCCGTCAAAGGATCGCCGAGCGTGCTCATCTCCCAGTCCAGGACGGTCGTGATGCGGTCGCCGTCCTCGGTGTCGACCAGGACGTTGTCCAGGCGGTAGTCGCCGTGGACGATCGTGCCGTCGCTGGACGACGGGACCGATCGGGTCAGTCGCTCGGCCAGCTCGTCGATGCCCTCGATCTCCCGCGAGCGCGACGAGTCGAGCTGCTTCTTCCAGCGGGCGACCTGACGCGTCAGGTACCCGTCGGGACGACCGAAGTCGGCCAGGCCGACGGCCTGGTAGTCGACCGCGTGCAGGTCGGCGAGGGTGTCGACCAGTCGCTCGGTGATGTCACGCGTGCGCTCGGCCCCGAGAGCCTCGAGGTCCGACGCGCGCTGGAACGCGGTGCCGGGCATGCGCTCCATGACGTAGAACGACGCGCCGATGACGGAGTCGTCGGTGCACTCGGCGATCATGCGGGGGACCGGGACGGCCGTCCCGGCCAGTGCGGCCATCACCTTGTGCTCGCGGCCCATGTCGTGCGCGGTGGCCAGCACGTGACCCAGCGGGGGACGCCGGACGATCACGTCCCGCTCGCCGTTGGTGACGGCGTACGTCAGGTTCGACTTGCCGCCGGTGATCAGCGTGGCGCTGAGGTCCCCGGGAAGCTCCCCGGGAACCTCAGCGTCCAGCCACGTCCGCAGCGCGAGGAGGTCGAGCCCCTCCACGCTCTCGTCCGAAGAGGTCACGTCAGTCCTTCGGTCCGCCGGCGACGTAGATGATCTGGCCGGAGACGAAGCCGGCCGCCTCGCCGCACAGGAACGCCGCGGTGTTGGCGATGTCCTCGGGCTGCCCGACGCGCTGCACCGGGATCTCCTTGGCGGCGTACTCGATGAAGTCGTCGAACGGCACGCCGATGCGCTCAGCCGTGGCGGCGGTCATGTCGGTCTGGATGAAGCCCGGAGCGATCGCGTTGGCGGTGACGCCGTACTTGCCCAGCTCGATCGCGAGGGTCTTGGTGAAGCCCTGCAGTCCGGCCTTGGCGGCCGAGTAGTTCGCCTGGCCGCGGTTGCCCAGTGCCGACGTGCTCGAGAGGTTCACGATGCGGCCGTACTTGGCCTCGGTCATGTACTTCTGGACGGCCTTGGTCATCAGGAACGAGCCCTTGAGGTGCACGTTCATGACCATGTCCCAGTCGTCCTCGGTCATCTTGAACAGCAGGTTGTCGCGAATGACACCGGCGTTGTTGACCAGCACGGTGGGCGCGCCCAGCTCCTCGGCGACCTTCGTCACGGCGGCCTCGACGGCGGCGGCGTCGGCGACGTTGGCGCCGACCGCGAGGGCCTGGCCACCGGCGGAGGTGATCTCGTCGACGACCTTCTGGCAGGCGGCCTCGTCGAGGTCGAGGACGGCGACCTTGTAGCCGTCGGCGGCGAATCGCTTGGCGATGCCGGCGCCGATGCCACGGGCGGCTCCGGTGATGATGGCGGTACGGGATTCGGACACGTGCGGTCTCCTTGAAGTGTCTAAGCGCTTGCTTAGTTCACCGTAGCGCACGACCCATCGGGTGCGGAAGGTCACATCGGAAACACGCACGGCGAATATGAGGAGTTCCTCATGTTTGCCTTATAGTTGAGGAATGCCTCATGTTTCTCACGACCGGCTGACGACGCAGACGACTGACGCGGGCTCGGCCCCGCGCGCGAGCCTCGAGCAGCGCCGACGCGAACGATTCGCCCGCGTCGAGCCCCGGGGCGCCCGCGTCCACACCGCCCGCGAACGCGCGGAGCTGCTGGTGGACGAGGGCACCTTCGTCGAGCTGGCTCCGCTGAAGTCGGCCCAGCCCGGCGCCGGCAGCGGCGTCGTCACGGGCTGGGGTCTGGTCGACGGTCGTCCGGTGGTCGTGGCCTGCCACGACGCCGCCATCGCCTCGGGCGCGATCGGCGCCGTGATGGCCGCGGCGATCTGCCGCGCCCAGCGGTTCGCGATCGACAGCGGATTCCCCATCGTCTACGTCAACGACTCCGGGGGAGCCCGGGTGCCCGACGGCATCCATGCCTTGCACGGCTGTGGCGAGATCTTCGCCCTCAACGTCGAGGCCCAGGCCCGCATCCCGCAGATCTCGGTGATCCTCGGCCCGTGCGCCGGCGCCGCCGCGTACTCGCCGGCGCTGACCGACTGGACGATCATGGTCAAGGGCCACGGTCACATGTTCCTGACCGGCCCGGACATCGTCCGCGCCGCCACGGGAGAGGACGCGACGGCCGACGAGATCGGCGGCTCCGGGATGCACACCCGCATCAGCGGTGTTGCCCACCTCGAGGTCGAGACCGAGCTCGACGCGCTGCAGTCGGTCCGGCACCTGCTGTCGTACCTGCCCTCGAACGTCGAGGCGCCGCTGCCGGTCGGCGACGCCGTGCCGGTCAACCCGATCTCGGCCGCGGGCCTGCCGACCGTCGTGCCCGAGAAGGCCAGCGTGGTCTTCGACATGCGGAACGTCGTCGACGGCGTGCTCGACAACGGCGCCCGCCTCGAGCTCATGCCCGAGCACGCCGGCAGCGCGCTGACCCTGTTCGGCCGGATCGACGGCCGCCCGGTCGGTGTCGTCGCGAACCAGCCGGCCGTCCGCGGCGGCATCCTCGACTCGAAGACCTCGGTCAAGATCGCCCGCTTCGTCGAGTTCTGCGGCCGGTTCGGGATCCCGATCGTCACGCTCGTCGACGTGCCCGGGTTCCTGCCGGGCACGGTCGAAGAAGGTCGCGGCATCATCACGCACGGCGCGAAGGTGCTGAAGGCCTACGTCGAGGCGAAGCGCTCGATGCGCCTGACCGTCGTGGTGCGCAAGGCCTACGGCGGCGCGTACATCGCGATGGGCTCGACCTCGCTGGGCGCGGACCACGCCTGGGCCTGGTCGAACGCCGAGATCGCGGTGATGGGCCCCGGCGGCGCCGTGGGGCTGTTGCACCGACGTGCCCTGGCCGCAGCCGAGGACCCGGCTGCGCTGCGGGACGAGCTGGCCGCCGAGTACCGCGAGAACGTCGCGCGTCCCTATGCCGCGGCCGAGGCCGGGATCATCGAGGACGTCATCCACCCCGAGGAGACCCGCGACCGGCTGGTCGCCGCCATGCGTCTGCTGGAGCACCGATGATCAACGCCAAGGCCGAGATCGTCGGCAACGTGTGGAAGATCCTGGCCCGTGAGGGCGACCAGGTCGGACCCGGTGACCCGCTGGTCATCATGGAGACGATGAAGATGGAGATCCCCGTGGTCTCGCCCGTGCACGGGCACGTGGCCGGGATCCTCGTCTCGGAGGGCCAGATCGTCCAGGAGGGCGACGCGGTCGTCGAGATCGACGACACCGTCGGCGCCTGAGGGCGCGTCGGGCGGCTCTATGGGCCCGACAGTCGAGCACAATACAGTGTCCATGTGGTGGGCGGAAGGGCGCGTGGCAGGATGCGCGGGTGACCGAGTTCCGACACGAAATCCCGATGCGCTGGGCCGACCTCGACTCGTTGAACCACGTCAACAACGTCGTCTACCTGCGGTACGCCGAGAACGCCCGCGCCGGCATGAGCGAGATTCCGCCGGGTCCGATCGGTGCGATGCGGATCCAGTTCAAGCGGCCCTTGCTGCTGGGTCGCCAGCCCGTCGTGGTCACGAGCCGGGTCGAGCAGAACCAGATCGTGCAGTCCATCGGCGTGGCCGGCACGGACACCGAGTTCGCCGCCGTCGAGGTCGAGTTCGGCACCCATGCCGCCCCCGAGGCGCTGAACCAGGCGGCCCAGGTCGGGTCGATCGCGGTGCGGCGCACGGACCTCGACGGCTCCGGGCACATCAGCGAGGCCCAGGTCTTCGAGCTCTTCCAGGAGACGCGTGTCCCGTTCATCGACGGCGTGCTGAGCCGGCTCACGCCGGGGAACTTCGTGGTCGCCAGTGTCGAGGCGCGGTACCACCGGCCGATCGACTGGTGCCCGGCGCTCGAGACCCGCACGCGCGTCGCGCGGGTGGGCAACGGATCCTTCGTGATCGAGGCCCAATTGGGCGCCGACGGTCAGGCGTTCGCCTCGTCCTCGGCGGTGCTGGTGGGCTTCGAGGCGGCGAAGCAGTCGTCGCGCAAGTTCACCGAGGAGGAGCGGCAGTCGCTCCTCGCGGCGATGGGCTGATCAGCCCTTCGCGTTGATCATGAAGTTGGCGGCGTGCTGGGCGTACGCCCAGAACTGCGCGTCCAGCTCGGGCTCCAGCTGTGCGGCGTCCAGGCCGTCGCGGAAGTGCTTGAGCCAGTGGTCGCGCGCCTCCTCGGTGACCGCGTAGTCGGCGTGCCGCATGCGCAGGCGCGGGTGGCCGCGGCGCTGCGAGTAGGTGGTGGGCCCGCCCCAGTACTGCTCGAGGAACATCGTCAGGCGCTCGGCCGCGGGGCCCAGGTCCTCCTCGGGGTACATGGGCTTGAGCAGCTCGTCCTGCGCCACGCCTTGGTAGAAGACCTCGACGATCAGGGCGATGGTGGCGTGTCCGCCGATCGCCTCGTAGAACGTCTCCGTGGCCTGCGTGTCGTTCTGCGGTTCGGTCATGCGGTGCCTCCCGAGGGCGGAAAAGTGGTGGAGGGGATGCGGATGCCGGCCGCGTCGAAGCGGCGCAGCACGCGGCTTCGCAGGGCACGGCCCACCTCGCCCTGGTGCAGGGGAGCGGTCTTGGCCACCGTGCGGACGACGACGCCGTCCTTGTCGAACCGCTCGACGCCCCAGACCTCGGGCTCCTCGATCATGAACGAGGACAGGGTCGAGTCGGTGTAGAGGGCGTGGGCCTCCTCGCGCAGGATCTGCTGGACCTGGTCGAGGTCGGAGTCGTAGGCGACGGTCACATCGAGCACGGTGCGCGCCCACTCCTGGCTCTGGTTGCCGACGCGCAGGATCTCGCCGTTGCGCACGTACCAGGCGGTGCCGTTGACGTCGCGCAGCTTGGTGACGCGCAGGCCGACGGACTCGACCATGCCGGACGCCTCGCCGAGGTCGACGGCGTCACCGACGCCGTACTGGTCCTCGAGGATCATGAAGATGCCCGAGAGGAAGTCCTTGACGAGGGTCTGCGCGCCGAAGCCCAGGGCGACACCGGCGACACCGGCGCCGGTCAGCAGCGGAGCGATCGGCAGACCGAACACCCCCAGCACCATGACGAAGGCGATGCTCCAGATGGCGCCGGAGGCGATGCTGCGCAGGAGCGACCCCATCGTCTCGGCGCGCTGTCGGCGTCGCTCGGCCGTGCCGTTGCGTAGGTCGGACAGGAACACGCCGGCCTTGGAATTGGCGAGAATCTCGGGCACGGCGCCCTTCGCGGCGCGGCCCGTCAGCCGGTTGATGAATCGGTGTGCCAGCCAGCGCAGCACCACCGCGATGGCGATGATGAGGACGGCCTTGCCGGGCACATCCAACAACCAGGCGACGACGTCCTCGAGCTTCACTGACCAATCCACGACTCAACCCTACGGGTGAGCGGTCGAGCTCCGATGAGGATGGATACGATGTGCCCATGAGCCTCGCCCGAGTGATCACCCCCGTGACCGCCGCCCTGCTCGCCGTCGTCGTCTTCGCGACGCCGGCCTCGGCCGACACCGCCCCGGACACGTGGGACCAGGGCGAGACCCTCTCGTGGCTGGAGTGGGTCGCGATCTTCATCGGCGGCACCCTCGTGCTGGCCGTCGTGATCGCGCTCATCGCGGCCGCGATCAACACCAAGAGCAAGCACTACGTGCCCCCGACGCCCGCTGAAGAGGCCACCAAGGCCGACCACGACATCGAGGCCACGCACCGCATGCCGCTCCCGGGCGCGGCGACCGACACCAAGCCGGACGCCGACACCACCAAGTAGTCCCGCGCTCATGGTCGAGGACGCCCGCAACCGCTTCGCGGAGGACGTCTTCGGTCACGTCGTCACGAAGGACGGCAAGGTCCTGATCTCCTGGCAGGGCAGGACCGTCACCACCGTCGCTGGCAAGGCCGCCGACAAGCTCATCGCGAAGCTCGCCGTCGCCGACCGCCGCGAGGTCCAGCACCTCCTCGCCCGCGCGACCGGGCACTTCAAGCACTAGCGCCACAGCGGCAGGCCCGGACACGGATCCGGCGATACGCTTCAGGCACATGCTCAGTGTGCTTGCGCTCGTGATCCCGCTGTCCCTCGTGGGCGCTGTCAGTCCGGTCATGATGACGGAGCAGACGGTGCTGCTGTCCGGGCGCAACGGACGCCGCATCGCCGGGTGCTACGCCCTCGGTGTCGGTGGGACGCTGTTGGTCCTGCTGTCGGCCCTGGTCCTTTTCGGCAGGTCCATCGCGCTTCCCGAGGAGCCGAGGCTGAGCGCCTCCCTCGACGTGGGCCTGGGTGTTCTGCTCCTGCTCATCGCCGCTGTGCTGCGGTACCGGCGGCCACGTGCCCCGAAGCCCAAGAAGTCGCACGATCGCGGGCTCGGTCCGAGCGCGGCGCTGGGCTTCGGTGTGTTCTCCATGGCGACGAACTTCACGACGCTGGCGGTCATGGTCCCGGTGGCCAAGGAGATCGCTGCCAGCCACATCGACGTTCTCGAACGCCTGATCGTGGTCGCCATCGTGACCGTTCTGGGCGCGGTGCCGGCGTGGCTTCCCCTCGCGATGACGCTGGTGGCGCCTCAGCCCACGCGGCGCCTGCTGCAGGCCCTGTCCCATTTCATCGACGCGAAGGGCCGGTTGGTGACGGTGCTGATCCTGACGGCGGGCGGACTGTTCCTCGTCGGCCGCGGGATCGTGCACATGCTCGGACTGTGAGGGCGTGGCTCTTTCGTCCGACTGTCCGCAGATGTCTTGTGAAGTCCGCGGCGACTCTCATTCTTGACTTCGACACCATCCAGCATCACCGTGTCCGACATGTTGGGCGATGGTATGAGCGTCTTGGTGGCGGCGGTATTGGTCTGCCTGGGGATCGCTGGTGCTGCTCTCGGACTCGTGGCTGCGGCCGTCGACGGGGTCAAGCATCGCGATCCTGATCTGGTCACGGACGCCTTTCCCTGGGGATACATGGGAGTCGGGTTAGTCGTTGGTGCGGCGGGCTTCGCGTTCGCCTCGTTGGCGGCTTCAACCGACGTTGGATGGTCCGCGCTGCGGGATGCAGCGCCCGTGCTGATTGTCGCTTCAGCGGGTTACGGCGTGCTCCACCACATCATCGAGCGACGTTTGGACCGCCCCATCTCGTGGGTTGCTCCCTGGGCACTGTCGCTCGCTTTGGGCGTCTTCATTGCCCTTGCCTTGCAAGAAGGCTGATGGGCGGTTTCTCGCGGATGCGGTGCGTCGCGCGGCCAGCGACGCGTTGGCCGAACACGAGCAGCGCAGCCTGACAGGGGCTGTCCGAGCGCTCGATGAGCCGGACCATGTGGTGGGTATCAACCAACCCGAGCGGGTCTTCATCGCGCGCGACGGCCGCCACGAGCTGATGCGCTCACCAAAAGGTCGTATAGGAACCCCCTCGGCGAAAGGACGCACGGGGTTGGTGAGTCTAAGCCGGAAGCTACGCGGCGGTGTTCGACCACCCGACTCTGGCAGCTTTGATACGAAGTCGGCTGAGCTACGAGGACTCAGCCAGGCAGGCTCGCCTGGCCCCGACAACGCGATCGCCAGGTCAGCGATCGACACGAAGGTCCCGACCACGACCATGCCGCGGATCCCGACCGTTCTCGCGAGCGTCCGGGACGAGTCGAACCACGGTGCGTCGTGCGCGGGAGCGGCACAGGTCGCCCCATCCAGCAGGCCATCGCCGCGACGCGAGCTGCGGATCATCGAGGCCATGAACCACGCCGCCACGGCCGCGATCGCCGCGGTGACCAGGCTCGACCCGAGCGTCCAGCCGCCCAGCAGCGCGAGACTCAGGCCCGACGTGAGCCCTCACATGGCCGCAGGCCGCGTGGTGCCGAGATGGGTCACAGGCTCACCCCGCGGCGCTTGGCGGCAGGGACGGCGATGGTGTTCATGGCGACCAGCTGGATCGTCCCGCTGACGACGACGACGGCGAGGAACTCCGCCGTGGACGGGCGAGGGGTCAGCGCCGCGAAGCCTGCGATCACGACGATGGACTTCACGTTGAACAGCACGAAGAGCCACACCGTCGAGACGGCGACGATGGCCCACGTCAGCAGGTGCCACCCCAGTTCGGACCACCACGGGCCCGGCGCGTCGTTATCGTCCTCGTCCTCGGAAGGTGCCTCGTGATCGACCCGTGCCGCGGCATCACCCTCGGGGTCGTCGCCCAGGAACTGGGACGTGATGGAGAGCGCGAGGTATGCCAGCGCGTAGACGGCGGCGCCGACGAGGCCCCAGATGACGGAGCGCAGGAAGCCGAGGTCAGCGAGGATGCGGCAGCTCAGCGCGATGTCGAGGAACCCCGCCAGTGCGAACGTCGCGGTGTAGCAGGAGCGGCGGAAGCGCCGCCGCTCCTGCTCCGAACCAGTGCTCAGGGCCGACATTTCATGATCATGTCATCGAGGTCCACGCGTCAGTGGTGGGACTGGCTCGACAGCCAGCCTTCGCTCGTTGCAGCTCGGTTTCGTGGCGCCGGTCACAGCCGTATGCCTCTTTCGTCCCTTCATCCACAGATCGCTGTGCGGGCCTTGTGACCGTGTCTTGCCGTTGGCCATGATGCAGGCCAAGCAGCACCGGCTTTCGGGGGGAAGCACATGGAGGTCTTGGCCGATCGGGTCCGCGCCCTCGTTCGCGAACGCCGGATCGATCCGCGCACCGACGTCGATGCGGTGCGTCGCGCGGCCAGCGACGCGGTGGCCGAGCACGAGCAGCGCAGCCTGACAGGGGCTGTCCGAGCGCTCGATGAGCCGGACCATGTGGTGGGTCAGTTGGTGGCGGACCTGGTGGGATTCGGTCCGTTGCAGCGGTTCCTCGACGATCCTGAGATCGAGGAGCTCTGGATCAACCAACCCGAGCGAGTCTTCGTCGCCCGCGACGGCCGCCATGAGTTGACGTCGGTCATGCTCACGACCGAGCAGGTCCGCGAGCTGGTCGAGCGGATGCTCTCGTCCAGCGGCCGCCGACTCGACCTGAGTCAGCCGTTCGTCGACGCGATGCTCCCCGGCGGTCACCGTCTGCACGTCGTGCTCGACGGCATCACGCGCGGTTTCACGGCCGTCAACATCCGCAAGTTCGTCGCCCGAGCGGCCGGTCTCGACGACCTGGTCACCCTCGGCACCCTCGACGAACGGGCGGCATCGTTCCTGAAGTCGTGCGTCCTGGCCGGGCTCAACATCGTCGTCAGCGGAGGAACCCAGGCCGGCAAGACCACGCTATTGAACTGCCTCGCCGGGTCGATCCCCGGAACCCAACGGCTGGTGTCGGTCGAGGAGGTCTTCGAGCTCAAGACGTCCCACCCCGACTGGGTCGCGATGCAGACCCGACAGGCCGGGCTCGAGGGAACCGGCGAGATCACGTTGCGGATGCTGGTCAAGGAAGCACTGCGCATGCGCCCCAACCGGATCATCGTGGGTGAGGTTCGGGCCGAGGAGGCACTCGACCTGCTGCTCGCGCTGAACTCCGGACTCCCCGGCATGGCCTCGATCCATGCGAACTCCGCGAAACAGGCGCTGGTGAAGCTCTGCACGCTTCCGCTGCTGGCCGGCGAGAACGTCTCCGCGGGATTCGTCGTGCCGACGGTCGCGACGGCGGTCGACATCGTCGTCCACACCGCGATCGACGCGTCGGGGCGCCGTGCCGTCCGCGAGATCGTCGCCACCACCGGCCGGGCCGAGAACGGGATCATCGAGGCCGAGCCGATCTTCGTCCGACGCGCCGGCAGCCTCGTGCGGGGACCGGGAACCCCGCAGCGGCGCGAGGCGTTCGAGGCGGCGGGCATCGATCCGGAGTCGCTGTGGGAACGCTGATCGGCCTGGTGTTCGGCATCGGGCTGCTGCTCGTGGTCGACAACTGGCAACCGAAGCCGGCTGCGCCGCCGCGCGTGGCCGGGCCTCATCGGATCGAAGCACTGCTCGAGCGTGCGGGCATGCCTGACGTCACCCCGCGGACGATCGTGCTCGCGGCTGTCGGCATCGCCGTGGTGGCGGCCATCGTCGCCGCCGGCGTCACCGGGGTCGCGGTCGTCGGGGCGTTGGCCGGCATCGCCGGTGCATGGACGCCGTTCGCCCTCATCCGCTCGCGGGCGGCCCGACGCCAGCGTGAGCATGCGGAGGCGTGGCCGGACGCCGTCGACCATCTCGCGTCGGCGGTCCGGGCGGGACTCTCACTGCCCGAGGCACTCATCCAACTCGGTGAGCGCGGGCCCGAGCCGTTGCGCCAGCCTTTCATCCAGTTCGGTCGCGACTACGGTTCCACCGGACGGTTCGCCGAGAGTCTGGATCTGCTGAAGGCGCGGCTCGCCGACCCGATCGGCGATCGCGTGGTCGAGGCGCTCCGGATCGCTCGCGAGGTCGGCGGTGGCGACCTGGGTCGGCTGCTGCGCTCCCTGTCCGGGTTCCTGCGCGACGACCTGCGCACCCGCGGCGAACTCGAGTCGCGCCAGTCGTGGACCATCGGGGCCGCGCGGCTCGCGGTCGCCGCCCCCTGGCTGGTGCTGCTGATGATGAGCCTGCAGCGCGCCGTGATCGCGCGGTTCGCCACACCGTCAGGAGTCATGCTGCTCGTCACCGGGGCCCTCATCTGTCTGGTGGCGTACCGGTTGATGCTGCGTCTGGGCCGGCTGCCCACCGAGCAGAGGATCCTCACGTGATCGGCGCGATGATCGGGGCCGCGTTCACCGGTGGCCTGTTGTTGATGGCGCAGGGGTGGCGGCGCGCGCGCCGGCCGAGCCTGGCCGATCGTCTGCTCCCGTACGTGCGCGATGTCCGTCCGTCGGTGGCCGAGCCGCGCGCCGGGCGCCTCCTGGACCACGTCGCCGGACCGTCGTGGCGGCGCCTGACGGGCTCGATCGGCGAGTCGTTGGGCAGCAACGCTGCCATCGCACGGCGGCTGCGGCGTTGTGGCAGCGACGAGACGGTCGAGGACTTCCGCGTCCGCCAAGCGATGTGGGGCGCGGTCGGGCTCGCCGTAGCCGTGGGCGCGTCGATGGTGGCCTGGTCCATCGCGCAGCCGCCCGCGATCGCGCTGCTGCTGTGGTGTGGAGCAGGCCTCATCGGCGGCTGTCTGGCCTGCGACCAGTGGCTCTCGGCGCGGGTGCGCCATCACGAGGCGCGCATGCGAGCGGAGTTCCCCACCGTGGCCGACCTGCTCGCGCTGTCGGTCGCGGCCGGCGAGAGTCCGGTCTCCTCGCTCGAGCGAGTGACCCGGGTCAGCCACGGCGCGTTGTCCCGTGAGCTCGGTCAGGTCCTGGCGGAGGTGCGTGCGGGCGGCACCGTCGTGGGCGCCCTCGACGATCTCGCGGCGCGCACCGGGGTGATGAGCGTGGCTCGGTTCGCCGAGGCACTCGCGGTCGCCATCGACCGGGGCACGCCCTTGATCGACGTGCTTCACGCGCAGGCCGCCGACGTCCGCGAGGCCGCCCGGCGCGAGCTGCTCGAGTCCGGCGGTCGGCGCGAGATCGCCATGATGGTCCCGGTCGTCTTCCTGATCCTGCCGATCACCATCGCCTTCGCATTCTTCCCAGGTTTGGCCGGACTCCACCTCTCGTCGGGTGGCTGACATGAAGGAGATCGCATGAGATCACGGATCGCTCGACTGCGAACGCAAGAACGCGGCGATGTGCCCGGGTGGGTGATGATCACCCTGATGACGGCCGGCGTCGTCGCCGGACTGACGGCGATCGCCGGCCCTCGGCTGACCTCGATGCTCAACCAGGCTTTGATGTCCGTCGGTGGCTGAGATGTGTGGCGCGGGGCGCCGGGACGAGCGCGGTGCGGCGGTGCCGGAATTCGTGTTGGTCCTGATGGTGCTGATCCCGCTCGTCCTCGGCATCGCCCAGCTCGCGCTGGTCCTTCACGTGCGCAACACGATGGTCGCTGCGGCGTCCGACGGTGCACGGGCCGCTGCCGGACTCGGCTCGGGGCCGGCCGACGCCCAGGCTCGGGCACGCGAGGTCATCCGCACGACGCTGGCCGACCGCTACGCCGATGACGTCGTGGCGCGTGAGACGCAGGTCGACGGCGTCGCCGTCATCGAGGTCCGGATCCGCGGCGACGTGCCGCCGCTCGGGCTGTGGGGGCCGGGCGTGTCCCTCGACGCGATCGGGCACGCGGTCCGCCAGGAGGAGCCATGACGCGCGAGCGGGGGAGCGCGACCGTCGAGTTCACCTGGCTGACACTGCTCCTGTTGGTGCCCCTGGTCTATGTCGTCATCGCCGTCTTCGAGACCCAGCGCACGGCCTATGCCGTGGCGGCCGCCAGCGAGGCGGCGGCGCGCGCTTTCATCCAGTCCGAGGATGCGGCTGCCGCGGAGTCACGCGCTCGCGTGGCTGCCCGCCTGGTGCTGGCCGATCACGACGTGTCCGGCGCCTCCGTCTCGACGCGGTGCGAGCCGAGTTGCTTCGTCCCCGGCTCGACCGTGGTCGTCGATGTCCGCTCCTCGCAGCGGCTCCCGTTGGCGCCGGACCTGTTCGGCGATCCCGTCGCGGCCTTCGACGTTTCCTCGACCCACACCGAACCCTTCGGCCGGTACCGGGCCGCGCCATGAGGCGACGCGAGCGGGGCAACGTCACCGTCCTGACGGTGGGCTTCCTCGCCGTCCTGGGCCTGCTGGTCGTGGTGGTGGTCAACGCCTCGGCCGCGTTCCTCGAGCGACGCGAGCTCATGAATCTCGCCGACCGGGTGGCGTTGCACGCCGCGGACGGACTCGACCGAGATGCTGTGTACACCGGGGGAATCGACGAAGCGGCCGTCCTCGATGCCGCCGACGCGCAGAGCCTCATCCGTGGCATCGTGCCGTCGGACGTCGACGTCCGACTGAGCACCGCCGGCGACCGGGTCGAGGTCCGACTGACCCGCCGCGTCCCACTGCCCCTCGTCCCACCGGGGGTGCCCGACACCGCCACGATCCGGGCCGACGCCTCGGGCCGACTGCACCTGGCGCCATGAGGCTCTGGATCATGCGGTCCGAACGTGGGACCGTCGCGCGGCAGGTGACGCCGTGGCCGAGCATCAGCAGCGCGGCCTGACCGGTTCGGTGCGCGCTCTTGATGAGCCCCACCATGTGGTGGCGAGTACGGCGCTGACTCTCTCGAGGTCAGCGACGGCGCGCTACTAATGAAATCGTAGTGTCCCATGCTACGATTTCGGTAATAGCGAGGGAAGAGCCATGACTGCACTCCGAGATGTCGCCCGTGCGCAGCTCCGCGCCGTCCGGCCGGTGAACCTCGCGGACAAGTACGCCAACCCGCGCGCCCTCCTGCGCCATCACGCCGCGAACGGTGAGCTGATCCGGCTCGCTCCCGGCTACTACATGGCTCCGCCGGACGACCAGCCGCTCACGTGGCGGCCAACCATCGAGACCGCCACCGCGGCCATCGCGACGACGGCCTACCCCGGCGAGGAGATCGTGCTCATGGGGCTGACTGCAGCACGCATCCACGGGGCGCTCCCTCGCGCCATCGGCGTCGGCATCGTCGCCGTCCCGCGCCAGCACGCGCCCATCACCCTCGACGACGGAGGTCGGGTCGTCTTCGTCGCCCGCGACACCGCTCGCCTCGATGCGGTGAGGATGCCCGTGGAGACCGGCCGCGTCCTGGTCACCACCGTCGAGCAGACCGTCCTCGACCTCGCGCGCCGACCGAAGCTGGGCGGCCTCGAGGTCGAGGCTCGAGCCGCGATCGCGAACCTGATGCCGCGCGTTGACACCGAGCACCTGCTCGAGCTCGCCGACGAGCACCACTTCGGCCGTCGCGCCGCTGCACTTCTCAAGGCCACGCGATGACGGAGTCGACCGACCCGCCAGCTCTGACTGACGAGGCACGTGTCGCCGAGCAGTTCGGCGTCGGCACCGCACAGGTCGAGCGCGACAAGCTGATCTCGCACATCCTGGCCGCGTTGTCGAAGCTGCCCGACGACCAGATGACGTTCTTCGGGGGCACCGCGCTCAGCCGCACCCACCTGCCCGATCTGCGGCTCAGTGAGGACATCGACCTGATCGCCCTGTGGCGTCGCGCTGACGTCGCCAACGACATTGACCGCGTCGTCTCGCGTGCGCTGGCGAGGGCCTACGGAGAGGTGGCGTGGCTGCCCGAACTCACCAACACCCGCGGCTCAGAGCCGGCGGTCTTGCAGGTCGCCGGCCTCCAGGTGCAGGTGCAGCTCGTCGACGGCACCGGCTATCCGGCTTGGCCGACCGAGGTCGTCAGCCTGTATCAGCGGTACGAGGGCGTTCCTGCCGCCGCCATGCGCGTGCCGACCATCGCTGCCTTCGCCGCCTCCAAGCTCGCGGTGTGGTGCGACCGCTTTGCCGAGCGGGACCTGTACGACCTCTGGGCGCTCGCGCAGCGCGGCGCAGTCACCACGGAGGCCGTCGATCTGTTCGTCAAGCACGGGCCGACCGGCCTCGTGCCGACGCCACGCATGTTCGAGACGGCACCGACCGAGGACGCGTGGGAGACGGCGCTGGGCCATCAATGCGTCATCAAGGCCGGTCCCGACGAGGCACTGGCGGTCGTCAGGGACGCCTGGCTCACCCGCGCCTGACCGCTTCGCCCGGACATGCCCGATAGGCGATCCCCTCCGGACCGGCCTGATCGGGGCGGTCGCGGCGGCCGTCGGGTTCGCGTTCGTCGGCTACACGATCCTCAGTTCCCGGAGTCCCCGGTCGCCACCGTCGGCCTGACGCGTCACGTGCTCGGGGTGACAGCATCTGGCACCCCGAAGTTCTGGAACACGGAGGCGGAACGTGGGATCGTCGTGCTCTCGATTCCCTGGGAACGGAAGGCGTTGACTCGCGATGAAGGGCCACCTGAACACGGCTGTCACGCCGATCGGCTTCTACTGGATCGGGTTGACGTGTGCTCCCGGAGCCGGTCCCCAGGACGAGGTCATACGGGCCGGCGTGATCGGAACCGTGGCGGCCCTCGCCGCATTCGCCTTCGGCGACTACGTCAACCGAAGCCCCAAGAGCCGGCCGACGCCGCCCGCGGACTGAGTCAGCGGATCAGCCGCATCGCGCGGAACCGGGCCAGCAGCACTGGGGCCAGCGTCTTGGAGTAGGTCACGGTGATGTGCGTGGTGTCGCGGTAGACGTTCACCCCACCGACCACGGCAGGGCAGAATCCGCTGCGGCAGAAGCGCGAGCGCAGGTCCATGGCCGTCGCCCCGCTGGTCTTCTTCGCCGTCAGCAGGAACGGGTCGCGCGAGAGGCCGGCCTTCGACGAGACGCCGCACTTCTTCGCACCCTTGCGTGCCCCGTGCTTCTTGAGGCACTTCTGCGGCTCGTCCTCCAGCCGCGGATTGTCACTCACGGCGACGATGCGCACCCCGCGCTTGATCAGTGGACGCCACACTCCGCGCATCTTCTTGACCTGCGACGAGGCGCTGCCGTCGACCTGCCGCGCGTAGCCGGTCGTGATGATCACGTCGGTCCGCGCCGCCCGCTTCACCAGCCAGCGCTGCAGGTTCTTGCGCCAGGTGCGGCACGCCCCCACGCGAGGGCGGTGCGGGTGGATCACGTTCGAGGTCGTCCACGCACACGAGGCACGCATCTGGGCCTCCAGCGAGATGTGGCCACCCTGGGCCATCGCCACGAGTGCCGGCATCAGGGCCCGGCCGTGGGAGTCGCCGACGAGGATCATGTGCGGACGTCCCCGCGCCCGGGTGCCGAACGAGCAGCCTCGGTTCAGGCGGGTCTGCATCACGTTCGACCCGTAGCACTGCTTACCGGGGAAGTGCGCCGTGTCCTTCGCGGCGACGCTCGGCCTGGGGGTCAGCCTCCCGCGCAGGGCGGGGTTGTAGCAGCGCTTCTTCGCCATCGAGGCGGCACCGAAGCAGCGCGGGGTCGCGCTGGCGACCTGCGCGACATCGGCCGCCGGGTCAGGCGCCGCACCGCGCGATGGTGTCCGCTGGGCCGGTGAGTGCGTCGTCTCGGAGACGGCCACGAGCAGTCCTCCAGCAACGACCGCCGACGCGACCAGCGCGAGTCGGATCCGACGGGGAACGAGTCCCATGTGACCAGCGTCACTCGTGGGGCCCGATCTGACAAGACCAGGGTCAGTCGATGTCGCCGTCGACGTCGTCGCCGGCGTCGTCGATCTTCCAGCGGCCGTCCTCGCGGATCAGCGTGAAGGACGTGAGGGTGGCTCCGGACAGTTCCTCGTCGCCCAGGAAGCGGAAGTGCCTCTCCTCGACGAGCAGGACGCCGACCGGGCCCATCCGGAAGCCCCACTTCGGCGTGCCGGCCCGCTGGATGACGGGACGCTGCGAGGCCCACTCGGCGCACGTGAACGGCCGTTCGGTCAGGTCGTCGCGGAAGTTCGCCGTCGTGACGGCCACCAGGGTCGCGCAGTCCTTCGTGAGCTCGGCCCGCGTGTAGGTGGCGTACGTGCGCTCGAGCGGCTCGGCGTCGATCGCGCCGGAGCTCCACAGCGCCACCGCACTGAGCGATCCCACCAGCGCAGCGACCACGAACACGATCGGCAGGATCCACGCCAGTTTCGAGCGCTTCACCGGCACGAGGTCCTCGGTACGCCGCGGCGCCTGCGCCGGCTGCGCGACCGCCTGCGCCGGCTGCGCGACCTGCTGCTGCGGTGCCTGTTGAGCCAGGGGAGCAGTGTGCTGCGTCCACTGGGAGCCGTCCCACCAGCGCAGTTGGCCGTGTCCGTCGTCGTACCAACCGGGCGGCGTGATCGGCCTGGGAGCGTCCATGGGCACCATCATGCCCTTCCCCGGGCGCCCTGCAGCGGCTCGGTCGCTCCGGGCAGGTCGGTTCGGTCGCCGACCCCGGGGATTGCCGCACTGGACGGCAGGCCTTCCGGCGCAGTTCACCGGGCGGTCACGGGCCTGCGCTGGTCTGGACCCATGAAGATTCGCACCAGCACCCGCAGCATGTTCGTCCTCGGCACCGCAGGACTGCTCCTCGGGGGAGCAGTCGTGGGATCGGTCGCCGGCGGCGAGCGTGACCTCTCCCGCCCCGGCGGCGCCGCGCGCCTCTCGGGCGACCAGACGAAGATCGTGAAGAAGGCCA
Source organism: Aeromicrobium sp. 636 (assembly GCF_024433585.1). Lineage (NCBI taxonomy): Bacteria > Bacillati > Actinomycetota > Actinomycetes > Propionibacteriales > Nocardioidaceae > Aeromicrobium > Aeromicrobium sp. 636. Next base: position 372,405 of record NZ_WNJU01000002.1, read on the forward strand.
TCGACGGCAGCCGGCCCGACAACGTCATCCTCCTCGTCGGCGACGGGATGGGGGACTCGGAGATCACGAGCGCCCGCAACTACGTCCATGGCGCCGCCGGCCGGTTCCCCGGCATCGACGCCCTGCCGCTCACCGGCCAGTACACGACCTACTCCCTGACCAAGGACGGCAAGCCCGACTACGTCCCGGACTCCGCCGCCACCGGCACCGCCTGGGCGACGGGCACCAAGTCGTACGACGGTGCCGTCAGCGTCGACATCGACGGCAAGCCCCGCAGCACCCTGCTGCAACTGGCCAAGAAGGCCGGCTACAAGACCGGCAACGTCTCGACCGCCGAGCTGCAGGACGCGACCCCGGCCGTCCAGGTCGCCCACGTGACCAGCCGCAGTTGCTACGGGCCCACGGCCACCACGGCCAAGTGCCCCGCGAACGCCAAGGAGAACGGTGGGAAGGGCAGCATCACCGAGCAGCTGCTCGACACGCGTCCGGACGTGTCCCTCGGTGGCGGTGCCGCGACCTTCGCCGAGACGGCGACGGCCGGCTCCTGGAAGGGTCAGACCCTGCGCCGCCAGGCCGAGAACCGCGGCTACCGGGTCGTGGAGGACCTCGCGTCCCTCAAGGCCGTGAAGCAGGCCGACCAGGAGCGGCCGCTGCTGGGCCTGTTCACGCCGGGCAACTTCCCGGTCCGGTGGACCGGCCCGGCCGCCACGGCCGACGGCGGCACGAAGGCGCCGGTCGCGTGCACCGAGAACCCGGCCCGCACGGCCGCCCTGCCGGACCTGGCCGACCTGACGAAGAAGTCGATCGAGCTGCTCGACCGCGGCAACCGCAAGGGCTTCTTCCTGCAGGTCGAGGGAGCCAGCATCGACAAGCGCAACCACTCCTCGGACGCGTGCGGCCAGATCGGCGAGACGCTCGACCTCGACGAGGCCGTCAAGGTCGCCCTGGACTACGCCAAGAAGGACAAGCACACGACGGTCATCGTCACGGCCGACCACGCCCACACCAGCCAGATCGTCGAGGCCGGCTCGGCCACGCCGGGCTCGACCGTGAACCTGCTGACGCGCGACGGCCAGCCGATGACGATCAACTACGCCACGAGCGCCGCCGCGGGCTCACAGCAGCACACCGGGTCGCAGTTGCGGATCGCGGCGTACGGGCCGCGGGCGGCGAACGTCGTGGGCCTGACCGACCAGACGGACGTGTTCTTCACGATCCGCGACGCCCTGCGACTGGCGAAGTAGCCGCAGACGGAGAACGGCGGGTCGTCTCCCTCGGGACGACCCGCCGTTGGTCTGTCAGGCGCAGATCTCGGCCAGCTCCAGATCCCAGCCGGCGTCCAGGCCGATCTCGCGCCAGGGGTCATCGATGCCGAACCGGGCGGCGATGCCCCGGGCGATCAGGGTCACCAGGGCGACGGATCCGACCACGACCAGGAGCGTCGACATCAGGCTCAGCGCCGCCGTGTGGGGCACGAGCCAGAAGACGAGGAAGCCCATCTCGCTGCCCAGCGCGATGGCAGCGATGTGCTCGTTCGTCATGCCTTCTCCGTTCCCGCGTACTTCGGTGGATCGATCATGCCGGGTGCCGCGCGCTCGCGTGACCGAATTCACCTCGCATACCGAAGGAATCTCAATTCGCCCGCCACGCGGACGGTCGACGACACCGGTTCTGGCCTTCGGCGGTAACCTCGACGCGTGGCCACCGTCGATCTCAATGACCGGATCAAGCAACTCGACACGACCCTGACGTCGATCGAGCGGGTGCTCGACCTGCCCAAGATGGAGGCGGAGATCGCCGATCTGCAGGAGGAGGTCGGGGCCCCCGACCTCTGGGACGACCAGGCCAACGCCCAGCGCGTCACGGGTCGCCTGTCGGTGCTGCAGTCCGAGACCGAGAAGGTCCGCACCCTGCGCCAGCGTCTCGACGACGTCAGCGTGTTGCTCGAGCTCAGTGCCGAGGAGGGCGACGCCGACTCCAGGGCCGAGGTCGAGTCCGAGGTCGACCGACTCGCCACCGCCATCGACAGCCTCGAGGTCCGCACGCTGCTCTCGGGAGAGTACGACGAGCGCGAGGCCCTCGTGACCATCCGCTCCGGCGCCGGTGGCGTCGACGCCGCCGACTTCGCCCTGATGCTCCAGCGCATGTACATCCGCTGGGCCGAGCGCCACAAGTACCCGGTCGAGATCTACGACACGAGCTACGCCGAGGAGGCCGGGCTCAAGTCCACGACCTTCGCGATCCGCGCTCCCTACGCCTACGGCACCCTCTCGGTCGAGGCCGGCACGCACCGCCTGGTCCGGATCAGCCCCTTCGACAACCAGGGCCGTCGTCAGACGTCCTTCGCCGCGGTCGAGGTCGTGCCCGTGCTCGAGGCCACCGACAACATCGAGATCCCCGAGGACGAGGTGCGCGTCGATGTCTACCGCTCCAGCGGTCCCGGCGGCCAGAGCGTCAACACCACCGACTCGGCCGTGCGTCTGACCCACATCCCCACCGGCGTGGTCGTCAGCTGCCAGAACGAGAAGAGCCAGCTGCAGAACAAGGCCAGCGCGATGGTGATCCTCAAGGCCAAGCTGCTGGCCCTGAAGAAGGCCGAGGAGCGCGCCCACCTCGACGAGCTGCGCGGCGACGTCCAGGCCTCGTGGGGCGACCAGATGCGCAACTACGTGCTCAACCCGTACCAACTGGTCAAGGATCTGCGCACCGACTACGAGACCGGCCAGACGCAGGCCGTCCTCGACGGCGAGATCGACGAGCTCATCGAGGCCGGCATCCGCTGGCGGCGGAACCAGGCCGACGCGGCCTGAGCCTCGATGCTGACCGTCTCCGGGGTCTCCGGACTGCCGGAGATCCGTGAGGGCGACGACCTCGCCGCCCTGATCCTCGCTCACAGCACGCCGTCCGACGGCGACATCGTCGTCGTGACGTCCAAGATCGTCTCGAAGGCCGAGGGCCGCCTCGTCGCGGCCGCTGACCGTGAGGACGCGATCACCGCCGAGACCGTCCGCGTCGTCGCCGAGCGCGGCTCGGTGCGCATCGTCGAGAACCGCCTCGGGATCGTCGCCGCCGCCGCGGGGGTCGACGCCAGCAACGTCCCCGACGGTCACGTCCTGCTGCTGCCCGTCGATCCCGACGCCTCGGCCCGGCGACTGGCCGAGCGACTGCGCGAGGTCGCCCACGTCGGCGTCCTGGTCTCCGACACGCTGGGCCGCGCCTGGCGCCTGGGCCAGACCGACGCCGCGATCGGCGCCGCCGGCGTTCGCCTGTTCGAGCAGCCCGCGCGCGACGCCGACGGCCGTCCACTGGCCGTCACGATGTCGTGCGTCGCGGACGAGCTGTGCGCCGCCGCCGAGCTGGTCAAGCCCAAGGACGGTCACGTGCCCGTCGCGATCGTCCGGGGCCGAGCCGACCTGGTCGGCGGCCTCGACCTGCCGGGCGCGCGCAGCATCGTGCGCTCGCCCGACGAGGACCTGTTCCGGACGGGTGGCTGACATGAGGGTCGCCGTGCTGGCCGGGGGAGTGGGTGGAGCGCGCTTCGTGCGCGGGCTGCGCGCTGCGCTGGAGGGCTCGGACGCCGTGATCACCGTGGTCGTCAACACCGGTGACGACCTGTGGCTCTCGGGCGTGCGCCTGCAGCCCGACATCGACTCCATCCTCTACGCCCTGGCAGGCGTGAACGACACCGAGCGCGGCTGGGGTCGTGCCGGCGAGACCGAGCGCGTCAGTGACGAGCTGCGCGCGTGGGATGCCGGGTGGCCGTGGTTCACCCTGGGCGACCTCGACCTCGGCACGCACCTGGCGCGCACCGGGTGGCTGCGTGACGGTCTGACCTACACCCAGATCGCCGAGCGGCTCGGCTCCCGGTGGCCGATCGGCGTGCGGCTGCTGCCGATGACCGACTCCGAGGTCGACACGCAGGTCGTGGTCGAGGACGGCACGCGACTGCACTTCCAGGAGTGGTGGACGCGGCACCGCGCCACCGTGCTCGCTCGTGCCTTCGAGAACCCCGGCATCGAGTCGGCCGTGCCCGCTCCGGGCGTGGTCGAGGCCATCACCGGCGCGGACGTGGTCGTGCTGGCGCCCTCGAACCCCGTCGTGTCCATCGGCCCGATCCTGGCCGTCCCCGGCGTCCGCGAGGCCATCGCCGACGCAGCTCGCGTCGTCGGGGTCTCGCCGATCATCGGCGGCAAGGTCGTGCGCGGCATGGCCGACGCCTGCCTCACGGCGATCGGCGTCGAGACCTCGGCTGACGCCGTCGCGCGGCACTACGGGCGGCGAGCCGACGGGGGAGTGCTCGACACCTGGTTGCTGGCCGAGGAGGACGCCGACCTCGCTCCCGTGCTGATCGACGAGGGCTGGGACGTCCGCGTCCGGCCGCTGTGGATGAGCGACGTCGAGCGGGCGGCCACGCTGGCGCGTGCCGCCATCACCTCCTAGCCAGCGGCTACCGTGGCGGCATGCGCACGCTCACCGCTCTGCTCTTCGCCCTGACCCTGGTGCTGACGGGATGCTCGCAGGAGTCCTCAGGGCCGGCTGCGCAGGACACGGCGTCCCAGGAGACCGGAGGCCCGGAGGACACGCTGCCGGTGCTCGGAGCCTGGGAGTCCGAGCCGATCGCGCAGTCCGGCCGGCGTCTCACCCTGACTCTCTCCGACGACAACACCTATGTCGCCACGGACGGGTGTGTCGAGCTGCCGGGGCGTTGGGAGCTCGTCGGTGGGCAGGTCCGCCTGAAGCCCGACCGGGACGGCGAGGTCCAGTGCGGTGCCGTCGCCGACACCCCGGTCACGCTGCCGACGGCCCTCACCGTCGAGGGTGATCGCCTGGTCCCCGACGAGGGAGACCTGGTCTTCACGAAGTCCTGATTCAGGACACGCGGCCGAGCACCGCGGAGGTGCGAGGTCCGAGGGCGCCGAGGAGGTGGTCGGCCCGATCCACGTCGCGACGCAGCGTCGACCACGAGGGCACGGGCAACTCGAGGAAGCCCGCCTCACGGTGACGGCGCCACGAGTCGGGACCGAACGCCTCCGGCAGGTCGCCCTCCCGAGCCGTGAGCAGTGTGGTGCCGTGGCGCTCCTCGTCGGGCACGGCGCCCAGGCGCGTCTCCTGCGCCAGCTCGAGGGCCTGGGCGAGGTCCTCCGGGCGCAGTCCGGGCAGGTCGCCCAGGAGGACGGCCCGCCGATCGCGGGGGATCGTGGCGAGGCCGTCGGCGACCGCTGCGGCGATCCCGCGCGGGGCGGACTCGACGACGATCTCGACGCCGGGCGCGTCGATCGTCGGGTCCGCGGTGACGACCACGACGCGCGCCACCTGGGCCGCCGCCTCGATGGTGTCCAGCGCGATGGCGCGCGCCAGCGCGACCCGCTCGACCCCGGGGATCTCGAGGCGCGACTTGCCCAGCTCGGTCGGCTTGACGGGGATGACGACGGTCCAGACGCGTCGCCGCCGGTCACGCACCGGCAGACTCCACGACGCCGAACGGTGCCGGGTCGAAGGAGCCGAACCGGTCGCGGAACTCCTGGGCCTTGCCGGGCCAGAGCAGCACCTGCCGGCCGGACCGCTCGTCGACGTACCAGTTGTGGCAGCCGGAGATCCACACGGTGGAGCGCTCCTGCAGCTCGTCGACGTACCGCTGCTCGGCCTCGAACGAGACCTCGAGCGGGCCGTGCGCGGTCCACGGCAGCGCCGAGGCCACGTAGTCGGCCTGGGCCTCGATCATGAGCACGGCCGAGTTGTGCGCGAGCGTCGCGTTGGGGCCGTCGAGGACGAAGAGGTTGGGGAAACCGTGCACGGCGGTCGAGGCGTACGCCCGCATGCCCTGGGACCAGTACTGGTCGAGCGAGATCCCCCCGCGGCCCCTGATCAGCTCGGCGTAGGGCTGGCGCGTGGTGTGGAAGCCGGTCGCGGCCACGACGACGTCCACCTCGTGGCGGGAACGATCAGCCGCGACCACCGCGCGGGGCTCGTACGCGGTCAGGGCACCGGGGACGTGGCGCACGTGCGGCATCCGCAGCGTCGAGTAGTAGTCGTCGCTGAACAGCACGCGCTTGCAGCCGAACTCGTGGTCGGGAGTCAGCGCCGCTCGCAGCACCGGATCGGGGACCTGGGAGGCGAGGTGCCCCAGTGCCCGACCCCGGGCCTCGGCGCGACCGTCGCCGGCGCGCTGGGCGAAGACCTCCTCGGTCTCGCGCATGAGGTCGGCGCGCAGTCCGGCCAGCCGATCGGGCTGACGCTCGAACAGGGCGATCTCGGCCTCGGCGTAGGCACGGTCGCCCTTGGGCAGGATGAACGGGGCGCTGCGCTGCAGCACGACGACGGACTCGGCGCGGCGCGCCAGCTCGGGCACGATCTGGATGCCCGAGGCGCCGGTGCCGACGACGGCCACCCGGGCGCCGTCGAGATCGAGGTCGTCGTCCCAGCGGGCCGTGTGGACGACCGGGCCGTCGAAGGTGCCCGGGACCTCGGGCAGACGTGGTTCGGTCAGCCGGCCGGCGGCCATCACGAGGACCTCCGCCTCGACCCGTCCACGTGAGGTGGTCAGCTGCCAGGCGTCGCCGTCCCAGTCGGCCGACTCGAGCCGGGTCGACAGCATGATCCGGTCGGCGACGGGCGCGGCGGCATCCTGCAGGTACTCGAGGATCTCGGCGCCCGGCGCGAACACGCGGCTGAAGCCCGGGTGGGCGATGTCGGAGTAGCCGTACAGGTGCGCCGGGACGTCGCACGCGACACCGGGGTAGCGATTGTCGTGCCACGTCCCGCCGATGCCGGGACGGCGCTCGAGCACGACGAACGACTCACCCGCGGCGGCCAGGCGCCGGGCCATGGCCACGCCCGCGAACCCGGCGCCGACCACCGCCACCCGGACGCGGATCACGGGGCGACGCCGTACGTCGTGGTGCGCAGGCGGAGCTGGCGGCCGAGCTTCCTGGCGATGCGCTCGGCCGTCTCGACGGTCAGCTCCTGGCCGAACTCGACGCCGGCCTCGGGCAGCACCCGGCCGTCGTAGAGCGTGCCGCCGAGATCGTCCGCGCCCGAGCGCAGCACGAGGATCGCGCCCTCGACGCCCAGCCGGGTCCAGGCCGCCTGGACGTGGTTGACGCTGCCGTGCAGCATCAACCGGGCGACCGCGTGGACGGCACGGTGCTGGTCGTCGCTGTGGTCGCCGCCGGGGAACGCCATGGGCACGAGCTCGTTGAAGCCACCGGTGTCGGACTGGACGGCACGGAGGCGGCGCAGGTGGCGGACGCGCTGCAGCGGCGACTCGCCGTGGCCGTAGAACAGCACGGAGGTGGAGTGCAGGCCCAGGCCGTGCGCGGCGCGGATCGCCTCCTCCCAACGGTCGACGGGAAGGTCGGCGGGGAAGTGCTCGGCGCGATACGCCTCATCGAGCACCTTGACGCCCGTCCCAGGGACGGTGTCGGCACCTGCCGCAGCCAGCGCCGCGTACTGCTCGGCCACCGTGCGGCCGGTCCGCCGAGCGCCGTCGATGACGTCGGCCGGGCGGAAGGCGTGCAGGTGCAGACCCGGAGCGGCGGCGCGGGCGGCCCGCAGCATCTGCTCGTAGACGTCGTCGGGGGTGTCCGGACTCGCGGTTCCCTGGATGCACAGCTCGGTGGCACCGAGATCGACCGCGTCGGCGGCGACCTGCGCGACGAGAGCCGGGTCGGCTACCTGGTCCGAGCCGAGGTTGCGGTTCTGGACGAGGGAGACCGTGGCGCCCGCGACGGAGCGCCGCAGCTCGTCGGCCAACCCGGTCAGCCGGTCGAGGTCGGGCCCGGTCGCCGTCAGGAGCCGGACGTACTCGTCGTCGCTCAGTCCGGCGGGGTCCTGCTCGGCCCGCGCGAAGAGGTCGCGGTGACCGGTGCCGGTGGTGCGCGGCGTCCGCTCGCCCGCGGCGGCGAGACCGTCGGCGTCGGCGAACGCGAGAACGGCGTCGTGCAGCATCGGGTCGATCCAGGTGTCGCGGTCGCGGATGTAGTGCGGGTGCACCGTGAGGCGCTCACGCAGTTCGTAGCCGGTCGCACGGGTGAGCTCGGTCAGCTGGTCGACCTGGGGCCAGGGACGCTCGGGGTTCACGTGGTCGGCGGTCAGCGGGCTGACGCCGCCCCAGTCGTCGATGCCGGCCGCGACCAGGCGGGCCAGCTCGCCGGGGTCGGAGAGGTTCGGCGGCGCCTGGATCCGGGCGTCGGGGCCCAGCACGATGCGGGTCGTGGCGACCGCCGCGATGTACGCATCGGTCTCGGCGTCGGCGACGCCCTGCATCGCGGTGGCCGGCTTGGCGCGGAAGTTCTGGATGATGACCTCCTGCACGTGACCGTGGCGCTCGGACACGTCACGCAGGGCGAGGATCGAGTCGAACCGCTCCTCGAGCGTCTCGCCGATGCCGATCAACAGGCCGGTCGTGAAGGGGATCCTGAGGCGGCCGGCGTCCTCGAGCACCTGCAGGCGCAACGCCGGATCCTTGTCGGGCGAGCCGAAGTGAGCCTGTCCGGGCTCGGCGAACAGCCGGTGGCTCGTGGTCTCGAGCATCATGCCCATCGAGGGTGCGGTCGGGCGCAACCGCTCCAGTTCGTCCGCGGTCATGACGCCGGGGTTGAGGTGCGCCAGGAGGCCGGTCTCCTCGGTGATCCGGCGAGCCAGGTGCCCGACGTAGTCCAAGGTCGACGCGAAGCCGTGCTGGTCGAGCCACTCGCGGGCGACGTCCCAGCGGTCCTCGGGACGATCGCCGAGGGTCAGCAGCGCCTCCTTGCACCCCAGCGCCGCACCCTGGTGCGCGATCGCCAGCACGTGCTCCTCGGAGAGGTAGGGCGCGATGCCCTTGCGCTCGAGCTTGCCGGGGGTGTCGACGAAGACGCAGTAGTGGCAGCGATCGCGGCACAGGGTCGTGACGGGGACGAAGACCTTGCGGGACCACGTGACCACTCCGGGGCGACCGGCGCGGGCCAGGCCCTCGTCGCGGATCCGCCCGGCCTCGCGGACCAGGTCGTCGAGGTCGTCGCCGCGGGCCGAGAGCATCGAGGCAGAGACCTCGGATGCTTGCAGACTCATGTGGACTCCCCGCGCGCTGACTCGTTCACACCCTAGCCGCCGAGGCCGCGCGGGCGACCGCTGGAACCGCGCCCGGCAGGATCATCCGAGGCCCGGCGCTGCCGTCCCGGCGTCGGGGTGGACCAGGCGTGTGCGGGTTCCCCTCGGCGCGGCTGAGGCCCGGATCACGCCCAGGCCAGGGTTTCGTCGACCCTCGCCGACGTATCCTGAAGGGCGTGTTCCGTCGAATCTTCCCCGCGCTTCTGGCTGCCCTCCTGACCCTCTCGGCGTGTGGTGATGGCACCGGCGACGCGCAGGGCGGGGCCGCCGGCCTCGCCGTGACGGACGCGTGGGTGAAGGCCACCGACATGAACATGAGCGCGGCGTTCGCGGTGCTCAGCAACAGCGGTGACGAGGACGTGGAGATCGTCGGCGTCACGACCGATCTGACCGACCGCGCCGAGATCCACGAGACCGCCGACGGTGCCATGCGCCCGGTCGAGAGCGTGACGATCCCCGCGGGGGAGTCCCTGCGGCTCGAGCCCGGTGGCGACCACCTGATGCTGATGGACCTCACGGACCCGATCGAGCCGGGTCAGGAGGTCGAGCTGACGCTCGAGCTGGGTGACGGGTCGACGTTCGACATCACCGCCACGGCCAAGGACTTCGCCGGCGGTGCCGAGGACTACGAGGGCGGCAAGGGGCACTGAGGTCATGAAGCGTCGCGCTCTCTTCGGAGGGGCTGCGGCGGTCGGTGCCGCCGCCGTCGGGGGTGCCGCACTGGGCGCGGCCGCGACCGGCGCGAACGCCGATCCGGAGCCCACCGGCACTCGCTCGGTCCCGTTCCACGGACGCCACCAGGCGGGCATCGAGATGGAGCCGCAGGCCCATCAGAGCCTGCTGGCGCTCGACCTGCGTGACGGTGTCGATGCCGCCGCGATCCGCCGGCTGCTGACCCTGCTGACCGACGACGCCCGTCGGCTCACCGCGGGACGGGCGCCGCTCGCCGACCTCGAGCCGGAGCTGGCTGCGGTGCCCGCCCGGCTGACCGTCACGTTCGGGTTCGGTCCGGGGCTCGTCGCGGCGGTCCGTGGGGCCGCCCGGGTGCCGGCGTGGCTGGGGCCGCTGCCGGAGTACCGCACCATCGACCGTCTCGAGGAGCGGTGGAGCGGGGGAGACCTGCTCCTGCAGGTGGCCGCCGACGACCCGACCACCATCGCGCACGCCCTGCGCCTGCTCGTGCGCGACGCCCGCGCCTTCGCCTCGGTCCGGTGGCGTCAGGACGGCTTCCGCCACGCCGCGAGCAGTCACCGGCCCGGCACCGCGATGCGCAACCTCTTCGGACAGGTCGACGGCACCGCCAACGAGGCCCCGGGCTCGGCTGGGTTCGACCGCGTGGTGTGGCGTGACGACCCTGAGCCGTGGCTGGACGGGGGCACCACGCTCGTGGTGCGACGCATCGCGATGAACCTCGACACCTGGGACGAGGTCGGCCGCGAGGGTCGTGAGTTCTCGATCGGCCGGCGACTGGCCGACGGCGCGCCCACCACGGGCGGGAGGGCGTCCGACGACGTCGACCTCGAGGCGGTCGACGAGCGCGGCTTCACCGTGATCGGGCCGTCCGCCCACGTGCGCCGGGCCCGCGCCGGCGACGACGGACAGCGCATCTTCCGGCGCGGCTACAACTACGACGACGCCACGGGAACAGGCCTGATCTTCTGCTCGTTCCAGGCCGACCTGGAGCGTCAGTTCCTGCCGATTCAGGCGCGACTGGCCGAGCAGGACGCCCTCAATGCCTGGACGACGCCCATCGGATCGGCGGTGTTCGCCATCCCCGCGGGCGTCCGTCCGGACGGGTTCGTCGGTGAGGCGCTCTTCACGTGACGCCGTCGCGTCGACGTCCGAGGAATCATCAGGTGCCCCACCTACACTCGATCGAGTGATTCGCTTCGACAAGGTCACCAAGACCTACCCCGGCCAGAAGCGTGCTGCCCTCGACCACGTCGACCTGGAGATCACCAAGGGCGAGTTCGTCTTCCTCGTCGGCTCCTCCGGTTCGGGCAAGTCGACCTTCCTGCGCCTGATCCTGCGTGAGGCCCGGCCCACGTCCGGCCACGTCTACGTCGCCGGCAAGGAGATCAACAAGCTCTCCAGCTGGAAGGTGCCCAAGCTGCGCCGCCAGCTCGGCACGGTGTTCCAGGACTTCCGCCTGCTGCCGAACAAGACGGTCTTCGAGAACGTGGCCTACGCCCTGGAGGTCATCGGCAAGCCGCGCGACGAGATCAAGCGGCTCGTCCCCGAGACACTCGACCTGGTCGGTCTCGACGGCAAGGGGCACCGCCGCCCCGACGAGCTCTCCGGTGGCGAGCAGCAGCGCGTCGCGATCGCCCGTGCCTACGTCAACCGGCCGATGATCCTCATCGCCGACGAGCCCACCGGCAACCTCGACCCCACGACCAGCGTCGGCATCATGAAGCTCCTCGACCGGATCAACCGCGAGGACACGACCGTCCTGATGGCCACCCACGACTCCTCGATCGTCGACCAGATGCGCAAGCGTGTCATCGAGCTCGACGAGGGCCGCGTGATCCGTGACGAGGCCCGCGGCATCTACGGCTACGAGAACTGAGACCCATGCGAGCGATCCTCAACGAACTGCGCGCGAGCCTGACGCGCAACACCTCCATGACGATCTCGTTGATCGTCACCATGAGTGTGTCGCTGCTGCTGGCGTCCCTGGGCCTGTTGATCCAGGCCCAGGCCGAGCGCACCGAGCAGTACTTCGGCGACCGGCTGCAACTGCAGGTCAACCTGTGCACCAAGAACTCGCCGGCCGCCACGTGCGTCGGCGGCGCGGCCACCGACGAGCAGAAGCAGGCCGTGCAGACCGCCCTGCGGGACAACCCCGAGGTCAAGACCTTCGACGTGCGCACGCCACGGGAGAACTACGCCCAGGCGCGCGAGCTGCTGGGCCAGACCGACACCGGCCGCAAGCAGCTCGAGACTCTCGGCGTCGACTCGTTCCCCGAGTCCTACTTCGTGACCCTGAAGGACCCGCAGCAGTTCGACGGTGTCGTCAGCGAGGTCTCGGGCATGGACGGCGTGGGCAACGTCAACTCGCTGCGCGACCTGCTCGGGCCGCTGTTCGAGATGCTCGACAAGATGCAGTGGGCCGCCCTGGCCACGGCCGGGCTGTTGATCATCGCGGCGATCCTGCAGGTCTCCAACACGATCCGGATGACGGCGTTCGCCCGTCGCCGCGAGATCGGGATCATGCGGCTGGTCGGCGCGTCCAGCTGGCACATCCAGGCGCCGTTCGTGCTGGAGTCCCTCGTGGCGGCGATCATCTCGGCGGCCCTGGCGGCCGGCGGCATGGCGGCCTTCATGCACTTCGTGGTCTACGGCTACCTGCGCGACACCCTGGGCCGGATCACGACCTGGGTGCGCTGGGAGGACGCCTTCCTCGTCATGGGCATGACGACGGTGCTGGCGCTGCTGCTGGCCCTGGTCCCGACGTTCGTCATGACCCGCAAGTACCTCGACGTGTAGTGACACGCGCGGAGGCGGTGCTGAGCTCAAACCCTCAACCTCTGCCGTAGAGTCGCTGACGTCAGTTCGCACGATTCCGTCCCCTGCGGACACTTCCCCGGATTCGAGACCATGACGAGATTGCGCAAGACCCTGCTCGCCCTGACCCTCAGCATCGCGCTGGTGGCCGGCTTGAGCGCGCCCACGTTCAGTGACGAGAAGGACGACGTCAAGCGCGAGCAGCGCAAGAACGAGCAGAAGCTCAAGGACGCCCAGGAAGAGGTCCAGGAGTCCACGAAGGCCGCCCGCGACGCCAAGCGTGCGCTCGACCGGGCCTCGGCCCGACTGTCGGTCGCCGAGACGAAGCTGGGCCAGACGCGCGGCAAGCTCGCCGTCGCCCAGGCCGAGGACGCCCGCCTGCGGGCCGAGCTGGACAAGGCCGAGGCCGAGCTGCGATCGGCCGAGGCACGCCTCGAGGCCGCGGAGAAGGAGCTCAAGCAGTCGCGCGGGGCCGTCGAGTCCTTCGCCGTCGAGCAGGTCATGGCCGGCGACACCGGGCTCAAGGCCTTCGGCGATCTGCTGCGCGGTGCCGATCCGGGCCTGTTCTCCGAGCAGATGAGCGCCAAGACCTCCATCGGCGACGCGCAGGTCGCGGTCATGCAGGAGTTGGCGGCCTCCGAGGTCATGCTCGGGATCGAGCGCGACAAGGTCGAGCGGTTGCGCGACCAGGTCGCCGACCAGAAACGACAGGCCGAGGCCGTCGTGGTCCAGATGCAGGCCCTGACCGCGCAGGCCCAGGCGCAGGCCGCGTCCGTCGCGCAGCTGGTGTCGGCACGCGCCGGCGCCAAGCGCACCGCCGATGCCACCTTGGTCGAGGACCTCAAGCTCCAGGCCGAGCTCGAGGCCGACCGGGTCCGCCTCGAGAACCAGTTGGCCGAGATCGTCCGCAAGGAGCTGGCGGCCGCCGCGGCAGCAGCGGCCCGCGCCCGCAAGAAGAACAAGGGCAACGGAGGCAGCGGCGGAGGTGGCGGCTCCAGCAACAGCGGCGGAGGCGGCTCCGGCACCGGTGACTCCGGCGGCGCGCTGAGCCGTCCGGTGCCCGGTCCGATCACGTCCCCCTACGGCATGCGCCGGCACCCCATCACGGGCGTCTACAAGCTTCACGACGGCACCGACTTCGGCGTCGGCTGCGGCGTCCCGATCCGCGCGGCCGCAGGCGGCCGGATCGTGTCGCAGTACTACAACGGCGGCTACGGCAACCGCGTCATCCTCAACAACGGGGTCAAGCGGGGTGTCAGTGTCATCACGACCTACAACCACCTCTCCCGGTATGCCAAGAGCACCGGTGCGAAGGTCAGCCGCGGCGACATCATCGGGTATGTCGGGTCCACCGGGTACTCGACCGGCTGCCACCTGCACTTCATGGTGCTCGTCAACGGCCGCACGACGCAGCCGATGAACTGGCTCTGACCTGTCACTGGCCCCGACCTGACAGAATGGTCGAATGGCCAAGGAGACCGGTCGCAAGATGATCGCGCAGAACAAGAAGGCGCGGCACGACTATCACATCGAGGACACCTACGAGGCCGGGCTCGTCCTGACCGGCACCGAGGTCAAGTCGCTGCGTCAGGGTCGTGCCTCGCTCGTCGACGGCTTCGGTGAGATCGATCGCGGTGAGGCCTGGCTGTTGCAGGTCCACATCCCGCAGTACGACAACGGCACGTGGACCAACCACGAGACCCGCCGGCGTCGCAAGATGCTGCTGAACCGCCACGAGATCGAGAAGATCGAGCACCGCACGCAGGCCAAGGGCCTGACGATCGTGCCGTTGAGCCTGTACTTCAAGGACGGGCGGGCCAAGGTCGAGATCGCGCTCGCACGCGGCAAGAAGGAGTACGACAAGCGCCACGCCCTGGCCGAGCGTCAGGCGTCGCGTGACGCCGAGCGCGAGGTGGGCCGGCGCCTCAAGGGCATATGACCTGGCAGGACGCCGATCTCGCCGCGTACCTCGAGCGGCTGGGCGTCCCGGGGATCGTCGACGTCCACGTGCACTTCATGGCGCCGCAGGTGCTGGCGAAGGTCTGGGCGTACTTCGACGCCGCCGGTCCCAAGCTGGGCCGGGCCTGGCCGATCCACTACCGCACCAGCGACGAGGAGCGGGTCGAGACGCTGCGGGCGCTCGGCGTGCGCCGGTTCACCGCCCTGTCCTACGCACACAAGCCGGGCGTCGCCGGGTTCATGAACGACTGGCTGGCCGGCTTCGCCGAGCGGGTGCCCGACTCGGTGCGCTCGGCGACCTTCTTTCCCGAGGCCGAAGCGGCCGAGTACGTGCCCGCGGTGATCGCCGACGGGGTCCGGGTCTTCAAGGCCCACCTGCAGGTGGGGGAGTTCGCCGCCGACGACCCGCTGCTGGACCCGGTCTGGGCGGCGATCGAGGAGGCGCAGGTCCCGGTCGTGCTGCATGCCGGCTCGGGCCCCATGCCCGGCCCGCACACCGGCCCGCAGGGGGTGGGGCAGGTGCTGCGGCGCTTCCCGCGGCTGCCGCTGGTGATCGCTCACCTGGGCATGCCCGAGGTCGACGCCTTCTGCGACCTGGCCGAGCAGTACCCGAACGTCAGGCTCGACACGACCATGACGTTCGTCGACTTCTTCCCAGATCGGCCGCCGGTCGACACGCAGCGGCTGTTGCGCCTGCAGGACCGGATCGTCTTCGGCTCGGACTTCCCCAACATCCCGTACCCCTACGCCCATCAGGTCGAGGCACTCGACCGCCTGGGACTGGGCGACGACTGGATGCGCGCCGTGCTCTGGGACAACGGCGTCGAGTTGCTCGGACCTGTCGGCTGAGCGTCAGGCGTCCCCGGTCAGTGCGTCGACAGCCCGCGCTACCAGCCGCTCCCGCGCCTGTGGGGTCCGGGCCTTCAGCAACGGGAGCACGATGGCGTACTGCGCGGTGCGGCCGAGCTGCTCGAACGCCTCGGCTGCACGCGGATTCGCGGCCAGCGCAGCCGTGAGGTCGGGTGGCACCTCGGAGTCCGCCTGACGCACGTATGCGGCGTTCCAGCGGCCGTCGGCGCGTGCGGCGGCGACCTCCGCCCGCCCGGCCGCGCGCAACCGGCCGGCGGCCTCGAGCGCCTCGGCCCGGGCGACGTTGACCTGCGACCAGGGACTGCGTGGACGCCGGGGCGAATAGCGCTGCAGGAACGAGACGTCATCGAGTGAGCGGCGCACGCTGTCGATCCAGCCGTGGCAGAGCGCGCCGTCGAGCGCCTCGCCGATCGTGATCAGCGCCAGGTCGGCGTTCTTGCGGCGGATCCGCAGCCAGGCCTCCGCTGCGCTGTCGTGGTGCTGCGCCAGCCACCTGTCCCACGCGCCGACGTCGCCGAACTCCAGGACGTCCATGACCCCACGCTATGTCGACGGCTGCCGACCGGGCTCCGGGAAGCCGAGATCACCCGATGGAATCTTTCCGTCGTCAGGACGTTGTACCCTGATGACGCCGGTTCGGTTTGCCGGCGGTTGACAATTCCAGAGGGGCTGATCGGTTTCGACTTTGGTCGTTCGATTTCAGGAGAAGCGGGTAGAGAAGGCAACGTCAACTCTCAAACGTTCGTTGCACACCAATAAGTGCCGATTCCAATCGCACTGACTTCGCCCTCGCCGCCTGAGGCGACTCGCGAAGGGTGGGCCCGGGAATGTCCTCGTCCCGGATTGTCCACCTCATTCAGAGGACTTGCTGATCTGACCGTGTAGCGGGGTCGGATCGGGACTTTTTCCGCTGCTGAGCCTGTCGGTGACGCGTTCGTCCGAGCACCGGGGCTGAGAAAAGCGACAGACGAACTGCACCCGGAGAAGACCTGTCTCAGCGCCAGAGGACCCGGGTTCGATTCCCGGCAGCTCCACCAGCCCAGCCCTCATGGACCTCAGGGCCACCTCGTTCTCGAGGTGGCCCTGAGTCATGTCCGCTCGCGATCAGGCGACGAAGTCGTCCCAGCCGTCGGCGAGATAGTCGATGAACGCGGCGCCCAGGTGCTCGGCCTCGAGGCGTTCGCGGCTGAACGGCTGCGGATCGCTGACGAAGTCGGGATCGGCCGCGACCCGTTGCGGCAGGTCGTGGTGGATGATCGCGGCGGTGCCCACGGTGACGAAATCGGCGCCGCGCTCCAGGCACCAGGTGGCGTCCTTCGCGGACAGGATCTTGCCCGCGACGCCCAGCGCCGTGCCGTGGCGGGGCAGGTCCATGAAGCGGTCGATCAGCAGTCCGTCGAGCTCGGTGTCGCGGGGTGTCTTGGCCACGTCCCACAGCGACAGGTCCACGTAGTCGGCCTCGCCCGAGGCGAGCAGTTGCTCGACCAGCGTCGTGGCGTCGTCGACGCGCATGCCGTAGCCCTCGGGGGAGACGCGCACACCCACCTGGAAGTCGGGTCCGGTCGCCGCGCGGATGCCGGTGAGCGCCTCGCGCAGGGCGCGACTGCGGTTCTCGAGCGATCCGCCGAACTCGTCCGTCCGGTGGTTCTTGCGGGTGTCGAGGAACTGGCACAGCACGTAGCCGTGGGCGCCGTGGATCTCGACGCCGTCGAAGCCGGTGCGCTCAGCGCGGACTGCCGCGGCGACGAAGTCGTCGATGACGCGCTTGACGTCGCTCGTCGACAGCTCCTCCACACCCCGGTCGCGGTCGGCCCACGGTGCGACCGTCGCCATTCCCGTGACCGTCGAGTCGGCGCGCATCCCGCCGTGGTGCAGCTGCACCGACGAGACCGCGCCGGCGTCGCGGATGGCGTCGGCCAGGCGGCGCAGGCCCTCCTCGTGGCGCGTGTCGCTGATGCCCAGCTGGCCCTGCCAGGCCTGACCCTCAGGCGAGACGTAGGCGGCGGCGGTCATCACGAGGCCGAACCCGCCGCGTGCTCGGGCGACGAGCCATTCGTGCTCGTCGTCGGAGAGGGTCCCGTCCGGGTGGCTCTGCTTGTTCGTCAGGGGAGCGAGCGTCCAGCGGTTGGGCCACGTGGGACCGTGCGGGAGTTCGAGGGCAGTGGCCAATGAGGCGGCTGTGGTCGGCACCCCGTCACTCTACGAGCGGGCCCCCGAGGGCGCGTGGGGCGTCCTTCGCCATGATGGGAACATGACCGACATCTGGCTGCCCGAGGGCGACTTCCTGACCGATCGCCACCTGGCGACCCTGTCGACGATCGGCCCCGGTGGCCGGATCCACGTCGTCGCCGTGGGGTTCACGGTCTTCGAGGGGATCGTGCGGATCACGACGATGGACGGCAGCCAGAAGGTGCGCAACATCGAGCGCGACCCGCGGGCGACCGTGGCTCAGGTGGCCGGCCCGCAGTGGCTCAGCATCGCGGGCTCGGCGCAGGTGCTGCGTGACCGCGAGTCGATCTCGCTGGCCGAGCGACTGTACGCCGAGCGCTACCGGCCGCCGGCCGAGAACCCGAACCGCGTCGTCATCGCCATCACGCCCGAGAAGGTCATGTCCTCGCCCGGCCTGCGCGGCGAGGCGCCCGCGCACGACTGAGCGAACTCGTCGGGCACGTGCGCACCCGTTACCGTTCGGAGCGTGGAGGCGCTGCTGCTGGGGACCGGATCGGCCGACGGATGGCCCACGCCGTTCTGCCGGTGCGACTCCTGCATGACGATGCTGGCCGAGGGGATCATCCGCACGCCCACGAGTGTGCTGCTCGACCGGCGGATCTGGATCGACCCCGGCCCTGAGGCTCCGCGGCAGGCGTTGCGCGCGGGGGTCGACCTGGTCGACGTCGACTCGGTGCTGATCTCGCACGCACACAGTGACCACCTGGATCCCGCGTTCCTGCTGCACCGCAGCTGGGTCGACGACCGCCCGCTGACCGTCTACGGCCCTGCACCGGCGATCGACCGCTGCCGCGACTGGCTGGCGCCGGACCAGACGTCAGTGCGCCTGGTGACGGTAACGGCGGGCGACCGCTTCACGGCCGCCGAGCATCGCGTCACCGTCGTGCGCGCGGCGCACGAGGCGCTGGGGGAGGCCGTTCTCTACCGGATCGACAGCGACGAGCGATCGGTGCTCTACGCCTGTGACACCGGGCCGTGGGCGCCGGGCGCGCTGGAGCAGATCGGCGGGAGCCGGCTGGATCTGGTGCTGCTGGAGCAGACGTTCGGCGACCGGCTCGACCTGGCGGGGGAGCGTCACCTGGGAGTGCGGACCTTCGAGCAGGCGGTCGCGGACCTGCGGTGGAGCGGAGCGGTGGACGAGCGGACGCGCGTGATCGCCGTGCACCTGAGTCATCACAACGCGCCCGACGTGGAGGCGCGGTTGGCGATGCTGGGGTTGGAGACCGGACGCGACGGTCAGCTCGTCACGCTCTGAGCCGAGGGAACGCGGCTGCCCGGACATGGAGAAAGCCCCCGCCGAAGCGGGGGCTTTCTCGGAGTTCTCGTGTTGTTGAGAAAACTCAGATCGCGCGGATCTTCGCGGCCTGCAGGCCCTTCTGGCCCTGCGTCACCTCGAACTCGACCTTCTGGTTGTCCTCGAGCGAACGGTAGCCGTTGCCCTGGATCTCGCTGAAGTGCGCGAACAGGTCCTCGCCGCCGTCGTCGGGCGCGATGAAGCCGAAGCCCTTTTCAGAGTTGAACCACTTCACAGTTCCGGTAGCCATGCTGTCTCCTTGGGAGGTAATGCGCACTCGTGAATCGCGTGCGACTAACTAGATGTCACGCGTCACTTCGAACCAAAGAGAAAACCGAACAGCCTCAAACGAGGCTCGACCATCAATCTGCCGAGTCATGCCATGCAACAACAAGATTGACTCTACTGCACGACACCTGAAAGCACCAAATCAGTGCCCCGGACGTAGTCGAACCTTGCGCGTCTGGTTGTCCTCATCGACCTCGACGACGGAGTTACGCGACTTGAGAAAGTCGGTGAACGTCTTGAATCCCAGCTCTTTTTCGTTGAACGAGGAGTCCATCCGCTTCATCTGGCTCTTGACGGTGCCCGAGTGGGTCCACTCCTCCTCGGGATCCTTCTCGCCCAGCAGACGCAGTGCGCGCAGCAGCAGACGGGTGGCCTGACGGGCCAGCGCCTGCTCGTCGTCCTCGTCGTCCTGGCTGCCGCCGGCCGGGACGAAGATGGGCTGGAGCCTCGGCTCGGTCGACACGGGGATCTCGATGGACCTCGTGGCCTTCGAGGGCTCGGCGTCGGTGGACGCCTCCACCTCGGTCTCGGCCTCGGTCTTCGGGCTGCCGCTCTTGCGCGTGCCGCGGCGGGCCGACTTCCTCGGGGCGCGCGGGGAGGCCTGCTCGACCTCCTCGTCGTCGCCGTTCTGCGTCAGGCCCGGCAGGTTGTCGTACGTCAGCAGCTCGTCACACGCCGCCGCGAGCGAGCGGCTCGTGGCGCCGGCGACGCCGACGGCCACGACGTAGCGACCCATGCGCTTGAGCCGCTGGGCCAGCGGGATGTAGTCGGAATCACCCGCGGCGAGCACGACGGTGCCCACCTGCGGCATGCGTCCCATGTCCTCGAGGGCGTCGACGGCCAGCCGGATGTCGGCGCCGTTCTTCGAGCCCGAGGCGGGGAAGAGCTGGACCAGATCGATCGCCCGGTCGACGAGCTGCTTCTTGTAACGCACGTTGAACGGCATCGACCAGTCGGCGTAGGCGCGGGTCAGTGCCAGGCGGCCGAAGGACGACGCGTAGTCGAGAATCGCGTGGACATCGATCTCGGCCTGCCGCAGCTTGGCCTCGTCGAAGCCGGCGTCGCGGTCCTTCCAGAAGGACTGTTTGCCGTGCACCTGGTCGTATCGCGAGATGACGATGTTGTCGAAGTCCAGGTAGACGGCGACAGCGGAGTCGCTCGAGTTGGTCATGGGTCCAGTGTGCCCGGCCGCGGTCAGGAGGTCGTGTCGCGGTCGAACGGAGGTGGTGATGATCGAGCAGAGGCTCGATGTGCGACGAGTTTGACGGATCGACAGATCTGGGTGTCGAGGTCTCCTACGCTGCGTGCGTGAAGCGTCGGCGTTTGAGTGTTCGCTCAGTCGTTCGGCTCTCGGTGGTTCCGATGCTCTTCTGGCTGAGTCTCCTGGCGTGGGCCCTGTCGTCACCGGTCGGGTCCAGCCCGGACGACGACTTCCACCTCTCGTCCATCTGGTGTGGCCTGGGTGATCGCCAAGGTCTGTGCGAGCCATCGGGAGATCCGACGTCGAGGCTCGTGCCAGCGCAGATCGCCGACAAGCCGTGCTTCGCCTTCGAGCCGAGGACACCCGCGTCGTGCGTGCGACACGTGGACGCCGGGCTGAGCGAAGCGGTGTGGATGAACGCCGACGGTTCGTACCCGAGGCTCTTCTACGCGGCGATGGCGACGGTGGCAAGTGACGACGTCGGCGTCTCGGTGGTGGCCATGCGCGCACTCAACGCGTTGCTCGGTGTCGTGCTGCTGGTGGCCGCGTTCTGGCTGCTCCCGACGTCTCTGCGGCCGGCCCTGGTTCTCTCGGTGACCGCTACCTTGGTGCCGTTCGGGCTCTTCCTCATGCCCTCGACCAATCCGTCGTCGTGGGCGTATCTCTCGGGTGCACTGGTGCTGCTCTGTCTGTACGGCTCGATGAAGTCCGAGGGCCGGCGACGTGCCGCACTCGGGGCGATGGCATGGCTCGCGGCCGTGTTGGGCGCAGGCGCGCGTGCCGACTCGGCGGTGTTCACTGTCTTCGCACTGTTCCTGGCGTGGTTGTTGGCGGGGAGATCGGTGCGCCGACCGATCGGCCCTCTTCTGACCTCGGCCGTGATTCTCCTGTGCGTCGTTGCTCTCTTCCTCAGCGCCGGGCAGGCAGGGAGCGCCTCCTCAGGACTCGCCAACGACGACCCTGCCTTGACGACGGCCCAACACGTGGCGAACTTGATTTTCATCCCGGTGATCATGTGGGGCGGAATCCTCGGCTGGGGACGATTGGGCACCCTTGGTTGGCTGGACACACCTCTGCCGGGCGTGGTGCCGATGTTCACCATCGCGGCGGTCATGGTCGTCCTCGGCCACGGACTTCGGGGAGCCGGCCGTCGGCGCATGATGGCGTTCGTCCTCGTGGTGATCGCCCTGTGGGTCATTCCCTTCGTGTTGTTGGCCCAGACCCACGCCATCCTGGGCTCCCACGTCCAATCCCGTTACATGCTGCCGCTGTTCGTCATGGCGGTGGCGATCGCCACCGTCGGTGTGCCGGCGTCTCGATGGACGGGGTGGATGTCGTGGTTCGTCGCCGGGGCGGTGGCGATCGCCGGCTCATTCGCCCTTCACGCGAACCTCAGGAGATACACGGCCGGTGTCGGGCCCTTTTCCCTCGATCCGGGTGGGGACTCACGCTGGTGGTGGGACTCGACGCCCTCGCCACTTGCGGTTTGGTTGATCGGCACCGTGGCCTTTGCTCTGGCACTCGTGGTTCTCGTCGTGCAACTCAGGAGGGTGGCCGGCACGTCGACAGGGACCACCGTGGAGGGCCCGGGCAAGGCACCGGTCGCGCGCAGCGTGGTCTGAACATGTTGCGCTTCGCCACGATGTGGCTCAATCGCCCCGGATGACCCGGCCGGTCCGACTACGCTGGCGGCCATGTCACCGGACGCACCACGTGCACCGTTGGTCTCTGTGGTCATCCCGACGCACAACAACGAATCGACGGTTGCCGAGGCGATCGAGTCGGTGCTGACTCAAGAAGACGTCCTGCTCGAGCTCATTGTCTCCGACCACGCATCGACCGATCGAACGCTCGAGCTCGCCCGCGCCTTCGAGGCAGACCCGCGGGTCTCCGTGGTCTCCGCGCCCGCGGGAGGCGGCGCCCCCTCGAATTGGAATCATGTCTCCGCCCATGCGCAAGCGCCCCTGATCAAGCTCCTCTGCGGGGATGATGCCCTTCTGCCGGGAACTCTCGCTCGTCAAGCTCGTCTGATGGATGACGGCCAGGTCGCGCTGGTCGCCTGTCGTCGCCATGTCATCGACACCCGTGGGCGTGTCCTGGTCCGCGGCCGTGGCCTACGGCGCCTGGCCGGGCGCCTTCCTGGATCCGAGGCGATCCGCGTAGCAGTCAGATCGGGGACGAATCCCTTCGGCGAGCCGGCGTGCGTCATGATGCGCCGGGAGGCGCTCGAAGCGGCGGGCGGTTGGTGGGGCGAACGTCCGTACGTGATCGATCTCGCCACCTACTTCCGGGTCCTCGAGCGCGGTGACTTCGTCGCCGACGACCACACCGGGGCGGTCTTTCGTCTGAGCACGACGCAGCAGAGTGCATGGATGACCCGTGTGGCCGCACGCGAGGTCGGGGAACTCCTCAGGTGGGCAACAGCTCGCACACCGGTGATCACGCGCGCTGATCTCCTCCTCGGTGTCGTCCGCAGCCGCGTGCTCGGGGCGGCTCGTGCGCTGGTGTACGTGGCGATGAGGCATCGCTCCCGAAGGAGCGGCGCGTGATTCCCGGCACGGAGCCCCGGGCGCCGGGCCGTTCCGGCGACCGGCTCCGTCCTCTCGCGAAGCACTGGGCCGTCCGGGTGTTGACGATCTATGCCCTCAGTCGCCTCGTGAGCCTCGTGGCGTTCTGGATCGGCTGGACCCGCTTCGACCGACAGGGATACCCCGTTCCGGCGGACGCGAGCTTCCTGCAGTTCTTGGCGCGAGCGTGGGACGGTCGCTGGTACGGCCTCATCGCCGAGGAGGGGTACCCCGCCGAGCTCCCGCGTGATTCCGATGGCGAGATCAGCGAGAGCCCGTGGGCTTTCCTGCCCCTCTTCCCCATGACGGCCCGCCTCGTCATGACGGTCACCGGTCTGCCGTGGGACGTGGTCGGGCCTGTGCTCTCGGCCTCGTTCGGTGCCGTGGCGGTGCTGGTGCTCTTCCGGCTCGTGATGATCGCCGCGCCAGAACTCGTCTCGGAACGTCCCGGGCTTCCGTACAGCGCAGTGGCGGCGGTCAGTTTCTTCCCCGCTGCCGGCGTCTTCTCGATGGCGTACGGCGACTCGTTGGCGCTGGTGCTGGTCCTGGTCACACTGTGGTGCATTCTCAGACGGCGTTACGTCCTCGCGATGGTGCCGCTGGTCTTGTTGGGGCTCACTCGGGCGATCGCCCTACCGATGGCGGCCGTCGTCGTGTGGCATCTCGTCCACCGTTGTCGAACCGAGGGGTTCCGAACGATATCCCCGCGGGAGTGGGGTGCGGCCGCGATGCTGGGCGTGACTGCTCTGATCAGCGGATACTCCTGGGTGGCGATCGCGGGTCTCGTCCTCGGCTCCCCGGCTGCGTACTTCGAGGCCCAGAGTCCGTGGCGTCAAGGGGGTAGCTCGACGGCCCCCTTCGCGGGTTGGACCTGGTTCATCGAGTCCTGGCTCGGTTGGGCGGTCTTCGCCCTCCTGTGCCTGGGGATCGTGGCGGTGACGTTCAGATCGTGGCTACGCCGGCTCGGCCCGGAGTTCCAGGCATGGGGCGGCGCCTACATCGGTTTCGTCGTCGCTGCGACGGCGATGGGTGCCAGCACGCCGCGTTACCTGCTCCTGACCATCGTCTTTCCCCTGTTGCTCGTCCCGGCGAAACGGAGCTTCCGAGATGATCTCGTCGTCATCGTGACGCTGGCCGCTCTCCAGGTCGCATGGATCTACGCCGTCTGCATGCTGGAGGGATTCACGCCGTGATGATCAGTTTTGTCCTGCCCGTCTTCAACGAGGCGGAGTGTCTGGAGGTCTTCCACAGCGAATTGTGCTCCGCTCTGGACCAGCACCCCGAGTACGAGTACGAGTTGATCTACGTCGACGACGGCAGTCGTGACGGATCGGGGCTGATCCTCGAAGATCTCGCCGTCAAGGACGAGCGGGTCCGGGTCCTGTCCCTGACCCGGAACTTCGGGCACCAGGCGGCCATCAGCGCCGGACTGGACCACTCGCGCGGCGATGCCACGATCATCATGGACACGGACCTGCAGGACCCGCCGCCGGTCGCCTTCGGATTGATCGCGAAGTGGCGTGAGGGCTGGGACGTCGTGTACGCACAGCGCAGGATCCGGGACGAAGGTTGGTTCAAGCGAGCGTCGGCCGCAGTCTTCTACCGCCTCTTGTCGACGATCGCCGAGGTCGAGATCCCGCGAAACGTCGGAGATTTCAGGTTGGCAGACCGGCGGGTCGTCCAGGAGATCCGGCGATTCACCGAGCACGACCGTTTCGTCCGCGGGATGTTCGCCTACGTCGGCTTTCGGCAGACCGGTGTCGAGTTCGATCGCCCGGCTCGGGTGGCGGGGACGACGAGCTACCCCCTGGTCCGGATGATGAAACTCGCCTCCGACGGTGTCTTCGCCTTCTCCACGGCACCGTTGCGATTCGTTCGGACCGTCGGTTTCGTGATCGCCGGCCTGGCGTTCCTCGGTGCTGCGTGGGTGCTGGCCGGAAAGCTGTTCCAACCCGAGAGCGTGGTGCCGGGCTGGACCTTCATCGTGATCTCGGTGCTGTTCGTCGGAGGAGTGCAGATCATCATGCTCGGCGTCGTTGGATCGTACGTCGGCCGAACGTACTCCGAGGCCAAGAACAGACCGCTCTACGTCGTTCGCTCCGGCTCCGATGGTTGAGCGGCGGTCGCTGCGCCCTCGTCCCGGGTCGAGTTGGAGCAGGCGCTCCAGGATCCTGGCGGTCGCGGCGCTCGTTCTGGTGCTGTTGAGCGTGTGGGCGTTGGCGGTCGGGTCGAGCATCCCGGAGGTGCCCGCCGGCTCGGGAACGCACGAGGGGCAGGGGGACCTGGCGTTGTACGAGCGCATCGAGACGCGAGTCGCCGATGGCGAGTCGTACTACCGGGCAGCGGTGGACGAGCAGGCTGCGGACGGGTATCCCACATCGCCCCCGCCCACAGTCCGGCTGCCGACGGTGACGATCGTGTGGCTGGTGGCGGGCGAATGGACGCCCTGGTTGTTGCGACTGTTGGTGGCGCTCTCGGTGGTGGCGGTGATGCTCCGGTTCGAGAGGATCGCTCCCGCGAAGCCTGAGTGGATCGCGAGCACCCTGCTGTTCGTCGCCACGACCGGTCTGTTCCTCCATCCCAGTGCCGGCTACTTCGCCGAGGCATGGGCCGTGTGTCTGATCGTGCTGAGTCTCGCCGTTCATCGTGCCGGTCGATGGCGACTGTCGATGATCCTGGGTTTGACGGCGGTCCTCTTCCGCGAGCTCGCCGGGCCGTACCTGGTGGTGATGGGGGTGATGGCCTGGCGCCGGAATCGGCGGGAGGCCTACGGTTGGTTCGCAGGTGCGGCGGCCTTCTGCGCGCTCTACGGCGTCCACTGGCAGCTGGCGGACCGAGCGGCCGCGATGGTGGGCAAGGTCAGCTCCGACCCGTGGGTCACGTTCGGGGGATGGCCCTACGTCGTGGACACGGTGAGGTTCAGCTCGGTCCTGCGGGCGTTCCCGTACTGGGTCTCCGTCATCGTCGTCGCCGCCGCCGTCGTGGGATGGGTGGCCGCCCGCGGTCCCTTCCGCGATCGGGTGCTCGCCATCTCGTTCACGTTCATCGCGATCTTCATGATCGCTGGGCGGCCGAACACCGCCTACTGGGGCACGCTCTACGTGCCGTTGCTGGTGCCCGCGCTCATCTTCGTGCCGCGGGCCGCCTGTCGGGCGGTAGCGGCGGCATGGCGTCGTCCGACGCCCCGGACCGCCGGTCCTCCATGCTGACCAAGTGGCGCGTTTCCCCGTCCACGCGGTCCCTTTGGGCTACTTTCGTCACAACCATCCCATCCCGTCGGCTGAAGGGCAGCAAGCGATGTGGTCTCTCGTGAGGCAGTGCCGGCGGGAACGCGCGCGTGGTGCGACGGCCGTGGAGTACGCACTTCTGGTGAGCGGGATTGCACTGGTCCTCGTCCTGGCGACGTTCGCACTCGGTGACGACTTGTCCATCCGTCTGACGCAGATGGCCTCCGTCGTTCAGCGTTGATCCGCGCTCGCGCACCTAGGGCGGGTGGAGGATCTGGGTGGCCCCACTCCTTCGGTGTGCCCGCGTGGATCCGCAGGTTACTCGTGGGGTTTACCACCGCCCGAGTACGGGAATGGCTGACACGCCGAGCCTCGGTAGTACCAAAGAGCCATTTTCGACCCTTGAACCTCAGTTTTATCTCAATTCACATCGGCCACCCGAATCACACAGTTACTTTGTGGTCACGGACTTCGAACGAGGGAGTTCATCACAGCCAAGCCAAGGAGAAAACCATGCTGCACGTCTACGCTTTCCTGAACGCCTTCGTCGCTGAGCGCGAGGAGAAGGGCGCCACCGCGACCGAGTACGCGCTCATCATCGCCGGCATCGCCGTCGCGATCGTCGCCGCCATCGGCGTCTTCGGTGGACAGCTGTCCACCTTCTGGAGCGGCCTGGGCAGCAAGCTCAAGCTCTGAGTCATGTCGGGCAGAGGGTGCCGCGGTCAGCCGCACACCCTCTGCCCGTCTCCGTTCCAACACCGCGAGACGACCATGAGGGAGGTACGACGATGAAGCTCTTCACGGCCCGGACACGGTCTTCGCGCCGCTGGCGCGAGCATGGTGTTGCGGCCGTGGAATTCGCGCTGGTCGTCCCCATCCTGATGTCGATCATCATCGGCATCGTCGAATTCGGTCTCGCATTCAATTACCGAACCCAGCTGAACAATGCCACCCAGATCGCTGCGCGCAGCTACGCGATCGACGCCGACTGGAACGTGGCCAGAGCCAACGTCATCGGGATGGCGCCAGGTGCCGTGGTGGACAAGTCGCTCGACTGCAACGCCGCGAACGTGGGCAAGCAGCTGAAGGTGACCACCACCGTCACGCGGCCGACCGTCACCAAGCTCTTCGGGACCAGCTTCACCTACCAAGCAGTCGGAGTAGCCCAATGCAGTTGAACAGACCCAGCCGCCGCTTCGGCTTGAAGCGCAAGGAGCGCGGCGCCACGATCGTCCTGGTGACGCTCTCGATGGTCGCGCTGCTGGGTATGGCTGCGGTCTCGATCGACTTCGCCGTGGCCTCCGAGCAGAAGAGCTCCGTCCAGAACGCCGCCGACGCTGCCGCCCTGGCCGTTGCCGCCGATTGCGCCCAGAACAAGGCCAAGTGTGGCCCGGGGCACGACGCCGACTGGTACGCCAAGCAGGCAGCCGGCGCCAGCGCCACCGTCCAGACGTTGAAGGACGGCGTCGTCAAGAGTCCCGCGTACGCCGACCGTAAGGTCACCGTCCGAGTCTCCAAGAACATCGAGCACACGTTCGCGAGGGTCCTTGGTGAGGGCGCCGGTACCGTCCAGGCCGAAGCCACTGCATCGTGGAACTCCGTTCCGCTGAGGGCCTCGAAGATGGTCCCGATCGGGTTGCCGTACTGCATGTGGAAGGACTACAACCCGATCTCCGGGGTGGGCTCCAAGAAGGGCGCCACCGTCGAGTTCGTCTGGTCGACCTTCCGCGTGGGTGAGACCAGTTGCGCCGGGCTCTCCGGCGTCACTGCCCCCACGGTCTACGGTCGAGCCGCGACCAGTTCCTCGAACCTCGCCGGAGCGGGGCGTGCCGTCTACTTCACCCCGGACGTCGTCCCCGGGTTGACGTTCACCTGTTCCTTCGCGCCGAGCGTCTGGGACGTCTATCGCGACGACCTCGCCAACTGGTCGGTCGTCAAGTACGACAGCTGCATGAACAACCAGTTCAAGAAGCCGGACGGGTCGGCGGTGGGCCCCGGCGACATCTTGATGTTCCCGATCTACGCGGTCGAGAAGAAGACCTTCTTCTTCGACCTGGTGAAGTACGACAGCCGTGTCGTCATCATCGGATTCGCACCGTTCCAGATCCAGGACTTCGTGAAGTACCCCAGTGTCTTCTTCGGCCAGGAGCCGGGCAGGGAGAGCATCCTCGACCTGCTCGATCCCAAGGCGAGCCACGACACCTCGTGCACGTTCGGGTGGAGCGTCGGCGTGCCGAACGTCATCTCGGTGGGCTTCGGTGGGTCGTGCGGTGGCATCCGCGGGAAGTTCGTCCAGTCCACCAATGCCGCGCTGTTCAAGGACTTCACCGAGTTCGGCTCCTACTACGCCAACCCCGATTCCGGCCTCGCCGGTGACGCGCCTCAGCTGGGCGGCACCCGGGTCACCCTCGTCAAGTAACTTCCCGATCTGCATCTGAACAAAGGACCACGCAGCATGAACTCTCGCGTAATCGCCGCCATCGCCGCCGCCGTGCTGGCGATCATCGGTATCGGCGCTGTCGTCGCCTACGCGGCCAGTGCCAAGAACCGTGCGTTCGAGGGCGCTGAGATGGTTCAGGTCTATCGGGTCGTGAACGACCTCAGCGCCAACGCCGACTCGGCGACTGTCGGTGGAAACGTCGAACTGGTCGATCTGCCGAACGCCGCTATCGCGAAGGGTGCCGTCCAGGACCTGAAGGACATCGAGGGACTCAAGACGACCGTGCCGCTGGTCGCCGGCGAGCAGCTGCTCGCTTCGCGCTTCGCCAAGGAAGGCGCGAAGGCCGCGGAGGCCGCGAATGTGCCGAACGGGCTCCAGGAGCTCTCGGTGGCTCTGGATCCTGCCGCCAGTGTGGGTGAGCGGATCGGCGAAGGGGTCCGGGTGGGCGTCATCGTCTCGATGGAGAAGGACGGCGAGAAGCGCAGCCGGATGTTCGCCCAGAACATCCTCGTCACGAATGCCCAGGTCAACGAGGACGGCTCCGCGCTGATCACCTTGGCCGTGAGCACCCAACAGGCGACGCAGGTCGCCTCGGCGGTGCAATTCGGCCAGGTTCGCCTGACCGTCCAGAACGACAAGACGAACCGCGACGGTACGTCCGCCGTGGAGGCGGGAACGTTGGTCAAGTGAGCATCATCGTCGTCATCACCGAGTCCAGCCCTTTCTCAGGGAGGCTGCGACGCGTCGCAGACCGCCAGGTGGTGGGTCTCAAGCCCACCTTCACGGAGCACGCGCTGAACTCCATGCTGGGGACGATGCGTGCGATCGACCTCGTGGTCATCTGTGAGGACGTCGACGACGATCAGTCCATGGAGCTGGCCGACATCGTCCACGACCATCAGCTGGACGTGCCGGTCGTGCTGGTTCGGGAGCGGCCCGAGCCGCTGTCCAGCGAGCAACGCCAGTTCGGCGTGGTCGAGTCCGTGTCGGCGATCTCCTCCGATTTGGAGATCGAGCGACTGCTGGCACGCCACGTCGGTTCGGTCATGCCCGGGGTGGAGGAGGATCGCGAGCGTGCTGCCCCCATCATTCCCGCGGCACCCGTCATGCGAGTCGATCCTGAGGAACACCGCGTGGTGGTCGTGCTCTCGCCCAAGGGCGGCGTCGGAAAGACGACGATCTCGACCAACCTGGCCATCGCGCTCTCGCGGCGCACTCCTCTGGACACCGTGATCGTCGACTTCGACTCGCAGTTCGGTGACGTCGCGAGCGTCCTGAACATCAATGCGTTGCACACGCTGGAGGATGCCTTCACCGAGGATTCGGTCCACCCGCCGTTGGTGGTCAAAGGGCTGCTGAACGCGTTCGACGACCGGCTCCTGGTGCTGGCGGCTTCCGAGTCGCCTGCCGCGCTCGAGAAGATCACGCCGGTGCAGGAGAGTGAACTGCTGCGCCAGTTGTCGAAGGACTACGCGTTCGTCGTGGTCGACACCGGTTCGGGCTTGACCGATGAGACCATGGCTGCCCTCGAGGTAGCGACCGACGTGATCATGGTGACCACCATGGACGTGTCCAGCGTCAAGGCCCTGCGCCGCGCCGCCGACCTGCTGGACCGGATCGACCTGTTGCCCCGGAGCCGCCATCTGGTCGTGAACATGACCGAATCGGGCACGGGCCTCGAGGTCGAGGACATCGCCCACGCGATGCAGATGCCGGTCGACGTCTCGATCGCCCGCTCCGTCGACATCGCGCTGTCGGTCAACACGGGCCGGCCGTTGGCCCAGGCGAAGCGTTCGGCCGACCTGACC
Organism: Aeromicrobium sp. 636; assembly: GCF_024433585.1. Lineage (NCBI taxonomy): Bacteria > Bacillati > Actinomycetota > Actinomycetes > Propionibacteriales > Nocardioidaceae > Aeromicrobium > Aeromicrobium sp. 636. The sequence goes on from NZ_WNJU01000002.1 coordinate 402,885, forward strand.
AGCGCCGTCGACAACATCGTCGCGAAGCTTCGCGGCGAGACCTCGCGTCGCAAGGGTGGACTGTTCAGGAGGGACGAATGAGCATCACCGATCGCCTGCTGGCCGCCGAGAAGGTCGGCGAGGCGGCCCACCGGCCTACGGCAGCGCTCCAACGCTCCGCAGTGCTGGACGACCTCAAGCGCCGCTCCGTGGAATCGCTGTTCCGCCGGATCGGGAGTCGCATCAACGACGCGTCGCTGACGGACGTGCAACTGCGCGACTACGTGCGTACCGAGCTCGAGATCATCCTCCAGGAGGAGCACGTCCAGCTCGGCAGCATCGAGCGAGCCCAGTTGACCCGCGAGATCGAGGACGACGCGCTCGGGTTGGGTCCCATCCAGCGCCTTCTCGACGATGACGACATCAGCGAGATCATGGTCAACCACCCGTCCCAGATCTTCGTCGAGCGCAAGGGCAAGCTGACGCTCGCGGACGAGTCGTTCAGCTCCGAGGACCAGCTGCGGCGAGTCATCGAGCGCATCGTGGGCAAGGTCGGGCGCCGCATCGACGAGTCGTCACCCTTGGTGGACGCCCGCCTGACCGACGGGTCGCGAGTCAATGCGGTCATCCCGCCCTTGGCGGTCCGTGGCTCCTCCCTCACGATCCGTAAGTTCGCCAAGAAGGCGCTCAGCATCCAGGACCTGATCAACTACGGGTCGCTCACTCCTGAGCTCGCCGAGTTGCTGGAACTGTGCGTGCGCGGTCGACTCAACATCCTCGTGTCCGGCGGTACCGGCACCGGCAAGACGACGCTGCTGAACGTGCTGTCCTCGTTCATCCCCGAGGACGAGCGCATCGTCACGATCGAGGACGCGATCGAGCTCAAGCTGCAGCAGGCGCACGTCGTGCAACTCGAAGCCCGCCCGGCCAACATCGAAGGTCGCGGCGAGGTCACGATCCGCGACCTGGTCAAGAACTCCCTGCGCATGCGTCCCGATCGCGTCGTCATCGGCGAGTGCCGTTCAGGCGAGGCGCTCGACATGCTCCAGGCGATGAACACGGGCCATGACGGCTCGATCTCGACGCTGCACGCCAACTCCCCGCGCGACTGCATCGCCCGTCTGGAGACGCTCGTCCTGATGGCCGGCATGGATCTTCCACTGCGTGCCATCCGTGAGCAGATCGGGTCGGCCGTCGACCTCATCGTCCAGATCTCGCGCCTGCGGGACGGTTCGCGTCGGATCACGTACGTGACCGAGCTGGTCGGGATCGAGGACGACGAGCCGGTGCTGCGCGACCTGTACCGCTTCAATTTCGGGGCGGGTTACGACGAGGACGGTCATCCGCGCGGGTTGGTCGAAGCCGTCGGAGACGGTGTTCATCTGATCGAGATGCTCGATGAGCGCGGTATCGCCGTGCCGCCACATCTCCTGCTCACTGCCCCCAAGGAGTCTGCCTCGTGACTGCCCTGCTGTCGATCGGCGTGGTGTCGATCCTGATCGCGGTGGCTGCCTTCGGGTACGCCATGCTGCAACCGGACCTGGCCACCCTGCGTTCGGAGCAGATGAGAGTCGACGTGACCGGGGACGGTACCCGGGGGAAGACGTCGACCCCCGTCTACGACCTCATCGACCGCGTGTTGGCGACGTTCGGCCTGAAACCGTTCAGTGAAGACGAACTTTCGTTGGCTGGGATCAAGTCCAGCGTCACATCCGTGGTGGCGACGACGCTCCTCATCGCGTTCGTGGGTTTCGCGGTCGGACTGGCCCTGACCAGTTCGTTCTTCTTCGGCTTCATCCTGCTCGTGGCCGCACCGGTTCTGGTGAAGATGTACGTGGGCGTCAAGACGTCTCGTCGGCGACAGAAGTTCGGTCGGCAGATGTCCGAGACGATGAGTCAGTTCAGTTCGGCGTTGAAATCGGGCATGAACGTGCCGAACGCCTTGGGCAGCGTCGCTGCTGAGATGGAGGAGCCCATGGGGGAGGAGTTGGCCCGGATCGTCAATGAGACCCGCTTGGGCCGCGACCTCATCGAGGGCATGAAGGACACCGCGGCGCGGATGGAGAGCGCCGACTTCCTCTGGGTCACCGAAGCCGTCTCGATCCAGCGTGAGTCCGGCGGACGGTTGAGCGAGATCCTCGATCGTGTCACGGAAACGATCTCGCAGCGGAACGAGCTGCGACTCAAGGTCGAGTCACTGGCCTCCGAGGGCAAGGCGTCGGCGGTGATCCTCATGGGTCTGCCGGTCGGCGTCGGGCTGCTGTTCCTGCTGATCAATCGCCCCTACATGATGCCCTTGTTCACCACCGGCGCCGGCAAGATCCTCATGATCGTGAGTCTGGTCTTCTACACCTTGGGCGGGCTCTGGCTCCGGTCGATCACGAAGGTGAAACTGTAATGCTCCTCATCGGAATCATCGCGATCTTCGCGTCCCTGGGACTGCTGTTCAAGGCGCTGGGCGTCTTCGGTAAGCAGGAGTCCGCGGCTGCGGCACGACTGCGTGAGTTGACGGAGTCCGAAGTGGTCGTCGCGGGTTCGGCGAAGAACCTGCAGGAGACCGGGAGGCAGGGTCTGGGCTATCGCCTGACACCGCGGGGCATCGTCGACAAGGCCGAGCGCAACTACATGCTGGCCGGACGTCCAGAGGATTCCAGTGTCGCCAAGATCCTCCTGCAGAAGGTCATCATCGGCGCGATCGGCCTGGGTCTGGGAATCATGATCTTCTCGAGCAAGGGAGGTCTGCTCGGGACCATGATGCTCGTGGGTGCACCTCTGATCGGTTACTTCGCGCCGGACATCCTGCTCCATGGCAAGGCGGTGCGTCGCCAGGAGGAGATCCAATATGCACTGCCGGACCTCCTGGACCAGATCACGATCTCGATCGAGTCCGGTACCAGCTTCGAGAACGCCCTCTCGCGTTCGGGTCAGACAGGAAGCGGGCCCCTGGCCGACGAGATCGTCCGTACGGTTCAGGACATCAGCCTTGGTCTGCCCCGGCGTGAGGCCTACGAATCCCTCGTCGCCCGTACTGATGTGGAGGAACTGCGAAAGTTCGTCCGGTCGGTCTTGCAGGGTGAGGAGTTCGGTGTGCCGGTTTCGGACATCGTGCGCGACCAGGCGAACGAGATGCGCATCGGGCGTCGACTCCGAGCCGAGGGCATCGCCAACCAGATTCCCGTCAAGATGCTGCTCCCTCTGATGGGCACCATCTTGCCGGTGCTGTTCATCATCGTCATCGGGCCGGCCGTCATCGGCGCCATCTCGGCGTTCAAGGGCCAGTGAGCGCGCCCCGAGCGAGCGTTCGCTCGGGCACTCCCGCGGGTGACTCCCCAGGACGTCATCCACTGACCGCCTGGTTCGAGCGAAATCCCCGATTGATCTGGGCGGCGCTGGTCCTCGCCCACCTGTGGCCGCTCATTCTCGCGGTTTCGTGGGGTTGGGCGGCTGGACTGGGGGACCCCGGTCTGTACCAGTCGTGGATGCGCGAGGCGAGGGCGACGGGCGAGTGGCCCTTGGTCCACGGGGCATGGGTCTACCCGCCGGGCGCTTTGGTGGTGATGCTGCCGCTGCTGGTGATGTCGACGCCTGCTGGTGCCGGACTCGCGTGGATCGGGGTCGCATTCCTCCTCAACGTCGTCGTCGTCCGTCGACTGCTGGTCCGGCCGAACGGTGTCCCGGCGGCGTGGTGGTGGGTGTGTTTCGTCCTGTTGTGTGGAGCGGTGGCGGTGACTCGCTTGGAGTCGATCGTCGCACCCATGACGGTTCTCGCGCTGCTCGCTCGGCAGGCGCGACCGCTCGTGGGCGCGTCGCTCGTCTCGTTTGCAGGGTGGATCAAACTCGCGCCGTTCGTCTGGCTGGTGCCCATGACGTTGTTCACCGCACGGCGGGCATCATCCGTGATCGCGGCGTTCATCGCAGCGACGGCGATCGTGATCGTGCCGTTCTTCCTGTTCGGTGCGCGTGGCACTCACCTGTTGTCCTTCCTCTCGTCCCAGAACGCCCGAGGTCTGCAGGCTGAGTCGCCGTGGGCGCTCGGCCTGCAGGTGGAGCGAGTCTTCGGCGCTGGTGGTGATCCTGTCTATGACGAGCATTGGGGGACGGTCCAGTTCGTCGGATCCCGCGCGGATCAATTGGCTCGTTCCGCAGATGTCGTACTGCCGTTGCTGGTGTTCACCGCGCTGGCCCTGATCGTTCGTGCGGCGTGGGTTCGGCGCGCGGCGGATGTGCCATCGGCCGATGTCTTCGTTGCTGCGGGAACCGTGCTCACGTGTGCACTCGTGCTCGCCAACAAGGTCGGATCGCCGCAGTTCTCCTTGTGGTTCGCCCCCGGGATCGCCTGTCTGATCGTTGCGGGACTGGACCGGGTCCGCGTGCGTCGGTGGGCGGTGATTGGTCTCGTGATGGCGGCGGCGACCCAGGTCGAGTACCCGATGCGAATGAACTCCCTGGATGCAGATCCCTGGGGACTGGCTGCCGTCGCGATCCGGTATCTGTGCGTGACCTACTTCGCGCTGTCTGCGGCGAGAATGTTGCTCGAACGTCCTCAGGTCCGGAGCTGACTGGGCCTCAGCGAGGGGCCCAGAGCGTCTCGCCGAACTCGAACCAGATGACCGCGACGACCGCGATGATCCACAGGGCCGAGATCAGGACGGTCCAGTTCTTGAGGAAGCGGTTCCCGGTGACGCGCGCCGTGACGGCGACGAACATCGGGATCATCATGGCCCAGACGACCATGCACCAGGGGCAGAGGACGCCGATCTCCCAGATGGCTTGGTATTGCAGCCAGGTCACGAAGCCGATGCCGAACAGCACGCCGACCTGCAGACCGCCCCAGATCCAACGGGGCAGCGCAACCCCGCTGGCCAGCAGCACGCCGAGGGTCACCACGACGGCGAACGCCACTGCGCCGATGAAGGTGTTCGGGAAGCCGAACACCTCGGACTGGTTGGACGACACGACCTGACTGCAGTCGACGAAAGCGGACAGGCTGCAGCTCAGCTCCTTGGTCTTGCCCTCGGTCTCGGCCTGCAGCAGTGCGATCTTGTCGTAGGTCAGCGTCAGCGAGGACCACAGCGCGATGGCGCCCGAGATGGCCAGGAAGATCCCGAGGCCCCGGTCGGAGCCGGGCGTCTCGTCATCGGCAGGCGCGGGGGCGGGCGCGGCCGAGGCAACAGCGGTCATGGGGCAAATCCTAGACGGCCGGAGGTCATCGGCCCAGAGACGCGAATCCACGGCCTGGCTCAGAGTGGTGACGTGGACCACAGGTGCTGTTAATGTGACATCACCAATGTCACATAGGAGTGTGCAATGACCGATCATGTCGACGTCCTCATCGTCGGTGCCGGCCTCTCGGGAATCGGAGCCGCCTACCGCCTGCAGGAGCGTGCCCCGGGCCGGACCTACGCCGTGCTCGAGCAGCGCGACGCGATCGGCGGGACGTGGGACCTGTTCCGGTACCCCGGCGTGCGCTCGGACTCCGACATGTACACGCTCAGCTTCCCGTTCGAGCCGTGGACGCACCCCAAGGCCATCGCCGACGGTGCTGACATCCGCCAGTACCTCGAGACCACCGCCGCGAAGCACGGCATCGCCGAGAAGATCCGCTTCGGGCGGCGCGTGGCCACGGCCGACTGGTCCAGCGACACCGCCACGTGGACGGTCTCCAGCACCCTGGCCGACGGCTCGACCGAGACGATCACCGCGAACTTCCTCTACCTGTGCAGCGGCTACTACAGCTACGACGAGGGATACACCCCCGACTTCCCGGGTCTGGAGTCCTACGAGGGCGAGTTGGTCCATCCTCAGTTCTGGCCCGAGGACCTCGACCACGCCGGCAAGAACGTCGTCGTCATCGGCTCCGGCGCCACCGCGATCACGCTCTTGCCGTCGATGGCCCAGGACGCCGCCAAGGTCACGATGCTCCAGCGCACCCCGACGTACGTGCTGAGTCAGCCCGGCAGCGACCCCGTCGCCAACGTCGCGAAGCGCTTCCTGCCCAAGCAGTTCGTCCACAACGTCGCCCGGCTCCGCTACGCCGTGATGACGGTCGGCTTCTACATGTTCTGCCGCGCGTTCCCGCGGGTCGCCCGCGCGATCCTGCTCGGCCTGACCGGCAAGTCGATGCCCGGCGTCGACCGCGCCAGCCTCAAGCCGCCGTACAAGCCCTGGGACCAGCGGCTGTGCGTCGTACCCGGCGGCGACCTCTACAAGGCGGTGCGGGCGGGCAAGGCCGACATCGTCACCGACCGCATCACGGAGTTCACGCCGAAGGGCATCGCGCTGCAGTCCGGTGAGCACCTCGACGCCGACATCGTGGTGACCGCGACCGGGCTCAAGCTGGTCGCCCTGGGCCAGATCGACGTGACGATCGACGGCACCAAGGTCGACCCCCACGAGCTCTACACGTACAAGGGCCAGATGTTCAGTGGCGTGCCGAACCTCGCCTGGTGCGTCGGGTACACGAACGCCTCCTGGACGCTGCGCGCCGACCTGACGTGGAAGTACGTCGCGGACTACCTCAACCACCTCGATGCGAACGGCTACGCCTACGGGATCCCGGATCCGGCGGCCGACTTCGGTCACGACGAGCGCCTGTTGGACCTCAACTCGGGCTACATCGCCCGTGCCGACGAGCTGCTGCCGAGGTCGGGTGCCCGCACGCCGTGGAAGGTGCGCCAGAACTGGTTCCTCGACACGTGGGACGCCAAGCACACCGACCTCGACGAGGACATGATCTGGGTCCGCACCGCCGACCTGCCGGCGGCACGCGCCGAGGTCGTCTGACGCGGGTTGCGGTTTCCGGACAGGTGGCCCCGGTGTCGGCCATGATGTGTCGATGGACGTCATCGTCATCGGGGGCGGGATCTCGGGTCTGGCCATCGCGTACGAACTGGCCGCGGACCGCGAGGTCCTGCTGCTCGAGGCCGAGAAGTCCCTCGGCCTGCACACGACAGGTCGTTCGGCCGCGACCTGGATCGGCTCGTACGGCCCGCCGGTGGTGCGCGAGTTCACCACCGCGAGTCACGACTACCTGATCGACCCGCCGTTCGACATCGACGGCCCCGTCGCGTCACCGATGTCGTGTCTGTGGCTGGGTGTCAATGGCCGCGACGCGGAGGTCCACCGGCTCGTGGCCGAGACGGCGGCCGAGCTGGTCGACGGTGCCGAGGCCGAACGGCTGTGCCCGGTGCTGCGGCCCGGTGCCATCGCGGTCGCGGCCTGGGACGAGACCGCTCTGGACCTCGACGTCATGGGACTGCACCACGCCTACACCCGCGCCTTCCGCGCCCGGGGCGGCACCGTCGCCACGTCCGCTCGCGTCGCGTCGGCCCTGCGCGACGCGGGGGAGTGGGTCGTCACGACGACTGCGGGCGACGTGTTCCGTGCCGACGTCGTGGTGAACGCGGCGGGTGCCTGGGGCGACGTCGTGGGCTCGCTCTTCGGTGCCGAGCGGCTCCGCCTCGAGCCGCGCCGCCGCACGCTCTTCCAGTCGCCGACGACCGTCTCGCTCGAGGGTGTGCCGTTCACCGCGGGGATCGACGACGGCTTCTACTTCAAGGCCGCGGGAGGTGCGGTGCTCTGCTCCCCGCAGGACGCCACCTTGCACGAGCCCGGTGACCCCAAGCCCGATGAGCTCGAGATCGCCCGCGCCATCGAGTCCGTCAACGACGTCACGACGCTGGGTCTGCGCAGCGTGCGCACCGCCTGGGCCGGCCTGCGCACCTTCGCCCCCGACGGCAACCCCGTCACCCGTTGGGACGCGAAGGCCGACGGCTTCTTCTGGTACGTCGGCCAGGCGGGCTACGGCATCCAGATGGCCCCGGCCCTCGCCCAACACGCCGCGGCCCTGATTCGCACCTGACTCTGCGGTGCCCCGCCTCCGGCGGGCGAGATGTGTAGCGTTCCGCACGCTTTTCGGCCGAAAAAGGTGCGGAGGGCTACAGATCCGCGGCCGAGGGCTGTGGACCTTCGCGCCGCGTCCACAGGGTGTCCGTCGGGGCTGTTCGGGCGGGTTGTCGTCGGGCCACTCTCGCCGGATGCTGCCCGTTCCCGCTGAGTTCCGCGACCGCCCGTTCGGCCTCGCCGAGGCGCAGGCGCGAGGCCTGACTCGGCGCGCCCTGGGCGGGGCCCGATTCGTGAGGGTCTTCCGCGGCGTCTACGCCCACGCGGGCCTGCCGTTGGGTCTGCGGGAGCAGTTGCTGGCCGCGCTCCTGGCGGGTCCGGCCGATGCCGTGGTGAGCCACCGAACCGCTCTGGCTTGGTACGGCCTGGAGTTGAGTGGGGGTGCCGACGGCCGGATCCACCTGTCGACGCGTCTGAACGCCGTGTGTCGAGAGGAACGGATCCGAGTCCACCGGCGCTTGCACCCCATCTCCTCCCGCGACCTGCGCGCGATCCCGGCGACCTCACCGGAGCGGACCTTCGTCGACTGTGCGGCGCAGTTCACCCTCGTGCAGTCGGTGGCCGCGGCCGACTGGCTCATCGCCCAGAAGCTGACGACGGCGCAGCGGCTGATGGCCTATTGCGAGACGCGGCACCTCGACGGTGTGGTGGCGGCGCGGCGGGCTCTCAGCCACGTCGGCCCGGACAGCCGTTCGCCGATGGAGTCGTTCGTCCGTCTGCTGATGCAGCTGGCGGGACTGCCGACACCGGTGTGCAACTTCGACGTGCACGACGCCGAGGGCATCTTCTTGGCGTGCACGGATTTCGCCTGGCCCGAGTTCAAGGTGGCCGTGGAGTACGACGGACGGTGGCACGACGAGCCGCGGCAACGCGTCCGTGATCGGGACCGGCGGGAGTACCTGGAGGCCCAGGGTTGGAGCGTGGTCGTGCTGGTCGACCGCGACCTGCGGGTGCCGTTGGACATGGTGCGGCGCATCCATCGCCGGCTCACCGCGCACGGACACACCGGGCCTGCCCCGTGGCTGTCCTTCGACGACGCCGCAATGTTCGCGCCCGGCGCCTTCTGACGCCCCGGCGCCCGAGATGTGGAGCACTGCGTACCTTTTCGGGGCGAAAAGTGTGCGGAACGCTACACATCTGGCCCGCCGGAGGCGGGAGGTTGGCAGGTGGGGCAGAAGTAGACGCGGCGCTCCTGGGTGGGTGGGCCGAGGGCGGTCTCGCCGATGAGGGCGCCGCAGCGGCGGCAGGGGCGGCCCGAGCGGCTGAAGACCCAGTGCAGCTCGCCGGGGCGCAGGCTGCCGGTGAAGGATCGCTCGATCCGGTCGCGGTTGGCGCGGATGAGCTTGACCCCCCTGTCGAGGATGCGCTCGATGTCGACCTCGCCGACCGGGGTGCGGGGATCGACGGCGGACAGGTAGAGCGTCTCGTTGACGAACTCGTTGCCGAACCCGGCGACCTTGCGCTGGTCGTGCAGGGCCACGAACACCGGTACCTCGGGATCCCGCCGCAGGTTCGCCAGCGCGAGGTCGCGATCGAACAGCGGGTCGAGGACGTCGGGGCCGAGGTGACCGACGGCGGACGCCTCGTCGGCGCGCGGCAGCACCTCGATGATGCCGAGGCTGAAGCCCACCGCCACCCACTCGTCGGTGCGCAGGATCGCCCGCACCGTGTGGGCGGGGCGGCCCAGGCCACCGCGCCGCAAGGTCGCCGGCCGGTAGAGGTGCCAGGAGCCCTCCATCTTCAGGTGCGAGTGGACCGAGTGCTCGTCGGTGCGCATCAGCAGGTGCTTGCCGACGCTGACCACCTCGCGCAGCACCTCGCCGGTCAGGTCGACGGTGGCGTAGCGCGGCACCCGGAACTCGGTCGACGTCAGTACACGCCCCGCCAAAGCCTCGTTCAGGTGGTGGGCGGTGCGCCAGACGGTGTCGCCCTCAGGCATCGAGGCGCAATCCCTTGAGATGGGCCTCGAAACCGGCCGCGGCCAGTGCCCGACCCAACGGCGTCGAGGCGACGGGCTCGCCGTCGGCGGTCTGCACGGTGAGCCGGCCCAGCCGTCCGCGCCGGACCGTCCGGACCAGGGAATCGGCCGCCGCCGTGAGCGCCGCGGGCTGGTCGGTGAACGTCAGCGCCGACTTGCCGCCGCGCTCGAGGTACAGGACGGCACGTCCGTCGTGGACGACCACCAGGGAGCCCGCCTTGCGGGCCGGCCGGTGGCCGTCGGCGCCGCGATCGGGCCACGGCAGTGCGGCGCCGAACGGGTTGGCCGGATCGGTGGCCGCGAGCGTGACGGCCGGAGTGTCCGCCGGCTCGTCGTCGTCGCGGACGAACGACCGCAGGCGGTCGACGACGCCGGGTGCCGCGAACTGCGCGGCGCCGAGCGAGTCGACGAAGTAGCCACGCAGGGCAGAGCCGTTCTGCTCCATCTCGCGCAGGACGCGGTAGATCGCGGCGAAGCCACCGGGCGTCTGCTCGGCCTGGACCGATCCGCGGGTGACGACGCCGTAGCGGTTCAGCAGCGTCTCGGCGCGGGCGATGTGCTCGGTCGTGGTCTGGCCGCCGAGCGGGACCGAGAACCAGCGTCCCGAGGCGATCGGCGGGACGACGGCACGCGGGGCGCGCATCCGGCCACCGATCATCCGGGCGCGGGGCGCCTGACGCCGGGTGCGGTGCGCACCGCCACCGGCCACGAGGCTGCGCACGGGTGCGAACGTGTCGTTGCTGACCTGGCCGCTCCAGACCAGCTCCCACAGCGCCTCGACCAGGCCCTCGCGCTCGGTGCCGTCGATCCGGGAGGCCAACTCGCTGAACAGCCACGCCCCGGAGTCGCCGAGGACCTCGAGCAGCCGACCGGCCGGCGTGTCGGCACCGGCCTCGACCAGATCGCCCGTGGGGAGCCCCGGGGTGTCGCCGGGCAGCAGCCGGACCCAGCCGTCGCGACCGGGCAGCGTGCCGGCGCCGGTCCAGGTGACCTCGCCCGCGGTGGTCAGCTCGTCGAGCATCGCGGGGGAGTAGTCGCTGACCCGCGAGGGCAGGACGAGCGACTCCCACGCGCTGGCGGGCAGGGCCGCGCCGGCCAGCTGCTCGACCACCGTCAGCACGCCGTCGGGTCCGCGCAGGCGGGAGCCCACGTGCTGCCACGAGGGCAGGAACCGCGCGAACGCGGCCGCATCGACCGGCTCGACCTGCTGGCGCGCGGCGGCCAGGGACCGGTTCCGCAACCGGCGCAGCACCTCGGCGTCGACCCACTCGGTGTCGCCGGACGCGACCGGCAGGAACTCGCCACGGGTGACCCGGCCGGCGTCGGCGAGTCGCTGCAGGGCATCGCGCACGACGGCCGGGCCGAGCGCCAGTCGTCGGGCGACCGACTCGGTGGTGAATGGTCCGTGGGTGCGGGCGAAGCGCGCGACCAGCTCGCCCAGGGGGTCGGGTCCGGGTGCGAGATGGGCCTCGGCGACCCCGAGCGGGAGGGCCGTGCCGAGTGCCTCGCGCAACCGACCGGCGTCCTCGACGGCCGCCCAGCGCAGCTGCCCGCCCACCTGCACCTCGATCGCGCGCCGCGACTCGCGCAGCTCCTTGAGCCAGGCGCCGGCCTCGAGCCGCGCGTCCGGCAGCGTGCGCTCGGCGACTTCGTCGGAGGTCAAGGGACCGAGCAGCCGGAGCAGATCGGCGACGCCCTCGAGGTTCTTGGCCTGGCGCTCGGGCACGAGCCGCTGCAGCTCGGCCTCGGTCTGCTGGACGACCTCCGGGTCGAGCAGCTCGCGCAGGTCGGCGCGGCCGAGCAACTGTCCGAGCAGCTCGGGGTCGAGGGTCAGGGCGGCCGCGCGCCGCTCGGCAAGGGGCAGGTCGCTGTCGTAGAGGAAGGCGCCGACGTAGCCGAACAGCAGTCGCTGGGCGAACGGCGAGGCGTTGTCGGTGCCCACCTCGACCAGCGCGACCTCGCGGGAGCGGAGTCGCCGCGCCAACGTCATCAGGGCGGGCAGGTCGTAGACGTCCTGCAGGACCTCGCGCGCGGTCTCGAGCAGGATCGGGAAGTCGGGGTACTTGCGCGTGACGTCGAGCAGCATCGCCGCGCGCCGGCGCTGCTGCCACAGCGGGGCGCGGGCACCCGGATTGCGACGCGGCAGCAGCAGGGCGCGCGCGGCGCACTCGCGGAACCGGGCCGCGAACAGGGCTGATCCGCCGACCAGCTCGGTGACCTGGGACTCGAGGTCCTCGGGGTCCTCGAGGTCGAACAGGTCCGCGCCGGGCGGCTCGCCGGTGACGTCGGGCACCCGGGCGACGATGCCGTCATCGGAGGCCACGACCGCGCCGTCGACCCCGAACCGCTGCTCGATCCGCCGGCCGACGACGAGTGCCCAGGGAGCGTGCACGGCGCGGCCGTAGGGGGAGAGCAGCACGAGCCGCCAGTCGCCGACCTCGTCGCGGAACCGCTCGACGACCAGCGTCGTGTCGGTCGGCAGCTGACGCGTCGCCTCGACCTGGTCGGTGATCAGTGCGGCGAGGTTGGCGACGGCGTAGGCATCGAGTCCGACCTCCTCGACCCGCGCGCGCTGCTTCGCGGGCGACAGGGCGCTGAGCTCGCGCAGGAACGCGCCCATCGCCTCGCCCAGCTCGTAGGGCCGGCCGACCGCGTCGCCGCGCCAGAACGGCAGACGCGCGGGCAGGCCGAACGCCGGCACGACGATGACCCGGTCGGCGGTGATCTCCATGATCCGCCAGCTGGTCGCGCCCAGGGCGATCACGTCGTTGATGCGCGACTCGTAGACCATCTCCTCGTCGAGCTCGCCGACGCGACGCCCCGCGGTGCCCTCCTCGCCGGCGAGGACGACCGAGAACATGCCACGGTCGGGGATCGTGCCGCCGCTGGTGACGGCCAGGCGCTGGGCCCCGGGGCGGCCGGTCAGCGTGCCGGCCTGGCGGTCCCACACGGCGCGGGGCCGCAGCTCGGCGAACTCGTCGGAGGGGTATCGCCCGGCGACCAGGTCGAGCGTGGCGACGAAGGCGGCGTGCGGCAGGGTCGCGAAGGGGGCCGAGCGGCGCAGGGTCTCGAACCACGCCTCGACGTCGATCGGCTCGAGGGCGCAGGCCGCCACGGTCTGCTGGGCCAGCACGTCGAGCGGGTTCGCCGGGACGGACAGGCGCTCGATCCGGCCGGCGAGCATCCGCTCGACCGTGACGGTGGTGGAGAGCAGGTCGTGCCGGCCGGTGGGGAACACGAGGCCGCGGGAGACCTCGCCGACCTGGTGGCCCGCGCGGCCCACGCGCTGGAGGCCCGAGGCGACCGAGGGCGGTGCGGACACCTGGATGACGAGGTCGACCGCACCCATGTCGATGCCCAGCTCGAGACTGGAGGTGGCGACGACGCACCGCAGCCGGCCGGACTTCAGGTCGTCCTCGATCAGCGCGCGCTGCTCCTTGCTGACCGAGCCGTGGTGGGCCCGGGCCAGCACGGGCTCGGTGCCCAGGGAGACCCCGGACAACCCGCCCATGTGCGCGGGCTGTCGGCTCGCCGGCTCGGGCCGGGAGCCCGTCTCGCGCTCGACCCACACCTCGTTGAGCCGTTGCGTCAGCCGCTCGGCCACGCCGCGACTGTTGGCGAAGACGATCGTGGTGCGCGCCTGCTCGATCGCGTCGACGATCGCCTCCTCGACGTGCGGCCAGATCGTGCCGCCGGCCTCCTTCGGTTCGTCCAGGCCGCGGGCGGCGCTGCCCTCGCGCGGTCCCTCGTGGCGCGGCGGCAGCTCGGTGAGGTCCTCGACCGGCACCCGCACCGACAACTCGAGCCGCGACGGTGCCTCGGGGGCCACGACCTCGACGGGGGCCCGGCCGCCCAGGAACCGCGCGACCTCGTCATGAGGGCTGACGGTGGCCGACAGGCCGATCCGCTGCGCGGGCTTCTCGAGCAGGTCGTCCAGTCGCTCGAGCGAAACCGCCAGGTGGGCACCGCGCTTGGTGCCGGCGACGGCGTGCACCTCGTCGACGATGACCGTGTGGACCCCGCGCAGCATCTCGCGCGAGGCCGAGGTGAGGACCAGGAACAGCGACTCGGGCGTGGTGATCAGCACGTCGGGCGGATGCGACTGCAGCCGACGACGCTCGGCCGGGGGAGTGTCGCCCGTGCGCACGCCGACGGTGACGGGAGCCAGCTCCTGGCCCAGCCGCGCCGCGACGCCCGAGATCCCCACCAGCGGCGACCGCAGGTTGCGCTCGACGTCGACCGCCAGCGCCTTGAGCGGCGAGATGTAGAGCACCGACGTGCCCTCGGGCTCGACGTCGCGATCACGGTGCAGCAGTCCGTCGATCGCCGACAGGAACGCGGCGAGCGTCTTGCCCGAGCCGGTCGGTGCGACGACGAGCGTGTGCCGACCCCGCTCGATCGCCTGCCAAGCGCCCGTCTGGGCGGGAGTGGGCCCGGCGAACGACTCGTCGAACCACGTGGTGGTCGCCTCGCCGAAACCCATGGACCCATGGTGGCACCGAGGTCCGACAGCGGCCCCGCGAAAGGGAGACGGACGACACCTCCCCGCGCGCCGGATCGTGACCCCGCCTCAGGCATGCTGGGGGTATGAAGTTGCGGATGTTGTCGGTGACCTGTGCCCTCGTGCTGACTCTGGGGGCGTGTTCTGGCGGAGACGAGAAGAGCTCGCCCGACCCCAAGGAGCCGAACAAGGGTGACGCGGGCCAGATCGTCGCGGTCAACCCGCTGACCGGCGCCACCATGAAGAAGACGCCGGACAACCCGGTGTTCGTGGTCAAGGTCGACAACACCCCGGCCTCGGCTCCGCAGGAGAACATCGACCGCGCCGACATGGTCGTCGAGGAGACGGTCGAGGGCGGCGTCACCCGCCTGGCCGCGCTCTACTACTCGTCGCTGCCCACCGTGGTCGGGCACGTGCGCTCCATGCGCGCCACCGACATCGGCATCGCCAAGCCGGTCCGCGGCCAGATCGTCGCCTCGGGCGGCGCCGGCCGCACGATCTCGCGGATCAAGAAGTCCGGCATCACCATCCACTCGCAGGACGCCGGCTCGCCGGGCCTGTCGCGCGACTCCGGCTACGCGCCGTACAACGTCGTGGTCGACCTGCCGAAGCTCAACAAGTCCGCGAAGGACCTGCAGCCCGAGCGCCCGTACTTCCAGTGGGCTGACTCCGGCGCTCCGGCCGTGGACGGACCGCAGGTCTCGTCGGCCAGCGTCGCGTTCTCGCGCACGCACACCACCAACTGGAAGTTCGACGGCAAGGTCTGGAAGCGCACGAACGGCACGAGCGACAAGGAGTTCGGCGCCAAGAACCTCGTGGTCCTGTGGGCCGACGAGAAGGACGCGGGCTACACCGATCCCGCCGGCAACCCCGTGCCCGAGACGGTCTTCGACGGCAGCGGCAAGGCGGTCGTCCTCATCGGCGGCACGCGGGTCAACGCGAAGTGGAAGAAGGCCAACAGCGCCTCGACCATCGTCCTGACCACCCGCGACGGCAAGCCGCTGCAGCTGCCGCGCGGCAAGACGTGGATCGAGCTGCTGAGCAAGAGTCAGGCGGGCCCCGTCACCACGAAGTGACGGCCGGGCGCCGCGTCAGGAGGTGGGCTGGTCGCCCTCGGCGGCCAGCTCCTCCAGCTTGTGGCCGATCTCGGTCTCGATGGCCTGGCGCAGCACGCTGCGGAACATCGAGACGACGACCTGGCTGGCGATGGGGATCAGCTGGTCGATCTTCTCGAACACGACCGGCCACTCGTCCTGGGGCAGGCCCGCGTCGAGGAACGGCTGGACCACGTCGCGCGTGACGTGGTGGACGAACCGGTCCGAGACCTGCTCGAGGTGCTCGCGCATGTGCGGGACGATGTCGACGACGCTGTCGGGACTGAGGCCGATCGCCACGGCGGCCGCGCCGGGCCGGACGACGCCCGGCTCGAGCATGCGGATCGTGTCCTCGTCGACCTTCTCCAGCAGGCCCAGCTCGGTCATCTTGTCGAGCAGCTCGTGGTCGGGTCCCAGCCCCGAGATCGACGCCAGCTCGGCCCGCCCGATCAACTCGGTCGGGTCCTCGTCGTCCTCGACCTCGAAGATGCTGATGAGGTCCAGGGCCACGTTTGATGCCGTGGAGGGCGACTTCAAGATCGCGTCCTCGATCGCGGCGAGCGTGAACCCGCGGCCCAGCAGCGTGCGGATCAGGACCAGTCGCTGCAGGTGCTTCTGGGAGTAGTAGCCGGTGCGCCCCTCGAGCCGCGGCGGGTCGATCAGGCCTCGGGTGGAGTAGGCGCGGACGTTGCGCACCGTCATCCCGGCCCGCTCGGCGAGTACGTCGACGGTGAACTCCTCGTCGCGCTCGGCGTCGGCCATGAGCGGCAGTCTAGATCAGGACCGTGTGACGTCAGGCATCATGGGGGTATGGCATCGGTGCGAGGCCAGTTACTCGTCGCCACCTCGGCGATCGAGGCAGGGCCCTTCTGGCGCAGCGTCGTGTACGTCCTGGACCACGACGAGGACGGCGCGCTGGGCGTGATCGTCAACCGCCCCACGGAGTCGGACGTCGACGAGGTGCTGCCCGACTGGGGCGACGTGGCCAACGCGCCGGGCCGGCTGTTCGAGGGCGGACCGGTCGGCATGGACTCGGCGCTGGCCGTGGGAGTCGTCACCGACGTGTCGATGCGTCCCATCGGCTGGCGCCAGACCGCCGGTCGGGTCGGACTGGTCGACCTCGACGCACCGCCGCCCGGTGGCGGCGAGCTGCTCGGCCTGCGGGTCTTCGCCGGCTACGCCGGCTGGTCGCCCGAGCAGCTCGAGACCGAGATCGAGGCGGGTGCGTGGCTCGTGCTGCCCGCCCAGGACGCAGACCTCATCTCGCCGACTCCCGAGTTGCTGTGGACCGAGGTGCTCCGGCGCCAGCGTGGCGAGGTGCGGTTCTGGGCGAACCTTCCCGACGATCCCGGCCTGAACTGAGATCGTCTGCGAGGACCGGCCGAACTCGTCGGGTCCGTCGCCTAGGATGGGGACGTGGGATTCTTCGGCCGCGGTGCCCAGACCGTTTCAGACGAGCGCACGGAACAACGCCTCGACAACGGCGATCACGAGCGCTTCAGCCACTACGTCCCCAAGGACAAGCTGACCGAGGCGATGGTCATGGGGACGCCCGTCGTCGCCCTGTGCGGCAAGGTGTGGGTCCCCAGTCGCGACCCGCAGCGCTTCCCGGTCTGCCCCGAGTGCAAGGACATCTGGGAGAACTTCAAGCCCGGCGACGACGAGGGCTCCGGGAGTGACTCCGACCAGTGAGTGCCGGCCTGCCACTGCGGGCCTGGCAGCGTGAGGCGTTCGAGCAGTACGTCCGCACGCAGCCCGCTGACTTCCTCACGGTCGCCACGCCCGGCGCGGGCAAGACCACCTTCGCTCTGACGATCGCCGCCGACCTGCTGCACCGCCGCATCGTCGAGAGGGTCGTGGTGGTCACCCCGACCGAGCACCTCAAGACCCAGTGGGCCCAGGCCGCCGCCCGCTCCGGCATCGCGCTCGAGCCCAATCTCAACGGCGCGCTCGGCGCCCGCTTCGACGGCTACTGCGTCACCTACGCGGGCCTGGCCACCAACCCGGTCGGTCACCGCGTGCGCATCGAGCGCAGCCGCACCTTCGTGATCCTCGACGAGGTCCACCACGCCGGTGACGCCCTCAGCTGGGGCGAGGCCGTGCTGGAGGCCTGCGAGCCGGCCATCCGCCGCCTCTCGCTGACCGGCACGCCGTTCCGCTCCGACGACAACCCGATCCCGTTCGTGACGTACGCGCCGGTGGGGGACGGGTCGATCTCCAGCGTCGCCGACTATGCCTACGGCTATGGCGAGGCCCTCAAGGAGGGCGTCGTCCGGCCGGTGCTGTTCATGGCCTACTCCGGCGAGATGCAGTGGCGCACCAGCGCCGGCGACGAGGTCTCGGCGCGCCTGGGCGAGCCGCTCACGCGCGACCAGACCGCCCAGGCCCTGCGCACCGCGCTCGACCCCGCGGGCTCGTGGGTGCCGGCCGTGCTCGAGGCCGCGCACAAGCGCCTGATCGAGGTGCGCCGTGACATCCACGACGCCGGCGGTCTCGTCATCGCCAGCGACCAGACGTCGGCACGCGCCTACGCCGCGGTGCTCAAGGAGCTGACCGGGCAGGCGCCGACCCTCGTGCTCTCGGACGAGACCGGCTCCAGTGCCCGCATCGCCGAGTTCGCCGCCGGCAACGATCCGTGGATGGTCGCGGTGCGCATGGTCAGCGAGGGCGTCGACGTCCCGCGCCTGGCCGTCGGCGTCTACGCCACCACGATCGCCACCCCGCTGTTCTTCGCCCAGGCCGTGGGCCGCTTCGTGCGTGCCCGGCGTCGAGGCGAGACCGCCTCGGTGTTCCTGCCCAGCGTTCCCGGGCTGCTGAAGCTGGCCGCCGACCTCGAGGCCGAGCGCGACCACGTGATCGGCCGGCCCGTCCACGACGAGTCCGACCTGTTCGCCGCCGAGGAGGCGTTGATCGCTCGGGCCAACGCGTCCGAGGGCGCCAGCGACGAGCTGGGCAACCAGTACGCCGCGATCGGCAGCGAGGCCTCGTTCGACCGGGTGGTCTACGACGGCGACGAGTTCTCGCCGATCGACTACGAGATGGTCGCCGGCGACAGCGACGAGCTCGACTTCCTCGGCATCCCCGGCCTGCTCGAGCGCGACCAGGTGGCCGAGTTGCTGCGCGGCGCCCGCAACCGCAAGCGTGCCGAGGCTCCCGCGCGGGCCGAGGCCGACGTCGAGTACGAGCGCCGGGCCGAGCTGCGTCGCCAGCTGAACTCCCTCGTCGCGGCGTGGCACCACCGCACGGGCACGCCCCACGGCGTCACGCACAACCGCCTGCGCCAGGAGTGCGGCGGACCGCCGGCGGCCCAGGCCACCACGGCCCAGCTGCAGCACCGCATCGACCTGCTGCGCGACTGGGCGCTGCGCGCGTCGGGCTGAGTCGCGCCCGGACCACCGAGAGGGTGTGTCCCCGATCACAGGCGACCTCTAGGCTGTGCGCGTGAGTGCCCCACTGCCACTGCGCACGAAGTTCTTCGCCACGGTCCTGCAACGCCTCGCCACGCCCGTCGAGGAGGCCACCGATCACGCGCAACTGCGCGCCGAGCGTGTCCGCCTGGGTCAGACGCTGCCCGGGAGGATGGTGTTCGGGAGGCCCGACCGGCGGGCCCGCGCCGAGGAGATCGAGATCCCGCTGCGGGGACGCACCCTGCGCGCCGTGGTCCACCGCCCGACCGGCGTGGGTGGGAAGCGGCCGGTGGTGGTGAACTTCCACGGTGGCGGCTGGGTGCAGGGCACGCCCGAGCAGTCCGCCTGGCTGGCGTCCCGGGTGGCGGCGGGCAGCGGGGCGACGGTCATCTCACCGTCCTACCGGCTCTCGCCCGAGCATCCGTTCCCGGCGGCCGTCGACGACACGTGGGAGGCCCTCGGCTGGATCGCCGACCGGGCCGACGCGCTGGGACTCGACATCGGCCGCATGGCCGTCATGGGCGACAGCGCCGGCGGCAACCTGGCGGCCGTCGCGGCCCAGCGCTCGGTGGCAGAGGGCGGTCCGCGGCTGTGCGCCCAGGTCCTCATCTATCCGGCCGTGGAGATGTACGAGAAGTTCGCCTCGGAGCTGAGGATGCCCAACGAGGCGGTCCTGACGTCGAAGAACATGAGCGCGTTCGCCCACCTCTACCTCGGCGACGCGTACGGCACCAAGGACCCGCTCGCCTCGCCCTTGCGGGCCGCCTCGTTCGACGGGCTGCCGCCGGCGTTCATCCTCACGGCCGACCACGATCCACTGCTCGACAACGGGGTCCACTACCGCGAGGCACTGCAGCGGGCCGGGGTGCCGGTGCGGTATCGGGAGTACCCGGGGACGGTGCACGGGTTCCTGAGCCTGCCGGGTGTCGTGCCCGCAGCCGAGGATGCGGTCGCGGACATCGTCGACTTCGTCGCCGCCCGCGTCGTGGTGCCGGCATGAGCCGCCGCATCCGGTCGGCGGGCCTGGACCCCGAGGCCGACTACGAGCAGATCGTGCGGCGCTTCGGCCAGTACGACTTCCCGTGGGACCTCGAGCAGGCCCTGAGCTTCGCCCTCTTCCGCACGTACGCCGTCCCCTCGATCGGGCGGCTGCTGTACGACACCGGCCAGTTCACGACCGACACCCAGCGCCGCCACGACGACACGGCACTGCTGCTGGGCGAGATGGTCGAGCAGGGGCTCGAGAGCGATCCGGGCCGTGCCGCGGTCCGGCGGATGAACCAGATGCACGGCCGCTACGACATCAGCAACGACGATCTGCGGTACGTGCTGGCGACGTTCGTCGTGATGCCGAACCGGTGGATCAACCGATACGGGTGGCGCCGCACGACGCCGGTCGAGGACGCCGCGGGCGTCGCGTACTACCTGCGCCTCGGTCGGCTGATGGGCATCCGCGACCTGCCGCAGGACCTGGCCGGGTTCGAGCGGTTGCTCGACGACTACGAGGCCGAGCACTTCGTGTTCGACCCGAAGTCGCGCGCCGTGGCCGATGCGACGCTGGCGCTGCTGACCACCTTCTACCCCCGGCCGCTGCGGCCGGCGGTGCGCCGCTTCAGCGTGGCGATCATGGACCCGCACCTGCGTTCGGCCTTCGGCTACGACCATCCGCCGGCCTGGCTGGAGCGCGCCTCCCATGGGGCGTTGCGCCTGCGAGGGCGGGTCGTCCGCCTCATGCCGGAGCGCCGCACACCCCGCAGCGTGCGCGACTCACGGCGCATCCGCAGCTACCCCGGTGGCTTCCTCATTGAGAACTTGGGCACCTAGGCGCTCGATTTTTCACAAGAACTGTGCAAACGTACAACTCAGGGTTCCACATGGGAGTGATGCCCGGTCCTGCAGCCTTCCCCGCAGGACCGGGCATCACGCATGCAGGGCCCGGACGACCCGGTCCAGGTCGTCCTCGGTGTTGTAGAGGGCGAAGGCGATGCGCGCCGCTCCCTGGCGCACCGAGGCGCGCACGCCCGCCTCCTGCAACCGGGCGGCCGCGTGCTCGGTCGGGATCGAGACGATCGCCGAGTCGCCCGGCGGCAGCCCGAGGGCGGTACGTGCCCGATCCGCCAGGCCGCGACAGTGCGCCGTGACCTCGGCGATGTCGAGCGTCGAGATCCAGGCCAGGCTCGCGGCGGAGCCGACGACGGGGAACCAGGCGGGGGAGATGTCGAAGCGGCGCGCGTCGTCGGTCAGCCGCAGCGGCAGGCCGTAGGTGGTGTCCCACGGCGCGCCGCCGGCGTAGCGGTTCGCGTGGTGCGGGACGAGGCGGTCGACGAGGTGGTCGGAGTAGGCGCCCCACGCGATGCCGGTCGGCCCCAGCAGCCACTTGTAGCTCGAGCTGACGACCACGTCGGCCCAGCCCAGGTCGAGCTGCAGCCACCCCAGCTGCTGGGTCGCGTCCAGGATCACGATCGTGTCGGAACCCTCGGTCGCCGCCCGCAGGGCCGTGAGGTCGACCCGCGCCCCGTCGGCGGACTGCACCGTCGAGACCGCGACGACGTCGTACTCGCTCGCGGCCTCGGGGAGACGGTGCAGCGGCGCCTCGGTCACGGTGACGTCGCGGCCGTGGTGCGCCGCGAACGGGAAGCTGACCGAGGTGAACTCGCCCTCGGGGACCAGCACGCGCGCGCCGTCGGGAAGGGCCGAGGCCACCGGCCCGAGCAGGGCCGCGACCGACGCGCCCATCGTGACCGACGAGACCGGCACACCGGCGAGATCGGCGAACGCCGCTCGACCCGTGGCGATGTCGGCGTCGAAGTCGGACCCCACTGCCGTGCCGGCCGCCCAACGGCGGTGGACCCGCTCGAGGGCGTCGACCGTCGCGGTGGGCGGCAGACCGTAGGACGCCGTGTTCAGGTACCCCTCGGGTCCGATGAATGTCGCTCCGAACGCCTCGCGCATCCCCCGACGCTAGCGCGAGGGGAATCCCCGCGCCCCCGGCGTCGTTGAGACCGGTATGAAGTTCTCGGTCCTGGATCTCGTCCCTGTTCGCACCGACCAGACGACGGGAGACGCCGTCGCCGCGGCCACCGAGCTGGCCCGCACGGCCGACCGGCTGGGCTTCGAGCGGTACTGGGTCGCCGAGCACCACAACATGCCGGCCGTCGCGGCCGCATCGCCGCCGGTGCTCATCGCGCTGCTGGCCGCCGCGACCGAGCGCATCAAGGTCGGCTCGGGCGGCGTGATGCTGCCCAACCACGCCCCGCTGGCCGTCGCCGAGCAGTTCGCCCTCCTGGAGGCCGCGTTCCCCGGCCGGATCGATCTCGGCATCGGACGCGCCCCCGGCTCGGACCCCGTCACCTCGTGGGCCCTGCGCGGTGCGGCTGGCCGCGACGACTCCGACATCGCCAAGTTCCCGCAGTACCTCGATGACGTCGCCGCGCTGATGGACGGCCGCGGCGTGCGGGTGCCGATCCCCAACCAGCAGTACATCCTCAAGGCGACGCCCGCCGCCGTGAGCGCGCCGCAGCTGTGGCTGCTCGGCTCCTCGATGTACTCGGCCCACCTGGCCGCCGCCAAGGGCCTCCCGTACGTCTTCGCTCACCACTTCAGCGGACGCGGCACGGCCGAGGCCCTCGCGGTCTACCGCTCCGAGTTCCAGCCCAGCGACATCTGCGAGCGCCCCACCACGTTCCTGACGGCCAACATCGTCGTCGCCGAGACCGCCGACGAGGCGACCGCCCTGGCGCTGCCGAACCTGCAGAACATGGCCCGACTCCAGACCGGCAAGCCGCTGGCGCCGATCGACCTGGTCGAGGACGCCGAGGCCCTCGAGCTCGATCCGGGGATGGACTCGCTCGTGGACTCCGGACTGGCTCGCATGGTGGTCGGGGACCCCGACACGGCGCGCAAGCAGCTCGAGGCGCTGGCGGCGGAGTTCGACGTCGACGAGGTCATGCTGCACCCGGTCGCGTCCGCGCGTCGCGGCGCCGACCCGCGCACGACGCCGGGCCGCGTGCGGACGCTGGAGCTGCTCGTCGGCTGAGCCGGGGTCAGGAGCCCGTGACGGTGCTGATGCCCGCCGCGGCCCACTCCTGCTGCACCCGGTTGATGCTGTCCGGCGCCACGGCGGCGGTCAGGTCGCCCAGCACGGTGACCTTGAAGCCCTCGCCCGCGGCGTCCAGGGCGGTGGCTCGCACGCAGTAGTCCGTGGCGATGCCGCACACCGCGATCTCCGTGACGTCTCGGTCGCGCAGGAAGTCGGCCAGGGCATGCCCGTCGGCGTTCCGGCCCTCGAAGCCCGAGTAGGCGGCCTCGTACTCGCCCTTGTCGAAGATCGCGGCGAACAGGTCGTCGCTCAGCGCCGGGTGCAGGTCGGCGCCGGGCGTGCCGACCACGCAGTGCGGCGGCCAGGAGTCGACGAAGTCCGGCTCGTCGCTGAAGTGGGAGCCCGGGTCGATGTGGTGGTCGCGGGTCGCGATCACCAGGTCGTAGTCCTGCCGGGCGATGAGCTCGGCGACGGCGTCGGCGACCGCCGAGCCGCCGGTGACGGCCAGGGAGCCGCCCTCACAGAAGTCGTTCTGGACGTCGACGACGAGCAACGTGCGTGGACCGCTCATCTCAGCCCTCCTCGAAGATGGTCGGGATGGCGGGGTCGCCCTTGGAGAGGCGCCGCGCCGCGGCGGGCAGTTCGCCCAGGGATGCCTGCAGACGTGCGCGGGCATCATGCAGGGTCGCGTCGTGGACGCGCTTGCCCTGTTCGACGAGTGGGACCATCAGCTCGCGGTCGTCGCCGTCGTCGCGCGGCGTGATGTCGATGCCGATGACCTCGGCCTCGGCGACGCCCTTCGAGTTCAGTCGACGCAGCGCCGTCTTGCGGCCGCCGACCGACGCCTTGTCCTTGCTCTTCTTGGCGACGCCGAGCATCGTGCCGTCGCCGGCCTCCCGCGCGACCAGCTTGTAGACGAAGCCGCTGGTGGGGGAGCCCGAGCCGGTGACCAGCGACGTGCCGACGCCGTAGCCGTCGACCGGGGCCGCGGCCAGAGCGGCGATGGCGTACTCGTCCAGATCGCTCGTCACGGTGATCTTGGTGTCGGTGTTCCCGGCGGCGTCCAGTTGGGCGCGGGTGGTGCGCGCCACGTCGCCCAGGTCGCCGGAGTCCAGTCGCACCCCGCCGAGGGCAGCGCCGCCGACCTCGATGGCGGTGGCGACGCCCTGCGCGGTGTCGTACGTGTCGACCAGCAACGTCGTGTCGGACCCGAGCGAGGCGACCTGCGAGGTGAACGCGTCGCGCTCGGTGTCGTGGACGAGCGTGAAGGCGTGGGCGGCGGTGCCCGCGGTCGGGATGGCGTACCGGCGGCCCGCCTCGAGGTTCGAGGTGGCGGCGAAGCCGCAGATGTACGCGGCGCGCGCGGACGCGACCGCGGCCTCCTCGTGGGTGCGCCGGGTGCCCATCTCGATGCAGGGGCGGTCGCCGGCGGCCAGGGTCATGCGCGCCGCGGCCGACGCGATCGCCGAGTCGTGGTTGAGGATCGACAGGATCAGCGTCTCGAGGATGACGCCCTCGCCGAACGTTGAGTCGACCCGCAGGATCGGTGATCCCGGGAACCACAGCTCGCCCTCGGGGTAGCCCCAGATGTCGCCCGTGAAGCGGTAGTCGGCGAGCCAGTCGCACGTCGTGTCGTCGACGATGCGCGCCGACCGCAGGAAGTCGATCTCGGCCGGGTCGAAGCGGAAGTCGGCCAGCGCGTCCAACACGCGACCGGTGCCGGCCACGACGCCGAACCGGCGTCCGCCGTTGAGCCGCCGCCCGAACACCTCGAACACGCTGCGCCGTCCGGCGGTGCCGTCGGCCAGCGTGGCCTGGAGCATCGTCAGCTCGTAGTGGTCGGTGAGCAGCGCGGTCGACACCATGGACTCAGCGTAGGTCCACGGTGACCTTCGTGCGCCGGGCCCGGGCAGGCACAATGGGTGGCGTGACCACCCCCGCCCCCGTCGAGACCGAACAGCCGGAGTCTGACCTCGTCATCCAGCTGGAGGACCCGTGGGTGACGATCGTCTGGAACGACCCGGTCAACCTGATGTCGTACGTGGCGTTCGTCTTCCGGACCTACTTCGGCTACACCGAGGAGAAGGCACACCAACTGATGCTCGCCGTGCACGAGGAAGGCCGCGCCGTCGTGTCCAGCGGGCGCCGCGAGGAGCAGGAGCGCCACGTCCAGGCGATGCACGAGTACGGCCTGTGGGCGACTCTCGAGCGGAGCGACGTGTGAAGCCCTTCCGCCGTCGTCGTCGCGGCACCGTCACCGCCGTCTTCGAGCTCAACGAGGCGCAGCTGCTGGTCAACCTCGCCAGCCAGGTCGTCGAGCTGCTGCAGGACCGCAACGGTCCCAGCGAGTCCGAGCCCGACCCGCTGGCGCAGATGATCGGGATGACCGGCCCCGCCCTGCCGCCCGAGGACCCGGTGCTGGCGCGCCTCCTGCCCGACGCCTATCGCGACGACCCGCAGGAGTCCGCCGAGTTCCGGCGCTTCACCGAGCAGTCGCTCTCGTCGGGCAAGGTCGCCAACGCCCACGTCGTCATCGAGAGCCTCGAGGCCGGCGGTCTCGAGGTGGGAGCCAAGCACGTCGAGGTCGAGCTCGATCAGCCGCAGGTCATGGCCTGGCTGCGCGCGCTGACCGACATCCGGATCGCACTGGCCGTGCGGCTGGGGATCGAGACCGAGGAGGACGCCGAACGCCTCGCCGAGTCCGACGACGAGTCCACCGTGGCGATGGGTGACGTCTTCGACTGGCTCGGCTTCGTCCAGGAGACCCTGGTCAACGTCGCCTGAGCGGTCGCAGACTCTTGTCGCCCACCCCGGAGATGCGCCATAGTGGCGCACCGAAACCGGGGGGAAACGGTCATGACGATCCGTCGCTTGCTCTATCTGGTGGTCGCCGTCGTCGCTGTGCTGGCCGTCGTCTGGCTGGTGCTGTTCCTCACCCGGGGTGAGACGTCCTCGGCCACGGGAACGGACGCCTACCCCGATCGCGCCGAGGGCGTCGCCTTCGTCGACGAGGCCGTGGTCCACGACGACCTCGGCCGGAGGGCCGCCACGTCGCAGTTCAACCAGACGAACATCAGGGTCCTCCGCGGGTCCGCCCCTCGGATGCCCGGCGGGGTGGCGCACGCGCCTCGATAGACTCGGGCACTGTGTTGACCATCCTGCGCGAGCACGTCGAGGCGATCGTCGCCCACGCACGCCGCGACCACCCCGACGAGGCCTGCGGCGTCATCGCCGGGCCGATCGGGTCCGACCGGCCCGAGCGGCTGATCCCGATGCTCAACGCCGCGATGTCGCCGACGTTCTACGAGTTCGACTCCGGCGACCTGCTGCGGCTCTACCGCGAGATGGACGACAACGACGAGGAGCCCGTCGTCATCTACCACTCGCACACGGCCACCGAGGCCTACCCGTCGCGCACCGACGTCAACCTCGCCGGCGAGCCCGGCGCCCACTACGTGCTCGTGTCCACCCGCGACGGCGCCCACGAGGCTGGTCCGGTCGACTTCCGCTCCTACCGGATCGTCGACGGCGAGATCACCGAGGAAGAAGTTCGCGTCGTGGACCGTTACACCGAAGACAGCACGACTGCCGCCGAGGCAGCCCCCCGAACCGAAGGTGACAACTGATGGCCGTCGAGGTCCGCATCCCCACGATCCTGCGCCCCTACACCGGGGGTGAGCGCGCGGTCGACGCCGACGGCGCCACCCTGTCCGCCCTGATCGACGATCTCGAGGCGAACCACGAGGGCATCAAGGAGCGCCTCCTCGAGGACGGCCAGCTGCGCCGCTTCGTCAACGTCTACGTCAACGACGAGGACGTCCGCTTCACCGGTGGTCTCGAGACCGCGCTCTCCGACGGCGACACCGTCGTCATCCTGCCCGCGGTCGCGGGCGGCGCGGCCTGAGCATGCGCTACGACTCGCTCGTCGACTCGGTCGGTCACACGCCGCTGGTCGGCCTGCCGAACCTGTCGCCGAGCGACGACGTGCGGGTGTGGGCCAAGCTCGAGGACCGCAATCCCACGGGCTCGATCAAGGACCGTGCCGCGCTGTCGATGATCCTGGCCGCCGAGGCCGACGGATCGCTGACGCCCGGCTGCACGATCCTCGAGCCCACCAGCGGCAACACCGGCATCTCGCTGGCGATGGTCGCGCGTCAGCGTGGCTACCGGCTGATCTGCGTCATGCCCGAGAACACGTCGATCGAGCGGCGTCAGCTGCTGACGATGTTCGGGGCCGAGATCATCAGCTCGCCGGCCGCCGGCGGCTCGAACGAGGCCGTGCGGGTCGCGAAGGGCCTCGCCGCGGAGCACCCCGACTGGGTGATGCTCTACCAGTACGGCAACCCCGCCAACGCCGAGGCGCACTACCGCGGCACGGCGCCCGAGTTGTTCGCGGATCTGCCCGAGATCACGCACTTCGTCGGCGGACTGGGCACCACCGGCACCCTGATGGGGGTCGGACGGTTCTTCCGCGAGCACAAGCCGGACGTCCGCATCGTCGCCGCCGAGCCGCGCTACGGCGAGCTGGTCTACGGGCTGCGCAACATCGACGAGGGCTTCGTGCCCGAGCTCTACGACGCCTCGTTGATCGACTCGCGCTTCTCGGTCGGGCCGCGCGACGCCGTGCGCCGCGTGCGCGAGCTGATCGACCGCGAGGGCATCTTCGCCGGCATCTCGACGGGCGCGATCCTGCACGCCGCGCTGGCCCAGGCCGCCAAGGCGGTCAAGGCCGGCGAGCGCGCCGACATCGCCTTCGTGGTGGCCGACGCGGGGTGGAAGTACCTGTCGACGGGGGCCTACGAGGGCACGATCGACGAGGCGGAGGATCGCCTCGAGGGTCAGCTCTGGGCCTGACCTGTTCATCGCCCGCCGCGAACCGTTAGCCTTCGATCCGTGAGCGACATCGTGGTCTTCTCGGGAAGTGCCCACCGTTCCCTGGCCGAGGAGATCTGCAGCCACCTCGGCATCGCACTGAGCCGTTCGGAGACGACGCGGTTCAGCAACGACTGCCTCCAGGTGCAGCTGCTGGCCAACTGCCGCCAGCGCGACGTGTACATCGTGCAGCCGCTGGTGCCGCCGACCCAGGACCACCTGATGGAGCTGCTGCTCATGGTCGACGCGGCGCGCGGCGCCTCGGCGGCCTCGGTCACGGTCGTGATCCCGCACTACGCCTACGCGCGCTCGGACAAGAAGGACGCCTCCCGCATCTCGATCGGCGGCAAGCTGGTCGCGGACCTGCTGGCCACCGCCGGGGTGGGCCGGGTCGTCACGATGACGCTGCACGCGCCGCAGGTGCACGGGTTCTTCTCCGTGCCGGTCGACCACCTCACGGCACTGGGCGAGCTCGCCGACCACTACCGGGCGCAGGACCTCTCGAACGCCATCGTGGTCTCGCCGGACTTCGGCAACGCCAAGACCGCTTCGCAGTTCGCGCGCCTGCTCGGCCTGCCCGTGGCGGCCGGCAGCAAGCAGCGCAAGGCCGACGACAAGGTCGTGATCGACACGATCGTCGGCGACGTCGCCGGCAAGCGCGCGATCGTGCTCGACGACGAGATCGCCACGGGCGGCTCGATCATCGAGCTGATGGACAAGCTCAAGGAGTTCGGCGTCACCGAGGCCTCCGTGGCCTGCACCCACGGCCTGTTCGCCGGAAAGGCGGTCGAGCGGCTGCGCTCGCACCCCGCCATCACCGAGGTCGTCACGACCGACACGGTTCCCGCGCCGGCCGACTGGCCCGAGCTCAAGATCCGTTCCGTGGCCCCGTTGTTCGCCGAGGCCATCGCGCGCATCCACGCCGGCGAGTCGGTCTCCAGCCTCTTCGACGGGGTCGACCCGGCCCACGCCCCGCCGCAGCCCAAGCTGCCGCTCTGACCGTTCGGGTCAGTGCTCCAGCTCGGCCAGGAGATGGTCGAGCAGGCTCCGCAGGGCGTCGCCGTCGGCCTGTTCCAGTCCCATGCCCTGCACCAGCCGCAGGGGGACGTCCGCGACGCGTGGCCGCAGCGCCCAGCCCTGGTCGGTGACCGACACCAGGACCCGTCGTTCGTCGGACTCGTCGCGCGACCGGGAGACGAGCCCTGCGGCCTCCATGCGCTTGAGCAGGGGAGTGAGGGTGCCCGAGTCCAGGTGCAGCCGTGCGCCGAGCTCGCCGACGCTGAGGGGCTCGCCGGCGTCCCACAGGGCCAGCAGGCACAGGTACTGCGGGTACGTCAGGCCGACCTCGGCGAGCAGTTCGGTGTAGCGCCGCGTCACGGCACGCGATGCGGCGTAGAGCGGCAGGCAGAGCTGTCGGTCGAGTGCGAGCTGCGGGTAGTCGTCCACGCCGCCAGTCTATCTGTTGCTCGATTGAATTGCGCGCAATAGTGTTGTGGCCATGAAGCCTCTCTACACCGCCAGCGCCGTTGCCACCGGAGACGGCCGCAACGGCCACGTCGAGTCCGTCGACGGCATCTTGTCCACCGACGTCCGCACGCCGCAGGAGATGGGCGGACCCGGGGGTGCCACCAACCCCGAGCAGCTGTTCGCCGCCGGCTACGCCGCCTGCTTCCACTCGGCCCTGCGCCTGGTCGGCCAGAAGTCCGGCGCGGACGTATCCGACTCCGAGGTCGTCGCCGACGTCTCGATCGGTGACAACGGCGAGGGCGGCTTCGGCCTGGCCGTCGCCCTCGAGGTGACCCTGCCGAAGGCCAGCCGCGAGGAGGCCCAGAAGCTCGTGGAGGCCGCGCACCAGGTGTGCCCGTACTCGAACGCGACCCGCGGCAACATCGAGGTCACGCTCTCCGTCGCCTGAGCCCTCGCCCGGCCCTGGCCCGCTCTCTCCACTTTTGGAAACGGATCCACGTTGTTGAGTCGTCTTGGCGTGGATCCGTTTCCAAAAGTGGGGGAGGGGCCGTCGTGGGTCGTAGCGGAGGCGACGCTCAGCGCACGCCGCGGATCCGCACGACGGCGACCGCCCCGACCAGTCCGATGACCCCCGCCGTCACGTACAGCGTCGTGTAACCGCCCAGCCAGAGCACGATCGGCGCGGCGAGCACGGGTGCGATCACCTGCGGCAGCGCGTTCGCGATGTTGATGACGCCCAGGTCCTTGGCGAAGCCGTCCTCGTCGGGGAGCACCTCGGTGATGATCGCCAGGTCGACGGCCAGGAACGCGCCGAACCCGATGCCCAGCACGACGGCGGCCACGAGCACCCCGGGCCAGGTCTGCCAGAACGCCAGCAGCAGCGCCGCCGCGGCCATGATGACGCCCGCCCAGATCACGAACACCTTCCGGCGCTGGACGTGGTCCGACCAGCGCCCGGCGAGCACCGCCGAGATCGCGACCACGACCGAGTTGAGCGCGATCACGACGAAGACGCCGCCCTCGGGATCGTCCACCTCCACGGCGTCGGTCAGGAAGTACAGCAGGTAGAGCGTCGCGATCCCGTTGCCGAGGTTGACCACGAAGCGGGTCAGCCACGCCCAGGCGAAGTCGGGGCTCTGCGTGGGCGAGATCCAGAACGAGCGCACGAACGGCCCGAGCGCGAAGACGGGCCGCGCGGTGATCGGTTCGTCGTGGCTCCGCACGAGATAGGGCACCGCGCTCAGCAGCAGGAACACGGTGCACGCCAGGTAGCCGCCGCGTGTCCCGCCGAAGGCGATCGCCAGCCCGGCACCCACCAGGATCCCCAGGGTCTGACCGAGGCCGACCAGCCCGCCGGCCCAGGCCCGCTGCGCGACGGGAACGCGATCGGGCAACGTGGCGGTGATCGCGGCGAGCGAGGCGTTGACCGAGGCTTGGACGAGGCACCAGCCCACGACCACCTGCCAGAACGCGGTCGCACCCGACAGGATCGTCAGGCCCAGGGCGCCCACGACCGAGCCGGCGGTGACCCACGGGACGCGACGGCCGAACCGGCTGCGCGTGCGGTCCGACAGGGCCCCGAACAGCGGATTGGCCACCATCGAGACCACGGCGCCGATGCCGGTGACGACGGCCAGCGCGGTCTCCTTGCCGTCGCCCACGATGGCCTCGGTCTGCTGGGGGAGCAGGACCGCCAGGGGGCCGAAGAACGCGACGTAGGTGCCGAGGTTGACCAGTCCCATCGAGAGGAGCCACGGCAACCGGACCGGTGCCAGGCGCTCGACGGGTGTGCTCACCGACGACCCTTCTGGGCCGCGATCATCTGGCGGTACCAGTGGAAGGAGTCCTTGGGGATCCGCTCCTGGGTGGCGTAGTCGACGTACGTCAGGCCGAAGCGCTGCGAGTAGCCCTCGGCCCACTCGAAGTTGTCCATGAACGACCAGTGGAAGTACCCGCGCACGTCCACGCCCGCGTCCATCGCCTCACGCAGCGCGGTCAGGTGGGCCGCCGTGTAGTCGATGCGGCGCTGGTCCCGCACGCGTCCCTCGGCGTCCGGCTCCTCGTTGAAGGCACCGCCGTTCTCGGTGATGAGGATCGGGGGGAGGGCGTCGCCGTACCGCTCCTGCATCTCCACGAGCATCTGCCGAAAGCCGTCGGGGATGATCGGCCAGCCGAAATCGTTGTACTCCAGTCCTTCCGGGGTGACCATGTCGAACGGCACGGCCGAACCCGGCGGCGCCGCCGCGATGTACTGCGGGTTGTACGAGTTGATGCCCAGGAAGTCGATCGGCTCGCTGATGATCGCGAGATCGCCGTCCTCGGCCACCGGGTCGACGATCCCGACCAGCGGCCAGGTCCCGGTCAGGATCGGATCGAGGAACGCGCGGTTGTAGACCAGGTCGAACAGGGCGGCGGCGTCGAGCGTCTCGGGGGAGTCGTCGACCGGCCGCACCTGGGTGTGGTTGTTGGCCGGGCCGACGAGCGCGGCGCCGGCGGCGCGCAGGGCCTGGACCGCCTTGCCGTGCGCGAGCAGCTGGTGCCACGCGACCTGCATCGCGTCGAAGCCGAGCTCCTTGCCCGGTGCGTGGACGCCGATGCCGTGACCCAGCAGCGTGAACACGACGGTCTCGTTGAGCGTGAACCACCGGGTGACGCGGTCGGCCAGCCGCTCGCCGACGACGTGCGCGTACTCGGCGAACGCGTCGGTGATGGCCCGGTTCTGCCACCCTCCCGCGGCCTCGAGCGCGAGCGGCGAGTCCCAGTGGAACAGCGTCGCGCTGGGCTCGATCCCGTGATCGAGCAGGGTGTCGACCAGGCGGTCGTAGAAGTCCAGGCCGCGCGTCTCGACGTCCACGCCGTCGGGCTGGATGCGCGGCCACGCGATCGAGAAGCGGTACGCGTCGACCCCCAGGTCGGCCATGAGTGCGACGTCGTCGCCGTAGCGGCGGTAGTGCTCGCACGCGGCGTCGCCGGTGTCGCCGCCGAGCGTTCGTCCCGGGGTGTGGCTGAACTCGTCCCAGATCGACCGCCCGCGACCATCGGCGTCGACGGCGCCCTCGATCTGGTAGGACGCTGTCGAGACGCCCCAGAGGAAGTCGTTGCCGAAGTGAGGTACGTCACTCATGAGTGACATCCTGCCCGAGAGTGGTTCCGGGCGCTCTGAGCGACGAGTGCGGGGTGTCGCTGCCCACAGTTTCCGCCTGAGCCGGGCGCACGAGACGGGCGTAACACCGGGTTGACTCCCCTTCGTGACCTCGACGTGTCTACCCTCTGACGTGTGAGCGACGCACCCATCGGCATCTTCGACTCGGGCTTCGGAGGTCTGACCGTGGCCCGCGCGGTGCTCGACCAGCTGCCGCACGAGCCGATCCTCTACCTCGGTGACACCGCGCGTCAGCCCTACGGCCCGAAGCCGATCTCCCAGGTGCGCGAGTACGCGCTCGAGTGCCTCGACCACCTCGTCGCCCAAGGCGTCAAGGCCTTGGTCATCGCGTGCAACTCGGCCAGCGCGGCCGTCCTGCGTGACGCGCGCGAGCGCTACGACGTTCCGGTCGTCGAGGTGATCCTGCCCGCGACCCGCCGTGCCGTGAACGCCACGCGCAATGGCAGGGTCGGTGTCATCAGCACGGTCGCCACCGCCACCTCCGGTGCCTACGACGACGCCTTCGCCGCCAACCCCGGCATCGAGCTGCACACCCAGACCTGCCCGCGGTTCGTCGAGTTCGTCGAGGCCGGGATCACCGGCGGCCCCGAGCTGCTCGCCGTGGCCGAGGAGTACCTCGGCCCGCTGCAGGACGCCGGCGTCGACACCCTCGTGCTGGGCTGCACGCACTATCCGCTGCTCACGGGCGTGCTGTCGTACGTCATGGGCGATACGGTGACGCTCGTGTCCAGTGCGGAAGAGACGGCGAAGGACGTCTACCGTCTGCTCGCGTCGCACGACCTCGAGCGCGATCCGGTGCTGCCGGCGCCGCTGCACCGCTTCCTGACGACCGGCCATCCGGCCGAGTTCGCCGATCTGGGTCGCCGGTTCCTCGGTCCCGAGATCGAGTCGGTCGACCAGTTCGCCTCGGTAGCGGTGTGAGGCTCACGATCGTCGGGTGCTCCGGCTCCTTCCCGGGACCGGACTCCGCGGCCAGCTGCTACCTGGTCGAGGCGCCGTTCGAGGGGCGCACGTTCCGGATGCTGCTCGACCTCGGGTCGGGCGCGCTGGGGCCGTTGCAGGACTACATCGACCTGCGCGACATCGACGCGATCAGCCTGTCGCACCTGCATCCCGACCACTGCTTCGACATGAGCGGGCTCTACGTGGTGCGCAAGTACCACCCGTCCGGCCGTCCGCCGCGGCTGCCGGTCTACGCGCCGGTGGGCACCGACTGGCAGCTGTCCAACGCCTACGGCACCACCGCCCCCAACGGCATGACGCTGCCGTTCGACTTCCGCGAGGTCGTCGACGGGTTCGAGACCACCGTGGGCCCGTTCACGATGCGCGCCATGCGCACGCCGCACCCGGTCGAGGCCTACGCCATCCGGCTCGAGTGCGAGGGCCGGTCCCTGGTCTACTCCGGCGATACCGGCTTCGACCCCGCGCTGACGCGGTTCGCCGCGGGCGCGGACGTCTTCTTGTGCGAGGCCTCGTTCGTCGAGTCGGCCGACAATCCGCCGGACCTGCACCTGACCGGAGCCGAGGCCGGCCGCATCGCGACGGCCGCGGACGTGGGCCGACTGCTGCTGACCCACATCCCGCCGTGGACCGATCGCGACGAGGTCGAGGCGGACCTGCGGACCGAGTACACGGGCGACTACCGCCTCGTGCGGGCCGGCGACGTAGTGCAGTTGTAAATCTCGCCCCATTGCTCTCCTGCTGGCGTTCCCCGTACATCTGCGACGGTGGGGTGAACGAGGGCGGCCTGAAGGTCGACGACGTGGTCGTGGGCGGCATCGTCAGCTACGACGAGTCGACCGAGCTGGTGCAGCAGTACGCCCCGTACACGCTCACCGTGAACGGCGTCGTGCAGCCCGGCGGGCGCTGACGCGATGACGGTTTCCCCGGTGACGTGACACGAAACCCACGTCACCGGGGAAAGCCCCGCCCGGCTACGGTGGCGGGGTGACCCGAGAAGACGGCAGGACCCCGGACGAGCTGCGCCCCATCACGATCACCCGAGGCTGGCTGGACCATGCCGCCGGGTCGTGCCTGATCGAGTTCGGCAAGACGCGGGTGCTGTGCGCCGTGGCCGCGACCGAGGGCGTGCCGCGCTGGCGCAAGGGCTCGGGTCAGGGCTGGCTGACGGCCGAGTACGCGATGCTCCCGCAGGCCACCCACGACCGCTCGCAGCGCGAGTCGGTCAAGGGCAAGGTCGGGGGCCGCACGCACGAGATCAGCCGCCTCGTCGGTCGTTCGCTGCGTGCTGCGGTCGACCTCTCGCAGCTGGGCGAGAACACCATCGCGATCGACTGCGACGTGCTGCAGGCCGACGGCGGCACGCGCACCGCGGCGATCACCGGCGCCTACGTCGCCCTGGTCGACGCGATCGCGCACCTCAAGCAGCAGGGCGCCGTCAAGGGCGACCCGCTCGTCGACTCGATCGCCGCCGTCAGCGTGGGCATCATCGACGGCGTGCCGATGCTCGACCTCCCGTACGTCGAGGACGTCCGCGCCGAGACCGACATGAACGTCGTGATGACCGGCTCCGGGAAGTTCATCGAGGTCCAGGGCACCGCCGAGGGCGCGCCGTTCGACCGTGCCGAGCTCGACGCGCTGCTCGGCCTGGCCGAGAAGGGCTGTGCCGACCTCACCCGGCTGCAGAACGAGGCGCTGGCCTCGTGACCCGCGTGGTCCTGGCATCGGGCAACGCCAAGAAGCTCGACGAGCTGCGGCGCATCCTCGAGCCGCTCGTCCCGGGCGTCGAGGTGCTGGGGCTGGCCGACGTCGAGCCCTACGACGAGCCGGCCGAGACCGAGCCGACCTTCGAGGGCAACGCCCTGATCAAGGCGCGCACGGCCGCGCAGGTCACGGGCCTCCCGGCCCTGGCCGACGACTCGGGCATCTGCGTCGACGCCCTCAACGGGATGCCCGGAGTGCTGTCGGCTCGCTGGTCCGGTGTCCCGAAGGACCAGGGCGGCGACGCGGCCAACAACCGGTTGCTGCTCGCGCAGCTCGCGGACGTGCCGGACGAGCGCCGCGGTGCCACGTTCCGGTGCGCCATGGCGTTCGTGCTGCCCGACGGCACCGAGGTCGTCGAGGTGGGCGAGATGCCCGGGCGCGTGCTGCACGCGGAGCGGGGAGAGGGTGGCTTCGGCTACGACCCGCTGTTCGCCGCCGACGGGTACGACGTCTCGACCGCCGAGCTGTCCCGCGAGGACAAGGACGCCATCAGTCACCGCGGCCGGGCCCTGCGCGCGATCGCGCCGACCGTGGCCGCCGCGCTCCGGGCCTGACCCCGCGAGGGGGTGACGTCGCGGGCGGACCGTCCTACCGTGGGCGCATGGCGCTCGTGACGTTCAAGGACCTGGTGATCGACGTCGAGGACCCCGCGGCCGCCGCGGGCCGGTGGGGACGCTGGCTGCACCTGGCCGGTGAGATCGACGAGGAGGGCGCCGTCCTGCGCGGCGAGCATCCCGGTCAGACGGTCTGGCTCAATCCCGCACCGCTCAAGCGGGTCAAGAACCGGGTCCACCTCGACCTCGTGGCCCGGGACCTGGAGCCGTTCGCGGACCAGATCCGGATCACCGAGCCGGGCGAGTTCAGCTGGACCTCGTTCAGCGACCCCGAGGGCCATGAGTTCTGCGTCTTCCAGGGTGGGGAGCGCCCCGACGGCCTGAAGGACGTGGTCGTCGACTCCGTCGACCACCGCGTGATCGGCGCCTGGTGGGCCGACGTCTTCGGTGCGACCCTCGGCTCGGACGACGAGTACTCCTGGGTCGACGACATCCCCGGGTCACCGACGGAGTCGTTCGACTTCGTCAACGTCCCCGAGCCCAAGACGGTCAAGAACCGCGTGCACTGGGACGTCGCCCTGGCCGGCGAGGCGACCGTCGACGACCTCGTCGCCCGTGGAGCGACCGTCCTGTTGCCGCCGGGCGACGATCGCGGGTGGACCGTGATGGCCGATCCCGAGGGCAACGAGTTCTGCGTCTTCGACGCCTGAGGCGGCCGTTCGGTCAGAACCGGATTGCGTCGACGATCCGCACGCGCACCGCGATCAGCGCGGGAAGCACCCCGGCCAGCGCGCCCACGAGCAGCGAGACGCCCATGCCGAGCGCCGCGGCCGAGAGTGGGAACGGCGGCGGGTCGGCCACGCCTTCGAGCACGTACTCCGCGGTCCACGGTCCGTTGACCAGCGCGATCGCGATCATCACGCCGACGAGCCCGGCGACGAAGGTGGCGACGATGCTCTCCATCACGACCGAGAAGAAGACCCGACCCGACGTGGCGCCGAAGCTGCGCCGGATGCCGATCTCGCGGACCCGCTGCTGGATCGTGATGACCGAGACGTTCAACAGGCTCAGGGCGCCGAGCAGCAGGATCACCGAGCTGATGGCGACGACGACCCACTTCACCGAGTCCAGGTCGTCGTTGCCGCCCCACGCGAGATAGTCGTTGCGTTCGACCTGGCTCTCGAGTCCGGGCAGCTCGGCGTTGATCGACCGCCGTATCGCCTCGGTCAGCTCCTGCGATCCCTCGGTCGGGATCCAGATCTTCCAGGAGGCGTCGGTCATCGGCTGGGTCGCGCCGAACCAGTGCTCGTAGGCGTCGGCCAGCAGGTAGGCGCGGCCGAACTCCATCCAGCGATCGGACGTCGCCGTGACCCCGACG
Organism: Aeromicrobium sp. 636; assembly: GCF_024433585.1. Lineage (NCBI taxonomy): Bacteria > Bacillati > Actinomycetota > Actinomycetes > Propionibacteriales > Nocardioidaceae > Aeromicrobium > Aeromicrobium sp. 636. The sequence goes on from NZ_WNJU01000002.1 coordinate 439,943, forward strand.
ATCGTGGCGCTCACTGTCGTGGAGGCGCCGACCAGGTCGATCGTGGCCGGCAGGCGCGCCTCGGCCAGCCCCAGGTCCTTCAGCAGCCTCGGGTCGACCACGATCGCGGGCGAGAGGTTGGCCGCGTCGGAGTCCACCAGCCAGCGTCCCCGGGGAGTGACGACCCGGTGCATCACGGCGTACGGCGGGTCGACCACGAGGAGGTCGACACGACTCGCGCGGTCGGCCCGGCGTGCGTCGAGCTGGGTGTTGCCGGCCATCGACGCGTGGCTGATCTGGAACTGCTCCGTCACCTTGGCGACGGCGGGCCGGACGGTGGCGGCGGCGGCACCCGACCCCGTGTCGTCCTGCGGGTCGTACGCGTAGACGCTGAGCATGGCCGGGCGGCCGTCCCGCTCGTACTGCTCCACGAGGGCCTGCTGGCCGATGTCGGCGATGGCCACGGTGCCACTCAGTGCTGCCACGGCGACACCCACGCCCACGAGTGACAGCAGCACCCGCAGCTTGTGGATGCGCAGCTCGTGCCAGGCCTCGATGACCGCGGCGGCGAACCCGGTCAGGACCCGCCCGATCACGCGGCGGCTTCCAGTGGGTGGAGGGCGCCGTGCTCGAGCCGGTAGCGGCGGCGGGCGATCGCGGCGACGCCCGGATCGTGCGTGATGGTGATCAGGGCGGCTCCCGAGTCGCGCGAGACGTCGTCGAGCAGGGTCATGACCTGGGCGCCGGTCTCGACGTCGAGAGCGCCGGTGGGCTCGTCGGCCAGCACCACCCGCGGCGAGCGCACGAGGGCGCGCGCGATGGCGACCCGCTGCTGCTCGCCGCCGGACAGGTGCTGGGGCCGGCTGTCGAGTCGCTCGGCCAGGCCGACGCGCTCGAGCATCTCGGCGGCGATGCGCCGTCGCGACCAGAACTCGCGCCCGGAGGCGTACATCAGCGGTGCGATGACGTTCTCGAGCGCGGAGAGCCCGGGCAGCAGGTTGAACTGCTGGAACACGAAGCCGATCTCGCGGCCCCGGATGTGGGCGGTGGCGCGGCCGGAGAGGCGACGGACGTCGCGCCCGGCCCACTCCATGGTGCCGTGTGTCGGCCGATCGAGGAGGCCGAGCATGTTGAGCAGGGTCGTCTTGCCGGTGCCCGAACGGCCGACGATGCCGATGTGGTCGCCGCCGTGCACCACCAGGTCGACGCCGGACAGGATCGTGAGGTCCTCATCGTCGGGGAGCAGGACGGTGCGCCCCACGCCGGACAGACGGACGAGTTCGACCGGCGCGTCCGTCATCAGACGCCCGCTTCCGACTCGCCGTCGTCGCCGTCCGTGGGGGAGCCCGGGACGTACTGCAGGATCTGGGCGCCCTCCTCCAGGCCCTTGAGGATCTCGACGCTCTTGCCGTCGTTCACCCCGAGCCGGACGCGCCGCTCGGTCTGCTCACCGGAGTCGTCGACCACCCAGACGGTGCCGCGCTCGAGCAGCCCGCGCACGGCGGTGACCGGCACCACCAGGGCGTCCTCCGCCGAGCCCGCGTCGATCTGCATGCTCAGCTCGAGGCCGTCGAACACGGTGACGTCCTCAGGGACGTCGCACACCACCTCGGCGGCGGAGGAGGACTCGGGCTCCTCGCCCTCCTCGGTCGGGACGCCGGCACCCTCGACGCCCTCGTCGGCGATCTGCAGGTCGGTGCAGGTGAACGGCTCGGGTCCGCCGTCGATCGTGACCTTCGCCTCGTCGGGGGCGTCCATCAGGCGGTACCGGTCGACGACGGGCACGGTGCCGCGTGCGGTGAAGGTGGAGCGCTTGATCCGGGCCGTGGCGGTGTCGCCGGTGACCGCGTCGCCGACCTTCCCGGTGAAGCCGGCCAGCCGGCCGCTGACCGGTGCCGTGACCGCGACGAACCTCACGACGGGCGCGGCCGGCTCGTCGTCCTCGTCCTCGGTGGCGACGGCGGGTTCCACGACCGTGCGCACCTCGAACAGCGGATCGCCCTTCGACACCCGGGCGCCGTTGGGGACGTGGACGTGGGTCAGCGTCCCGTCGACGGAGGTCTTCACCGGCACGGCGGGGTCGATGACGATCGTGCCATCGATCTCGAGTGAGTTCTCGAGCGTCGCGCGCTCGACCGCGATGGTGGGGGAGAGGCTGACCGCCGTGGGCGACTCGGTGCCCTCGGCGCCGGTGGCGCCGCCACCGAAGGCCAGGACGGCGAGGCTCACGGCGATGGTGGCGCCGATGAGCAGCCAGGCGGTCGGCAGGACGAACCGCCGGAAGGTGCGGGTGAAGGTCACCGCCGGAAGGTACCACGCAATGCGCACTAGTGGGGAGGGATTGGGGCTAGGGTTCCACCCATGGCCTCCCTCGATCTGACGGCAGACATCGTGACGTTGACCCGGGCCGTCGTGGACGTGCCGTCCGAGAGTCTCGAGGAGGCCGAGCTGGCCGACGCCGTCGAGGCGGCGCTGCGCGCCTGCGACCACCTGCACGTCGTGCGCGACGGCCACACGATCATCGCCCGCACCGAGCTGGGCCGCGACGAGCGCGTCGTCATCGCCGGGCACCTCGACACGGTGCCGCTCAACGACAACCTGCCCTCGCGTCTCGAGGGCGACACCCTGTGGGGCCTGGGCACGTGCGACATGAAGGGCGGGGTCGCGATCGCGCTCAGTCTCGCCGCCGAGGTGACCGAGCCGGTCCGCGACGTCACCTGGGTCTTCTACGAGGCCGAGGAGATCGCGGCCGTCCACAACGGCCTGGGCCGGATCGCCCGTGAGCACCCCGAGTGGCTGCAGGGCGACTTCGCGATCCTCATGGAGCCGTCGAATGCCGGGGTCGAGGCGGGCTGCCAGGGCACGATGCGCGTCGAGATCCGCACCACGGGCGAGCGGGCGCACTCGGCGCGCTCATGGATGGGCCACAACGCGATCCACGACCTCGCGCCCGTCCTGGCGACGCTCGCCGGCTACTCGCCGCGGACGGTCGACATCGACGGCCTGACCTACCGCGAGGGACTCAACGCCGTGGGCGTGCGCGGGGGAGTGAGCGGCAACGTGATCCCCGACGAGGCGGTGCTGACGGTGAACTACCGCTTCGCGCCCGACCGGGACGAGGCGGCGGCGCTGGCGCATCTGCGCGAGGTCTTCTCGGGCCACGAGCTGACCGTCACGGACTCGGCGCCGGGCGCGCTGCCCGGCCTCGGGCGTCCCGCGGCTGCCGCGTTCGTCGAGGCCATCGGCGGCGAGGTCGGCCCGAAGTTCGGCTGGACCGACGTTGCGAAGTTCACCCTGCTGGGCGTCCCGGCGGTCAACTACGGCCCCGGCGACCCGCGCTACGCCCACAAGGCCGATGAGCAGGTTCCCGTCGAGCACCTGCACCGCGTCCACGACCGGTTGCGCGAGTGGCTGTCGGGTCACTGACCCTCGAGCGACTCCAGGACGAGATCGGCGATGCGCTGGTGACCCTCGGGGGTCGGGTGTGCGTCGCCCAGTGAGCAGGCGTAGGTCTCAGCGCAGACGCGCGCGGCCCGCGCGGGGATCGTGCCGAACTTCGAGGTCCTGATGGTGCGGTCGGCCGGGAGGTAGGCGCCGAACGCCCGCGTCACGTCCACGAAGGTGGCGCCGTGCGCGGCGTAGGTGCGGCGCAGGGCCGGGTTCACGGCGGTGCGGAACGCCTCGACCGACGCCTGGGCGACCCGGCGCGCCTCGGCGGACTTCGGCTTTCGCACGGGCGCCCCGAGCCAGATGTCGGGATAGGTCAGCCCGACGATCGGCACCTCGGGCCCCAGCCGCTCCCGCAGTCCCGACAGCAGGGAGTCGAGCGCCTTCGTGATGCGCGGCATCGCCTCGGCGACACAGCGGCGCCACGCCTCGTCGAAGGAGCAGGCGCGCAGGTCGTTCGCGCCCAGCACCACCGTGACCAGCTCGACGTCGTCGGCGTGGCGGTCCAGGTGGTCCAGGGCCACGGCCGCCTCCGAGCCCTTCACCGGCGCCAGCGCGCCCGGGGCACGCAGGTCCTCGTCGCACGGGTCGCCCTCCACGAACGCCACCGTCGTGATGCCCGAGCAGCTCACGTTGACCAGGCCGAGACCGGTCTTCTCGGCGACCTTCCAGGCGAACCCGTCCGTCGTGTTCTCGGCCTCGCCTCCGTCGAGCGCCGGGCGGTAGCCGGCGGCGTAGGAGTCGCCGATCGCGAGGTACTGGCGCTCGGCGGTCCTGGCCTGATCGGCGGGGGAGGTGGAGCACGAGGTCAGCAGGGCCAGGGCGGCCAGCGACGCGACCGTGACACGGGCGGGGAAGGAGGCGGCAGACACTCGCTCCACCGTAGTGAGATCGACCCGAGTCGTCCTGTCGAGCGCAAAGTTTCACCCATCACCTGAAAGTTTGCCATCCGCGTCGGCGTGCCGTCGACGGCCGACGCGAGCTCGCCCTTAATCTTGGCTCCATGTCCAGCCGCACACTTCCCCGCTCGCTGCGTGTGACATCCGCAGCGATCGTGCTTGCTCTGGCCGCAGTCGTCGTGATCGCCGGTGTGGCGATGCAGACGGTTCCGGCCCTCATCATGGCCGCTTGCGTGGCCCTCTCGGCCGGCATCACGTCGACCGTTCTCATGTCCGAGGAACTGCGTGACTTCCGCCAGAAGTTCGCGCGTGACCGCGTCCGCGACGCCCGGCTCATCGCCGAGCGCGAGCGCGAGCACCTCGACGTGGACGCGTCGTTCCGTCGCGCCGTCAGCGAGCGTCTGCGCGCCAGCGAGGCCGAGATCGCTCGTCTGCGCGCCGACCTGGCCGCCGGCAGCACGCAGATCGACGAGCTCGAGGAGCGCCTCGCCACCGAGCAGGAGCTCGTCGCGATGCTCGGCATGCGCCCCGAGATCGACCCGCGCATCGTCAGCCCCGGTGCCGAGACGGACGCCGACCAGCGTGCAGATGGCCCGGGCGAACTACGTTCGGCGTGACACTTTCGTACCCTTGAGGTGATTACATCGCCGCGATGCGCGATAATGAGTGCCGGCCCGAATTCTCGGGTGACGAACGAGAGGGGTACAGATGGCCGCCATGAAGCCTCGGACCGGCGACGGACCGATGGAGGTCACCAAGGAGGGGCGCTGCATCGTCATGCGGGTCCCGCTCGAGGGCGGCGGACGTCTGGTGGTCGAACTCAACAACGAAGAGGCCGCCACGCTGGGTGACCAGCTCAAGGCCGTCTGAGTCCTACGATGTACGGACTCTCGGTGCGTTGGTCCCTGGCCGACGCACCTCCCGGCACCCTCGAACGGCTCCGCGAGTACGTCGAGGCTGAGTCCCATGCGAAGTTCGCGGGTCTGCCGGGCCTGCGCTTCAAGACCTGGCGCGCCCGCGAGGACGAGTGGTTCGAGGGAACCTACGTCTTCGTCAGCGACGAGGTGCGCGCCGAGTTCCAGGCCGACTTCGAGACCCGGGCGGCCGACGCCCCGGCCACGGCGATGACCGGCGTGGCACCGCAGATCGAGCCGTTCGAGGTCGTCGCCGTCGTGCGCGGGCCGGCCGGCTTCCGCTCGGCCGCCCGCTTCGAGGGCTGACGCCCGCGTCAGTGCGGCTTCTGCAGCACCAGCAGGCCGTCGCCCAGCGGCAGCAGCAGCGCCGTCAGGTCCTCGTCGTTGCGCACGCGCTCCACGAGCTCGCGGATGGCGACCGTCTCGGGGTCGCGACGCGACGGGTCGGCGACCCGGTCGTGCCACAGCGCATTGTCGAAGATCACCAGGCCGCCGGCGCGGGTGAGGCGCAACGCCTCGTCGAGGTACTCGCCGTACTCGACCTTGTCGCCGTCGCAGAACACCAGGTCGTAGCCGCCGTCGTTGAGCCGCGGCAGCACGTCCAGGGCCGAGCCCGTGATGAGCCGGAAGCGCGTCGGCGCGATGCCGGCGGCGCGGAAGACGTCGCGCGCGAGCCGCTGGTTCTCGGCCTCGAGGTCGACGGACGTGAGCACACCGTCCGGCAGCATGCCGCGGAGCAACGCCAGTCCGGAGACGCCGGTGCCCGTGCCGATCTCGGCGATGTTGCGGGCGTTCGCCGCACCGGCCAGGAAGGTCAGAGCAGCCCGTGCCCCGGGCAGGACGGGAACCACGCCGACGGACTCGGCATGTCGGCGCGCGGTGCGCAGGTGGTCGTCCTCGGGCTGGTACTGCTCTGCGTAGGCCAGGCTGGCTTCGGTCGTCATCGTCCCCTCGCAATTCGTTCGGCGGGTGGGCCCAGCCTATCGACGCCGGGCGCCGGTCGACGACGGGACTCGCGGTGGCGAGGGCGACGGACTTCGCCAACCGTCAGCGCGTTCTTCGGTTGCTCTCAGGTTCGCGGTCGAGGATCGAGGCATGGCCGATGCGAACCCGACCGCGACCGTGCAGGAGCAGGTCGAGATCTACGTTCAGCACGCGCCACAGGTTCGCCGGCTCGCCACGCGCCTGACGGGCAACCCCCAGGACGCCGAGGACCTGACCCAGGACGTGTTCGAGCGCGTCTTCACGTCGCTGGACCGCTATGAGGCCCAGAACCTCGCCGGGTGGATCCACCGCATCACCACGAACCTCTTCCTGGACCGGGCGCGACGTGCCGGTCGCCAGCCCACCTCGGCCCTGACCGCGGCCCACGAGGAGCGGCTCACGGACAGCGGCTCGCTGCCGGCCGACGTGGTGCACGACGCGGGGTTCGATCCTGACATCGAGGCCGCTCTGGCGACCCTGCCGAGCCATCTGCGGGTGGCCGTCGTGCTGGCCGATGTCGAGCAGTTGGCGCACGCCGAGATCGCGGTGCTGCTGGGGATCAAGATCGGCACGGTCCGCACGCGGGTCCACCGGGGACGCGCCGCGCTGCGGCGGGAGTTGGCGCACCGCGAGCCGCGCTCCGGCCGGACCCGCGTGCTCGGCGCCCTCGGCGTCTGACCGCCCGCCCTCCCGAGATTTGCTCCCAAACTCACCATTCAGAGCGCTTCAAAGGTGGAAATGGGAGCAAATCTCGGGGTGGGGGAGAGGGCTCAGGTGGCCTCGGGGTCGAACGGAGGCACCTCGCCGGGCCGCAGGATGCGCACGCTCGGTACCGGCGGAGGCGTCGGGTCGGACCACATCACGTCCCGGACCGCCGCGCGGGGGTCGAGGTCGCGCAGGTCGATGTCCTTGAACTCGTCGCCGAGCTCGCGGCCCAGCTCGGCCTTCGCGTTGTCGGCCATCTGGCGGACGGTGCGGATGAACTGCGCCGCCTGACGCGCCAGGCCCGGCAGCCGGTCGGGACCGAACACGAGCATCGCCACGACGAGGATCGTGCCGATCTCCATCCAGCCCAGGCCCACGGGCGTGATCCTACAGTCGGCCGGCGGGCGCGAGGCCCAGCTGCATGCCCGCGAGGCCGCGCGAGCGGCCACTGAGCTGGTCGGCGATCTGCTGCAGGACCTTGGCGCTCTCGGCGTCGGGATCCGCGGCCACGATCGGGTCGCCGGAGTCGCCGCCCTCGCGCATGCGCTCCTCCAGGGGGACCTGGCCGAGCAGCGAGATCTCGTAGCCGAGGCGGGCACTGAGCGTGGACGCGACCTGCGCGGCACCGCCGGAGCCGAAGACCTCCATCTTCTCGCCCGAGGGGAGCTGCAGCCACGACATGTTCTCGATGACGCCCACGACGCGCTGGTGCATCATCGACGCCATCGTGCCGGCGCGCTCGGCCACCTGGGCGGCGGCCTGCTGCGGCGTCGTGACGACGACGACCTCGGCGTTGGGCAGGTGCTGACCCAGGCTGATCGCCATGTCGCCCGTGCCCGGGGGCAGGTCGAGGAAGAGGGCGTCGAGGTCGCCCCAGTAGACGTCGGCCAGCATCTGGACGAGAGCACGGTCGAGCATCGGACCGCGCCACGCGACGACCTGGTCCCTGCGGGGCTTGAGCATGCCGATGCTCATGACCTTGATCGTCGTGCCGGCGACCTGGGCCGGGACGGGCATGATCATGTCCTCGACCTGGGTGGGGCGCTGGTCCCCCACGCCGAGCATGTCGGGGATCGAGTGGCCGTAGATGTCGGCGTCGACGACGCCGACCTTCAGGCCGCGCTTGGCCATCGCGACGGCGAGGTTGACGGTGACGGTCGACTTGCCGACGCCACCCTTGCCCGAGGCGATCGCGTAGACCTTGGTCAGCGAGCCGGGCTGGGCGAACGGGATCTCACGCTCGGCGCGGCCGCCGCGCAGGTGCTCCTGCATGGCCTTGCGCTGCTCGTCGGTCATGACGCCCATGTCGACGCGGACCGTGTGGGCCGGGGCGACCTTGACCACGGCGGCGGTGACGTCGCGGGTCAGGGTGTCCTTGAGCGGGCAGCCGGCGACGGTCAGCAGCAGCCGCACGACGATCTCGGTCTCGCCGATCGTGATCGTGTCGACCATCCCCAGCTCGGTGATCGGGCGCTTGATCTCGGGGTCGTTGACGGTCGAGAGCGCCGCGGTGATCTGTTCCTGGGTGACGTCAGCCATGAGGTGGAGTCTACGGGGGCCAGACCAACGCCCGGGCGCCGTGTCGGCAACCGGGCAGCATCCGTTCCGCGGGGCGGATCGGGCCGCCGGGTCAGTCCTGGTCGCCGGGCTCCTCGGCCCGCTCCAGATCGGCCAGGAATCCGCGCAGCTCACTGCGCAGGAAGTCGCGCGTGGCGACCTCGCCCAGGCCGATCCGCAGGCTCGCGACCTCGCGGGCCAGGAACTCCATGTCGGCGTGCGAGCGGCTGGCGGCGTCGCGGTCCTGCTCGGCCGCGATGCGGTCGCGCGCCTCCTGGCGGTTCTGCGCCAGCAGGATCAGGGGAGCGGCGTACGACGCCTGCAGCGACAGGATGAGCGTGAGGAAGATGAACGGGTACTCGTCCCAGCGCGGCCGGTCGGGACCGTAGGGCACGTTCCACGCGATCCAGACCAGGATGAAGACCGTCATCCACGCGATGAAGCGCGCGGTGCCCAGGTAGCGGGCGGCGGACTCGGCGAAGCGGCCGAACCGCTCGGGGTCGGCGGCCTCACGCCGTGCGGCGAGGTTGCGCGTCAGCCCGCGACGCAGGTCGCGGGGCTGGTCGAGGCGTTCGCGATCAGCCATTCTCTCGCCACCCCTTCGGCAGCAGGTGGTCGAGCACGTCGTCGATCGTCACGACGCCCAGCAGGTGCTGGTTCTCGTCGACGACCGGCAGCGCGACCATGTTGTACGCGGCGAGCAGCCCGGCGACCTCGGCCAGCGAGGCGTCGGGACGAGGCCAGTCGATGTCGTTGTCGATGACCTGGCTGACCAGGGTCGACGGTGGCTCGCGCAGCAGCGCCTGGAAGTGGGCTCCGCCGAGGAAGCGGCCGGTGGGCGTCTCGAGCGGGGGCCGGCACACGTAGACCATGGACGCGAGCGCCGGGCTGAGCTCGGGCTCGCGGATCAGCGCGAGCGCGTCGGCGATGGTGGCGCTCGGGTCGATCACGACCGGCTCGGTGGTCATCATGCCGCCGGCGGTGCGCTCCTCGTAGGAGAGCAGTCGGCGCACGTCCTCGGCGTCCTCGGGCTCCATGAGCTCGAGCAGCTCCTCGGCCGTCTGGGCCGGCAGCTCGCCCAGCAGGTCGGCCGCGTCGTCGGGGTCCATCTCGCCCAGGACGTCGGCGCCACGGCTCGGGTCGAGGATGCCCAGCACCTCGATCTGCAGCGCCTCGGGCATCTCCTCGAGCACGTCGGCCAGACGTTCGTCGCCGAACTCGCGGACGATCTCCATGCGGCGCTTGGGCGGCAGGTCGCGCAGGGCGTTGGCGATGTCCGCCGGACGCATCTCGTCCATCGTGGCGAGGAGGTTGGTGGCACCCTGCGCGGCGGTCTCGCTGGCGAGGCCGTGGACCTCGTCCCACTCCAGGACGTGGCTCGTGCCGCGCCGGCCGAAGCGCTTGTGGTGCTCGGCCACGGCGACGGTCGAGACGTACCAGTCGCGACGCGGATCCTGCTCGATCGCGAGGTCGTACAACGTCGCCGCCGTGCCGTCGGCGAGCGTGACCTGGCGGTCGAAGAGCTCGTGCACGGCCAACGTCTCGGTGGCGCGTTGTTGGAAGCGGCGCAGGTTCAGGACGCCCGTCGTGATGATCTGGCCCGAGTCCATCGAGGTCACCCGCGTGATCGGCAGGAACACCCGCCGACGGCCGAGGACCTCGATCACCAGGCCCAGGACGCGCGGTCGCTGGGTGGCGCTGCGGACAGCGACGACGACGTCGCGCAGCTTGCCGACCTGGTCGCCGACCGGATCGAACACGGCCTGACCGACGAGGCGGGACACGAAGATCCGGGTCGGCTGGCTGGTCACGGGTTCGAGGCTACCGGTGGAGGGTGACTCAGGGGATGGGACCGGACGCACCGGCCCGGGGCGGGGAGCGCGAGACGGCCGAGACGGGTGGGAGACTGACGCGGTGAACCTGGTCCTGGCCGCCATCGCGGTCGTCGGCGTCTCCCTGTCGGGTCCACTCATGGCCGCGACCGCGGCTCCCGTCCTGGCGATCGCCTTCTGGCGCAATGCCATGGCCACGGGTCTGCTGGCGCCGTTCGCCCTCACGCGGCACCGCGCCGCCATCACCGGCCAGGACCGCCACGGCTGGCTCCTGTCCTTCGTCGCCGGCGCCGCCCTCGCGGCGCACTTCGCCTGCTGGGTGGCCTCGCTCAAGCTCACCTCGGTCGCGGCGGCGACCGCGCTGGTGTCGATGCAGGTCCTGTTCGTGATCGCGATCGACGCGCTCCGGGGCCGCCGCGCCCCCCGCGCGGTGGTCGGGGGAGCGCTGCTGGCCGTCCTGGGGGTCGTCGCGATCTCGGGTGTCGACCTGTCCATCTCGCGCGAGGCGATCTGGGGCGACGCCCTGGCCCTGGCCGGTGGCCTGTTCGCCGCCGTCTACGTCATCGTCGGGGCGCGCGTGCGCGAGACTCTCTCGACCACGGCCTACACCTTCACCTGTTACGGCATCTGCTCGGCGGTCCTGTTGATCGCCTGCCTGGTCGCGGGCGTGCCGCTGGGTGGTTGGTCAGCCCGCGCGTGGGTCCTGATCGTCGCCGTGATGGTGTGCGCGCAGCTGCTGGGCCACTCGGTCATCAACCATCTGCTGGCGGTCATGTCGCCGGTGGTCGTCTCGCTGATGCTCCTGCTCGAGGTGCCCGGTGCCGCGCTGGTCGCCGCGGCCTTCCTCGGCGAGGCCCTGCCGTGGGCGACGTACGCCGGGATCGTGCTGATCCTGGCCGGTCTCGCGGTCGTCACGGCGGCCAGCGGGCGGGCGCGACCGGCCGAGACGCTCGTAGCGGACTGAATCGTCCGTCCCCGGACGATACGGCCGATCGCGCCACTGTAGGCTCGCCCCGATTCCCACCGAGATTCGAGGAGCACCGTCATGGGGCGTCTTGTCAGTACTGAGGGTTTGACCGAAGAGCAGGTCGAGATTCTCAAGGTCGTGCGTCAGTTCGTCGAGAAGGAGATCATTCCGGTCGCGACGGAGCTCGAGCACAAGGACGAGTACCCGACCGAGATCGTCGAGGGCCTCAAGGAGCTGGGCATCTTCGGCCTGATGATCCCCGAGGAGTACGGCGGACTCGGCGAGTCGCTGCTGACGTATGCCCTGGTGGTCGAGGAGATCGCCCGCGGCTGGATGAGCGTGTCGGGCGTGATCAACACGCACTTCATCGTGGCCTACATGCTGATCCAGCACGGCACCGAGGAGCAGAAGCAGAAGTACCTGCCCAAGATGGCCACCGGTGAGGTCCGGGGCGCGTTCTCCATGAGCGAGCCGTCGCTGGGCTCGGACGTGTCGGCCATCTCGACGAAGGCGACCAAGCTCGATGACGGGTCGTATGAGATCACCGGTCAGAAGATGTGGCTGACGAACGGTGGCAGCTCGACGTTGGTGGCGGTGCTGGTCAAGACCGATGAGGGTTCGGACAGCGTCTACAAGAACATGACGACGTTCCTGGTCGAGAAGGAGCCCGGCTTCGGTGAGACGGCCCAGGGCATCACGGTGCCGGGCAAGATCGAGAAGATGGGCTACAAGGGCATCGACACGACCGAGATGATCATCGAGAAGCACAAGATCTCGGCTGATCAGATCCTCGGTGGCACGCCGGGCCAGGGTTTCTACCAGATGATGGACGGGGTCGAGGTCGGCCGCGTGAACGTGGGCGCGCGTGCGGTGGGCATCGCGAACCGTGCCTTCGAGCTGGGTATCGCCTATGCGCAGCAGCGTGAGACGTTCGGCAAGCCGATCGCTCAGCACCAGGCGATCTTGTTCCGCCTGGCGGAGATGGCCACCAAGGTCGAGGCCGCGCACACGATGGTCGTCCGGGCGGCCCGGTTGAAGGACTCGGGCAAGCGGATGGATGTCGAGGCCGGTATGGCCAAGATGCTCGCCAGTGAGTACTGCAACGAGGTCGTCGAGGCGTCGTTCCGGATCCATGGCGGCTACGGCTACTCCAAGGAGTACGAGATCGAGCGTCTCTACCGTGAGGCCGCGTTCATGCTGATCGGTGAGGGCACGTCCGACATCCAGAAGATGATCATCGGCCGCAACCTGCTCAAGGACTACAAACTCTGACACCACGCGCCCGCGCCGTCGACGGCCCAGCATCCTCGTGATGCTGGGCCGTCGCCCGTGACGGGTCTACGCTGTGGAAATGGCCCAGATCTTCTCGTTGGAGTACCCGCAGTCGCTCGGTGTCTATGACGACTACGCGACCGCCCAGAAGGCGGTCGACCACCTCTCGGACCAGGAGTTCCCGGTCGAGAACGTCCTCATCGTCGGCACCGATCTCAAGCAGCTCGAGCGTGTGACGGGCCGGCTGACGTGGGGCCGTGTGATCCTCAGCGGCGTCGCCGGCGGTGCTTGGTTCGGCCTGCTGATCGGCCTGTTGTTGGGCATCTTCGCGGCCGAGGGACAGTGGCTCCAGGCGGTCCTGACCGGCGTGATCCTCGGCGTCGTGTGGGGCGCCGTCATCGCGATCGTCGGGTACGCGATGAGCCGCGGACAGCGCGACTTCTCGAGTGTCAAGACCATCCTGCCGAGCAAGTACGAGCTGCTGGTCGAGCACAAGTACCTCGCGCGGGGGCAGGAGCTGTTGGCCTCGATGCCCGGCACGACCGCCCTCTCGTGACGGGTGGTGCGGGCGGTACCTTGTAGTGCATGCCCCTCGCCAAGGACGTCGCCCTCAAGGTCCCTGCCGTTCGGCGCCTCAAGGAGGACCGTGACGCGCTGCGGACCGAGGTCACGCAGCTCACCCGCGAGACCGAGAAGCTGCGCCGCCAACTGATCCTGGAACGCGACGAGACGTCGTACGACTACGTCTTCATCGTGACCTACGGGCGCACCGGTTCGACACTCCTGCAGGGCCTGCTGAACTCGATCCCGGGCTACCTCATCCGCGGCGAGAACGACGGCGCGCTGGAGTGGATGTTCGAGAGCCACCGCCGCATGAACAAGCGGATCGGGACGAAGCAGGGCAGCCAGCCGGTCAATCCGTGGTTCGGGCTGGACAACTATTCGCCGCAGGAGGCCGCGGACTCGATCCGCCGCCACCTGCAGCAGGTCTTCATCAAGCCCGAGCCGGACACCCGGGTCACGGGCTTCAAGGAGATCCGGTGGTGGCGCCGTGACCTCGTCGAGACGCTCGAGTTCGCGCGTCAGGTGTTCCCCGGTGCGCGCTTCGTGCTCAACACCCGCAATCCCGAGGACGTGGCGCGCAGCAAGTGGTGGGCCAAGTACGAACGCGACGAGGCGCTGGCCAAGATCGCCGACTACGACGCACGGCTGGAGCGCGCGCATCGCGAGCTGGGCGACCTGACGTACCCGCTGCACTACGACGACTACGTCGCCGACCCGGGGGTCTTCGAGGGCCTGTTCACGTGGCTGGGGGAGTCCTTCGACCGCGAGCAGGTCGACCGGGTCATGGCGACCCGGCACTCCGTCGGCTGAGCCCGGGCCGCGGACGCCCGCGGTGCTGCTGCGATTGGCTGTGCGAGTGATGCAGGAGTAACTACAGTGGAGCAGGTGCGGCTCGGTGGAGTCGCGAGTCTGGAGCTCCCATGCGTCTGCGTCCCGCTGTCCTGGTGATGGCCTCGATCCTGGCCGTCGGTCTGCTCGCGGGACCGGGCGTCACGGCGCCGGCCGGTGCCGCCGGCTCCCGCTGTGCCGCGCACGGTGAGGTCGTCCGCGAGACCTCGGCCGGTGGCCGGCTCGCCGGCCGTACGCCGTTGCTGGTCGCGTCCTACAACATCGCGGGCTACAACGGCTCGGCCCGCACCCAGGCGACGTGGGAGGCACGGGCCGACCGGCTCGTCGGCATGATCATGCGCTGCTCGCCGGACGTCATCGGACTGCAGGAGGCCTCGGAGGCCTGGATGCAGCGCCGGGCCTTCGGCACCCGCAACTACAGCCAGTACGAGCACGTCGTCGACCTGATGAACGCGCGCACGGCCGGTGCGCCGTACCGGGTGACGAACACCCACCGCGAGGTCTGCCCGACAACGGGCCGCAACCCCGCCGTCTGGAACGGGTCGTGGCAGGGCACGAAGGCCCCGTGGAGGACCTGCACGACCTCGCCGGGCCGCAGCTCGTCGGACAACCGCACGATCTACGACTCCCGGGTCATGACGGTGGTCCGGGGCGGGGTCACCCGCCTGTCCAGCGCGACCTCGAACGTGCGCACCGTCGACTGGACCGTCTTCCGGCTGAACGCGAACGGCAAGCTGTTCGTGTTCGCGAACACCCACTTCGACGCGAAGTACCGCGGCAAGCCGATCACCTCCTCCGCGTCGAACGCGTTCCGCCGCAAGCAGGCGGCGCAGGCCGTGGCCGTCGTGCGGAAGGTGCGCGCGTACGCCGGCCGGACGCTCCCCGTCGTCGTCACGGGCGATCTCAACAGCTCGGGCCGGACCATGGCGAAGACCGGAGCGGACGTCATGACGAAGTCCGGCCTCGTCGACCTGCTCGGCACCGACCGGCGCAAGTACCGGTCCAGGAGCACGAAGTGGCGCGGTTCCTGCAAGTCGGTCGGGTCGACCAAGAGCCTGGCGGCCGTCGGCAACCCGCGCGTGCCGCTGCACCTGACCCGGCGTATCACGGCGTACTACAACACCTCCAACGCGATCGCGGGCAAGAAGGCCGGTACCGCCGTCAACCGCTGCATGTTCAAGGACAAGAGGTTCAAGCGGCCGCGTGGCGCCACCGCGAAGTCGTACTACCGCCACCAGGGCGTGCGCATCGACTACATCCTCACGTCGGGCTTCCTGGGCCGCGGCTGGGAGACCGTCGTGGACGCGAACCTGCGACGCGGGAAGTACCGCGTGACCCCGCCGTCGGACCACAACATGGTCGCCGCGACGCTCGCGTTCTGAGCATCCGCCATGATGGTGCCGCACCATCGGCGACTGTGAGGACGACATGAGCAAGACGAACCCGGGCAACTTCTTCGAGGACTTCACTCTCGGCCAGGTGATCGACCACGCGACTCCGCGCACGATCACCGAGGGGGACCGGGCGGTCTACGGCTCGATCTACCCGACCCGCTTCGCGGTGCCGTCCTCGGCCGCGTTCGCCGCGTCCGTCGGCCTGGACCCGCACCCGGTCGAGGACCTCATCGGGTTCCACGTCGCCTTCGGCAAGACGGTCCCGGACGTCTCGCTCAACGCCGTCGCGAACCTCGGGTACGCCGAGTGCCGCTTCCACCGGCCGATCGTGCCGGGCGACACGATCTCGACCTCGTCCGAGGTCATCGGGCTCAAGCAGAACTCCAACGGCAAGACCGGCGTCGTCCACGTGCGCTCGACCGCCACCAACCAGCGCGGCGAGGTCGTCATCGACTGGGCCCGCTGGGTCATGGTGCACAAGCGGAGCGTCGAGGCCCCCGCGCCCGAGACCGTCGTGCCCGAACTGGCACCGTTCGTGGCGCCCGCGGACCTGATCGTGCCCGAGGGTCTGGACTTCACCGACTACGACTTCTCCGCAGCCGGCGAGCCGCACCGCTTCGACGACTACGAGGTCGGCGAGAAGATCGACCACGTCGACGGCGTCACGCTCACCGAGTCCGAGCACCAGCAGGCCACGCGCCTGTGGCAGAACACCGCGAAGGTGCACTTCAACGTCGAGGCCCGTCCCGACGGCAACCGGCTGGTCTACGGCGGCCACGTGATCTCGATGGCCCGCGCGCTGTCGTTCAACGGGCTGGCGAACGCCCAGCTGATCGCCGCGATCAACGCCGGCGCGCACACGTCCCCGGCGTTCGCCGGCGACACCGTCTACGCCTGGAGCGAGGTGCTCGACAAGGCCGAGACCTCGGCGCCCGGCGTCGGCGCGCTGCGGCTGCGCCTGGTCGCCACGAAGGGCCGTGACGAGTCGATGACGCTCAAGGGTGAGGACGGCAAGTACGCGGCCGGAGTGCTGCTGGACCTCGACTACTGGGCCTTCGTGCCACGCTGAGTCCATGGATCAGCAGCCTGCGAGGGAGACCGAGCTGTGGCTCGTGCGTCACGGTGAGACCGAGTGGAGCCGTGCGTGGCGGCACACCTCGTTCACGGACCTGGAGCTGACGGACACAGGGCGCGCCCAGGCGCGCGCCCTGCGTCCGCTGCTCTCGGGGGTCGGGTTCGACCACGTCTGGAGCAGTCCGCGACGACGCGCGCTCGACACCGCGCACCTGGCAGGGTTCGACCCCGAGATCGTCGAGGACGTCGTCGAGTGGGACTACGGCGAGTACGAAGGTGTCACGACCGAGGAGATTCGTGAGACGGTCCCCGGCTGGACGGTCTGGAGCCATCCCTCGCCGGCGGGCGAGTCGGCCGAGCAGGTGGCCGAGCGGCTCGACCGAGTCGTGGCCCGGGCGCGGTCGCTGGGCGGCCGCACTCTCGTGTTCGCGCACGGGCACTCCCTGCGCGTCCTCGCGGCCCGGTGGCTGGGGTTGGACGTGGCGGACGGGCGGGTCTTCCTGCTGGACACCGGTACCTACTCCGTCCTGGGTGACGACCGTGGCCAGCCGGTCGTGATCCGGTGGAACGTCCGCGAAGAGGCCGATGAGGAGAGGCCTTAGTCTTCTGAGGGTGCGCATCGACCTCCACACCCACTCCACCCGGTCCGACGGCACCGACACCCCGGCCGAGCTGGTCCGCAAGGCCAAGCTCGAGGGACTGGACGTCGTCGCGCTGACCGATCACGACGCGACCGAGGGCTGGGCCGAGGCGCAGGAGGCCGCCGACGAGGTGGGCCTGCGGCTCATCCGCGGCATCGAGATCTCGACGCAGTACGAGGGTCTGAGCGTCCACCTGCTGGGGTATGAGTTCGATCCGCAGAACGAGCCGCTGGTCGAGGAGCTGCACCGCGTGCTGGGCGGCCGCAACGACCGGCTGCCGCGGTTGCTGGACAAGCTCGCCGCCCTCGGCATGCCGCTGACCGAGCAGGAGGTGCTCGCCGTCGCCGGCGACGCCGCGGCCTGGGGGCGCCCGCACGTCGCCGACGCGATGATCGCCAAGGGTTACATCAAGGACCGCGACGAGGCCTTCCGCGACTGGCTCGTCCCGGGCAAGCCGGCGTACGTCGGCCGGTACTCGGCCGATCTGTTCGAGGCCGTGCGCCTGCTGCGTGAGGCCGGCGGCAAGCCCGTCATCGCGCACGCCTGGGCCCGCGACAGCGGCACCAAGATCACGCCTGAGCTCCTGGCGAAGCTCGCCGAGACGGGTCTGGCCGGCGTCGAGGTCGACCACCCCGACCACGATGCGCGGGCGCGGGCGGGACTCGCCGCCATCGCCGACGACCTCGGCCTGGCCAAGACCGGGTCCAGCGACTACCACGGCACCGGCAAGGGCCCGGCGTTCCACCTCGGGGCCAACCTCACCGATCCGGCGGAGCTGGAGCGCCTGCTGGGCTGATCCCCGACTTTCCGTGACGGCTTGCCATTCTGGAAAGTCACGAGGTAGACTTTCCGTGTTGGCAAGTCGAGCTCAGGAGAGATCATGGACGAACGGGACCAGGCGCGCGAGGCGCTCGAGCAGATCGCGGCCACCCGCCGCACCACGGCGCACCGGGTCGCGAGCCCGAAGGGTTACTACGCCGTCGCCGGTTCCGGCGCCGCGCTCGTGATCGTGGGGCTCGGCCTGGACGGCTGGGTGCGCTGGGCCCTCTATGCGGTGGGTCTGCTGACGGTGTTCGGCGCGATGCAGTGGTACACGCGACACACCGGCGCGGTGGCGTGGGCGACGCTGCGTGAGCCCGGCGCCTGGCGCGCGTGGCTCATGGCGGGGATCTCCTTCGTCGCGATGGTTGCCGCCTTCTTCGGGCCGGTGCCGGCAGTGATCGGCGCCGTCGTGACCGCCGCCTCGTGGGCGGTCCTGGGTCCGGCGTGGGACGCCGACTGGGTGCGCAGCATCGAGGAGCAGCCGTGAGTGCGGGCGCCTTCGATCCGTTGATCCACGCACCGCACCGGCTCCAGATCTGCGCGATGTTGGACACCGTCGACAAGGTCGAGTTCGCGCTCCTGCGCGACGGGCTCGGCGTCAGCGAGTCGGTGCTCAGCAAGCAGGTCAAGGCGCTGGAGGACGCCGGATACGTCAAGGTGTCGAAGGGCGCGCGTGAGGGGCGCGTGCGCTCCTGGGCCGCGTTCACCAAGGCCGGGAAGAAGGCCTATCGCGATCACGTCGCAGCGCTGCGCGCCATCGTCGGGTAGTGCTATCTTCGTTCTTGAGCGTGTGCTCAAGAACGAAGGGCAGGCGATGACGCGAGACCAGATCACCCTCTGCGGCTTGGGGGCCGCCACGATCTCCGGGGGCGTGAGCGCCCTCGGGTGCCTCGTGATCGCCTATGCGCTTGAGGTGGCGGGAGGGTCCCCGTTCGAGTGGCACGTCCTGGGCGCGCTGGTCGTCGTCTGGGCCGTGTTCGGGCTGTGGCTCGGTGTCTTCGTGGGGATCTTCGCGGGGGTCCTGCCCACCATCCTGAGCGTGGTGCTCTGGCCCCGGCTCGTGGCCCGTGGGGGGATCCGGCGGGCGCTCGACATGGTCGTGGCACTGGTCACCGCCGTCGCGTGGGTCGAGGCGCTCGTCCTGGTGGGCCTCTTCGATGCCCGGCCTGTCGAGGCGTTCTGGTGGGCCTCGGGCGCGGCGATGGTGTCGGGGGCGAGCATGTGGATCGTCCTGCGCCTCTCGTGCCGGGCGCACCTGCGCCGCACCGCGCTGCACGCAGCGACATACTGAACCCCGTGCCGCCGAAGTCAGCCGAGGAGTCCAAGCGCCGCCTCGTCGAGGCGACGATCGAGGTCATGACCTCCGACGGGATCACCGCTGTCTCGGCCCGGTCGGTGTCGCAGCGAGCCGGACTGGCGCAGGGCCTGGTCTTCTACCACTTCGGCTCGGTCACCGACCTGGTCGCGCAGGCCTGCGTCACCGCCACGCGGGAGCGCGTCGAGCTGCACCGTGAGCGCTTCGAGCAGGCACGGTCCTACGGCGATCTCGTGCAGCTGGCCCGCGACGTCCAGGAGGCGGAGCGCGGAGCCGGGCACGTCTCGGTGCTCGGCCAGGCGCTGGTGATGGCCCAGTCCGATCCCGGCATCGGCCGCGCCGCCCGGGACGCGCTGCTGCTGTGGCGCGAGCCGCTCAGTGGAGTCGCGTCGCGGCTGCTCGTCAAGGGCTCGCCCTTCGAGGGCGTGATCGACCCCGAGGCGTTCACCGACCTGCTGATGGCCGCGTTCATCGGGTTCGAGCTGACCGATCCGGTGCGCACCGAGGCCGACTCCGACCGCTCGTTCGACGCTGTCGCCGCGATGGCGCGAGCGCTCGACGGCCTGGGGCCGGTGGCGCGCCGCGCCGTCTCCGGCACGCTGCGCCGGACCCGCACGCGCTGAGTCGCGTCAGCGCCTCAGTGGGCCAGCAGGAAGCCGCGCCAGTCGTCGACGAGCTCCTCGGGAGCCTCGACGCCGGGGGAGTGGGCCGCCGACGGCAGGATCACGATCTCGGTGCCGAGCCGGCGGGCCATCTCGGCCTGGACGTCGTGCGGCCATGCGTCGTCGGTCTCGCCCCGGGCGACCCAGCACGGGACCCCGGTGGCCGCGACCTCGTCCACGCGGTCCTCGGCGTCCAGCAGGTGCTGGGTCATCGCCTTGAGCGAGGCGGGGGCGTTGGCCGTGAAGCGCTTCGCCAGGAAGGCCGTGATCTGGGCGGGGCGCTTGATGCCCTGCTCGCGCAGCTCGTGGATCTGCAGCAGCGGCACCTTGCCGATCGCGGTGACCAGGCGCTGGAGGGGCCGGGTCGGGGTGTCGCCGAGCGCTCCGGGGCCGGTGCACAGGAGGCTGAGCGTCCGGATGCGATCGGGATGCCCGATGGTGAGCGTCTGCGCCACGAGGCCGCCGAACGAGTGGCCGAGCAGGTGGAAACGCTCGTCCTGGATCGTGACGTCGGCCAGGGCCAGCGCGTCCTCGGCCAGGCCCTCGAGCGAGTAGTCGTCCTCCACGTCGCCGGGGGACTCGTACTGGCCGCGCTGGTCGAACGTCACGACGTCGAAGCCCAGGTCGGCCAGCAACGGCAGGACGGGGGTGAAGTCCTCCTTGCTGCCGGTCCAGCCGGGTACGAGCAGGATCGAGCCCACGCGCTCGCCGGCCGCGCTGATCCGATGCACGGCGTGTTCGCTGCGGGCCGTGAGGACGCGGGTGACCTCCACGCCCTCCGGGATCTCGAGGGTCCTGGGAACGCTCACTCCTGCCTCACCGACCACGCTTCGCGACGTTCGCCACGACGCTGGTCGGGGCATGGCGGGCGATCGAGGTGAGGACCTTGTACCGCAGCGAGGGGACCGAGACGGCCTTGCCGCGCTCGAGGTCGCGCAGCGAGCCCTTGACGACCGCGTCGGCCTTGAGCCACATCCAGCGGGGGACGCTGTCGATCTCGGCGCCCATGCGCTGGTGGAACTCGGTGCGCGTGAACCCGGGGCACAGGGCCTGCACGGTGATGCCGACGTCGGCGTAGTGCCAGTTGGCCCACTGCGAGATGTTCACCAGCCACGCCTTGTGCGCCGAGTACGCGCCACGCGGCGTGAACGCCGCGACGCTGGCGACGTTGATGATCCCGCCGCGTCCGCGTCCGGACATCGACTTGATGGCGGCGTCCATGAGGTGCATCGGCGCGCGCACCAGCAGGTCGAGCTGACGGTCCTCGTCGGCGATGGCCGTGGTGCCGAACCAGCCCGCGAGGGAGGCGCCGGCGTTGTTGACCAGCAGGTCGATGGGGCGCCCGGACTCCGAGAGTCGATCGGCGACGCGGTCCATGCCCTCGGACGTCGCGAGGTCCGCGGTGACGACCTCGACGTCGACCCCGTGGGTCGTCGACAGGTCGGAGGCCAACTGTTCGAGACGCTGGGTGTCGCGGGCGACGATGACGAGGTTCGTTCCCCGTCGCGCCAGCTGCCGGGCGAACGCGTTGCCGATGCCGGCGGTGGCGCCGGTGATCAGGGCCGTGCGGGTCATGGGGCCAGCATGCCAGTTCCATGACGGCCCGCCGCTCGGGAGGCTCCCCTCGCGCGGGAGCGTGGCGGTGATCTCACCGGAGCCGCTCGTCGAGGCCTGCTGCCGCGCCCCGGTCGGTGGCACAATGTCGGCGTGACCACCACCCTCGCCCTGGCCAACCAGAAGGGCGGCGTCGCCAAGACCACCAGCGTCGCGTCGATCGGGGCCGCACTGGCCCAGGCGGGGCAGCGGGTGCTGCTGGTCGACCTGGACCCCCAGGGCAGTCTGACGTTCTCGCTCGGGATCGACCCTGAGGAGCTCGAGGTCACCGTTGCCGAGGTGCTGCTGGGCAAGGCCGTCGTGCGCGACGCGCTCGTGACCTCCGAGGAGGGGCTCGACCTGCTGCCGGCGAACGTCGCGCTGGCCGAGGCAGAGGAGAACCTGATCAGCCGCACGGGCCGTGAGCAGCGGCTGCGGGTGGCCCTGGCCAAGATCGCCGACGAGTACGACTGGATCGTGCTGGACTGCCCGCCCGCGCTCGGCGTGCTGACCGTCGGCGCGCTGTCGGCCGCCGACGAGGTGCTCATTCCGCTGCAGGCCGAGACCCTGTCGCACCGTGGCGTCGGCCAGTTGCTCGACACGATCCACGACGTGCGCCGGTTCACCAACCCCGACCTCGTCATCCGCGGGGTCCTGGCCACGATGTACGACGGCCGCACCGCCCATGCGCGCAACGTGCTGGCCGCGATCAGCGAGACCTACGACCTCGAGGTCATCGATCCGCCGATCCCGAAGACGATCCGCTTCGCCGAGGCGCCGGCGATCGGCCGCACGATCCTCAGCACGGCGCGCTCGCACAAGGGCGCCGAGGCCTATCGCGACGTCGCCCGCGTGCTGATGGCGGGACGATGACGGCTCAGGGACCGAGCGACGGTGGGTCCGCCACGCGCACGCCCCGCGAAGTCGGCCATCGCCGCCGGGTGGCGCCTACCGTGGAGGACATGGCTTCCCCGCCCCCGACCCGCCTGCGACTCGGCCGGGTGACCGCACTGGCCGGTGCGCTCGTGCTGACCGCCAGCGTCGCCGTCGTCTCGCTCGTCCTGCCCGAGACCGACGCCGCCGCGACCCAGACCCGGACGGGCGCCGCCGTCGCCGAGGCCGTGCTGCCCACGGTCGCCGCGGCCACGACGGCGCCGACCACGCCGACACCGGCGCCCCCGAAGAAGGCTGCCGCCGCGAAGGCCGATCCCGCCCCGCCGGCGAACTCCGGCACGGGCCGCCGCATCGTGTTCGACCAGTCGGACCAGCGGGTGTGGCTGATCGAGGCGGACGGGACCGTCGACCGGACGTACCTGGTCTCGGGCAGCCGGTTCGACAACCTCAAGACCGGCACGTACGCGGTGCAGTCGCGTCAGCGGCACGCCACGAGCTTCGACTACACCGGCTCGATGGAGTACTTCGTGCGCTTCGCGACGGGATTCAGCGAGCCCATCGGGTTCCACTCGATCCCGGTCTACAACAACGGCAAGCCCGAGCAGACCGTCGAGCAGCTCGGCCAGCCCTTGTCGGCCGGGTGCGTCCGGCAGAAGAAGTCCGACGCCAAGTACCTGTGGCACTGGGCCCCGGACGGCACGACCGTCGTCGTCACGGCGTGAGACGACGGTCGGCCTGAGGGTCGATCAGTCGGTCGCGGCCTGCGGAGCGCCCTCGGCGGGCTTGCCGCCACGGGTGCGACGACGGCGCCGGCGACGGGCCTGGCCCTCGCCCGAGGCCTGCTCGTCGGACGACGCCTGGGGGCGACGCTCGGTCTGCTTCTCGGTCGAGCCGGCAGCGGGGCGCGAGCCGCCGTCGCGGCTGCGGCTGCGGTCGCGGTCGCGGTCGCGGCCACCGCTGCGGCCGTCGCGCTTCTGGCCGTCGCGGCCAGCCTCGGTGCGGGGCTCCTTCGGTGCCGCGGGCTTGAGCCGTCCCTTGGCGTTGCGGTCGATGCCCATGTCTTGGAACAGGTGGTCCGAGGTCGAGTAGGTCTCGATCGGCTCGTCGTAGGGCAGGTCGAGCGCCTTGTTGATGAGCTTCCAGCGCTGCAGGTCGGCCCAGTCGACGAACGTGACGGCGATGCCCGATGCGCCGGCGCGGCCGGTGCGGCCGATCCGGTGCACGTAGGTCTTGTCGTCCTCGGGGCACGTGTAGTTGATGACGTGGCTGATGTTGGCGACGTCGATGCCGCGAGCGGCGACGTCGGTGGCGACCAGGATGCTGACCTTGCCCTCGCGGAAGCCGTCGAGCGCCTTCTCGCGGGCCTTCTGGGCCATGTCGCCGTGCAGCGGCGAGGCCGGGAAGCCGCGGTCGGCCAGGTCGTCGGCCACGCGCTGGGCCTGGCGCTTGGTGCGCGTGAAGATGACGACGCGCTCGACGTCGTCGGCCTGCAGGATGCGGGCGACGACCTCGGGCTTGTCCATGTCGTGCGCCTGCCAGACGAACTGGCTCGTGGCCGGCACCATCTGGCCGGACTCGGCCGACTCGGCACGGATGTTCATCGGGTGGTGCATGTGCTTGCGCGCCAGCGTGACGATCGAGGACGGCATCGTGGCGCTGAACAGCATCGTCTGGCGGGTCTCGGGCGTGCGGGCCAGGATCGACTCGACGTCGGGCAGGAAGCCCAGGTCGAGCATCTCGTCGGCCTCGTCCAGCACGAGCGACTTGACGTGGCTGATGTCCAGCGCGCCGCGGTTGACCAGGTCGAGGATGCGGCCGGGCGTGCCGACGACGATGTCGACGCCGGACTCGAGCGCCTCGAGCTGCGGCTCGTAGGGGACGCCGCCGTAGATCGTGAGGTTGCGCGTGCCGCGGTTCTTGGACGCGGTGGCGACGTCGCCGGCGACCTGGATGGCCAGCTCGCGGGTCGGGGCCACGATGAGTGCCTGCGGCTTGCCGGGGGCGGCCAGCTGGTCGAAGTCGGGGTCGTGCGGGGCGACGGTGCGCTGGATGACCGGGATGGCGAAGGCCAGGGTCTTGCCGGTGCCCGTGCGGGCCTGGCCGATGAGGTCGGTGCCCATCAGGGCGACCGAGAGGGTCATCTCCTGGATGGGGAAGGCCTCGATGATGCCCTTGTCGGTGAGGGCGTCGACGATCTCGGGCATGACGCCCAGTTCGGTGAAGGTAGTCAGGGGTCTGCTCTGGTTTCTGTGTGCGATCTACTGTCAGCGGATCTCGGAAATGGCTGGGATCCTGCGAGGCAGGATCGGCGAATACCCCGTCAGTCTATCGCTCCGGGCCAGGCCGCGGGGGATCGCCGCGCTACAGTCCCGGTCATGACCTCCGACCCGACGACCGGCGGCCCCCTGGACGATCCCGACTACCGAGCCGGCGTGGTCGAGCTGCTGGCCCTGCTGAGCTACGGCGAGCTCAGCGCGGTCGAGCAGCTCAACCAGGACTCCCAGGACGCGCCCGACCTGTCCACCAAGGTCTCGTTGCTGACGATGGCTGCCGCCGAGTGGAGCCACTTCGTCCAGCTGCGCGACCGCCTCATCGGGCTGGGGGAGGACCCCTACGAGGTGATGGAGTCGTTCCGCGCGACCTTCGCCCGCTTCCATGACCGGACCGAGCCGTCCGACTGGCTCGAGGGCCTGCTGAAGGCCTACGTCGGCGACGGGCTCGCCGCCGACTTCTACCGCGAGATCGCGGCCTTCCTCGACGCCGACACCCGCCAGCTCGTGCTGGAGACGATGAGCCAGACCGGCAACAGCGAGTTCGTCGTCGACCAGGTGCGCGAGGCCATCGCGGCCGATCCGCGCGTCGGCGGACGGCTCGCGCTGTGGGGCCGCCGGCTGATGGGCGAGGCGCTCAGCCAGGCCCAGATGGTCGTCGCGGAGCGCGACGTCCTGACGGCCGTCGTCGTGGGTGCCGCCGACCGCCCCGGCGGGTTCGACCTCGCCTCCATCGGGCGCATGTTCGCCCGCATCACCGACGCGCACACCGAACGCATGGCGCGCCTCGGCCTCGACGCCTGAGGCCAGCAGAGACGAGAAATGCTCCTGATCTCACCTCTGCGCACCGCGCGAAGGTGAGATCAGGAGCAGATCTCGGACGGGGCTCGGGTCAGGCGCTGGTCAGACCGAAGCCGACCTTGCGGCCGCTGTCGGCGTTGAAGTACAGGTAGGCGACCTTGTCGGCCGGGACGGCCACGGTGTGGCCCTTGCTGTCGGTGACGGTGAACAGCGAGTCGTCCTTCAGTGCCTGGTTCAGCGTCGCGAGCACGGTGTCCGGCTCGGCGTTGGTCTCGACGGACAGTTCACGGGCGGCGTTCTGGACGCCGATCTTGACCTCCACGGTCACTCATCTCCTTCGTTGGTGGGCTTGGGGAACCCGCCGATCCCACGCCAGGCGAGTGTCGAGGCGAGGGTGACGGCGTCGTCACGGGTGAGGCCGGAGGCACCGGACAGCCAGGCGCGGGCGCCCACGTGGCCCATGCCGACGAGGCCGGCGGCCAGCAGTTCGGCGGCGCCGCGCGA
This sequence comes from Aeromicrobium sp. 636, assembly GCF_024433585.1. NCBI lineage: Bacteria > Bacillati > Actinomycetota > Actinomycetes > Propionibacteriales > Nocardioidaceae > Aeromicrobium > Aeromicrobium sp. 636. The sequence continues at coordinate 465,882 of NZ_WNJU01000002.1, forward strand.
CAGGCCGGTGTCCTCGACGATGACCTCGGCGATGGCGGCGGCGGACTCGGAGGTGACTCGGTCGACCAGGCCGCTGACCTCGGGGTCGCTGGTCAGGTCCGACTCGAAGACGAGGCGGAACGCCTTCTCCTGGTTGGCGACGCAGTCGTACCACAGGCGCATGGTGGCCTGGACGCGCTCGGAGTTGTCCTGCGTCGACGCGAGCGCCGATCGCACACCCTCGATCACCGTGTCGACCGCGCTGGAGACCAGGGCGGTGTACAGGTCGAGCTTGCCGGGGAAGTGCTGGTAGAGCACGGGCTTGGAGACTCCGGCGCGCTCGGCGATCTCGTCCATCGAGGCGGAGTGGTAGCCCTGCTCGACGAAGACGTCGAGCGCGACGTCCAGCAACTGGGCCCGACGCGCGGTACGGGGAAGACGTCCCGCGCGGGGCCGGGCCTCTGGGGTCTGGGTCACGCCCCAACCCTAGCGGGGGGTTACCCACGGGTCGCTCCCAACGCCGTGCTCCGGAGGCCGTCGGCGGGTGCGGGTCGGGCTGTCCACCCTGCGGACGGAGTGCCACATGCTGGGATGGTCGAGGAACAATGGAGGCCTGCCCCCGGTTGTGCACCGGTGAGCAAGCAACCGAAGGAGAAGCCCGTGGTCGCGCCCCTGGTCGAGCCCGCCGATGAACTGACTGTCGACGAGGTCCGTCGCTACAGCCGCCACCTGATCATCCCCGACGTGGGCATGACGGGTCAGAAGCGTCTGAAGAACGCGAAGGTCCTGGTCATCGGTGCCGGTGGCCTGGGCAGCCCTGCGCTGCTCTACCTGGCCGCGGCCGGTGTCGGCACGCTGGGCATCATCGACGACGACGTCGTCGACGAGTCGAACCTGCAGCGCCAGGTCATCCACGGCCAGTCCGACATCGACAAGCCGAAGGTCATCAGCGCCGCGGAGTCGGTCGCCGAGACCAACCCGTACGTCAACGTCATCACGCACAACGTGCGCCTCGACAACGACAACGTGCTGGAGATCTTCAGCCAGTACGACCTGATCCTCGACGGCACCGACAACTTCGCGACGCGCTACCTCGTCAACGACGCGGCCGTCATCTTGAACAAGCCGTACGTGTGGGGCTCGATCTACCGCTTCGAGGGCCAGGTGTCGGTCTTCTGGGCGCAGGAGGGCCCGCAGTACCGCGACCTCTACCCCGAGCCGCCGCCGCCGGGCATGGTCCCGTCGTGCGCCGAGGGCGGTGTGCTGGGCGTCCTGTGCGCGTCGATCGGCTCGATCATGGTCACCGAGGCGATCAAGCTGATCACCGGCATCGGCGACCCGCTCATCGGCCGTCTCATGGTCTACGACGCGCTCGAGATGCGGTACACGACGCTCAAGGTCCGTCGTGACCCCAACGGCGTGCTGCCCACCGAGCTGATGGGCGACTACGAGGCGTTCTGCGGCGCGATCAGCGACGAGGCTGCGGACGCGGCCGCCGACGCCACGATCTCGGTGTCGACGCTCGAGACCTGGCTCAAGGAGCGCGAGGAGGGCCAGCGCGACTTCGTGTTGGTCGACGTGCGCGAGCCGAACGAGTACGAGATCAACCAGATCCCCGGCTCGGTCCTGATCCCCAAGGGCGAGGTCCTGGCCGGCAAGGCGTTCGACCGGCTGCCGCAGGACAAGCAGGTCGTCCTGCACTGCAAGTCGGGCGTGCGGTCGGCCGAGGCGCTGGCGGTGCTCAAGGGCGCCGGCTACTCCGACGCGGTGCACGTCGGTGGCGGCGTCGTGGCGTGGGTCAACCAGATCGACCCCAGCCAGCCCAGCTACTGAGCGGTCCTCCTGCGCGAGGATGACCTCATGGACGAGTCGTTCACCGAGGCGGTGCTGGAGGTCGTCGAGCAGATCCCCTCGGGGTCCGTCGCGACCTTCGGCCTGATCGCCGAGCGGCTCGGCCGTGGGGGCGCCCGCCAGGTGGGGCGCGTCATGTCCCTGGAGGGGCACGGCGTCCCGTGGTGGCGGGTCGTCCGTGCCGACGGCACGTTGCCGCCGCACCTCGTCGTCGACGCCCAGGAGCACTGGCGCGACGAGGGGACGCCGGTGCGCAACGGCCGCGTCGTGGTCGTCGAGGCCCTCGCGCCGGACTTCTGACACGTCCGCCCGAAGGTGTCGGTGCTGTCTGGTTCCATGGGCACGTGCCCGTCGATTTCGTCCTGAAGCGCCCTGAAGGCGTGCGCGCCGACGCGCCCCGGCTCGACGAGGCGCAGCAGTCGGTCGTCGACCACCGCGGGGGTCCTCTGCTCGTGCTGGCCGGCCCCGGCACGGGCAAGACCACGACCCTCGTCGAGGTCGTCGTCGACCGGATCGAGTCCGGCGAGCTGACCCCCGACCAGATCCTCGTGCTGACCTTCAGCCGCAAGGCCGCCGGAGAGCTGCGCGACCGGATCGGCCGCCGGCTGCCCGGCACCTCGGGCACCGTCGCCGCGATGACCTTCCACGCGTTCTGCTACGCCCTGGTCCGCGAGTTCAGCGACCCCGAGGCGTTCGCCGCCCCGCCCGAGTTGATGACCGCACCGGCCCGCGACGCGGTGGTGGCCGACCTGCTCGGCGGGCACGACGCGTCCACGTGGCCGCAGTCGTTGCGCGAGGCGCTGGGCACCCGCGGGCTGGCGGCCGAGCTGCAGTCCTTCATGTCGGCGGCGGTCACGCGCGGCCTCGATCCCGACGACCTGCGCGCTCTCGCGGCCACGCGCGAGCGCCCCGAGTGGGAGCGGGTCGCCGATGCGATCGAGGAGTACCACCAGGTCATCGACCTGCAGAACCGCACCGACTACACCGATCTGGTCACCCGGGCAGCCGCCATCGCGAGCGACCGCGACCACCAGCGGGTGCTGCGCGACCGGTTCCGGTTGGTCGTGGTCGACGAGTATCAGGACACCGATCCGCTGCAGGTCCGGCTGCTGCACGACCTCGCCGGCGACGGCCGCGACCTCGTGGTCGTCGGCGACCACGACCAGGCGATCTACGGCTTCCGCGGCGCCGATCCCGGTGCGATCACCCGCTTCCCCGGGCAGTTCGCCACCGCCGGGAGGCCGGCGCCCACGGTGGCCCTGACCACCACCCGGCGATTCGGTCCTCGCATCCTCGAGGCGGCTCGCGTGGCCCTGGGCCACCCGCCGATCCCGCCGGGTCTCGACGCCCGTGCGGCCGAGCGACACCGCAACCTGCAGTCGGTCGCTCCCGAGCCGGGCCGGGTCGAGGTGGCCACCTACGCGTCGGCCACCGCCGAGGCCGAGCACATCGCCGCGACCCTGCGCCGGGCCCACCTCGACGACGGGCTCGCGTGGTCCGACATGGCGGTCCTGGTGCGCACGGGGGCCGACCTGACCCGGCTCCAGCGTGTCCTGGCGCCGGCCGGCGTCCCGGTCGAGGTGGCGGGCGACGAGGTGCCGCTGGTGGCCGAGCCGGCCGTCCGCACCCTGTTGCTCGCGCTCGAGGCGGCCGATCGCATCGCCCGCGAGGAGACGCTCGACCCCGAGATGGCCGAGGCCCTGCTGACCGGTCCGCTGGCCGGCCTCGACGGGCCGGCGATGCGCCGGCTCGGTCGGGCGCTGCGCCGCCGCGACCCCGAGACCCCGTCCAGCGACCTCGTCGCGGCATCGCTGCACGACCCGGCCGCGCTCGGGCTGTCCACCAGCGACCGCTCCACCGCCGACGCGGTCGAGGCGGCGCGCAGCCTGGCGGCCCTGCTCGGCCGTGCCGCCGCGATCCTGCGTCGCGGCGAGCCGCCGGAGCAGGCGCTGTGGCTGCTGTGGGACGGCACGCGGTGGCCCACCCGGCTGCGCGAGCAGTGGGGCACGGTCGAGGGCCGGGCGCACGCCGACCGTGATCTCGACGCCGTCTGCGCCCTGTTCCGTCACGCGGCCCGGGCCGAGGAGGGCGGCCGGCGCCGCGACACCGTCAACTTCGTCGCCGAGCTGCGGGCCCAGCAGATCCCGGCCGACCAGCTCGAGTCCAGTGCCGCCCGGCCCGATGCCGTGCGCCTCATGACCGCCCACCGCTCCAAGGGCCTGGAGTGGCCGCTCGTGGTCGTGGCGGGGGTCCAGGCCCAGCGGTGGCCCGACCTGCGCAGTCGCGGCAGCCTGTTGCGCTCCGAGCACCTCGACGGGCCGGTCGGTCCGGGCGCGCGCGGCGAGCAGCTGCGCGAGGAGCGTCGGCTGTTCTACGTCGCCTGCACGCGCGCCACCGGGCGCCTCATGATCACGGCCGTGCAGACGCCCACCGACGACGGCGACCAGCCCTCGCGGTTCGTGGCCGAACTGCTGGCCGCGGGCTTCGGCGAACCCGAGGCCCTGCCGCTCGGCCGCCCGGTCCGCCCGGTGTCGCTGCGCGGTGTCGTGGCCGAGCTGCGCCGCATCGGCGAGCAGACCGACGATCCCGTCGTGCGCGACGAGACCGCGTCGATGCTGGCCGAGATCGTCCGCGCCGACCTGGCACTCACCCGTCCGGCCGACCCCGACCGGTGGTGGGGCCTGGCCGAGACCACGCGGTCGGACACGCCGTGGCGACCCGAGGACCAGCCGCTGGCCCTGTCGGGCTCCGCGGTCGAGGGGATCACCGCCTGCTCCCTGCGCTGGTTCCTGGGCCGCGAGGCCCACGGCGAGTCGGCCTCCACCTCCGCGCAGGGTTTCGGCTCGATCGTGCACGCCCTGGCTGCCGACGTCGTCCAGCGCGGCGTCGAGCCGGACGAGGTGGCGATGGCCGCCCGCCTCGACGAGGTCTGGCACCGCCTCGACCACCAGGCGGCCTGGCTGGGCGAGCGCGAGCGGCAGGCCGCCCACGAGACGTTGGTGCGCTTCGCTCGCTGGCACCGTGCCAATCCGCGCACGGTGCTCGCGGCCGAGCACGCGTTCACCGCCACGGTCGTCGTCGGCGGCGAGGAGGTCCTCCTGCGCGGGTCGATGGACCGCGTCGAGATCGACGCCGAGGGTCGTGTCCACGTGATCGACTTCAAGACCAGCCGCAACGCCCCGGCGCCCCGCAAGATCGCCGAGCACGCGCAGTTGGGCATCTACCAGGTGGCCGTCGAGCACGGCGCCGTCGAGTCGCTGGGGGTGGCGGACGCCCGGTCCGGCGGGGCCGAGCTCGTCCAGCTGCGTACGCCCGCCGGTGCGAAGGACCCTGACTCACCCAAGGTGCAGCCCCAGGCCGCGCCGGGCGAGTCCGGCGACCAGCCCTTCTTCGCCCTGGACCTGCTGACCGAGTCGGCCCGTGCGGTGCGTGACGAGCAGCTGGTCGCCCGCCCGAACGACCACTGCGGCTTCTGCGACTTCCAGCCGTTGTGTCCCGTCATCACCGGACCCACCATCGGAGGCCCGCAGTGACGCCGCTCGTGCGCGACACCGACCACCTCAAGACCATCCTGGGCATCCCGTTCAGCGCCGAGCAGCTGGGTGCGATCACGGCCGACCCCGCCCTGCCACAGGCGATCATCGCCGGCGCCGGGGCGGGCAAGACTGCGGTCATGGCGGCTCGGGTGGTCTGGCTCGTCGGCCACCTCGGGTACGCGCCCGACCGTCTGCTGGGCCTGACGTTCACCTCCAAGGCGGCTGCCGAGTTGGCCGGCCGCGTCCGCGACTCGTTGGACAAGGTGGGCGACTTCTCCGAGTTCGGCGAGCCGACCGTGTCGACGTACCACGCGTTCGCCGGCACGCTGATCGCCGAGCACGGCCTGCGGATGGGCATCGAGCCCGATCTGCGGGTGCTGGCCGACGCCACGCGATTCCAGATCGCCGCCCGGGTCGCCCGCGGTCACGACGGGCCGCTGCGGCACGTGTCGGCGTGGTTGCCCACGGTGATCGGCGACCTGCTCGACCTCGACGGACAGTTGTCCGAGCACCTCGTCACCACCGAGGAGCTGCGCCGGTTCGACCAGGCCACGGTCGAGCGGGCGCAGGCGGTCGAGAAGCCGCTCAAGTGGCACGACGAGATCGTCGCCGCATGCCTCAAGCGCGACGAGCTGGCCGACCTGGTCGACGAGTACCGCGCCGCCAAGGCCGACGCGGGCGTCATGGACTTCTCCGACCAGATGGCCTGGGGCGCCCAGCTGGCCACGCTGCCCGAGGTCCAGCAGGTGCTGCGCGAGCGGTACGACGTCGTGCTCCTCGACGAGTACCAGGACACCTCGGTCGCCCAGCGCGACCTACTGCAGTCGTTGTTCGCGGGGCGGCCGATCAGCGCCGTGGGTGATCCCGCCCAGGGGATCTACGGCTGGCGCGGTGCCGCCTCGGGCAACCTCACCGCCTTCCTCGACGACTTCCCCGGCGCCGACGGCGAGAAGGGGCGACTGTTCAGCCTCGACGTCACGCGCCGCTGCGCGCCCGAGATCATCGATCTGGCCGGCTACGTGGCGCGCGAGTACTACGGCTCTCCGGGCATCTCCGACATCGTCACGCCGCTGCGGGCCGCCCCCGAGAACCCGCAGGGCGAGGTGTCGGTCGCCCTGCACACCGGCGTCGCCGAGGAGATCGAGGCGCTCGTCGAGCTGGTCGTCGACGCGGTCGAGCGGGGGGTGCCGCGGCGCGAGATCGCCGTCCTGGTCCGCACGACCAACGAGAACCCCGAGATCGTGCGCGCGCTGCGGTCGCGCGGACTGCCGGTCGAGATCGTGGGTCTCACCGGTCTGCTCCAGCAGCCCGAGGTCGTCGACGTGCTGTCGGTCCTGGCGATCCTGGACGACGTCACCGCCAACCCGGCGCTGCTGCGCCTGCTGACCGGGGTGCGTTGGCGCATCGGCGAGCGCGACCTCGCCCTGCTGGGCCAGCGGGCCGCCGAACTGGGCCGGATGTGGCGCGACGGCGACCAGGTCGACTCCAGCGACCCCGACGCCGTGCTGCAGGCCGCCCTCGACGAGGCCACCACCGGCGTCGACCCCACCGAGATCGTCTCGCTCGCCGAGGCCGTCGAGGACCCGGGCGACCGGCCGTACTCCGAGGCGGCACGGCGCCGGTTCGCCGACCTCGCCTCGATGCTGCGGCGGCTGCGCCGTCACGCCCATGAGCCGCTGCTCGACCTCGCCCGCCGGGTCGTGACCGAGCTCGATCTCGACGTCGAGCTGCCGGTCGCGGGGGTGCCCACCGACAACCTCGCGCTGCTGATGGACGCCATCGGCGACTACGCCCAGCACGACCGCTACGCCTCGCTGCCGGGCCTGCTGGCCCACCTCGACGCCGAGCGCGAGTACAACGAGGGGATGGAGCTCAGCGCTCCGTCCGACGCCGACTCGATCAAGCTGCTGACGATCCACCGTGCGAAGGGCCTGGAGTTCGAGGAGGTCTTCGTGCCGTTCGTCTCCGGCACCGTCTTCCCGTCGGGTCGCGGGCGCTCGCGATGGCCCACCGTCGCGAAGGCGCTGCCGGCCCCGTTGCGCGGCGACGTCGACTTCGTGCCGCAGATCGCCGAGTTCACCAGCCCGGCCAAGAAGGCCTTCGAGGAGGACACCCGGCGCGATGCGCTGATGGAGGAGATCCGGCTGGCCTACGTGGCGTTCACTCGGGCCAAGCGCCGCCTGCACGTCAGCGGGCACCGCTGGGGCCGCACCCAGCTGCGCCCCCGCGCCGAGTCGGCCTTCCTCGTCGATGTCCGTGACTGGCTGGCCCACGGTGGCGTCGCGCCGATCACGTGGGCCGAGCCCCCTGCCGACGACGACCAGAACCCGCACCTGGTCGACCAGACCGTGCCGTGGCCCGTCGCTCTGACCTCCTTCGACCGGCGCCGCGCACTCGCCGACGCCGTCCGTCAGCACCTCTCCGGCGAGGAGGCGCTGCCGGTCGAGGCCGACCCGCGCCTGACCGAGCTGCGCACCGACCTCGACCTGCTGCTCGAGGAGGCCCGGGCCCGGGCCGAGCACCGGGTCGTGGTCGACCTGCCCGCCTCGCTCTCGGCCACCGACGTGTTGGCGCTGGCGCAGGACGAGGAGGCGTTCGTGGCCTCGCTGGCGCGGCCGATGCCGCGGCGACCCTCGGCGGCCGCCCGCTTCGGCACGCGGTTCCATGCCTGGATCGAGGCCCGGTACGGCCAACAGACGCTGCTGGACCCCGACGAGCTGCCCGGTCGCGGCGACGCCGAGGTGGCCGACGAGTCCGACCTCGACGCCTTGAAGGAGGCGTTCGAGTCCGGGCCGTTCGCCGGGCGTGAGCCGGTCGCGGTCGAGACTCCCTTCACGCTTCGCCTCGGCGGTCAGCAGATCATCGGCCGGATCGACGCGGTGTTCGCGGTCCGCCTCGAGGACGGCAGTGAGGGCTTCGAGGTCGTCGACTGGAAGACCAATCGGGTCGCCGACGCCGACGAGCTGCAGCTCGCGCTCTACCGCCTCGCGTGGGCGGAATTGCAGGGCATCGAGCCCGAACGTGTGGTCGGCACCTTCCACTACGTCCGGCTGGGGGAGTCGCACACGTTCGCCGACCTGCCCGACCGAGAGGCCCTCGAGACCCGTCTCGGGTTACGGTGAAGCGTGGATTTCGCGTTCGACCGGGCCCGGCACGACCGGGCGGGAAACCTGCGGAGACGCGATGAGCTGTGGAGGACACCGGACCTGCGCGTCCTGGTCCTCGGCGGCGAGCACGTCGCGACCGTCGACGGCCCTGCGCTGCGCTGGGTCACGATCGACGAGGCACCCGACGGCGAGTGGATCCTGCTCGGCGACCAGAACGGCCGGCGCCACGCCGCCGTGGCGGTCCCGCGGGTCCCGGCCGAGCTGGCCCCGGTCAGCATCCGCACGCTCGCACCGCTGCTCGACCCCGACGAGCTCTCGTTGGCGATCCACGCCGTGGGCCTGGCCCGGTGGCTGCAGGCGCACACGTACTGCTCGCGCTGCGGCGAGTACCTCTACACCGACCAGGCGGGCCACCTGCGGGTCTGCCCGTCGTGCGGCACCGAGCACTACCCGCGCACCGACCCCGCCGTCATCATGCTCGTCACCGACCTCGACGATCGCGTGCTCCTGGCGCGCAACCCCCGGTGGCCCGAGGGCCGCTTCTCGACCCTGGCCGGATTCGTCGAGCCGGGTGAGACCCTCGAGGACGCCGTGCGACGTGAGGTGGCCGAGGAGGTCGGACTGGTCGTCGACGAGGCCACCTACCTCGCCAGCCAGCCGTGGCCGTTCCCGCAGAGCCTGATGCTGGGCTTCAACGCCCGGGCCACCACGACCGACCTGGTGCTCGACCCCACCGAGATCGCCGAGGCGCGCTGGTTCACCCGCGCCGAGCTGCTCGAGGCGATCGAGGCCGAGCAGCTCGTGCTGCCGCCGCCGAAGGTCTCGATCTCGCGCTGGCTGATCGAGCAGTGGTACGGCGGCGACCTGCCCGGCGCCTGGTAGGCCGGGGACGGTTGCCACGGCCCACCGTTGCGAGGAGCATGCCGTCATGAGTGCGTTCCCGCAGCTGCGCCAGACGGTCATCGACGCCACGGACGTGCGACGCACTGCCGAGTTCTACCGCGAGCTCCTTGGGCTGCAGTACCGGCCCGGGGACGAGCCCGGCGCTGACCAGGACGACCCCGACTGGCTGGTCTTGCGCCATCCGGACGGCTCGGGAGCGCTCGCGTTCCAACAGGTCGATCGTCTCGACCAGACCACCTGGCCCGACCCGGACGTGCCGATGCAGCTGCACCTGGACTGCACCGTGCCGGACCTGACCGAGCTGCGGCGCCAGCGGGCCCGCGCCGAGGCCCTCGGCGCGTCGCTGCTGATGGACCAGTCAGACGACGCCGAGGAGCCGCTGTTCGTGATGGCCGACCCGGAGGGCCACCCGTTCTGCCTGTTCGTGGGCGCCTGAGGCGCTCAGAGTCCGAGCTGCGCCTTGACCTGGGCGACGGACGGGTTCGTCAGGGCCGTGCCGTCGGCGAAGACCAGGGTGGGCACGGTCTGGTTGCCGCCGTTGGCCTGCTCCACGATCTGGGCGGCCTCGGGCTGCTGCTCGATGTCGACCTCGTCGAACTCGATGCCCTCGCGCTTGAGCTGGGACTTCAGGCGGTGGCAGTACCCGCACCACGGGGTGCTGTACATCGTGAAGGTCCCGCTGGCTGACTCGGTCATGGACTGTCGCTCCCTCGCACTACGCTGTCGTGGGGCCCTCGATCGTGCGAATCGCCGATCGTGCCGCTCCCACCCTCAACCTCCAGCCTGCCACTCGCATTCCACGAACGGAGACCATGGGCCTGCCTGACCGCCTCGACGCCGATGACCTGCTGAGCGGACTCGACCCCGAACAACGCGAGGTCGCCACGACCCTGCGCGGGCCCGTGTGCGTCATCGCCGGTGCCGGAACGGGCAAGACCCGGGCCATCACGCACCGGATCGCCTACGGGACGGCCACGGGCGTCTACAAGCCCACCGAGGTGCTGGCGGTGACGTTCACGGTCAAGGCCGCCGGCGAGATGCGCGAGCGGCTGCGCACCCTGGGGGCGCACGGCGTCCAGGCCCGCACGTTCCACTCCGCGGCGCTGCGCCAGGCGCGGTACTTCTGGCCGCGGGTCTACGGCACCGAGTTCCCCCAGATCCTGGAGTCGAAGTTCGCGTTCGTGGCCGAGGCCGCGCGCCAAGTGGGAGTCCGCACCGACCAGGCCACGCTGCGCGACCTCGCGGCCGAGGTCGAGTGGGCCAAGGTCTCGAACGTGCGGCCCGACGACTACGGCGCCGTGGCGGTCCGCCGCCAGCGCACGGTCGGCGACATCGACCCGGGCGAGGTGGGCGCGATCCTGCGTTCCTACGAGCAGGTCAAGCGCGACCGCGGCCGGATCGACATGGAGGACATCCTGCTGATCACCGCCGCGATCCTGGCCGACGAGCCGGCGATCGCCGCCGAGGTGCGCCGCCAGTACAAGTGGTTCGTCGTCGATGAGTTCCAGGACGTCAACCCGCTGCAGTCCACACTGCTCGACCTGTGGCTGGGCGGTCGCGACGAGGTCTGCGTCGTCGGCGACCCGCGCCAGACGATCTACACGTTCGCCGGCGCCTCGGCCACGATCCTGGGCGACTTCGCCAAGCGCCGCTTCCCGGACGCGCCCCAGATCGAGCTGGTGCGCAACTACCGGTCCACGCCCCAGATCGTCGCGGCGGCCAACGAGGTCTTCGCCGGGCGCGGCCCGTCGGTCACCCTGGGCGTGCGCCTGCAGTCGCAGAACTCGCCCGGCCCCGCCGTGGACTACCGACCCTTCGCCGACGAGCCGGCCGAGGCCGACGCCATCGCCGACCGGATCGTGGCCCTGCACCGCCAAGGCGTGTCGTACCGCGAGATGGCGGTGCTCTACCGCATCAACGCCCAGTCCGAGGTCTACGAGGAGGCGCTGGGCCGGCTGCAGATCCCGTACTCGATGCGCGGCGGCACCGGCTTCTTCCAGCGTCCCGAGGTGCGCCAGGCCGTGACGCTGCTGCGTGGTTCGGCGCGCGCGGGCGAGGGGTCGGGGTCGCTGGCCGACGACGTGCGCGCCGTGCTGGCCGCGATGGACTTCTCCGACACGCCGCCCGAGGGACGCGGCGCGGTCCGCGACCGCTGGGAGTCCCTCCAGGCGATCCACACCATGGCGATCGACCTGGCGCAGGCCGAGCCGCAGGCGGACCTGGCCGCCCTCGTGGCCGACCTCGATCGCCGGGCCGAGCAGGCGCACGCGCCCTCGACCGACGGCGTGACGCTCTCGACGTTCCACGCGGCCAAGGGCCTGGAGTGGGACGCGGTCTTCGTCGCCGGCGCGCAGGAGGGCACGCTGCCCTACGTCGCCACGATGGACGACCCCGCAGCGGTCGAGGAGGAGCGCCGACTGTTCTACGTCGGCATCACGCGCGCCCGACGGCACCTCATGGTGTCGTGGTCCGCGGCGCGCAAGGCCGGGGGACAGGCGCGGCGCAAGCCCAGCCGGTTCCTCGACCGGCTCCTGCCCGAGCAGGTGCAGGTGTCCCGCGCCGCCAAGCGCAAGGTGCGCCTGCCCGAGCCCGACCTCGTCTACGACGAGGCCCTGTTCGAGCGCCTGCGCGCGTGGCGCAAGGAGATCTCCCAGGAGGAGTCCAAGCCGGCGTTCACCGTGTTCAACGACGCCACGCTCAAGGCGATCGCGGCGCTGCGACCCAGCAGCGCCGAGCAGCTGCTCCAGGTCTCGGGCGTCGGTCAGTCCAAGCTCGAGAAGTACGGCGACGGCGTCCTCGCGATCATCGCCGACTCCTGAGCCCTGCCCCAGCCCCGAGATTTGCTCTGAAACTCACCTTTGAGAGCTCCTCAAAGGTGGAAATGGGAGCAAATCTCGGGAGGCGCGGGGAGTGGGTCAGGCGGGGTCGAAGCCCGGCAGGGAGTCGGCGACGATCGCGCGGAAGTGCGCCGTCGAGCCGAGCTGGCACAGCACCCCGATGCCGCCGGCCCAGACGCGGTGGATCAACAGGTAGCCGGGCGGGACGTTGAGCTTGAGCGCGGTGCCCATGCCCTCCTGGCCGGTGCTGGCCAGGCGCTGGGTCTGGCGGCGCAGCCAGTCGCGGTCGAACGTGAACGTCTCGGTCACGATCGGCTCGACGAGCGGGCCCAGATAGCCCTCCAACACGTCCGGCTCGATCTTCTGACCGTCGCGCAGGAAACCCTCCTGGCGCAGGCCGTCCGCCACCGTCGCGTAGTCGCCGTCGGCGGCCGCACGCAGCAGCGGTCCCATGGGCGCGGGCAGTCCATCGGGCAACCGGGCGACGGCGCCGTAGTCGACGACACCCAGCCGGCCGTCGGGCAGGACGCGGAAGTTCCCCGGGTGCGGATCGGCATGCAGCAGCCCGGCCCGGATGGGGCCCTCGAACAGGAACCGCACGTAGGTCTCGCCGTACAGGTCCCGTTCCTCCTGGGTGCCGTTGGCGATCACGTCGGCCAGCGACCGGTCGCCGGGCAGCCAGGCGGTCACCAGCGCCCGCTCGGTGTGGGCGAGCGGCCGTGGCACGACGATCATCGGATCGTCCTCGAACGCATCGGCGAAGGTGGACTGGGCGTCGGCCTCGAGGCCGTAGTCGAGCTCTTCGGCGACCCGCTCCTGCAACTCGCGCACGAGGGCCTTCACGTCGAGGTTGGGCATCATCGTGCCCAGCATCCGGGCCAGCCGGCCGATCTGGCGCAGGTCGGACGTGAGCGCCTCGGCGGCGCCGGGGTACTGGATCTTGACGGCCACCTCGACGGGCTCGTCGTCGGGCTCGGGCAGGAACCAGCTGTGGTGGACCTGGCCGATCGAGGCGGCGGCCGCGGGAGTCGGCTCGAAGTCGGGGAAGCGCTCGGCCCAGTCGGCGCCGAACTCGCGCTCCATGACGCGCGCGACGGTCCCCGGCCCCATGGGCGGAGCGGCGTCCTGCAGCTTGGTGAGCGCCTCACGGTAGGGGCCGATGACCTCCTCGGGCAGTGCGGCCTCGAAGACGCTCAGGGCCTGGCCGAACTTCATCGCGCCGCCCTTGAGCTGGCCCAGCACGCTGAAGATCTGGTCGGCCGTCCGACGCTGGACGTCGTTCATCACCGCCGACGCCGGAGCTCCGACCAGACGACGGCCGATGCCCCACGTCGTGCGGGCCGCGAACCCGGCCGGCAGTCCGGCGAGGCGGGCGCCACGGCGCAGGGCGCTGCCGGTGAGGGGCTTCTCCTGCGGGTCGTCCACATCGTCGTCGGCCACGTCGTCAGGATAGTGGCGGCCGCCGCATCCGCCCGGTCATGCGGCCAGCAGGCGGCACACGCACGCTGCGGCGAACGGGACGGCGCGCACCTCGACCTCGGACGGGTCCGTTCCGACCGAGAGGACGTGACCGACGGCCGGGGGTCGCTGCCCGTGACGCAGGCAGTCGACCTGGCGCATCACCTCGGCAGCCGCGCGATGGAGCAGCCACAGCGGCAGGGCCTGGGGCAGCAGCCGGACCCGCTCGAACTGCGGCAGCAGGGCGGCCCACGCGGGATCGGCGGCGATCAGATGGGCGTCGAGGCAGCCCAGGCACGGAGTGTCCCCCGGCGCGACCAGCGGGCCGATGCGCACCCGCCGCTCGTCGAGCACCACCGGGAGGTGGACGACCCCCGCGGTCACCAGATCCTCGAACGCCGACCGCGCGGGTTCGCCCCCGCTGACCAGGATCTCCAGATCCGGGTCGGCACCGGGCGGACCGAACCCGTCGAGCAGGAGACCGGCGAACGCGGACGTCGATCGGTCGTGGCGCACGGCGACCGTGGGGGAGAGCAGCGCCGGCTCCGGCGCGATGACCGCGCCCGAGGCGATCAACCGGTCGAGCGTCGCGCCCAGGTCGTCGGTGAACTCCGGGACGCTCCGCGCGACGACGGCACGGAGCCGTTCGAGGCTGAGCGACCCGTCGAGCAGCCGCAGCAGCCGGGCCATGCCGGGCCGGTCGCGGATGAGCACGCCGGGGCTGGTGCCGACCTGCAGGGTGCGGGCGTCGCGGCGCAGCAGGAGCGCCCCCGGCAGGAGTCGGGGTCCGCACGAGCCGGCGCGGTCGAAGGAGGAGGGCGGCATCGGTCCATCGTGACCGAGCCCAGATGCGGTCGGGCCGGTGATCCACAGCCCGCCGGGGGGCGATGGGGGCGGACGAACCGCCCCCATCGCCAAGTCTCAGGCCTTGCCGAGAATGCGGTTGAGCTTCGTCCCGCACTCGGGGCAGACGCCCTTGGCCATGCGGGTGCCCTTCTCGCTGACCTGGACTTCACCGCTCGTCTCGCGCTTGTCCTTGCACTTCACGCAGTAGAACTCGCCCGTCCATGTCTCCGCCATAACGGCCTCCTTGCCGATGCCGCGCCGCCGATTGTGGCGCAGGTCACGCTCAGCCTAGGCGCAAAACGGCTCCGAGCAAGGCTGAAGCCCCACCCGGCGCGCCTTCCCCTTGCGCGTCGGAGCAGGGCTTCAACACGGCTCAAGGTAGGCCTGATCCGGGCCGAGGTCAATGCTTTCCGGACAGGTCTGTCCACTGCCTGTGGACAACCTTGGGGACAACGTTGTGGGCCACGCCGGGGAAGGTGTGGGGACAGCTGTGGACAGCCCGGTGAATCGCGGCCTCCGGAGCCTGCTGACACCGCGTTGACCTGCACGGATGTGCCACGGCCCTGTGGATGAACGACGGGCAGTGACGGTCGTGCCGGCGCTCGGCCACGCCGCTGCCCGACGGGCGATCTACCGTGGTGCCATGGCCGAGATCGAGGTGCGTCGCAGCGCACGCAGGACCCGCACCGTCTCGGCCCGACGCGAGGGTGGCCGCACGATCGTCATGATCCCGGCGTCGATGAACGAACGCGAGGAGCGCCGGGCGGTCGCCGAGATGGTCGCCCGTCTCGACGCGCGCGACCAGCGTCGCTCGGTGGCGCGCTCCGACACGGCGCTCGAGGAGCGGGCCGCGCGCCTGGCCGCCCTGTACGTCCCCGAGGCGCCGGCGCCCGCGTCGGTGCGGTGGGTCACCAACCAGAACACCCGCTGGGGCTCGTGCACCCCGGTCGATCGCACCATCCGGCTCTCGCACCGCCTGCACGACATGCCCGATCACGTCGTCGACGCGGTCCTCGTGCACGAGCTGGCGCACCTGGTCGTCTCGGGCCACGGGCGTGACTTCGAGGCGATCGTCAGGCGCTTCCACCGGATGGACGAGGCGATGGGCTTCCTCGAAGGCGTGACCTGGCAGCAGCGACGAGACTCCTGACGGACGCGTCCGTAGGCTCGGGCAGGTGGTCCACGCGGAACCAGCGCACGTCGTCGGACTCCTCGGAGCACTGCGGCTCGGCGCCCTCAGGGGCGACGGCCACGAACTGCACGTCGAGGTGGTGGCCGCCCTCGTGGCACCGCACCGGGTGGCGCGAGAGCAGCAGGGGATCGGGATCGATGGTCAGCCCGGCGATCCCCGTCTCCTCCGTCGCCTCACGCAGGGCCGCTGCCGCGAGGGAGGGATCGGCCGACTCGCAGTGGCCGCCGGTCTGCAGCCACCGACCGAACTTCGGATGCAGGACCAACGCCACGGCGCTGTGGTCGGCCGAGATCACCAGGGCGCTGGCGGTCACGTGATCGGGCGCGCAGGCGCGTGCCCCCGGCTCGTCGTGCGCGGTGGCGTACGACGAGAACAGCTCACGCAGTGCCTGCTGCTCGGCGTCGGGCGGCGTCCAGGCCGCCAGCACGTGACGGATGTCGTCGGTCAGACTCACCGGGCGTCGTCGGTGCCGGGCTCATCGCCCGACTCGCCGTCACGGGGCTCGTCCGAGGACAGCAGCTGCTGCAGAGCGGCGTCGAAGTCGGCGTCGCTCAACGCGCCGGTCTGCTTGTCGCAGAAGCCGAGCGGGTCGTCGAGGTCAGCGGACGTCGGCAACAGGTCCGGGTGACTCCACACGGTGTCGCGCGCCTCGGCGCCGCGTCGATCGCGCAGCGCGGACCAGAGGTTGGCGGCATCGCGCAGGCGACGGGGGCGCAGCTCCAGGCCGACCAGCGTCGCGAACGTCTCCTCGGCCGGACCGCCGGAGGCGCGGCGGCGCCGGAACGCCTCGGCCAGCGCGCCGGCCGCGGGCATGACGTCGGCGGTGGCCTGGGCGACGACCTCGTCGACCCAGCCCTCGACGAGCGCCAGCAGCAGCTCGAGGCGCTCCTTGGCGCGCTCCTGCTCCGGCGTGGGCCGCGGGTCGAAGAGACCGCCCGAGAGCGCCTCCTGCATCGCCTGGGGGTTGCTGGGGTCGACCGATCGCATCTGCTCCTCGATCGCGGCCACGTCGATGCGGATGCCACGGGCGAAGTCCTCGATGGCGCCCAGGACTGCGGCGCGCAGCCACGTCGCGCGGGCGTAGAGGCGGTGGTGGGCGCTCTCGCGCAGCATCACGTAGAGCAGGACGTCGGCCTGCGTGGCCTCGAGGCCCTCGGCGAGCGCCGTGATGTTGTGCGGCAGCAGCGCCGCGGTGTGCTCGGGGCCGAGCGGGAGTCCGACCTCGGTCGAGGAGAGCACCTCGGTGGCCAGGGCGCCGATCGCCGAGCCGACCTGCTGTCCGAACATGGCGCCGCCGGCCTGGTTGAGCATCCCGACCAGGGGACCGGCCATGGCCTTGGCCTCGGGCGGGATCGCGTCCTCCATCGAGGCGACGACGTGCTGGGCCACGGGCTCGACCATGACCCGCCACGTGTCCATCGTGTGCTCGACCCACTCCGCGCGGCTCCAGGCCGCGGCCGAGGTCGCGCCCGCGGGCAGGTCGGTGACGCGGTCGAGCCACATCTCGGCCAGGCGCTGGGCGTCGGCGACGGCTCCGGTCTGACCGGTGTGCGGGCTGGGGTCCTCCCCGGCGGCCGCGACGGCGTGGCGGGCCACGTCGGCGGCGAGTCGGTAGTTCACGGTGCCCTCGTGCGGCTCGAACATCCGCTGCATCTGGGACATCATCTGGCCGAGGTCGAACTGACCCCCGCCCATCTGTCCGAACAGGCCCTCCAGGGGCGTGCCCTTGAAGGGGTTCTGCGGGTCCTCGCGAGGTTCCTCGGCCATGGACTCAGCCTAGGCGCTCGCGCCTGACGACATGTCCCGTGGCTCCCGCCCGCGGCATCGGCCCGGGCGACGGTTTCCACACGGCCTTAGGGTGACGGTGTGTCATCCCCGATGCGCCTCAGCCGGCGCACGCTCACCCTCTCCGTCGGTCTCGCGCTCCTGACGGTGCTGACCTGTCTCGTGGCGTTCCTCCCGGTTCCGTACGTGACCATGCGCCCCGGGCCGGTGTTCAACACCCTCGGCGACCTGGACGGCAGGCCCATGCTCACGTTCGGCAAGGGCGTCCGTACCTACCCGACGGACGGCCGCCTGGACTTCACGACGGTGTCGGTGACGCGAGCGGAGTCCCGGATGTCGCTGAGCGGCGCGATCGAGGGCTGGCTCGACCCGGACGTGGCGGTCGTCCCCCACGACTTCGTCTATCCCGACCGTCAGACGAACGAGGAGTCCCGGGCCGAGGGAGCCGCCGAGCTGGCCAGCTCGCAGGACGCCTCCCGCGCCGCGGCGCTGAAGGCCGCCGGCCTCACCGTCGTCGAGTTGCCCAAGGTCGCCCAGGTCGTCGAGGGGGGCCCCGCCGAGGGCAAGCTGCAGGCCGGCGACCTCATCTTGACCGTCGACGGCCGCAAGGTCGCCGACCAGGAGGCGGTGGGGAAGGCGATCAGCGCTCGCAAGCCCGGCGCCGAGGTCACGATCGGCTACCGCCGTGACGGCAAGGACGGCACCGCGACCATCACCACGACCGAGATGCCCGACGACCCCAAGAAGGCTCGGGTCGGCATCTCCGTCGGCACCGGGTTCGAGTTCCCGATCGAGATCGAGAACCACATCGGCGACCGCGTGGGCGGCCCGAGCGCCGGCGCGATGTTCGCCCTGGCGATCTACGACGAGTTGACCCCCGGGGCACTCACCGGCGGGCAGAACGTCGCGGGAACCGGCACGATCGATCCGGACGGCAAAGTCGGGGCGATCGGCGGGGTCCGCCAGAAGATGGCCGGCGCCGCGAAGGCGGGTGCCGACATCTTCCTGGTGCCCGCGCAGAACTGTCAGGAGGCCACGGCCGGTGGTGACTTCGACATGACGCTGGTCAAGGTCGAGAAGTTGCAGGACGCGATCGACGCGGTGAGCGCGCTCGCGAAGAACCCGAAGGCGAAGGTGTCGAGCTGTGAATGAACCCCGGTTGACCGTCAGCGGCGAGGGCATGGGCGAGGACTCGCCCGTGCGTCAGGCCGCCCTCGAGGTCGAGTCCCACGTGGACGGCGGTGGGTGGGACCAGCCGCCGCGCCTGTTCGCCCTGGTGCTGACCGCCGACCTGCTGGCCGCCCAGCCCGAGCTGGCCGACGATCTCGGCGACCCCGAGTCGTACACGCCGATCGAGCAGGAGCTCCCGCCCGGCCGCGAGGTCGAGGAGCTGTTGCCCGAGATCGGCTGGCCCGCCGAGGTGGGCGGGTGCGCCGTCGTCATGGAGCGGCTCACCCTGCCGGCCGACGCCCAGGACCAGGTTCCCGACGACCCGGCCGCAGCGATCGAGTTCGCCGCCGCGCACCCGGACCGTCAGGAGATGCGGATCGTCGCGGCGGTCCTGCGCGACGGCTCGGCCCACGTCGCGGTGCGCCCCCGGGATCCGGCCGACGCCCCGCTCATCGAGGGCCCCGGCGTTGTCCCGGGACTGGTCGAGATGCTGGCCGAGACGCTCGTCGAGGACGCCTGAGCCGTCGAGGCGATCACGCGCGCGACCCGGGTTCGTCCGCACCACGTAGGCTGGCGCCAGACCCACACTGCCGTGAGCCAGGAGAACCGTGAGCGACATCTTCGGATCGACACCCCCTCGACGCGACCCCGAATCGCGTTCTGATCGTGGACGTCGTGTCCTGATCCCGACGATCGTCACCCTGGCGGTGCTGCTCGTCGCCGGGTCGCTGTTCGTCAGTCTGTGGACCGAGCGCCTCTGGTACCGCTCGGTGGACTTCCAGGGCGTCTTCACGACCGTTCTGCTCACCCGCTCCGCCCTGTTCGTGGCGTTCGCGGTGTTCGGCGCCCTCGTGATCGGCGTGAACGTCTGGCTCGCGCACCGCAACCGCCCCAACCCGCTGGGGCTGCGCCGTGACGACCCGGCCGCCCGGTACCGCATGGCCATCACGCCGATCGCCCGCTGGGCGCTGCTCGCGGTCGCGCTCTTCGTGGGCCTGTTCTCGGGCATCATCGGCAGCAGCCGCTGGGAGACCTTCCAGCTCTGGCTCAACGGCGAGTCGTTCGGTCGCAAGGACCCGCACTTCGGCAAGGACGTGGGCTTCTACGTCTTCGACATGCCGTGGCTGCAGTTCATCGTGTCCTACCTGTTCGCGCTGCTGCTCATCACGGCCATCGCGGTGGCGTTCGTCCACTACGTGTTCGGTGGGATCCGCCTGGCGAACAAGGGCCCGAAGTTCAGCCGTGCCGCCCAGATCCAGGTGGCCGTGCTGATCGGCCTGGCGATGCTCGTGCGCGCGGCCAACTACTGGCTCGACCGCTACGCGATGGCCTACGACAACTCGGGCCTGTTCGACGGCATCACGTACACCGCGGCCAACGCCGAGATCCCGGCCAAGAACATCCTCATGGTCGTCGCGATCCTGTGCGCCCTGATGTTCTTCTCGACGATCTTCCTGGGCTCGTGGACGCTGCCCGCGCTGGGCCTGGGCCTGTGGTTCCTGACCTCGCTGCTGATCGGCGCCGCCTGGCCCGCGATCATGCAGCAGTTCCAGGTCAACCCCTCCGAGCCGGACCGCGAGGGCCCGTACCTGGAGGAGAACATCAAGGGCACCCGCGAGGCCTTCGGGGTCGCGGACGTCGGGACCAACGACTACTCCGCCAAGACCGAGCTGACCCCCAAGGAGCTGAGCGCCTCGGCCGAGTCGCGCGTCAGCACCCGTCTGCTCGACCCGACGCTGATCTCGCCGGCGTTCCAGCAGCTGCAGCAGGTGCGCGGCTACTACACGGTCCCCAAGACGCTCGACGTCGACCGCTACGCCCTGGGCGACAACCCGCAGCCGCAGGACGTCATCATCGCGGCGCGCGAGGTCGACCTCGAGGGCCTGCAGGCCACGCAGCGCACCTGGTCGAACGACCACACGGTCTACACGCACGGCTACGGCGTGATCGCCGCGTACGGCAACAAGCGCGGCTCGCAGGGCGAGCCGGTGTGGGTCGCCAAGGACATCCCGCCCACCGGCGACCTGAAGTTCGACGGCCCGCCGCGGATCTACTTCGGCGAGAGCTCGCCCTCGTACTCGATCGTGGGTCGCCCGGACGACGCGGCACCGATCGAGGTCGACACGCCGCGTGGCGGCGCCTCCGACGACGAGGAGGCCGGTGACTCCACGGCCAACACGTACGACGGCAAGGGCGGCGTCGAGATGGGCTCGCTGTTCCGTCAGGTGCTGTACGCGTTCAAGTTCGCCGAGCCGAAGATCGTGCTGTCGGACCGCGTCAACGAGAACTCCAAGATCCTCTACGACCGTCACCCCCGCGAGCGCGTCCGCAAGGTCGCCCCGTGGCTGACGCTCGACGGCGACACCTACCCGGCCGTCGTCGACGGCAAGGTCGTGTGGATCGTCGACGGCTACACGACCAGCAACACCTACCCGTACTCGGAGTCGCGCTCGCTGGCCACGGCGACCAGTGACACGCTGACCGAGGGCGCCAGCCAGATCGCGCTGCCGACCGACCAGGTCAACTACATGCGCAACTCGGTCAAGGCCGTGGTCGACGCGTACGACGGCACCGTCACGCTCTACGAGTGGGACACCGAGGACCCGATCCTGAAGACGTGGTCCAAGGTCTTCCCCGACGCGGTCGAGCCGAAGTCCAAGATCACGCCCGCGCTGCTGCAGCACCTGCGCTACCCGGTCGACATGTTCAAGGTTCAGCGCGACGTGCTCAGCCGCTACCACGTGACGAACGCCCAGACGTTCTACGAGGACGGCGAGCGCTGGAAGATCCCCGAGGACCCGTCCGCGGCCGGCAGCACCAAACAGCCGCCGTACTACCTGTCGACGAGCGGGCCCGGCGACGCGTCGCCGAAGTTCAGCCTGACCTCGGTGTACCTGCCGAACAACCGCCAGAACCTGGCCGCGTTCATGAGCGTGAACTCCGAGGCGTCCGACGTCGAGAACTACGGCAAGCTCGAGATCCTCGAGTTGCCCAGTGACACGCGCGTCGGTGGTCCCAACCAGATCGCGGCGCAGTTCGAGTCCGACGCGGGCGTTCGCGCGGCGCTGCTGCAGTACGAGCAGTCGCAGAACACGCGGATCCTCCGAGGCAACCTGCTGACGCTGCCGGTCAGCGGCGCGATGCTCTACGTCCAGCCGATCTACATCCAGCGTGTCGGCGAGGGCTCCTACCCGGTGCTCCAGCTGATCACCGCGACGTTCGGTGACGGCGTGGGTGTCGGTCAGACCCTCGACGAGGCGCTGCGCGTGGCACTGGGCCTGGAGGAGGGCACCACGCCCGAGGCCGAGCCCGCGCCGGAGGGCGGTGGCGAGGCCGGCGGTGCCCCGGCACCGGCCAAGACGGCCGAGCAGTACCTCTCGGACGCGTCGCGCTTCTACGACCAGGCCCAGGCCGCGCTCGAGGACGGCGACCTGGCCACGTACCAGGCGCGCATCGACGACATGGCCGAGGCGCTGGCCGCGGCGCAGCGCGAGCTGGAGAAGTAGGACCCGGTCCCGCCGCTAGTCGGTGGGGGAGTCGGTGACATCGGCGACGGTGGCGCCCAGGACGTCGATCACGTCCTGGGCCCGCACCGTCACCGAGACGCCGTGGGCCCCGCCGCCGAGCGAGATCGTGCCGGTCACGTGCTGGTCCGCGATCACGGGCCAGGCGTGGGTCGACCCGAACGGCGTGATCGTGCCTCGCTCGTAGCCCGTCGCCGCGAACGCGTCCTCGGGTGAGGGCATCGACAACCGCGAGACGCCCAGGACGCGGCGCAGTTTCGGCCAGTCGATCTGGCGGTCGCCGGGGACGAGCACGAACAGGTGATCGTCGTCCCCGCGCCGCACGACGAGCGTCTTGACGATCCGGTCGGGCTCGACGCCCCGCGCGGCGGCCGCCTCGGCGAGGGAGCCGACCTGCCCGTGGCGGGTCACGGTGTAGTCGATTCCCGCCGCGTCCAGGGCGGCGGTCACGCGGTCCTCGGTCATCGTCCGATCAGAACACCTGACGCAGGTTCGCGCGAGCCAGGTCGAGGATCTCGTCACCGCGCCCGGACATCACGGTGCGCATGGCGTAGAGCGAGAAGCCCTTGATCTGCGCGGCGTTCACCGAGGGCGGGATCGTGACCTCCTGGCGCTCGGTGACGACGTTCACCAGCGCGGGCCCGTGGTGGGCGAACGCCTCGGCCAGTGCCGGCGCGAGGTCCTGGGAGCGGTCGACGCGCAGGGCGCGCAGCCCGATGGCCTCGGCCACCCGGGCCAGGTCGGGGTTCTGCAGGCCCGTGCCCCAGTTGACGAAGCCGGCCGCCTTCATCTCCAGCTCGACGAAGTTCAGGGAGCTGTTGTCGAAGACCACGATCTTCACCGGAAGGTTCAGCTGCACCAGCGTGATGAGCTCGCCGAGCATCATCGTCAGGCCCCCGTCGCCGGCCATGGCGACGACCTGGCGGCCGGGGTGGGCGGCCTGGATGCCGATCGCCTGGGACACGGCATTGGCCATCGAGCCGTGGCTGAACGACCCGATCAGCCGTCGCCTGCCGTTCATCCGCACGTAGCGGGCGGCCCACATGACCGGCGATCCGACGTCCGGCACGAACACCGCGTCGTCGTTCGCGATCTCGTCGATCATGCGCGCCACGTACTGCGGGTGCTGGTCGCGGCCCTCCTTGACGGGTCCGGCCAGCTCGTCGAGCTTCTCGCGGGTCTTCTCGTAGTGCGCGACGGAGTCGTCGACGTGGGTGCGGTCGTCCTGGTGGTCGAGCAGCTCCTGCAGGGCCGGTGCCGTGTCGCGGACACTGCCGACCAGGCCGAGGTCCAGCGGCACCCGCCGGCCGAGTTGCTCGCCGCGCACGTCGATCTGGATGATCGTCTTCTCCCGCGGGAGGAAGTCGGGGTACGGGAAGTCGGTGCCCAGCATCAGCAGCGCGTCGCACGCCTCGATGGCACGGTACCCGGACGCGAAGCCCAGCAGGCCCGTCATGCCGACGTCGAAGGGGTTGTCGTACTCGAGGTACTCCTTGCCGCGCATCGCGTGGACGATGGGCGCACCCAGGTGGTCGGCCAGGGCGACGACCTCGTCATGGGCACCGGCGCAGCCGGCCCCGGCCAGGATGGTCACCCGACCGGCCCGGTCGAGCAGGTCGGCGGCACGCTGCAGGTCCGCGGGTGAAGGGGTCACGACGGGGTCGGTCGGGCGCAGGATCGTGACGGTCTCGTCGGTGGCCTCGGTGAGCGCGACGTCGCCGGGGATCACCAGGACGGCCACGCCCTGCTTCTCGATCGCCGTCTGCATGGCGATCCGCAGCAGTCGCGGCATCTGCGAAGGGCTGGAGACGTTCTCGACGAACACGCTGCACTCGCGGAACAGCTCCGTCGGATGGTTCTCCTGGAAGTAGTTGGTCCCGATCTCCGAGGTCGGGATGTGCGCGGCGATCGCCAGCACGGGCACGCGCGAGCGATGGGCGTCGTAGAGGCCGTTGATCAGGTGCGTGTTGCCCGGTCCGCAGCTGCCCGCGCACACCGCGATCCGGCCGGTGGTCGCCGCCTCGGCACCGGCGGCGAAGGCCGCGGCCTCCTCGTGGCGGACGTGCATCCACCTGATTCCCGAGTTGCGCAGGGCGTTCGTGAAGCCGTTGAGTGAGTCGCCGGGGATCCCGTAGACCCGCTCCACGCCGTTGGCCTCGAGCGTGTCGACGATGTTCCTCGCGATGGTGACCATGTCTCACGGTAGGCCGGGGCCACCCCTGACACATCTTGGAAAGTGGCCGGGGTCACAGGGGTTCCTCGGGGGCCCGATGCCTCCTCGGGACCCTGCGCGGCGCTCCTCCATACTGTGGGCATGTCCGTCCTGCAGGATCTCGCCGACGAGCTGACGATCCGGCTCGCCGCGCCCGTCGGGATCTCGGACCTCACGCTGGCCCATCTGGCCGCCGGCCCGCACCCCCTCAACGTCGACTGGATGCGGCGCGAGTCGCTGTTGAGCCGGGCCGCTCCGCGCAAGTCGCAGGAGTACTACGCGGCCCTGGGCGTCCGGCCCTCGATGACCGGGCCGTTGCACACGCCCGAGGACGTCGAGAACGGCGTCTCGGCACGCTGGGTCGTCCCGGCGCGGTGGAGCGGGCGGACGTACGGCTACATCTGGATCATCGACGAGAACGGCACGTCCGTCCCGCAGGCGGACATCGAGGACCTGACGGACTACGCCGAGCGGATCGCGGAGACGATCCACCGGCGTACGTCCCGGTTGCGCGATCGCGCGAGCAGCGTGCGCGACCTGCTGCTGAGCAACCGTCGTGGTCACCTGGACACCGCGGGCTGGCTCTACGACGTCGCGGGATACCCCCAAGGACCGGTCGCCGTGCTGGTCATGAGCCTGACCGGCGACGTCGACACGGCCAACCTGCCGATCAGCGTCCTGGACGGTCCGCTGCCGCGAGCGGTGCCGGGCGAGGTGTGGCGGTTCGTGGACCAGCGCCGCGCGGTGATGCTGCTGCCGCCCGAGACGGTCACGCGCCGGGGCGCCACCGAGCGGGTGGCCGAGCACGCGAAGCAGGTCACCGAGACCGAGCTCGATGCGCCGGGCTCGGTGGTCATCGGGATCGGCGACCCTGTCGCGAACCTCTACGAGGCCTCGACCAGCTTCCGCCAGGCGCGGCTGGCCGTGCGGGCGCTCACGGCCTTCGACACCCTGCCGCGGATCCAGTCCTGGAGCGACCTGGGGGCCCTGCGCGCGGTCGTCTCGATCCCCGATGAGCTCCTCGACGACGCGATCCCGCCGGGGGTCGCGATGCTGCAGGAGGAGTCGCCGTTCCTGGCCGAGACACTCGATGCGTACTTCGCCACCGGCTGCAGCGTGCCCGACACCTGTCGGCTGCTGTCGATCAGCCGCGGCACCGTGTACTACCGGCTGCAGCGCGCCGAGACGATCTCGGGCCTGTCCCTCAAGGACGGCGCCGACCGCATGACGCTGCAGGTCGGGCTGGCCGTCATGCGCCTGCGCGACTCAGGTCAGCAGACCCACGTCAGCTCCGAGCGAGTCGTCTCCGAGGTCGTGGGAGCCCGGGGCCTTCACCAGATACCCCGCATCGATCGGTAGCGACGCGCCGGTCACGTAGCGCGAGCGGTCGGACATCAGCCACAGGACCGCGTCGGCCACGTCCTGGGCCTCGATCCACCCGGTCGGCAGCGCGTGCGCCGAACGGTAGAGGGCCTGTTGCGCCTCGCCGCCCATGCGGGCGGTGTGTGCGGGGTTGTTGATCATCGGGGTGTCCACCGAGGTCGGCAGGACGCAGTTGACGCGAATTCGCTCGGGCCCGAGTTCCTGCGCCAGCGAACCGGCGAGTCCGACGACGCCGAACTTGCTGGCGCTGTAGGCCGACCACCCGGCAGCCGCGCGCTCGCCGTTGACCGAGCTGTTGATCACGATGGAGCCGCCCTCGCCCCCGGCACGGATGGCGGGGGCGACGGCGCGCACGGTGTTCCAGACACCCGTCAGGTTGACGGCGATGGTCTCGTGCCAGTGCTGGTCGTCGCCCGTCACGGTCTCACCCGGGTAGAGGACGCCGGCGTTCGCGAACAGGCCGTCGATCCGGCCGTAGCGCAGCATCGCGGCGTCGACGGCCCGTGCCACCGAGGCGGTGTCGGTGACGTCCGCCTCCGCCGTCCAGATCTCGCCGTCGCCGACGGGCATGACGTGACCGGGTCCGGGAGCCTCGGCCACCCGGCGGGCCAGCGCCACCACGGCGGCTCCCGCCTGCGCCAGGGTCAGGCACGTGGTCCATCCGATCCCGCCGGCGGCCCCCGTGACGACCGCGATCCGCCCGGACAGGTCCAGTCCGGTGTTGCCCACGTCGTTCGTCATTGCAGCGACGCTAGTTCGCCGTGCGGCGCCGGGGTCAGGGGCAGGTGTTCAACTATGCGACCCCTCCGACTGCACATCTGTTCAGGAGCGGGGGGTCTTTGAACGGCTGTGTCAACGGCGCGGCACCGATTCTGCACGTCTGCATGATGAGACACCCGTCTCATCATCCGTACGTTGAGCGCACTGTCCGCGACCAACGGGAGCACGACGCGTGAACGATCGACGAGCAAGCCTCGCCAGGAACACCCCGGGAGCGACCCCGCTGGTGAGTATCGAGGGCCTGACCAAGTCCTACGGCGACCACGTCGTCCTCGATGACATCGCCCTGGACGTCTACCCCGGCGAGGTCGTCGCGCTGATCGGCCCCAGTGGTGCCGGCAAGAGCACCCTGCTGCGGTGCATCAACTATCTGGAGACGCCCAGCTCGGGCACGATCTCGATCACGGGTGAGCCGGTCGCGGCCGTCCCGAACAAGCCGACCAAGGCCGAGCTGCTGGCCGTCCGCCGGCGCACCGGCATGGTCTTCCAGGGCTTCCACCTGTTCCCGCACCTGTCGGTGCTGCGCAACGTCACCCTGGCCCAGGAACTCGTCCTCGGGCGCAAGCCGCAGGAGGCCCGCGAGGTCGCCCTGAAGCTGCTGGACCGGGTCGGCCTGGCCGCCAAGGCCGACGCCAAGCCGATGCAGTGCTCCGGCGGCCAGCAGCAGCGCATCGCGATCGCGCGTGCCCTGGCCCTCGACCCGGTCGTCATGCTGTTCGACGAGCCGACCTCCGCCCTCGACCCCGAGGTCGGCCAGGAGGTGCTCGCCGTCATGCGCGAGCTGGCCGACCAGGGCACCACGATGATCGTCGTCACCCACGCCATGGGCTTCGCCCGCAAGGTCGCCGACCAGGTCGCGGTGCTCGCCCACGGGGCGATCGTCGAGCAGTCGCACCCCGACGAGCTCTTCACCCGGCCGCAGCACGCCGTGACCCGACGATTCCTCGAAGCGGTGGCCGAGCAGTGAACGCGGACTGGGGACTCATCGTCTCCACGGTGCTCGAGGGTGTCGGGGTCACGGTCCTGCTCACGGTCGTCTCGATGGCGCAAGCGCTGGTGCTGGGCTTCCCGGTCGCGCTCATGCGGGTGTCGCGCATCGCCCCGCTGCGCTGGCTCGGCACGACCTACGTCGAGGTCGTCCGCGGCGTCCCGGTCATCGCCTGGATGCTGCTGCTGTTCTACGGCCTGGCCAACCTCACCGGCTCCGAGCCGATCCCGACGGCCATCATCGCGCTGACACTCGTGGCCACCGCCTACGTCGCCGAGAACTACCGGGCCGCGCTGCTGAGCGTGCCGGTGGGGCAGTGGGAGGCCGCGCAGGCCCTGGGCCTCAAGCGCTCCCAGCTGTTCTGGCGGATCATCGCGCCCCAGGGCATCGCGGTCGCCATGGCGCCGTGCGCGACCTACGCGATCGGTCTGCTCAAGGAGTCGGCGTTCGCCTCGGTGATCGGCGTGAGCGACGTGTCCTTCCAGGCGCTCAACCTCGCCAACGGCGGGCAGCCCGCGCTGGCGGCCTTCCTGGTCGCCGGTGCCGTGTACCTCGTGCTCAGCCTGCCCATCGCCGCGTCCTCGCGATGGCTGGACGCGACCCTGCGCCGAAGGAGTGCGGCATGACCACCGACGACCTGATGATCCTGCTCGGCGGCCTGAAGCTCAGCGCCTGGTACGCCGTCCTGTCGATCGCGACGGGCCTGCCGCTCGGCCTGGTCCTGGGCCTGCTGGGCACCGCCCCGAGCCGACTCGTCCGCTGGACGACGCTGGCCGTGGTCGAGCTGCTGCGCGGCCTGCCGCTGCTCGTGGTGGTCTATCTCATCTACTTCGGCCTGCCGTCGATCGACGTCGTGCTCGACGCCGGACCGGCCCTGGTCACGGGCCTGGCGATCAGCGCCGCCGCCTACACCTCGGAGATCTTCCGGGTCGGCATCCTCGACGTCCCGAGCGGGCAGCGGGAGGCGGCGCGCAGCCTGGGGTTGACCGGGTGGCACGAGTTGCGCCACGTGGTGCTGCCGCAGGCACTGTCGATCGTGCGACTGCCCGTGATCTCGTTCGCCGTGCTGATCTTCCAGTACACCGCCATCGGGTTCGCGATCGGTCTGCCCGAGCTGTTGGCCCGCTCGTACGGCATCGGCTCGGTCACCTTCGACTACCTGACGGTCTTCCTCGTCGCCGGCGGGTTCTACGCCGCCGTCTCGATCGTCGCCTCCGCCCTGATCCACGTGCTGCGGCGCGACAAGTCCGGTCCGGCAGTCCTGCCGGCCTGATCCCCCCAAGGAGAACCATGAAGCGCATCACCCGTACGTTCGGCCTGGCGCTGGGCGCCGTCGTCAGCCTGTCGGCACTGGCCGCCTGCGGCTCGGACGACGCAGCCTCCACCGTCGCGGACGACTGCGAGCCCATCGCCAAGGTCGAGACGGTCAAGGACGGCACGCTGACCGCGGCCATCGCGAACTTCCCGCCCTACATCGGGGCGAAGGACGGCCAGCCGACCGGCATCGACGGTGAGTTGCTCAAGAAGGTCGCCGCCGACCTGTGCCTGGAGCTGAAGGCCCAGAGCACGTCGTTCCCCGGCGTCGTGAGCGCCCTGGACACGGGCAAGGCGGACCTGTCGGCCGGGTCGTGGACCGTGAACGACGAGCGTCGCGCGAAGTACGAGCTCTCCGACCCGGTCTACCTCTCGCTGATGTCGGTCGGCTCGAAGGACGGCTGGGACACGATCGAGCAGCTCGAGGGCAAGAAGGTCGGCACCACGACGGGCTACCTGTTCACCGGGGAGGCCCAGAAGGCGCTCGGCGCGGACAACGTGAAGCTCTACCAGAGCGAGCAGGCCGTCTACGACGACCTGAAGGCCGGTCGCATCGACGCGGGACTGTTCACCGAGGGTGCCCTGGCCGGCTACCTGACCGCCGACGGCAACCCGGCGAAGATCAAGAACGAGGTCATGCAGGAGACCCCCAAGATCGCCATGACGACCGGCACCGACGCGACCGTCGTGATGATCCGCAAGGGCGCCACGGACCTGCGCGACGCGGTCAACCAGGTGCTCGCCGAGTACCAGTCGTCCGGTGAGCTGGCCAAGAACCTGGAGAAGGCCGGCATCTCCGAGCAGTCCGCCATCAACGGCTGACCCACCCCCCCCAGACCGCCAGGGCGGGGTCGCGCCCCCGAGCGACCCCGTCCTGGCTTCCCCTGTCCTTTTCCTCTTCCCCGGAAGGCCCCGCATGTCCGACCCGCTGCTCGAACCCTTCACCCTCAAGGGATTGACGCTGAAGAACCGCATCTTCAGCACGGCCCACGCCCCGGCGGGCTTCGTGGGGCCGGAAGGGCCGGGCCTGCGCTACGCCCTCTACCAGGAGGAGAAGGCGCGCGGCGGGATCGGCCTGACGATGTTCGGCGGGTCGAGCTTCGTGTCGGCGGACTCGCAGACCTCGTTCGGATCGATCGACGCCAGCACCGACGCCGTCCTGCCGTTCTACGAGGACGTCGCGCAGCGGGTGCATCGCCACGGGGCGGCGACGATGGTGCAGTTGACCCACTTCGGGCGCCGCGGCTGGGACGCGTCCGGTCCGTGGCTGCCGACCGTCAGCCCTTCGGGGATCCGTGAGCGCGCCCACCGCAGCTATCCCAAGCCGATGGAGGACTTCGACTTCCCGCGGGTCATCGCCGACTACGCCGCGGCGGCCGGCCGGGCCCGGCGCGGCGGTCTCGACGGGGTCGAGCTGGCCGGTCTGGCCGGTCATCTGATCGACCAGTTCCTCGCGCCGCGCTCGAACCTGCGCGACGACCGCTACGGCGGCTCGCTGGAGAACCGCGTGCGCTTCCTGCTCGAGGTGCTCGAGGCGGTCCGCGCCGAGGTGGGAACGGACTACGTCGTGGGTGTGCGGCTGCCCGGGGACGAGGGTGCGAAGGGCGGCATCGAGCCCGACGAGGCCGTCGAGATCGCCCGGCTCGTGGCGGGCTCGGGGCACGTGGACTACCTCAACATCATCTACGGCGGCGGGTTCACCCACCGCGAGCTGTCGGACATCATGCCGCCGACGGGGCGTGAGCTCGGTGCCCACCTCCCGGTGGCCGGGCGGATCCGCGAGGCCGTGCCGGTCCCGGTGTTCCACGCGGGACGCGTGGCCGACCTGGCCACCGCGCGCCACGCGCTGCGCGAGGGGTACGTCGACCTCGTCGGCATGACGCGGGCCCACATCGCCGACCCGCACATCGTCGCCAAGATCGAGCGCGGCGAGGAGGATCGGGTTCGGCCGTGCGTCGGCGCCAGCTTCTGCCTCAACACGGAGATGTTCTGCATCCACAACCCGGCGACCGGCCGCGAGGAGACGATCCCGCAGCTGATCACCCCGGCACGTGACCGGCGCCGGGTGGTCGTCGTGGGCGGCGGTCCCGGCGGTCTGGAGGCCGCCCGCGCCAGTGCCGAGCGCGGCCACGACGTGATCTTGTTCGAGGCGTCCGACACCCTCGGCGGACAGGTCGTCCCGATGTCGAAGGTGCACCGCCAGTCCGAGAAGCGCTCGATCACCGAGTGGCTGGCCGCCGAGGCGCGGATGGCGGGCGCGACGCTCAGGACCGGCACCTACGTCGAGGCCGCCGACGTGCTGGCCCAGGATCCCGACGTCGTCATCATCGCGACCGGAGGGATGGCCGACCCGACCCTGCCCGAGGGCGGGGAGCGGTTCGTCGTGTCCAGCGCCGACGTCCTGGGGCGTGCGCCCGTCGCGGGCAAGCGGGTCGTGGTCTACGACGAGCACGGCGACGAGCACGCGCTCTCGGCGGTCGAGCACCTGCTCGGCCAGGGCAACGAGATCGAGCTGGTGACCTCCGACGCCGAGGTCGGCCTGGACATCGTGCACACGGTGCGTCCGGACTTCATGAAGATGCTCTACAACGGCGGCGTGGCGATCACGCCCGACCTGGTCCTGCAGGGTGTGCGCAAGGAGGGTGGCCGGCTGGTCGCCACGTTCGCCAACGACTACACCGGCGAGCGGATCGAGAAGGGCGCCGACGTCGTGGTGGTCGAGCAGGGAACGGTGCCGATCAGCGAGGTCTACGACGAGCTGCGCGAGCGCTCGGCCAACCGCGGGCAGCTCGACATCGACGCCTTCGTGCGGGGTGAGCGCCAGCGGGTCGTGCGCACCGACGGCGACTTCGAGCTCTACCGGATCGGCGACGCGGTCTCGAGTCGCGGCGTGCACGCGGCGATCTTCGACGCGCGTCGGCTCTGCATGAACCTGTGACCGGTCAGGACTGACCCTCGGCCACCGCCCGCGACAGCGCCTGGCGCGTCGCGGCCACGCCGGGGGAGTGGGCCGACGCGCGCCGTGCGGACGTGAAGATCGTGCGGTGCGGTCGGCCCTCGAGTCGGTGCAGGGTCACCGCGGGACGGCGGTTCTGCCACAGCAGGTCGGGCAGCAGCGCCACCGCGTGCCCGGACTCGATGAGGCTGATCTGCGCCTGCAGGTCGGCGGTCTCGTACCGGACGTCGGGCTCGAAGCCCGCGACCCGGCACGCCTGCTCGGCGAAGTGCCGCGAGGCCACGCCCGGCGGCTCCATGACCCACGGCGCGTCCGCCGCCTCGGCGATCGATGTGATGTCGCCGAACCGGTGTCCGGCCGGCGGGACCGCGAGACGCACCTCGTCGGTCGTGAGGTCGACGGCGTCCAGCTCGGGGTGCCACGGGGTGTTGTGGCCGGGGTACTTCTCGGCGATGACCAGGTCGAACTCGCGCGCCCACGTCTCGTACAGCGCCGACTCCGGTTCGCGCTGGGTCATCGTGACGCGCAGCCTCGGGTGCTCGGTCTCGAGGATCGACAGCGTCGCCGGCATCAGCGCGAGCGCGACGGACTGGAACACGGCCAACCGGAACGTGCCCGTGGCCTCGTCGAGGGATGCGGCCAGATCGGACTCCGCGCGCTCCAGTCGCTCGAGGACCGCGGAGGTGTGCTCGACCAGGATCTCGGCCTGCGGCGTCAGTTGGACGCGGCGACCGACCTTGCGCAGCAGCTCGACCCCGACCTCCTGTTCCAGCAGCGACAGCTGCTGCGAGACCGAGGACGGGCTCTGGTGCAGCGCCGCCGCGACGCTGGCGAGGGTGCCGCGGATCTGCAGCTCGCGCAGGAGGCGCAGCCGGCGGACGTCGAGCATGGGCAATCCTTCACTGGATCTGATCGATATCGGTCACAAAAGATCGCTTTACCTTAACTGGCGCGGATCTCACACTGGGCAGCAGACCTTGTTCCCCCCGAAGTCCGGAAGGCAGCACCGTGATCGACGACGTGACCCAGCACCCATCCCCGAGCGCGCCCGACCCGTTGGCGCAGGAGTCGGTCGAGCTCGTGAGGCGCTGGCTGGCGGAGTCCGCCGACGTGCCCGCGGACAAGGCCGGCGCCCAGTTGGCGGGCCTGCTCAAGGACCCGAAGGGCCTGGACTTCACGGTCGGATTCATCGACGGGGTCATCCGGCCCGAGGACCCGCGGATCGCCGCGCGGAACTTCGCCTCGCTGGCGTCGGACGTGCCGGCGTTCCTGCCCTGGTACCTGCGCAACGCCGTGCGTCTGGGCGCCCTCGCCGGCCGCTTCGTGCCGCGGCTGGTCATCCCGATCGTGCAGCGGGCGCTGCGGTCGCTCGTGGGGCACCTGATCGTCGACGCGACCGACGCGAGGCTGGGCCGCAGCATCGCGAAGATCCGCCGCGACGGTGTGGGCCTGAACATCAACCTGCTCGGCGAGGCCGTCCTGGGCGAGCGCGAGGCCGCGCGACGGCTGAAGGGCACCCACGACCTGCTGGCCCGGCCGGACGTCGACTACGTGTCGATCAAGGTCTCCGCGACGGTGCCGCCGCACTCGCCGTGGGCGTTCGACGAGGCCGTCGAGCACGTTGCCGAGAACCTCATGCCGCTGTACCGCCAGGCCGCCGACGCGCCGTCGCCGAAGTTCATCAACCTGGACATGGAGGAGTACCACGACCTCGACCTGACGATCGCGGTCTTCACCAAGATCCTCGACACGCCGGGGCTGGAGCACCTCGAGGCCGGCATCGTGCTCCAGGCGTACCTGCCCGACTCGATGCGCGCCATGATCCACCTGCAGGAGTGGTCGGCCGCGCGTCGGGCGCGCGGGGGAGCGGGCATCAAGGTGCGCGTCGTGAAGGGCGCCAACCTGCCCATGGAGCGCGTCGACGCGGCGGTGCACGGTTGGCCGCTGGCCACGTGGTCGAGCAAGCAGGAGTCGGACACCAACTACAAGCGCGTCCTGGACTACGCGATGCACCCGGAGCGCATCGCCAACGTGCGGATCGGCGTGGCCGGCCACAACCTCTTCGACCTGGCGCACGCGTGGCTGCTGGCCGGTCAGCGCGGCGTCCGCGACGGCGTCGAGATCGAGATGCTGCTGGGTATGGCCCAGAGCCAGGCCGAGGTCGTGCGTCGTGACGTCGGCGGCCTGCTGCTGTACACGCCGGTGGTGCACCCGAAGGACTTCGACGTCGCGATCGCGTACCTGATCCGTCGACTCGAGGAGGGCGCAAGCCACGACAACTTCATGTCGGCGGTCTTCGAGCTGAACGAGAACCACGAGCTGTTCGAGCGCGAGAAGAACCGCTTCCTCGCGTCGTTGGCCGCGCTGGACGACTCCGTGCCCGCGCCCAACCGGACGCAGGACCGCTCGGCGCCCGTGCAGGAGCCGCCGGCGGGTGCGCCTTTCGAGAACACCCCCGACACCGATCCGTCGCTGCCGGCCAACCGCGCGTGGGGTCGCCGGATCCTGTCGCGGGTGGAGGGCTCGACCCTCGGTGAGGACCTCGTCAAGGAGCACACCCTGACCGATGCCGACGCGCTGGAGTCGGTCGTCGCCTCGACGGTCGTCGCGGGTGACGCCTGGGGCCGTCGCCCCGCGGCCGAGCGCGCCGAGATCCTCGAGCGGGCCGCCCTGCGCCTGGAGGAGCGGCGAGCCGACCTGCTGGAGGTCATGGCGTCGGAGGCGGGGAAGACGCTCGACCAGGGCGACCCCGAGGTGTCCGAGGCGATCGACTTCGCGCGCTACTACGCCCACCTCGCCCGTGGTCTCGACGACGTCGACGGCGCCACGTTCGTGCCCTCGCGCCTCACTGTCGTGACGCCGCCGTGGAACTTCCCGGTGGCGATCCCGGCGGGCTCGACGCTGGCCGCGCTGGCCGCGGGCTCCGCGGTGGTGATCAAGCCGGCGCCGCAGGCGGCGCGCTGCGGTTCGGTCATGGTCGAGGCGCTGTGGGAGGCCGGTGTCCCGCGCGAAGCGCTGCAACTGGTCCACGTGGAGGAGTCCGACCTCGGCCGGCGGCTGGTCTCGGACCCCCGTGTCGACCGCTTGATCCTGACCGGTGCGTACGAGACGGCCGAGCTGTTCCGCAGCTTCCGTCCCGACCTGCCGCTGTTGGCCGAGACGAGCGGGAAGAACGCCATCGTCGTCACGCCCTCGGCGGACTTCGACCTGGCCGCCAAGGACATCGCGGCCTCGGGCTTCGGACACGCGGGCCAGAAGTGCTCGGCATCGTCGCTGGTGATCCTCGTCGGCTCCGTCGCCACGTCGAAGCGGTTCCGCGAGCAGCTGGTCGACGCGGTGACGTCGCTGGCGGTGGGTTGGCCGTCCGACCCGCAGACGCAGATGGGCCCGTTGATCGAGCCGGCCTCCGGCAAGCTGCTGCGTGGACTGACGACGCTCGACGCGGGGGAGTCCTGGCTCGTGGAGCCGCGGAAGCTGGACGACGCGGGGCAGCTGTGGTCCCCGGGCATCCGGACGGGCGTGAAGCGTGGCTCGACGACCCACCTGACCGAGTACTTCGGACCGGTGATGGGCATCATGACCGCCGAGACGATCGAGGAGGCGGTCGAGATCCAGAATCAGGTCGACTACGGCCTGACCGCGGGCCTGCACGCGCTCGACCCGGCGGAGATCGCCGTGTGGCTGGACGGAGTCCAGGCGGGCAACCTCTACGTGAACCGCGGCACCACCGGCGCCATCGTGCGGCGCCAGCCGTTCGGCGGCTGGAAGAAGTCGGCGATCGGCGCCGGCACGAAGGCCGGCGGCCCGCACTACCTGTTCGGTCTGGGCGAGTGGGCCCCGGCGCGATCGACCGCGGACGACAGCATCGATCCCCGTGCCGAGCGGCTGCTGCAGGCCGCGCGTGAGGCCCACGTCCCGGCCGACGAGGTGAGCTACCTCGAGCGGTCGTTCCGCAGTGACGCCGCCGCCTGGCGTGAGGAGTTCGGCACGGCGCGCGACGTCTCGGCGATTTTCGCCGAGCGCAACATCCTGCGGTACGTCCCGACGCGCGTGCACATCCGCCTGGCGGCCGATGCCACCCTCTCCGAAGGCCTGCGCGTCATTGGGGCCGGCTTGGCCGCGGGTGGACCGCTGCAGGTCTCCTCGGCCTTCGAGGTGCCCGATGCGGTCCGGACCGCACTGCGCGGCTTCGGTGTCTCCGTGATGGTCGAGGACGACGCCACGTGGGCCGCGGTGGCGTCGTGCCTGACCGATGGGCGCGTGCGCCTGGTCGGTGGCAGTCGCTCGGCCCTCGCCGAGCAGACGGGCGGCAAGCCGGACCTCGCCATCTGGGCGCACCGCCCGACCGAGGCCGGGCAGGTCGAGCTGCTGCCGTTCGTCCACGAGCAGGCCGTCAGCATCACCGCGCACCGGTTCGGCACGCCGAACCACCTCACCGACGCCCTGATCTGAGGCCGTGAGGAGGGGGTGGGGGACCCCGATTTGGGTTCCTCCCACCCCCTCCGGTAACGTTGGTCAGGCAACGCGGGGTGGAGCAGTTCGGTAGCTCGCTGGGCTCATAACCCAGAGGTCGCAGGTTCAAATCCTGCCCCCGCTACCACGAAGATCAGGCCCGGAATCCACTGGATTCCGGGCCTGACGCTTTCTGCGGCGCGTATGGTCTCGCACCCACGTCTTCGAGCGCCCGAGGATCAGGTCACGGCGCGCCGAGATGTGCTCTCAGGCCTGCCATGGCCTCGTCGAGCAAATCCGTCAGGTTGCGATCCGGGTGTTCGAGCCACTGCTCGTAGGCACTGATCGACAGGGCGAGGCTGACGTGGCCCACGGTCCGCGGGGCGAGGTCATATGGAGAGGTCCCTGTCCGCTCGGCGACGAACTCGACGATCACCGCGCGCCACTGCTGGTACTTGATCGTCGAGTGCGCTTTGAGTGCGGGCGTGTCGAGGATCAACTGCATCCGCACGCGATGCTGGGGAAGCGCTACGTCATCGAAGTCGTTGAAGCGCACCACTGATCGGTGAACGGTCTCGGCCAGCGGCAAGTCCGGGTCGAAGGAGCGCAGGATCCGCCCGAACTCCGCGAGGCTCGCGTCGAACTGGCCCCATGGGATGTCGTTCTTGGACTCGAAGTAGCGAAACAGCGTGCGGCGACTGACGCCCACCGCCTCGGCGATGTCATCGACGGTCGTGCCATCGAATCCCCTTTGGGCAAACAGCGCGAACGCCGCGTGCTCGATCTGCGCGTGGGACGTCGCTGCCGGCCGCCCTAAGGCTCGCGAACGGCCGGATGTGGACACGGCCAGACGGTATCAGGGGTACCCCGCTTCCCTTTTTGCATCGAGTGCCATTAGTGTGGGCCGCGACACATTCAGTCGAACGTCAGGAGGCGAGATGAACGAGCACGACAACGTCGGTTCCGAGGACGCCATCGCAGTGGAGTCGCTGATCGAGGAAGTTTCGATCGACGGCATGTGCGGGGTGTACTGAGATGCCCGCGACGTCAGGGCTGCTCGACGAGGCATGGGCGCTGTCACCGATGGTGGCGCTGCGCCCCGAGCCCTTCGGGGCGCTGGCCTATCACTTCGGCAACCGGAAGCTGACGTTCCTGAAGCGTCCGGAGTTGGTCGCTGTGGTGAAGGGACTCGGCGAGCACCCTGACGTCCGCTCGGCGCTGATCGCCGCCGGAGTGCCTGACGTTGCGTGGCCGACGTACGTGGGTGCGTTGTGTGGACTGGCCGACACGGACATGATCCGTCGGCGTGAGACGAAGGAGGAAGCGGCATGACGATCTTGGAGACGCGACCGGTGATCGCGCGCCCTGAAACGGGTTCGCTCGTGGAACAGTTCGAGTTCGGTCTTGATGCGCCCATCTGCCTAACGTGGGAGCTGACCTACGCATGCAACTTGGAGTGCGCGCACTGTCTGTCGTCGTCGGGTCGTCGAGATCCCCGCGAGCTGACCACCGAGCAGTGCAAGGCTGTGATCGATGAGCTGCAGCGAATGCAGGTGTTCTACGTGAACATCGGCGGCGGCGAGCCCACGATCCGGCCTGACTTCTGGGAGCTGTTGCAGTACGCCGTCGATCACCAGGTCGGGGTGAAGTTCTCCACCAACGGGGTACGCCTCAACCCCGAGCGTGCGAAGTTCCTCGCATCAACGGACTACGTCGACGTGCAGATCTCGCTGGACGGCGCCACCGCCGAGGTCAACGACTACGTCCGAGGGCCGGGTTCCTTCGACACCGCGATCCGTGCCCTGGAGAACCTGCAGGCCGCAGGCTTCAAGGACGCGAAGATCTCGGTCGTGTGCACCCGCCAGAACATCGGTCAGCTGGACGAGTTCAAGACGATCGCCGACAGGTACGGCGCCACCCTGCGGCTCACGCGACTGCGTCCGTCGGGCCGCGGCGCGGACGTGTGGGACGAGCTGCACCCGCTGCCGGAACAGCAGCGCGAGCTCTACGACTGGCTCATGGCTCATGGCGAGGACGTGCTGACGGGCGACTCGTTCTTCCACCTGGCCGCGTTCGGCGAGAGCCTCCCGGGGCTGAACTTGTGTGGGGCCGGCCGGGTGGTGTGCCTGATCGACCCGATCGGCGACGTCTACGCGTGCCCGTTCGCCATCCACGACAACTTCCTGGCCGGGAACATTCTGGCTGACGGTGGCTTTAAGCACGTCTGGCAGGCCTCGGAGCTGTTCAACGACCTGCGCTCGCCGCAGACCGGGGGAGCCTGCTCGTCGTGCGCGTTCTTCGACGCCTGCCGCGGCGGATGCATGGCGGCCAAGTTCTTCACCGGGCTGCCGCTCGACGGACCGGATCCGGAGTGCGTCCAGGGATACGGCGAGTCGGCTCTGGCCGGCGAGCGCACGATCCCCGCGCCCAGCCAGGACCACTCCAAGGCCAACCCCACCCGTAAGCAACCGGTCATGCTGACGCTGCAGCGCCGTGAGGACCTCGTCGCCCCGCCGGTCTCGGCGTGCGCCGAGAGTCCACTCGCCGACTTCGTCCCCACAGCGACGACGAGAGACTGAGGAACCGCCGTGAAGATCAATCCCTGGCGCCAGAACCCCTGGTTCGAGTCGGTCGCCGTGGCCCAGCAACGCGCGAAGAAGCGCCTGCCCGCGCCCGTCTACGGAGCGCTCGTCGCAGGCTCCGAACGCGGACAGACTATCGCCGAGAACGAGTCGGCGTTCATGGAGTTGGGCTTCGCGCCGCACGTTGCGGGTCTGTCGGCCGAGCGGTCGATGGCGACCTCCGTGATGGGGCAGGACATCAGCCTGCCGGTCATTATCAGTCCGACCGGAGTGCAGGCCGTGCACCCCGACGGCGAGGTCGCCGTCGCCCGGGCTGCTGCGTCGCGGGGCACGGTGATGGGTCTGTCGAACTTCGCCTCGAAGTCGATCGAGGAGGTCGTCGAAGCCAACCCGAACACGTTCTTCCAGATGTACTGGACCGGTGACCGTGACCAGATGATCCAGCGGATGGAGCGCGCCCGGGCGGCCGGGGCCAAGGGGCTCATCGCCACGCTGGACTGGTCGTTCTCGATGGGTCGCGACTGGGGCAGCCCGGAGATCCCGGAGAAGATCAACCTCGCGAGCGCGATCCGCCTGGCGCCCTCGGTGATCCGCAAGCCACGCTGGCTGTGGGACTTCGTCAAGAGCGGAAGCATCCCCGACCTCACCGCGCCCAACCTGGCCGCGCCGGGCGAGAAGAAGGGGCCGACGTTCTTCGGCGCCTACTACGAGTGGATGACGACGCCCCCCGCCTCCTGGGACGACGTGGCGTGGATGGTCGAGCAGTGGGGCGGCCCGTTCATGCTCAAGGGCGTCTCGCGCGTCGATGACGCCCTCCGGGCTCGCGACCTGGGCGTCACGGCCCTCTCCGTCTCGAATCACGGCGGCAACAACCTCGACGGGACTCCGGCTGCCATCCGCATGGTCCATCCGATCTCACAGGCCGTCGGCCAGGACGTCGAGGTGCTCCTCGACGGTGGCATCCGGCGTGGGTCCGACGTCGTCAAGGCGGTGGCACTGGGCGCTCGTGCCGTGATGATTGGTCGTGCCTACCTTTGGGGCCTCGCAGCCAATGGCGAGGCCGGCGTGGGCAACGTCCTGGACGTGCTGCGCTCGGGTATCGACTCCGCCATGCTTGGCATGGGCGTGTCCTCCCTCGACGAGTTGACGCCCGACCTGCTGGTGCAGCCCGACCACTTCCACCGTGCTCTCGGTGCGCGGGAGTTCCCGGCGCTGGTCGCCGACCTGAGCTGAAGGGGAGACCGTGGAATTGGGTTCGGCTGTGTGGCCCGGGATCGAGAACGGCACGTTCGTCCTCGTCCCAGTCGGCAGCACCGAGCAACACGGTCCGCACCTGCCTCTGGACACCGACGCCACTATCGCCGCCGAGGTCGCCCGCGAAGTAGCACGCTGCCTGCCGTGGGCGAAGGTCGCTCCGGCGATCGCGTTCGGGTCGTCGGGAGAGCACCAGGACTTCCCCGGCACGATCTCGATCGGGCAGGATGCCCTGCGCCTCATGTTGATCGAGCTAGTTCGTTCGGCCTCGACCTGGGCC
This sequence comes from Aeromicrobium sp. 636, assembly GCF_024433585.1. Lineage (NCBI taxonomy): Bacteria > Bacillati > Actinomycetota > Actinomycetes > Propionibacteriales > Nocardioidaceae > Aeromicrobium > Aeromicrobium sp. 636. Next base: position 506,271 of record NZ_WNJU01000002.1, read on the forward strand.
CAAGGGATCGTGTTCGTCAACGGGCATGGCGGGAATGTCCCGGCCCTCATCAGCGCCGTGGGTCAGCTCCGGGCCGAGGGTCAGGAGGTGGCGTGGGTGCCCTGCCTCGCAGCCGGTGCCGATGCGCATGCCGGCTTCACCGAGACCTCACTGATGCTGCACCTGCGTCCACGGGACGTGCGCGTCGACGACATGGCTCCGGGCAACACGACGCCGATCTCCGCCTTGCTGCCGCACCTTATGCGCCACGGCGTGCGCCAGATGTCGCCGAACGGGGTCCTGGGCGATCCGACGGGCGCCACGGCGGAGCGCGGACGACACCTGTTCGAGCGGATGGTCGAAGACGTGCACGCGGCTGTTGTCGATGGGGGCATTGAGCCGAATGGTCGATTGCGGACGGTGACGGCGGCCCGCGCATGAGCTTCGATCCCCGGTCGAGGGCGGTCGTACGGATCGATCCCGAGGTGCGTCGTCACGGTCAGTTGCTCGTCGGAGGATCGCCCTCGACGGTGGTGCGCCTCACGCCGCGTGCGTTTCAACTCATCCGCGACGACACGATCGTCGTCGACAGCCCGGCAGCCGCACTCCTGGCGGACCGGCTCGTCGCTGCCAACCTCGCGCATCCGGTCCTCATGTCCCTGCCTGAGCTCAGCGCGGAGCAGCTCACCATCGTGATCCCGGTCAAGGACCGAGAGGCGGAACTGAGGCGGCTGCTCTCCCGCCTCGGCACCAAGGCCCGGGTCATCGTGGTCGACGACGGATCGAGCGATCGGGGGTCGATTGCGGCGGCGGGGCGCGAGCACGGCGCCCACGTGATTCGCCTGGATGTCAACCAGGGGCCGGCCGCGGCGCGCAATGCGGGCCTTGCGGAGGTCGACACCCCGTTCGTGGCGTTCGTGGACTCCGACGTCACCATCGACACGGACGGACTGTTGACCGCCTCGCGGCATTTCGCCGATCCGGGCGTCGCCGTCGTCGGTCCGAGGGTGCGAGGAGAGGTCACCACGGCTGGGTCCTGGTTCCAGCGCTACGAGCAGCACGCGTCGTCCCTCGACCTGCGGGAGCTGCCAACCACGGTCCGTCCCTTCGCGCGGGTCTCGTGGCTGCCCAGCGCCTGCCTGCTCGCGCGGGTTTCGGCGCTCGAGGAGGGTTTCGACGAGACGATGCGAGTGGGGGAGGACGTCGACCTGATCTGGCGGGTCCTCGGGGCGGGACACCGCGTGGTGTACGAGCCGGCGGTCGAGGCGACACACGATGCCCGCCCGCGGCTGCGCTCGTGGTTCACCCGGAAGGCCTTCTACGGAACCGGCGGCGCCGACCTCCACCGCCGCCACGGAGATCTCGTCGCACCAGCCGTGCTTCCGCCGCTGCCGACCCTCGCTGTCCTCGCGGTGATCGCGCATCGACGGTGGTCGCTCCCTGTGGCGGTGGGCTTCGTCGGCGCCTCCGCCGGCCTCATCGGCCGCGAGCTGCCGCAGGTCGAGAGTCGTCGCGCGCTCGCGGTGCGCCTCGCGTGTTCGGCGACGGTTTCGTCAGCGTGGCAGTTGGTGGCGATGGCCCTGCGCCACCACTGGCCAGTCACGGTCCTGCTCTGCCTGGCCTCGCCTCGCATCCGCAGGGCGGTCGCCCTCGCCGCAGTGGTCGACGGCTTGGTCGACCGACGCGCACGGGGGTCTCGCCTCGGGCCGATCGCCCACACCACCGCCCGACGGGTCGACGACGTGGCCTACGGGACGGGTCTGTGGTGGGGCGCGATCCGCCGACGCGAGGGGGGCGTCCTGCGGCCGCGGGTCAGCGGCCTGCGATCGCCTCGGCGACGAGCTCGCCGATGAGCACGGCTGTGTTCGCGGGACCGCGCAGTGGTGCACTCGGCAGAATGCTCGTGTCCGCCACGTGGAGGTCCTCCGTTCCGTACACGGAGCCATCGCCGGCGACGACCTGACCCATCGGAGCCGACGCGCACAGATGCATCGCGGTTCCGAGGCGTTCCTCGATCCACGCGTCGAGCAGCCGGTCCTCACACAGGATCCCGTCGGGGACTCCGGGGCGGCCCGCTGTGCTGAGCGGGCTTGATCCGAGGAGGCTCGCCGCCAGCCGCACCCCGTGCCTCAGGGCGCCTCGGTCGGCCTCGTCACGCAGGTAGCCGAGGTCGACCAGCACGTCGTCATCCGGATCGCTCGATCGCAGGCGGACGCTGCCGCGGTTCTGCGGCGTCGTGTCGGCCACGACGAGCGACAGTCCCGGGTCCTCGGCCGAGCCCGCGACCAGCGATTCCATCGGCAGCAGTGACTGCAGCAGCTCGACATTGCCCTCGCGGGTCGAGCCGGGACTCGTGGCGTGGATGACGGCACCCAACCAGGAGGACGGTCGTGGCAGCGGCGAGGAAGCCGGCCAGTCGACGACGACCTGCGGGTGGTCGGAGACGGCGACGCCGACGGGCAGGTCGGCTGCGACAGTCACGCCGGCTCGGCGGAGGTCGTCGGCCGGGCCCACCCCGGACAGCATGAGCAGTTGCGCCGAGCCGAGGGCTCCCGCGCAGAGCACGACTCGGCCTGCGGGCACGAATCCGGCGGTCGTCTCGACCCCCATGGCGCGTCCGGCGACGAGTCTCACCCGGAGCACCCGGGTGTCGCCCCGAATGGTCAGGCCCGATGGGAGGCCGTCGGTCAGATAGCCACGGGCCGTACTCACCCGGTGCCCGTCCGCGACGTTGGTCGGCACCGCCCCCACGCCGGTGTCACGAGAGTCGTTCTTGTCCGGGTCCCAGGCGATCCCGAGCGCGTCGGCCGCGGTGAGCAGCGCCTGACAGGCGGGATGCTCCAGCGGGGCACGGTCGACGGGCATCGGTCCGGAGTCACCGTGGACCGGCGTTGATCCGTGGGCGACGTCGGACTCCAGGCGGCGCAGCAACGGCAGCACGGCATCGGATCGCCAGCGCTCGCCACCGGCGCGCGCCCACGCATCGAAGTCGGAGGTGCGGGCCCGGACGAAGTAACCGCCGTTGACCGCGGTCGAGCCACCGAGGACCTTGCCGCGAGTGACGCCCCAAGGTCGCGCCCCTGTCAGGTCCACGGGATGCGCCCGGGTGGCAGGGTGGCCCATCTGGGCGCCCAGGACCTGCCACGGTCCATGGGCCAGAGCCGCGAGGCTCTCGGGCGTGCTCTGGCCCTCCTCGAGCAACAGGACGCTGGCGCCGGACCCGGCGAGGCGGACGGCGAGCGGTATGCCGCTGCCCCCTCCGCCCACGACCACGACATCAGGCACCCGGTCACCGTAGGGCATCGGCACGCTCCCGCTCACAGGGATGCACGGTTGATCGCCTGCATGAGTGAGTGCTCAAGCGTAGGGGTCGGCTCGGGTCGTCGTGAGATCCCACACGACGGCCTTGGACTGGGTGTAGAGGCGAATCGCCTCGAACCCGTTCTCCCGCCCGTACCCGCTTTGCTTCACCCCGCCGAATGGGACGGTGAAGTGGATCGCTCGGTACGCGTTCACCCAGACCGTTCCCACCTCGAGGTTGGCGGCAAGGTGCTGGATGCTTGCCGCGTCGTTGCCCCACACCTGGGCGGACAGGCCGAAATCGGAGTCGTTCGCGCGTCCGAGGACCTCGTCGACGTCCGTGTAGGAGAGAACGCTGGCCATCGGTCCGAACGCCTCGGTGCGTGCCGCCGGGTTGTCGTCCTGGACATCACCGAGGACCGTGGGCGCGTAGAACGCGCCGTCGGTGAGTCCGCCCGGCTCGACAGGCGCGCCGCCCGCGAGAAGGGTGGCGCCAGCGTCGACGGCCGAGTGGACGAGTGAGTCGACGGTTGTCCGGTGGCGCTGGCTGATCAGGCTTCCCATCTGGGAGTCGGGGGAGAGCGGGTCGCCGACGCGCACGGCGGTTGCGATCTCAGCCAGGCGCGATGCGATCTCTTCGTAGCGGGAGGCGGGCGCGAACACACGCGAACCCGCGACGCAGCTCTGGCCGCTCTTGACGAAGTTGGAGTGCGCGATGAGCGGGAGCGCCAGCTCGAGGTCGGCGTCGTCGAGGATGATGACAGGACTCTTGCCGCCGAGCTCGAGCGAGACGGGCACAATGTTGGTCGCGGACTGGCGGATCACCGAGCGTCCTGCCTCGAGGCCACCGGTGAAGGCGACCATGCCGATGCCGGGGTGTTCGGTGAGCAGCGGGCCGACGACCGCGCCACGGCCGGTGACGACGTTGACCAGGCCCGGGGGCAGCCCCGCCTCCAGGCCGAGCTCGACGAGCCGGAACGTCGACAGTGGGGCGAGCTCGGGCGCCTTCAACACGATGGCGTTGCCCGCGACGAGCGCCGGGGCGGCCTTGAACACGGCGAAGATGGTATTCGCGTTGTAAGGGCTGACACCCGCGACGACGCCGAACGGCTCGTCGATGCCGTAGGCGATGCGGCCGGGGAACTGCGCGTAGGAGCGGGACTCGAGCTTGTCCGCCATGCCCGCGTAGTAGGTCAGGATCTTCACGGTGACGTCGACGTCGCCGAGGGTCTCGGCGCGCAGGTGACCGACGTCCTGGGAGTCGAGGTCGGCGAGCTCTTCGCGGTGAGCCGCGACCTTGTCAGCCCACGCACGCAGGATCCGACCGCGGGCGTCCGGGGCCGTGGCGCGCCAGACGTTGCGCTGGGTGGCGTGGGCGTCCTCGATGATCCGATCGAGGTCAGCGCTGTCCACCTCGTATGCTTCACCGAGAGCGGCGCCCGTTGCCGGGTTTAGGATGGGCAGGTATTCGCCCGACTCGGGAACCACCGGTCCCCGCGCTCCGATGTACCCGACGCGTCGCGGTTCGGCTGCTGATGTCATCTGCGGCTCACTCCTCATTTTCCGGCGACCGGTGTTTACCGTGTGCAATGCATAATATATGTTTGCGGGAAGGAAATGTGACCCGGGGCACTCTCGGGGTGTGGATGACAACACAAGGAGGGTCGAACCGTGCAGGTTCGTGCATCTGTTCTGACCAAGGCGAACGCCGACTGGACTCCGGTGACGCTCGAGCTCGACCCGCCGAAGGCCGGTGAGGTACTCGTTCGCGTGGAGTACGCGGGCATGTGCCGCTCCGACGAGCACCGCCGCCACGGCAACCACGGCGGCCGCTATCCGCTGATCGGCGGTCACGAGGGCTCGGGTGTCGTCGTCGGTGTCGGTGCTGGTGTCACGCGTCTGAAGGAGGGTGACCATGTCATCCTCGGCGTCGTCCCGCAGTGCGGCGTGTGCAAGTTCTGCGCCAGCGGACGCAGCCGCATGTGCGACCTCACCGCCAACACCCTGACCGGCATGATGCAGGACGGCACCTACCGTTACACGCTCGACGGAGACCCGATCGGCGGCTTCTGCATCGTGGGCTCCTTCGCCGACCACGTCGTGGTGGGTGAGAACTCGTGCATCAAGATCCCCGAGTGGTTCCCCCTGGAGCCCGCGTCGCTGCTCAGCTGCGGCATCCCTACCGGGTGGGGCTCGGCGGAGTACCTGGGCGAAGTTCGACCCGGCGACACCGTCATGGTCGTCGGCATCGGGGGCATCGGCATCAACGCCGTCCAGGGTGCCGCGTTCTCCGGTGCCAGCCACGTGATCGCCGTGGACCCGGTCGAGTGGAAGACCGACCTGGCGCTCAAGCTCGGCGCGACCCACAAGGCGACGTCGATCGACGAGGCGTCCGAGCTCGCTCGAAGCCTCTCGATGGGCACGGGTGCGGACGTCGTCATCGAGACCGTCGGCGTGCTCACGACCGAGATCGTCTCGGCGTCCTTCGCTGCGCTGGGCAAGAGTGGCCGGTACGTCCTGACCGGCACCGCCGACGACGCGACTGACATCAACGTGCAGGTCCCGGGCAACGCCGTGTCCTTCAACGACATCACGATCCGCGGGTCGTTGCTCGGCGGCTGCAGTTCGCACTACGACATCCCGCGCCTCGCCCGGCTGTACGACGAGGGTCACCTCAAGATCGACGAGCTCATCACGAAGCAGTACTCGGTCGACGAGGTGGCGCAGGGCTACGACGACGTTCGGGAGGGTCGGATCCTGCGTGGCGTCGTGAAGCACGACCACACCTGAGATCACGCACGACGGCCGGTCGGCGGTGCAGCTCCCCTCAGGGAGCCGCATCACCGGCCGGCCGTTGTCGCGTCGTCTCAGGGCTGGCGCACGGCACAGGAAGGGGGCGCCCCGATGGGACGCCCCCTTCCTCATGTGTCACCTCAGAGTGGCCATTGCACGTGCTGGGTCTCGAAGAACTCCAGGAAGCCCTCCTCGCCGCAGTCGCGGCCGACCCCGCTGTGGCCCGGTCCGCCCCACGGCGCGTCCTGGCGCCGGCCGCCACCACCGTTGACCGTGACCGTGCCCGACCGCAGTCGGCGCGCGACGCCGAGTGCCTCCGCGGTCGGCCCCCAGATGTTGGCGTTCAGGGCGAAGCGCGACGCGTTCGCCAGTCGAACGACCTCGTCCACGCTCTCGTAGGGCATGACGGTGACCACCGGCGCGAAGAGCTCCTCCTGGGCGATCTCGGCGTCGTTGCCCAAGCCGGTCACGAGGGTCGGCTGCAGGAAGTAGCCATCGTCGAGCGCCTGGGGCCTGCGGCCGCCGGTGACGATGGTCCCGCCGCCCTGTACCGCGCGCTCCAGGTATCCCTCGACGCCCACGAGGTGCTCCTGGGTGATCAACGGCCCCACCCCCGTCGCCGGGTCGAGGGCGTCGCCCACGACCATCGAATCGAGATAGGCCACGGAGCGCTCGACGTACTCGTCGAACACCGACGTGGGCACGAACGCGCGCGTCGTCGCGCCACACGCCTGGCCGTTGTTCATCGTGAAGCGCTGGCAGGAACTGGCGATGGTGAGGCCCACGTCCGCCCCCGGCAGGACGATGTTCGGCGACTTGCCGCCGAGTTCGAGGACGACCTTTTTCAGGTCCGGCGCAGCCAGTTGCATAATCCTGCTCCCCACCTGCGGAGAGCCGGTGAACGTGATCATGTCGACCTCGGGGGCTGTGCAGACCGCCTCGGCCACGGTCGGGCCGCCGAAGACGAGGTTCACAGCACCTGGTGGGAAGCCCGCCTCCTCCGCGAGTCGAACGAATGCCACGGTGCTCAGGATCGCCTTGGGAGAGGGCGCCAGAACCACCGAGCATCCCGACGCGAGAGCCGGTCCGAGCTTCCACGCGCACAACTGGATGGGGAAGTTGTAGGAGGTCAATGCCGCCACCACGCCCGCCGGATGACGCACGAGGATGCTCGACGAGGTGATCGGGTCGTGATGCAGGGGCAGGCTGCGCTCGTAGCCGCCCCACTCAGGGCCGCGGGCCGCCGCTTCTGCGAACCAGCGGAAGTAGGCGATGGGGCCGTCGACCTGGATCTGTGCCGCGGAGCTGATCGGTGTGCCGACCTCCGACGCCACGAGTCGGACCAGGCGGTCCCGGTCGCGTTCGAGCAGATCTGCGAGGCGGAAGAGCAGGGCCGAGCGTTCGGCCGGTCCGAGGCGCGACCACTCGCCTTTGTCGAAGGCGTGGCGCGCTGCGCGAGCCGCTTCCTCCACCTGCCGCTCATCGGAGGCTGCCGGTGCGGCCAGGACGAGTCCGTTGGAGGGGTTGAACGTCGGGGACGCCGGGCCATGGCCGTGGACCCAGCTGCCGGCAATGAAGCACGCGCCGTCGTGAACCAGGTCGGCCCACTCGTCGGGGCCTGCGGCAGGTGAGTGTGGGCTGCTCGAGGTCGCTGTCGTGCTCGACATGCGCGTCTCCTTCGCGTCGGGGCTGGGATCGGGTGAAAACGTGGATGCTTGCTCGTGCCTTCAGCGAAGGATCACGATGGGGCGCCAATCGAGGACGTCGCGCTCTTCGGGGCCTCGCGTGCGGACCCGGACGCGCAGGTCGGCCAGGCGGAGCCCGCCGTCGAGGTTCGTGATCTGCTCGACCTCGATCCGCGAGACGAGCGTGTCGCCCTCGCGCACGGGTCCGGTGTGGTCGCACCCGTGCCACCCGGCGACGGTGGCCAGTTGGGGGAGCGTTCGGCTCACCTGCGCGGAGGCGATACCGATCGCGTGTCCTCCGTAGACGAGCCGTCCGTTCGGCTGGCTGAACCGGTCGTGGTGGACGTGAGCCAGGTTGAGCGTCAGCCGGGCGAGCTCCGGAGCGCTCGTCACGACGTCACCTGCCGTGAGATCCCACACCGCACCTGGAACGACGTCGGGCCCGGTCGGCGCCGGCCAAGCATCTAGGTTCCACCTCGACACCTGGGCGAGCAGTCCGTTCGGGTCCGGACTCGAACCGATGGCGGACAGATCGTCCTGGTGGCAGGTGGCGACGTCGGGCGAGCTCAGTGGGAGCATCGCGCACCGCCAGAAGTCCAGGACGAGGCGATCGAGATGGTCGCGCGTGGTGATGCGGAGCGCCGCGAGGCCTGTCGGCCTGCTGGCGTTCTGGCGCAGTCCGACCACCGTCGTCGTCGTGTGCAAGGTGTCGCCGATGGCGGGCAGACGGTGGAACGCCAGTCCCCGGTAGAAGAGATTGGCCACCACGCGGCGGGTGACGGCCGTGGACTGGCCGATGGCCACGTCGGTGACGAGCCCCGGGTCCGCGAGGACTCGTCCGGCCACGTCAGTGCTCAGTCGCTCATCGAGCGACAGCTGCAGCCGACCTCCGAGGATCGCCTGGTGGGTGGCGGCACGCCCGCTCGTAAGGGTCAGTGACGGGGCGTCGAACGTCTGGCCGACGCCGAGGTCGTCGAAGTAGGGTCCCTCGGGTCTGTCACTCATGCGGTACCTCCGGCTTGGTCTCCTCGGCCCAGGATGCGGCGCGCGCGGACGGCCACCGCCTCGTCGAGCATCCTGCCGCGCCATTGGACCGCGCCACGTCCTTCGTCAGTCGCAGCCTGCATCGCGGTGAGGATCTCGGTCGCCTCCTCGCGCTCCTGCGTGGTCGGCGTGAAGCCGTGCTGCACGGTCGAGACCTGCGCGGGATGGATCACCCACTTGCCATCGAAGCCGAGGCCCTCGGCTAGCAGGACGGCCTCCTCGAGGGCGGCGTCCGCGGCGATCGTGAGCGCCGGGCCGTCGATGGCCTGAACGCCGGCGATCCCGGCCGCGAGCAGGAGTGCGTCCTGGGCGAACTGCCAGGACGACTCCACCCGGCGGCCCATCGAGGCCGAGAGGTCGGCGTAGCCGAGGATGAGCGCGCACACGCGTTCCGTCGCGACCGCGAGGTCGACCGCCCGATGCACGCCGGCCGGTGACTCGAGCAGTTCCTGGATCAGCAGGGGCTCGCCGCGTCCGTGGCGTTCCTCGAGGTCACCCAGCGACCGGGCCAGGGCGCGGATCGCCTCGGGGTCCTCGGCCTTCGGGACCACGATTGAGCCGATGGCCGGGTTGGTCACACAGGACTCGACGTCGGCCTCGTGCCAGGGGGTCCCGACGGCGTTCACCCGCACGGCGAGCAAGCCGTGCTCCCGGATGCCGAGCCGGGCGATCTCGGCCCTGGCGGCGCCCTTCTGGTCGACGGACACCGCGTCCTCGAGGTCGACCACGACCTCGTCGGCCGGCGCCGCGTAGGCCTTTGCGATCTTGCGCGGCTCGGTCGCGGGTACGCAGAGCACGGCGCGGCGCGGACCGCGCCCGGCGCTCATGCCACCCCCGCCACGACGCCGCGAGCGTGGAGTGAGCCGATCTCGGCGGTGGTCAGTCCCAACAACTCCGCGAGGACGACATCCGTGTCCTGCCCGAGGGTCGGTGCGGGCCGGGGGTCGATCCACTCGCCGTCCAGCTTGACCGGTGAGCGGGCCGTGGTCATCGTGCCGATCCCAGGCTGTTCGAACTCGGTCACCACGCTGCGGTCCGGGTCCTGGAGGAGCTCGGCGACCTTCTCGGACATGGTCCGGTAGCGACTCCACAGCACTTGGGCGTCGTCGAGCTCTCGGGTGACCTCGTCCACCGATCGGGCTGCGAACCAGGGCCTCATCACGGCGGCGATCGTCTCACGCATCCGGAATCGGTCGGTCTCGAGGGAGAGGTCGACCTCGGCTGCTTCCTCCAGGGCGCTGAAGACTCGGCCGGTGCCCGTCACCTCGACCAGATTGCGCCATTGCCTGACCGTCAGGGCCACGACCATGACGCGGTGGTGGTCCTGGGTCTGGAAATCCACCCCGAAACTGCCGTAGAGATGGTTGCCGTACCGGGGGCGGTCTCCCTGCTCCACGGCTTCGGCGGCCCAGCCCATCGAGGCGACCGCCGACAGCGCCACGTCGGCCAGGGCGATCGACAGGTGGGCGCCCTCCCCGGTGCGGTCGCGCTTGCGCAGTGCCGCCAGCAGTCCGGTCACCGCCGTCATTCCCGTCAGCATGTCCCACGCGGGCACGACGTGGTTGACGGGATCGGCCGAGCCGACGGGTCCCGTCATGCCGGGAACGCCGATCTCCGGGTTCACCGTGTAGTCGACTGCGGGCCGGCCATCGTTGTAGCCCTGGATGTGCACCTGGATCATGTCCGAACGGCGGTTGGCCAGCTCGGCGTACGTCAGCCAGGGGCGTCCCACCGCGTTGTCCACGACGACGCCGGAATCGGGTCCGGGTCGCGTCGCGAGCGCGAGGACCAGTTCGCGCCCCTCGGGCGATCGAAGGTCGACGGTGACCGACCGCTTGCCCCGGTTGAGGGAGTTCCAGAAGAGGCTGCGGCCGGTGCGCTTGGACACGGGCCACCGGTTGATGTCCGCAGGACCTTCGATCGGATCGACCTTCACGATGTCGGCGCCCAGCATGGCCAGCGTCATGCAGCCTGACGGACCGGCCACGAAGCTCGAGCACTCCACGACGCGCACGCCGGCGAGTGGGCGATCAGCGAGATACGGGGTGGCGGGAGGGATCATATTGGGGATATCATACACAATATTTGAAGTACGGGTTTGCGCCGCCGCGTGGACTCGGGTCGTCCGCCGGAGCCAGGGCCCGGCGCGTGAAAGGAAGCTCACGTGATCGAGAAGTACCAGCAGCAGTTCAAGCGGCTGAAGTTCGAGAACAACCAGCCCGGTGTGCTCGAGGTGATCTTCGACGGGCCGAACCTCAACTCGGTGGACACGGAGACCCACTCCGAGATCCCCGCCATCTGGCCGATCATCGACCGTGATCCTGACGTTCGCGCCGTCATCGTCCGAGGTGAGGGCAAGGCCTTCTCGGCAGGGGGCGACTTCGACCTGATCGATCGTCAGATCGAGGACTACGGGTTCCGCATGAGGATCATGCGTGAGTCGCGTGACCTCTTCTACAACATCGTGAACTGCTCGAAGCCGATCATCTCCGCAATCCACGGTCCCGCCGTCGGCGCCGGCCTCGTCGTCGCGCTGATGGCCGACATCTCGATCGCGGCGCATGACGCCCGAATCATCGACGGCCACACGCGGCTTGGCGTCGCCGCTGGTGACCACGCCGTCGTGTGGGCGCTCTTCTGTGGCATCCCGAAGGCGAAGTACCTCCTGCTGACGTGCAAGGAGATCTCGGGCCAGGCCGCTGAGCAGGCCGGCCTGGTGTCGTTGTCGGTGCCCAAGGAGGAGTTGCTGGAGACCGCGCGAGAGATCGCTCAGGGCCTAAGCGAGGGCGCGCAGGAGTCGATCCGCTGGACGAAGTACTCGCTCAATCAGTGGTACCGCCAGGCCGGACCCATCTTCGACACGTCTCTGGGCCTGGAGTTCCTCGGCTTCGGCGGCAGCGACGTCGTCGAGGGCGTCGCGTCGCACCGTGAGCGGCGGGCGCCGAAGTTCTCAGGTGAGGTCCACTCGTGAGCCGAGCGCTCGGTGACCTCGTCTTCGAACCGCGAAGCATCGTGGTCTACGGGGCGTCGTCCGATCCGGACAAGCTCTCGGGGCGGCCGCTGGACTACCTGAACAAACTCGGCTTCGGTGGGGACGTCTTCGCCGTTAATCCGCGCCGGGACGTGGTCCAGGGCGTCAAGGCGTATGCCACGGTCGCCGATGTCCCCGGCCCGGTCGACCTGGCCGTCATCGTCGTCCCGGCCGACAAGGTGCCGGGTGCGGTGGAGGAGTGCGCCGCGGCCGGCGTGGGCGCGGCGATCATCTTCGCCTCGGGCTTCTCCGAGGCCCCCGGTGGCGTCGGCGTGAGGGACCAGGAGCGCATCGCGGAGGCGGCGCGCACGTCAGGCATGCGGGTGTTGGGGCCGAACGGCCTGGGCTCGTTCGCGCTGCCATCCAAGGCGTTCGCCACCTTCTCCACGGCCTTCGACGCGCCGGGGGCCCTTCCGGACTCGCCGATCGCGCTGGTGGCGCAGAGCGGGGCCGTCGGCACGTTCACCTACACGACGATGACCGCACTCGGTCTGGGCGTCCGGTACTTCGCCAACACGGGGAACCAGGTCGACATCTCTGTCGTGGAGCTGCTCGACGCGTTGGTGGATCGCGAGGACGTCGACGTCCTGCTGGGGCACCTCGAGGGCTTCACGGACCCCGATGGTCTCGACCGATTGGCGTCCCGGGCCAAGGCGGCAGGCAAGCCGCTGGTGTTGTTGAAGGCAGGCCGTACCGCGTCCGGCGAGCGGGCGATCGGAGCCCACACTGGCAGCCGTGGAGGCGACGACGCCCTGTTCAACGAGGTCCTCGAGCGGCACGGTGCCATCCGAGCCGAGAGCATGGAGCAGATGGCCGACCTGGCGCTGGTCTTCGCCGGCGGTCGTCGCGCCCCGGGGCGTCGGGTCAGCATCGTCACCCAGAGCGGCGGCGCCGGAGCTCTCTCGACCGACGCGGCGGTCGACCTCGGCCTGCGCATCGACCCGTGGGTCGACGAGACGCGCACGGAGGTCGGCTCGTTCCTGCCCTTCTTCGCGTCGACTGCCAACCCGATCGACCTGACCGGGGCGCTCATCAACGATCCGAGCATCCTGGACCGGAGCCTACAGATCGCCTGCGACACCGATGAGACCGACGTCGTGCTCGTGGTCCTGGGCAACTCCGACAAGGCCGGCAAGGCGCTCGTGGACATCTGCGTGAAGCACCACGCCGCAACGAGCAAGCCGTTTGTCATGGTCTGGACCGGAGGTTCGGGACAGCCGCGCCTCGACCTGCTCGAGGCCGGCGTGCCCACGTTCGCGGAACCCCTTCGCGCGGTGCGCGCGATCGCTCACCTGGTGAACGCAGGTGAAGTTCCCCGCTGAGGTCTCGGCGAAGCGAGGAAGGGCCCGGGCCGATGGCCCGGGCCCTTCCTCGTTGTTCTCAGGTGTCTCAGTGCGCCGCCACGTGCTCGGCGGTCAGCATGCCGAACGCCATCGCGTGGGCGATGGAGGCGCCGGCACCGGGGTAGCCGGCGCCGAAGACCGGCGCGGCGGCGTTGCCGGCGGCGTACAGGCCCTCGATGATCGAACCGTCCTCGCGGAGTGCGCGACCGTACTCATCGGTGACGATGCCGCCGCAGGTGCCCACGTCGCCGGGGTAGATCGGAACTGCATAGAACGGGCCTTCCTCGACCGTTCCGAGCGACGGGTTCGGGGTATGACGGGGGTCGCCGTAGTAGTCGGAGTACGCCGTGCTGCCGCGGCCGAAGTCATCATCGTGTCCGGCGCGCGCAAAGCCGTTGAAGCGCTCGGCCGTGGCCGTCAGGTTCGTCGGGTCGATGCCGCACTTGGCGGCCAGCGTCGTGAGGTCTGCGGCCTTGGTGACCACTCCCTCGCGGTACCACGAGCGGGGGAAGTAGCGGGGTGGCATCGTCAGGAAGACGTACCGATTGCGGTAGCGCGAGTCGAAGACGAGCCAGCTCGGGACGGCCGGGCTGTCCTGATCGCGTCGCAACATGGCCTGTCCGGCCTCGACGTAGGGCGCAGCCTCGTTCATGTAGCGCTGACCCGTCCCATCGACCATGAAGGAATGGGGCAGGAAGCGCTCGGCGACCGCGATGACCGGGGTGCCGTTGGGTAGGACCACCGACGGCTCCCACCAGGCCTCGTCCATCTCGGCAAGGGCGGCTCCATGCTTCTGAGCCAGCAGGATGCCGCCGCCGGTGTCGCCGTCCTGCGCGGCGCTCCATTGACTCGCGACGGGTGCGGGGGAGTACTTGCGGCGCATCTCGTCGTTCTTGCCGAAGCCACCGGTGGCCAGCAGCACCGCTCGCGCGGCGAGCTCGAACGGCTGGCCCGCACGCGTGCCCACGACTCCGCTGACGACTCCGTTGGTATGGACGAGGTCCTCGACCTCCGTCTCCGTCCAGATCTCGACGCCGTGTCGCTCCAGTGCGACCAGCAGCTGTCCGACGAGGCTACGCCCCATCGTGACCGTACCCTGCCCCGGAATCTTCGACCGAATGGTTCGCAGCACCGTGCGGAGCAGGGTGAACCGGCCCTTCCAAGTGCGGAAGCCGAGCTTGAGGAACGGCATCTCGCTGCCGTAGGCGACGACGGGGTAGAGGTACGGGGGAAGGCGATCCAACCAGGCGCTCAGGCTGGAGCTCGGGACGCCCTGGGGCTCGATCGAGCGCCCTCCCACGAGGCCACCCGGACGCTGGCTGTAGTAGTCCGGGTACCCATCGGTGCGAAAGCGCATCCCGATGCCCTGCTCCTCCAGTAGGTCGTACACCCGGGGAGACGCGTCCAAGAAGGCACCCTGACGAGCTCGCGACGTCCACGGAACACTGTCGTCGACGAGGGAGTCGAAATAGGTGCGGGCGAGCTCGGGGGAGTCGTGCACCCCCGCCTTCGCCAGCAAGGCGTTGTTCGGGAGCCACACGACGCCACTGCTTACCGCGGTGGACCCTCCGAGGATGCTTCGCTTCTCGATGACGAGAGGCTTGAGCCCGCTCCTGGCGGCGGCCAGCGCGGCGACCAGCCCGCCAGCTCCGCTGCCGAGTATCACCAAGTCGTAGTCAGCCATGATGTCGCCCTCCTGTGGCGCCGCTCACGCCGGCCCGAGGGCGGGTGCCGTGACCTGCAACACACAATTTCGCGGATAATGTTTACTCATAATATATCGTGCGTTATTCTCGTCACACGGACTGGTCGTTCTGACCCGCCGAAAGCAGATCTTCTAGGAGGAGAATCGTGATCAAGACTCACACACCGGCGGGGGCCACGACGCAGCGCCGCACGCTCGCTCGGCGCGTTGCCCTGGGTGCGGCGGCGACACTTGCGCTTTCCACGCTCGCCGCATGTGGGGGTAGCGGTTCCGATGACGATTCCTCCGAGGAGATCATCATCGGCAACCCGATGCCACTGACCGGTGCGGCAGCCGGATACGGCGTTCCGCAGTCGAAGGGCGCCCAGATCGTCGTGGACGCGATCAACGAGGCTGGCGGCATCAAGGAGCTGGGCGGTCGCAAGCTCAAGCTCGTCACCAAAGACACGAAGAGCGACCCGGCCACCACAGGCAAGATCATCCGCGAGCTCGAGCGCGAAGGCGCGGTCGCACTGGCCGGTCCGTCGCCGAGCGCTGAGGTCATCGCCAACAAGGCACTGATCACCAAGATCAAGATCCCGACGATCATCTCCTCGATCGACCCCAGCATCACCGCCGACACCCAGGGCAAGAACATCTTCCGCGCCGTGTCCGTCTCGGCGACGGCCACCGAGGCCGCCGTCGACATGATCAAGGCGAAGGTGGCGGACGGAAGCCTGAAGGACCTCGACAAGGTCGGCATCCTCACGATCTCGACCGTTCCCGGCCCTCAGGTCGCCTCGGTCTTCAAGAAGGGCCTCGAGGGCCTCGGCATCGAGACCACCGAGATCGACTACGACCCGGCTCAGGTGAAGGATTTCGCACCGACGGTCGCGAAGCTCAAGTCGCAGGACGTCGACATGGTCGTCGGCTACCAGTACCTGAACGACCAGGCGCTCTTCGCCCAGGCCATCGACGCGCAGTCGTGGCGTCCGAAGGACGGGTTCCTGTTCACCCAGGCCCCCGTCGCGACGGACTCCTTCCGTCGGGCGTCGGGCGACGTCGCTGAAGGCTGGATGGCCAGCGCCTACACCGCGGCGATGAACAGTGACGTCTTCACGCCGGAGGTCAACAAGCTCGCCGCGGACTTCCAAGCCGAGTACAAGGACTCGGCTGAGGGCAACGCCGTGATCGGGATGACCGTGGTGACGCAGATCGCCAACGCCCTCGCTGAGGCGAAGAGCACCGATCCTGACAAGCTGACGAAGGCCCTGCGCGCGGTCAAGTTCGACGCTCCGAAGGACTCGCCGTACCCGTTCTACGGCTTCCTCGGTGGCATGGACTACGACGAGTCCGGTGAGAACCAGGGTCTGGTCGTGCCGATCGCCCGAATCAACAAGGAGCTCGGCCTGGATGTCGTCTGGCCGCAGGAGTATGAGTCCGAGGGTCAGATCAAGATGGTGCGCTGACCGTCCTCGAGACACACGACAAGGGCTCGGACCACGGTGGTCCGGGCCCTTGTCAGTGAGTGGGTCGCTGAACGACGAAGGCCCGACAGCTGATGCTGTCGGGCCTTTGGCGTGGGTGCCGGCGTGAGCGCGCTCAGACCAGGGAGACCGTCATTCCGCCATCGAGTTGGATGAGCTCGCCGGTGATGTAGCCGGCCTGCTGCGATGCGAGGAAGGCCACGGTCCCGCCGAGCTCCTCGGGAAGCCCATGGCGCTTGAGCGCGGTCCCTTGGATGCGCCGCTCGAGGTTGTGGAACTTCTCGAACGTCGGCGTCATGACCGTGGCCGGGGCGATGGTGTTGACCGTCACGCCGTGCGGGCCGACCTCGGCGACGAGGTGCTTGAGTGCCGTCTGCACCCCGGCGCGGAAGATCGAGGAGAGCGCGTGGCGCGGCATCGGCTGCTTCACCGATGCGGAGGTGATGCCGATGATGCGACCCCAGCCTCGATCGAGCATCAGTGGCGTGATCGTCCGCAACACGGAAAGGGCAGCCTGCAGCTGGTCCCGGTATGCCGCGTCCCAACGCTCGTCCTCGTTCTCGTCGAGGAAGTCGCGCATGGGGCTGGGGGGACGTGGTGTGTTCAGGACCAGGATGTCCACGCCTCCCGTTCGGGCGATCTCGTCCCGGAGCCTGCGGACGTCGTCCGGATCGGTGATGTCTCCGGCGACCGTGTATACGTCGGTGCCGTGCTCGGTCACCAGCGAGGCCTTCGCCTCGTCCAGGTTCTCCGGGTTGCGTGCAAAGAGCACCAGGTCGACCCCCTCGGCGGCCAGTGAGCGACTCGCCGCGAGGCCCAGTCCGGAACTGCCGCCGATCACCACCGCTCGTTTGCCCTTAATGCCGAGATCCACGTGATGCTCCTTGTTCGCGTGATGGTTCGAACATAATATATCTCATCTATGGCCTCGGCAATGCCGCGTTCTCTCGTGGTGTGCCCGGGAAAGGAGTGCAACATGACCGATCCGACATTCGAGACGTGGGCGGCTGAACGGGAGATCGAACGAGTCCTGCGCGTCTATGCCCGCGGCGTGGATCGACTAGACTTGGATGCGGTTCGTGAGTGTTACTGGCCCGATGCCCAGGACTGGCATGGCACGTTTCGGGGGAGTCGCGACGATTTCATGGTCTGGGTCGAGGGCAGACTCGGCGAGTTCGAACGGACCGTCCACTACCTGGCCAACACTCTGATTGAGGTGCAGGCGGACGGGGACCTGGCACGGGTGGAGACCTACGCGATGGCCTACCACCGGATCGCAGGCACCGTCGAGCGCGGGCCGGCCGACCTCTGGATCGGACTGCGGTACCTCGACCGGTTCGAGCGCCGCAATGGGGCGTGGCGCATCGGCGCACGCGTCGTGACGTACGACTGGAAGCGCGAGGTGGAGGGCCAAGAGCTGGCGCTGTCACCCACCCACGTGTGGAGTGAGCGTGGGCCCGGTGATCCGCTGCACTGGATCCTCGAGGTCGATCTCGTCGGTCGTGAGTGATGCCCGACCCGCGAGGCGCATCAGCGAACTCGTCCGTCTCCCGGGCGATCGGGAGCGTGTCGTTCACGCCAGGGGGTCAGGACCAGACGCCGCGCTCGTTGAGCGTGTGGATCAAGCGCTCGCCGCCGCGCTGGATGTGGCTCTCCATGATCTCGCGTGCGTGGTCGCCGTCGCGGTCGCGCAGCGCCGCCAGGATGGCGGGGTGGTCGTCCTGGGTGTCCCCGACGCGTCCCTCGATGTTGGCGTAGAAGCGGTTCGGGAGGTGGCGCACGACGGAGCCGAGCAGCAGCGCCAGCCTGTGCGAATCTGAGGCCAGGTTGATCTCGCGGTGGAACTGGTGGCCAAGGTCGGCGACGGCCCGCTCGTCATGGGAGTCCACAGCCGCGGTGTAGCGCTCGAGGTTCTCCTCCAGGCGCTTGATCGTGTCGGGGGAGATCTTCTCGGCGGCTCGGCTGGCCAGCTCGCCGGCCAGCTGGGACTGTGCCCAGAACAAGTCCTTGACGTCCTGCTCGCTGAACGGCGCCACCATGAATCCGCGCCGGGGTGCCAGGCGCACGAATCCTTGGCTGCGCAGCGAGAGAAGTCCTTCGCGCACCGGGGTGTTGCTCACGCCGACGGCCTCTGCGATCGGCTCGATCCGGAGGAATTCGCCCGGCTTCACCTCACCGGAGATGATGAGTTCGCGCACGTAGGCGGCGACCTCCTCGGGTAACTGCTGACGCCGGGGGGCGCGCACGGGGGGCCCCGATGCTGCGGTTTCAGCCATGGTGCTGCCTCCATTAAAACTTTGTGTTGAATGGATTTTATCAGCGACTAGCCCTGGGAGGTGGCTTAGCGCAGCGGGTGTAGTTGCCTGGGCGTCGTGGCGCGACGTCAGGATGCGTAGAGCACGCCGGACGCAAGCAGCTGCTCGACCCGCTCGCCAGCGAGGACCTCTGAGGCGATCTCGCGGGAGTGCTCGCCAACGAGGGGCGCTGTTCCGGGCCGGGTGGGCCGCTGTCCCTCGAACCGCCACGGGGCTCGGGTCAGCGCCAGCCCATCGCGCTCGGGCTCGAAGACGCCCAGCCACTGCACCTGCGGGTGGTCGCGGTAGGCCTCGACGCTCAAGACAGGGGCAAACGGGACATCGTGAGCGATGAGCAGCTTCTCCCACTCGTCGGCGGTGCGCATCATGAACTCGCCCTCGAGTATCGTTTCGAGGTCGAAATAGTGGCGCTCGCGATCGGGGTACGTGGTGAAACGAGAGTCCGAGAGCAGTTCCGGGCGGTCCATCGCCGTCACGAGGGACTCCCAGAACTTCTGCGATGAGCTGAGGTGCAGCACCACGAACTCGTCGCTCGCAGTCTTGAGGCAGAAGTTCTGGGCCTGGGGGTGACGGCTCTGCCGGGTGGGGGCCGTTCCCGTGTCGAAGAACTGAGTGACCGCATCCGCGGTGAGCGTCGACACGGCCTCCGCGATGGAGGTCTCCACATGCACCGGCTGGCCGGTCGCCCCTCGCCCGACGAGCGCCGCGAGGATACCGGTGGCCGCGGTCAGGCCGGTGATGAGGTCCGCCATGCACGTGCCCGTCAGCCGCGCGTTCTCGCGGTCGCTCAAGGTGTGGACGAGACCGCCGAACGCCTGTCCGATCATGTCGTACGCGGGCCGGCCAGCCAGATCGCCGCCCGGACCGAAGCCGGTGACAGACATGTAGACCAAGTCGCGTCGCAACGACACGAGGTCGTCGCGGCCGAGACCGAGCGCGTCCATCTTGCCCGGGCGCAGGTTCTCGAGCACGACGTCAGATCGCGTCACCAGGGCCTTGACCAGTTCGATGGCCTCAGGCTGCTTCAGGTCCACGGCGAGGCTTCGCTTGCCGGTGTTGTACTGGCGGAAATAAGGACTCTCGGCATTCATGCCCCGACGAAAGTCATCTCCGACGACAGGACGCTCCACCTTGATGACATCCGCCCCGAGGGACGAGAGGAAGGACGTGGCGTAGGGGCCGGAGATGTAGCCGCCGAACTCGAGGACTCGCACTCCTGCCAAGGGCTTGTGCTGCATGACGACCTTTCTGCCACGGGTAAGTCAGTGCATGATATATCACGTATCGCGCCTCGTCCAGGTGGACCGCAGGGGCAGCCATGCGTGATATATCAAATATGTGACTGACGACGCGGCCTTCGTCGCGGAAGTGAGCGGAGTCCGCAGCGTGCCTTCGCTGGCCCGCTTCGAGAAACGACCGAGAAACGCGGCACGTCTCCTGGTCGACCCCGATTTCGCCAGTGTCTTCTGGGGCAAGCTGTTCGGATTCGCCGGAGTGACGATCCAGACCCTGGTGACCAGCCTGATGGCCTTCGAGGCGACAGGCTCCGCGTTCGCTGTCGGCCTCGTCAACGCCGCCCTGTTTGCTCCGCAGGTCCTGGTGGGGCCCTGGAGCGGGGCCGCCGCGGACCGTGGTTGGGCCACGCACCAGATCATCGCCGGACGGTTGGTCAGTGCTGCGTCGGTTGGGGCCCTGGCCGTGTGGACCGCGACGTCCGACCTTGCCGGATGGAAGGCGATCGCGGTGATGTGCGCTGCCTGCTGGGTGGCGGGAACGGGGCTCGCCATCGGTGGTGCGGCGATGAACTCGCTCGTCCCGCAACTCGTCGCGCGCTCCGAGCTGCCGGTGGCGATGTCCCTCAACACGGTGCCGGTCTCCGTCGCGCGAGTCGCCGGGCCTGCCCTGGGTGCCTATGTGTTCGCGTCGTCGGGTGCGGTCGTTGCGCTGTGGTGGGCCGCGGCCGGCCATGCGGTCTTCGCGATCTTCGTGCTGGCAGTTCGACCGCCTGGCGGACCGCGCCTGCCGCGATCATCGGCGGGTCAGGTGCGTGCCGCGTGGGCGTACGTCCTGCACGACGACCGACTCTTGCTGCGGCTGCTCCTCGCGGTGACTTTCATCGGGTTCGGTTCCGAGCCGGTCTTCATCCTCGCCCCGACCTACGCCGACGGGTTCGGCGGGGGAGCGGCCCTGGTGGGTTCGATGAGCGCGAGCTTCGGCGTCGGGGCGGCCTTGGGTCTGGTCCTGTCCTTCGTGGGGGAGTCGCGGCTGCCACACGCGCGCACTGCGTGCGTCGGGTTCTGGCTGCTCACCGCCGCTGCCGCTGGGTGTGCGGTGGTTCAGTCCTCCGCCCTGGCGCACGTCGCCTTCGCCGTCGCGGGCGCTGGCTTCACGCTTGCCATGGCCGGTGTGAACACGCTCCTGCAACTGCGCATCCCCAACGAGCTAAGGGGCAGGGTCATGGCGATGTGGATGATCGGCCTGGTCGGAGCCCGGCCCATCACCGCACTGTTCGTCGGCTCGCTCGCAGACCTGTGGTCCGACCGGATCGCTTTCGGCGCGACGGCAGTCCTCATGGCAGGAGCCACGTGGGCCTTCCGCCCCGCCCGCATCGCTGGGACTTGAGCGGCGTGGCGGGATGAAAGATTGTGCTTGCAAATATCTGAACAAAATATATGATGTTCGAAACAGGAGGTTCGTGTGAAACCAGTTCGCTCATTGCTCTTCGTGCCCGGACATCGTGGGACGTGGGTGGAGAAGGCCATCGCCAAGGGGGCTGACGGCCTCATCCTCGATCTCGAGGACTCCGTCCCCAACGACCTGAAGGCCGAGGGGCGCGCCGAGGTTGCTCGGTCCATCAAGCGCCTGCACGAGAACGGCTCGGACGTCTCGGTCTACGTGCGGCTCAACCCGCTCGATACCGGGCTCACCGGTGACGACATCGAGGCCGTCGCCAAGCCCGGTCTCACGGGCTTCGCGCTGCCCAAGCTGATGGGGCGCGACGACATCATCACGTACGACGCCCTCGTCACGCATTTCGAGGCCAAGAACGGCGTCGAGCCCGGCACCATCGAGTTCATCGCGAACCTCGAGACTGCGGAGTCGTATGCCGCCTGCGAGGAGATCGCGAAGGCCTCGCCGCGGATGGCGACCCTTTTTGCCGGCACCGCACGGGACGCGGACGTCTCGCGCTCGATCGGCTTCACGTTCACCCCCGGTGGCGAGGAGACGCTGTACCTGCGCAGCCGCGCCGTCCTGGCGTGCCGCGCGGCCGGCCTGGACTTCCCGCTCGTGGGGATCTGGCAGGACCTCGCCGACCCCGAGGGCGCCCGCAACTTCGCGATCAAGAATCGCGAGCTCGGCTTCCGCGGTCAGGTGCTCATCCATCCGTCGCACATCGAGATCGCCAACGAGGTCTTCAGTCCCTCCGACTTCGAGATCGAGTTCTTCAAGGGCATGATCGCGACCTTCGAGGAGGCCGAGGCTCGCGGTGTCGCCGCGGTCCTCTACGAGGGCATGCACATCGACTACGCGCACGTCAAGACCGCACGCGAGGTCCTCGCGTACGCCAACACGCTCCGAAAGAACTGAGGAGAACGCCCATGCCCGGCCTCTACTTCGAGGAGCTCGAGCCCGGTCTGGTCATCGAGCACCAGACCCGACGCACGGTCACCGAAGCCGACAACATGACGTTCTGCGCCATGACGCTCAACCTGGCCCCGCTGCACATCGACGCGGAGTACGCGAAGGAGAGCATCTACGGACAGCAAATCGTCAACAGCCTTTACACGCTGGGACTGGTCACCGGCATCTCGATGCAGGACACCACGCAGGGCACGACGATGGGCAACCTGGGCTTCTCCGATGTCCAGTTCCCCAAGCCGCTCTTCCACGGGGACACCGTTCGTGTGCGCACCGAGATCGTGGATCGCCGCGAGTCCAAGAGCCGCCCCAACGTCGGCATCGTCACCTTCCGTCACTTCGGGATCAAGCAGAACGGCGACGTCGTGTGCGACTGCACCCGCGCCGGTCTGATGTTCAAGAAGACGGCACTCGCCGAGTCCTGAGTCCATTCCCAGCACCGAGAGAGGAGAAGTCGATGAGAGGACCCGGCCTGTTCGCCGATCCGGCCACGCCCGTGTGGGTGCCGAGCGCACAGCAGCGTGAACGCAGTCGACTGCTGACCGCGATGCAGCGGTGGGGCCACGACAGCGTTGAGTCACTGCACGCCGCGTCCATCGACGACCCTGAGTGGTTCTGGCGTGCCGTCGTCGAGGATCTGAGGATCGACTTCAGTGCGCCCTTCTCCCGGGTCAAGGACGAGTCGGCCGGAGTGCCGTTCCCGCGCTGGTTCGTCGGTGGCCGGCTGAACGCCGCCGACCTGTGCTCTCACCGCCACGCGACCGGGCCACTGGCCGACAAGGCCGCGGTGGTCTTCGAGGGCGACGGCGGACAGTGCCGCTCGCTGACCTATCGCGAGCTGGACGTCGAGGTGCGCCGGTTCGCCGCGAACCTCGCGTCTCGCGGGGTGCACCGCGGCGATCGGGTCGTCCTCTTCCTCCCGGTCCTGCCGGAGGCCGTCGTGGCGTACCTCGGCGCAGCCGCGATCGGCGCAATCGTGGTGCCGGCGTTCACGGGTTATGGGCCGGAGGCGCTGGCCACGCGGCTGCGCGACTCGGAGGCGAAGGTCCTGGTCACCGTCGACGGCACCACCCGCCGGGGCAAGCCGGTCGCGATGAAGAGCGTGGCCGACGAGGCCCTCGCGTCGGCGCCCTCAGTCGAGCTGTCGATCGTCGTCGCCCACTCGGGCGAGGACGTGCCGATGCAGTCGGGGCGCGACGTCTACTGGCACGACCTCGACCAGGAGCCGAGCCCCGTCGAGACCGTCGCGATGGACAGCAACGACCCGCTGACGATCATCTACACCTCGGGCACCACCGGGGCCCCCAAGGGCATCGTCCACTCGCACGCGGGGTTCTCGGTGAAGGCTGCCGTCGACTTCGCCTACGGCTTCGACATCCACGAGGACGACGTCATCGCCTGGATTGCCGACATGGGCTGGATGCTCGGACCGCTGCTGATCATGGGTGGTCTGCAGTTCGGTGCCACGATCGTGCTCGTCGAGGGCCTGCCCCACCACCCCGATCCCCAGCGCCTGTGGGAGATCGCCGAGCGCAATGAGGTGACGTTCCAAGGCATCGCGCCGACAGCCGCACGGCTGCTCATGAACGAGGGCGCGCTGCCGAAGCACGAGATCTCCTCCATCCGGTCCTTCGCCTCCACCGGAGAGGGCTGGGACGCCCCGACGTGGCATTGGCTGTTCACCGAGGTCGGCGACGGCACCCGGCCCATCGTCAACTACAGCGGCGGAACCGAGACAGGCGGCGGCATTCTCGTCGGCTACCCCTTCCTGCCCATGGCCGCGGCGGGCTTCAACGGGCCGCTGCCGGGCATGGACGTCGCAGTGCTCGACCAGGACGGCCGTCCGGTCGTCGGCCAGGTCGGTGAGCTGTCGGTCCTCAACACCTGGCCGGGCATGACCCACGCCTTCTGGCAGGACCGCGAGCGCTACCTCAAGACGTACTGGGACCGCTGGCCCGAGGTGTGGGTCCATGGCGATCTCGCAGAGGTCCACCCCGACGGCAGCTGGCAGTTGCACGGACGGTCGGACGACACGATCAAGGTCTCGGGTCGACGGGTCGGTCCGGCCGAGATCGAGGCTGCCCTGCTGAGCGACAGTCGCATTCTCGAGGCCGCCGTGGTCGGCGTGCCCGACGAGATGCGCGGACAGCGCGTCGTGGCCTTCGCCGTCGTGCGAGAAGGCGCCGACCTCGAGGACGTGCGGGCCACCGCGCTGCACCATGTCGGACGCTCGTTCGCCCCGACGCTGCACGTCGTCCGGTCACTACCCAAGACCAAGAACGGCAAGATCATGCGCCGCGCCATCCGGGCCCGGCACCTCGGCGACCCCCCAGGCGACATGTCGGCACTCGAGCCGACCACGCCTCTTGAACACATCCCCACCATCCAGGAAGCAGGAGACCGATGACCAGCGACGCAGGCGACCTCGAACTGATCCGCAAGGCGACTCGTGACATCGCCGGGAAGTTCGATCTCGAGTACTGGCGTGACAAGGACAAGAACCACGAGTACCCGTGGGAGTTCGTCAAGGCCTTCGCGGACGGCGGCTGGCTCGGCGCGATGATCCCGCAGGAGTACGGCGGCCTGGGGCTTGGCCTGACGGAGTCCGCGGTCATGCTGCACGAGATCGGGTACTCCGGTGGAACCGGCGGCGCCTCCGCGATCCACTTCTACATCTTCCCGCCGGGCCCGGTCATCCGTCACGGCTCGGAGGAGATGAAGAAGAAGTACCTCCCAAAGGTCGCCGCCGGCGAGCTGCTGATGGC
This sequence comes from Aeromicrobium sp. 636, assembly GCF_024433585.1. NCBI lineage: Bacteria > Bacillati > Actinomycetota > Actinomycetes > Propionibacteriales > Nocardioidaceae > Aeromicrobium > Aeromicrobium sp. 636. The sequence goes on from NZ_WNJU01000002.1 coordinate 531,336, forward strand.
GTTCGGCGTCACCGAGCCCGATGCGGGCGTCGACACGTCGCGCACGTCCACCCGAGCCGAGCGTGTGGGCGACAAGTGGGTCGTCAACGGCAAGAAGGTCTGGATTACCAATGCCCAGAACGCCCAGCGCATCCTGTTGCTGGCCCGGACGTCTCCACGTGACCCCGAGAAGCCCTTTGCCGGCATGACGCTGTTCTTCACCGACCTCGACCGCGAGCGCATCACCGTGCGCGAGATCGACAAGCTCGGGCGGTCGTGCATCGATTCAAACGAACTGTTCATCGACAACCTCGAGATCCCGGACGAGGACGTCGTGGGCGAGGTCGGCAAGGGCTTCTACTACCTGCTCGACGGACTGAACCCTGAGCGCATCTGTGTCGCGCTCGAGCAGATCGGTCTTGGCCGTCGGGCGCTCGACATCGCGACCCAGTACGCCAAGGACCGGGTGATCTTCGACCGTCCGATCGGCAAGAACCAGTCCATCGCGCATCCGCTGGCTGACTCCTGGATCCGCTTGCTGGCGGCCGAGGAGCTCTCGATGAAAGCGGCGCAGATGTTCGACAATCACGAGCCCTGCGGGCCGGAGGCGAACGCCGCCAAGTTCCTCGGTGCCGAGGCCGGTTTCGAGGCCTGCGACCGCGCCATGCAGACCCTCGGTGGCTACTCGTACGCGAAGGAGTACCACGTCGAACGTCTGTGGCGTGAGTCGCGACTGCTCAAGATCGCGCCGATCTCCCAGGCGATGATCCTGAACTACGTAAGCGACAAGGTTCTCGGCCTCCCGAAGTCGTACTGAGGACGCGATGATGACGTACCAGAATCAGCAGCGACTGCTTGAGGGCCAGGTCGCGATCGTGACCGGGGCCGCGCAAGGCATCGGCCTGGCCATCGCGGACACCTTTCTCGTCCACGGCGCCCGGGTCGTGCTCGTCGATGTCGACGCAGACAAGATCGACGCCGTGGTGGCCGAGCGCAAGGCTGCGGGCCACGAGGTCCTCGGGATCAGGTGCGACGTGACGAGCGAGGAGGAGCAGAACGCCCTCGTGCAGTCGACGCTCGACACGTTTGGTCGGATCGACGTCCTCGTCAACAACGCCGGCATCACGCGCGACCGGTACATGGCCAAAATGAGCGTCGCCGACTTCGACGCGGTACTCGACGTCAGCCTCAAGGGGGCCTGGCTCGGCACCCGCGCGGTCAGTTCGCTGTTCCGCGAGCAGAAGAGTGGCGCGATCATCAACATGTCCTCGCTGTCAGGCAAGATCGGCAATCCCGGTCAGACCAACTACAGCGCTGCCAAGGCCGGTCTGATCGGCCTGACCAAGGCCGCGGCGAAGGAGTTGGGACCGTCCAACGTACGGGTCAACGCGGTGCAGCCGGGACTGGTCAGCACGGAGATGACGCTCTCGATGAAGCCGGAGATCTTCGCCGCCAAGGAGGCCGAGGTCCCGATGGGCCGCGCGGGAGATCCCGTCGAGGTGGCGAACGCGGTGCTGTTCTTGGCGTCCCCGCTGGCGTCCTACGTCAATGGCGTGGTCCTCGAGGTCGCCGGCGGCCGCGGCATCTGATCGAAGCATCCAGAACAACGATGGAGAGAACGACATGCGTGAGGCAGTGATCTGCGAGCCCTTGCGGACCCCGGTCGGCAAGTACGGCGGCGTCTTCAAGGATGTGCCGGCTGCCGATCTGGCGGCCACGGTCCTGAACGGGCTGGTGGACCGGTCCGGCATCGACCCGGCCCAGGTGGACGACGTGATCTTCGGTCAGTGCTACCCCAATGGGGAGGCGCCCGCGATCGGACGGATCGCGGCGCTGGACGCCGGCTTCCCGGTCTCGGTACCCGGCCAGCAGCTGGACCGGCGGTGCGGTTCGGGCCTGCAGGCGGTTCTCGATGCGGCGATGCGCGTGCAGACGGGAGCCTGCGACCTCGTCATCGCCGGCGGCGCAGAGAGCATGAGCCAGGCCGAGCACTACGCGCTCGGCGGCAGGTTCGGCTATCGCGGTGACTCGACGCCGATGTGGGACCGCATCGCGCGGGGCCGCATAACGTCGGGCGGCAAGAACTACCCGATCGCGGGGGGCATGCTCGAGACGGCCGAGAATCTGCGTCGCGAGTACTCCATCAGTCGTGAGGACCAGGACCGATTCGCCGAGCGCTCGCATGCTCGAGCGATCGCGGCCCAGCGCGACGGCCGCTTCGCCGAGGAGATCGTCCCTGTCACCGTGCGCACCCGTCGCGGAGAGGTGGTCGTCGACACCGACGAGCATCCGCGTGACGATGTCACGCTCGAGTCGCTCGCAGCCCTGAGGCCCGTCCGGCTCAAGTTGGACGCCGAGGCGACCGTCACCGCGGGCAACGCCAGCGGCCAGAACGACGGAGCAGCAGCGTGCATCGTGACCACGCCCGAGCAGGCGGAGCGCCTAGGGCTTCGGCCGCTGGGTCGCATCGTTTCCTGGGCGGCAGCCGGCGTCGAGCCGCACCGCATGGGCATCGGTCCGGTGCCGTCGACCGAGAAGGCACTCGCTCGCTGCGGCCTGAGTCTGGCGGACATGGACCTCATCGAGCTGAACGAGGCCTTCGCCGCCCAGGCGCTTGCGTGCACGACCGCCTGGGGCCTGCAGGAGTCGGACTTCGATCGCGTCAACGTCAACGGCTCGGGCATCTCGCTGGGCCATCCCGTCGGTGCGACGGGCGTCCGAATCCTGACCACGATGCTGCGCGAGCTCGAGCGGCGGGAGGGTCGCTATGGGCTCGAGACGATGTGCATCGGCGGCGGTCAGGGCCTGACAGCCGTCTTCGAGCGCATCGGCTGAGTCGGCCACATGGGTCCGTTGGGTGACGTCCGCGTCCTGGCCCTTGCCGGGATGGGGCCGCTGCCCTTCGCGAGCATGCTGTTGGCCGACCCGGACGATGGCCCAGGCCGAGGCGCTCCGCCCGGAGCATGATCTCGTCAACCGCGGGATCAGCACGGTGTCGGTCGACCTGAAGGAGCGCGCTGGCGCCGAGGCCGTTCGAGCGCTCGCGGCGCGCGCCGACATCTTTCTCGAGGGATTTCGTCCCGGCGTGGTCGAGCGACTGGGGCTGGGCCCCGATGTCCTTCTCGAGCGCCGGCCCGCGCTGGTGTACGGCCGCCTGACCGGCTATGGCCAGTCCGGGCCGCTGAGCACTGCCGCCGGACACGACATCAACTACCTCGCCCAGAGCGGTGCTCTCCACGCCTTGGGCACTCCGGACGGTGACCCACGACCCCCGATCAACCTGCTCGGCGACTATGCCGGTGGGGGACTGGTCGGGGCCCTGGGACTCGTCGCCGCCGTGCTGGAGGCACGATCAAGCGGTCGCGGTCAGGTCGTTGACGCGGCCATGGTCGACGGTGTCGCCTTGCTGACCGCCAAGCTCCAGGGCCTGCGGACGGCCGGGCTGGTGAGTGATCCACCCGGCACCAGCTACCTCGATGGCGGATCGCCGGCCTACGGCACGTACCGCTGCTCCGACGGGCGCCACATCGCCGTCGGTGCGCTCGAGGCCGACTTCTACGCCCAGTTCGTCTCCCGCCTCGGGGTGGACGTGTCGCACTGGCCGGACCAGAACGACGAGTCGCAGTGGCCGCGACTGCGGCGGCTGATCGCCGCCGCGGTCGGACGTCGCTCGATGCGTGAATGGGAACGGATCTTCGAGGGCACTGACGCCTGCGTCACCCCGGTGCTCACCTTCGAGGAGGCGGCCGAGCATCCGCACGGGCGCGAGCGTGTCCTCTTCCGCGAGGTCGACGGCGTGCTGCATCCCAGCCCGGCGCCGCGCTACTCACGGACTCCTTCGCCACCTCCGCGCACACCGGCTGCTGGAGACACCGACACGATCGAGGACCTGCTCACGCGGTGGAAGCCACGCGACCTGGGAGAGACGGAGGAGAGATGAAGCTGCGCACGCTCGGAAAGAATGGTCCCGAGGTCTCAGCCATCGGCCTGGGCTGCATGGGCATGAGCTGGGGCTACGGACCCGCGAGCAACGAGAGCGACATGATCGCCCTCATCAAGCATGCGGTCGATCAAGGAGTCACGCTTTTCGACACGGCAGAGGTCTACGGGCCCTGGATCAACGAGGAGCTGGTCGGCAGGGCCCTGGCGCCCGTCCGTGATCGTGTGGTGATCGCCACCAAGTTCGGGTACGACTTCGGCAGCGATGGCGTGATCACCGGCCGGGCGAGCCACCCCGACCGCATCCGCAGGGCGGCCGACGCGAGCCTCAAGCGGCTGGGCGTCGACACGATAGACCTGTTCTACCAACATCGCGTCGATCCCGATGTCCCCATCGAAGATGTTGCCGGCGCGGTCAGTGAACTGGTCGAGGCCGGCAAGGTCCGGCACTTCGGGCTGTCGGAGGCGGGCGAGGACACCATCCGACGTGCGCATCGTGTCCTCCCTGTTGCCGCCCTCCAGAGCGAGTACTCCCTGTGGACGCGCGAACCCGAGCAGTCGGTCTTTCCCGTCCTGCAAGAGCTCGAGATCGGGTTCGTCCCCTACAGCCCGCTCGGCCGCGGATTCCTCACTGGGAAGATGGCGGTGGACGAGCAGTTCGATGAGAGCGACGTGCGTGGGCGCATCCCACGCTTCACCGTGGAGGCTCGCCGAGCCAACGCCGGCCTGCTCGAGGCCACCACGACGGTGGCGCAGCAACGGGGGGTCACGCCCGCGCAGATCGCGCTGGCGTGGATCTTGGCCCGCCACGAGTGGATCGTCCCGATCCCCGGCACGCGCAGCCGACATCGGTTGGAGGAGAACATGGCCGCCGTGACGGTGGATCTCACCGCGCAGGAGCTCGATCTGATCACGACGTCGTCGACCGAGTTCGAGGTTCACGGCGCGCGATACGGCGCAGCCATGTCCCGGCACATCGGGGTCTCGTCCGCTGCGCCCGGCGCGAGCGAGGAGACCGCATGAACGACCTTGATCGTCTGTGCATCGAGCACGAGTGCACCAAGCTTATGACGCTGTACTGCCTGCACCTGGACCACCCGGATGCCGACGGATTCGCCGGCATCTTCACCCAGGATGCGCTGTACAAGCCCGCGGCACGTCCCGAGCCCGTGCGTGGCCGGTACGCCATCCGTGCCTGGCTCGAGGCATATCCCCGCGACCGGCTCGGGCGGCACGTGTCGACCAATCAGGTCGTCGATGTCCTGGACGAGGACCACGCACGAGGCCGTTCCTACGGCGTGGTGTGGCGAGAGCCCGAGCCCCGGGCCGGCGTGGTGTCGTCGAACGTCTCTCCGCGGAGCCTCGTCGAGTACTTCGACGAGTTCGTCCGTACGGACGAGGGTTGGCGGATCTCCTTTCGGTACTACCAGCTGAACTTCATGCACGCGGACGAAGTGGTCCGGCCGGCGCCGTGGTCACCGGACGCGTCCGATCGAACCAAGGACTGAGGCACGGCGTATGGAACTGGGCACGATCGGCATCTGGACCAACCAGCTGAACTCACAGAAGGCGGGCCCGTACCGCGACATCGTCCAAGAGCTTGAAGGACTCGGGTTCGGAACGTTGTGGAGTGGCGAGTCACCGTCGGGGCGTGAAGCATTCGTCAACTCGGCGGTCACGCTGGCGGCGACATCCTCGCTGGTGGTGGCCACGGGGGTGGCCTCGATCTGGGCGCGCGACGCGCTCGCCGCCGCTTCCGCGCACCGCGTGCTCTCCGAGACCTATCCGGGGCGATTCCTGCTGGGACTCGGAGTCAGCCACGAAGGGCTCACGACCATGCGGGGCCACACGTACGACAAGCCGCTGACCGCGATGCGGAACTATCTGCGCGCCATGGACGAGCACCCGATCAAGGACGTGCCGCAGCCGAGTGAGCCGGCCGTCCGCGTCCTCGCGGCGCTCGGGCCGGCGATGCTGGAGCTCGCCCGTGACAGCGCCGACGGCGCTCACCCCTTCCTGGTGCCACCGGAGCACACGGCTCTCGCACGTGAGGCGCTGAGCATCGGCAAGCTGCTGGCGCCGGAGCAGGCCGTAGTCCTCGAGGCCGATCCGGAGGTCGCCCGCGACCTGTGCCGGGACGACATGGGGATGAGGCTCGGCCTGCCGAACTATCGCAAGAGCCTGGAACGACTCGGCTTCAGCGAGCGTGACTTCGCGGACGGTGGGAGCGACACGCTCATCGACCGCTTGTACGCGTGGGGCTCGGTCGACGACGTGAACCGGAGGGTGCAGGAGCACCTGGATGCCGGTGCCGACCACGTGTCGTTGTACGTCATGCACCGGCGCACCGATGGGCCACCGCTGCAGGAGTGGCGCCGGCTCGCTGAGTTGAACCGCTAGGCCCGCGCCGTCGTCCGCGCGGTCTGAGACGGGCGCCGGGCCCCCGATTGGTGACCCCAGTCACGTCGTTTTGTATATTATGCACGACAACTGACCGTGCATTGATCTGTGAGGACATCCATGACTGAATCGACCAGCCTGTTCGACGTCAGCGGCAAGGTAGTCGTCGTCACCGGCGGCAGCCGTGGCATCGGCTATGGCATCGCAGAGGGCTTCGTCCGTGCGCGCGCCAAGGTGTACATCTGCTCGCGCAAGGCCCAGGACTGCGAGCAGGCTGCTGCTGCTCTCTCCGAGCTGGGCGAGTGCCACGGCATCGCCGCGAACCTGGGCAGTATCGAGGGTGTGCGCGCCTTTGCAGCCGAGTTGAGCCAGCGCGAGCCCCGCGTCGACGTGCTGGTGAACAACGCCGGGAACATCTGGGTGGAGAAGCTGGCCGACTATCCCGAGAACGGCTGGGACAAGGTCTTCGACCTCAACGTCAAGGGTGTGTTCTTCCTGGTCCAGGCGCTGATGCCCCTGTTGGAGGCGTCCGCCCAGCACGAGGATCCCGCACGCATCATCAACATCGGCTCGATCGACGCCTTCCATGTGCCGTCCCACGAGACGTACGCCTACTCCGCTTCGAAGGCCGCGGTTCACATGCTCACACGCCATCTCGCGCGTCAGCTCGCGGGCTCACACATGACCGTCAATGTCATCGCGCCCGGGCGCTATCGCAGCCAGATGCTCGAGAATGCCATCGACCTAGAGGGCGCGGACGAGATGCTCGGGCCTATTCCGCTCAAGCGCTTCGCCGAGGGCTCCGACCTGGCCGGCGCCGCCATCTACCTCGCCTCGCGGGCCGGCTCGTTCGTCACCGGTGCTGTGCTGCCAGTTGACGGCGGCCATGCCACGACCCTCTGACGTCGGCGCGACGCGCCATTTGAAAGGGGATCTTGATCACATGAACGAAATCAAATATTATGGATCGTATATTCACCGGGCCCCGGTGTGCCGTCTGAAGCAGGAGGTCGATCGATGACTCAAGCCATCCTTTCCGGGGTGGGCATCGGTGCGCTGTACGTGTTGATGTCGATCGGGTTCGCCCTCGAACTCAAGATCGCCGACATCGTCAACGCCGCGCACGGCGTTTTCGTCGTCCTCGGCATGTACGTCACGCTCGTGGCCGTCCAGAACGATGTGCCGGTGGTCATGGCCATCGTCCTCGCGACGCTCGCCGTCGGCCTGTTGTCCTATCCGATCTACACGATCTTGATCAGGTCGGCGAAGGCGACGTCCGGCCACCGGGTCCAGCTCGTCTTCACCCTCCTGCTGATCAGCTCCTTCACCGTGCTCTACCAGCTCTTCTTCGGTGCGGACATCCAGACCCTGGGCGTGAAGTTCCGCAGCATCGAGGTTCCGGGCGGATACATGACCACGGCCCAGGTCGCGGCCGTCGTGATCGCCATCGTCGTCGCCTTCTCTCTGTGGGCGATCTCCAAGTACTCGATGATCGGCAAGCTCGCCCACGTCGCCAGCCAGTACCCCCTGGGTGCTCGCTCGGTGGGCGTGCCGGTGGACAAGATCTACCTGGGCGTCTTCGTCATCGCCGGCCTGCTCGCCGGCCTCGCCGGCGGCGTCATCATGACGTTCCAGCCGGTCGAGCCGACGCTGGGCCTGCAGTACATCACCATCGTCTTCCTCGTCGCCCTCGTCGCACGTACCCACCTGCTGGGCTGTCTGGCGCTGGGTATCGCCTACGGCGTGACCCAGTCGGTCCTGTCGTACCTCCTCGACGCCTCGATCGCCTCGACGCTGACGTTGGTCGTGTTCCTCGCGGCCCTGGTCGGTGGACATGCGATCCGTCAGGTGTCGGCGGTGGCTCGCCGGGTCTTCGGCCAGCGCAACGCGGAAGTGGGGTTGGCCCAGTGAATCAACAGAAGCTAGAGGTGAAAACGGTGAGCGTCATCGACAAGCCGGTCGGCGGGCGATCCGCGACCCCCGCGCAGAGCCCCGAGTCGTGGAGGACGGGTCTGTTCGACCTCGAGCGGGGGTGGCTGATCACCGCGGTGGCCTTCGCCTTCCTGGCCCTGGTGCCCGTGATCAGCGCGGACAGCCTCTTCGTCGTCACAGAAGGGCTCTTCCTGCTGACGATGTGTTACGCGTGGAACCTCGTGGGCGGATTCCTCGGTGAGCTCTCCTTCGCGCACATGCTCTTCTGGGCGATCGGCGGATACGGGGTCCTGTACTGGATCAACGACGGGAACTCGGTCGTCACCGGCTTCCTGATCTACGCGGCGGTCGCCATGGTCGCGGGCGTGATCGTGGCGCTGCTGATCAAGGCCTCGGGCCTCAAGGGGCTGCTGCCGATCTCGATCTTCACGCTCGTGCTCGGCCAGATCGCCTACACGTACGCGATCGGCAGCGAGGACCTCGGCGGCGTCGAGGGCGTCAGCGCCCTGTCCCTGCCGGCCTGGAGTGACGAGGCCATGTACCTCGTGCTGGTGGCCATCGCAGCCTTCACTGCCATCGTCAATCTGACGGTCTCCAACACGCGCTTGGGCAGCAGCTGGCTCGCAATCCGCGACGACCAGGTTGCGGCGCACGTCGCCGGAATCAACGTGACCCGGCATCGTCTCCTGGCCTACGCCATCAGTGCCGCGCTGTTCGCCGTCGGCGGTGCCTTCCAGGCGTACTACGCCGGCTACGCGCTCCCGGCGGTTACGCTGAACATCCACCCGCTGCTGTTGGTGACGCTCGCTGTGTTCATCGGCGGAACGGGCTCGGCGATGGGCCCCCTGATCGGCACGCTGATCATCTTCGGCCTGCAGGCCGTCGCCCAGCAGTTCTCCACGAGTGCCGAGGTCTCGCTGTATGCCCAGCTGGCGGAGTTCGCCATCGCGCTGGTGCTGCTTCGCGTGGTCCTGCCGAAGCTCGGTGGCCTCGACCTCATGACGGCGCTCATCCGACGCCTGCGCAAGGTCGGTCGTCGCCGCGGGGACGATGACGATGTACGCGTCACGGGCTCGGACGTCTCGCTCGCCACGGCGCTGCTGGACCGCTCGGCCGACGACGCGGGCGCCCCGGGCGAGCTGGTGCTGCGCAACGTCAAGAAGTCGTTCGGACGGCTCGAGGTCCTCAAAGACGTCAACTTCGTCGTCCGTCCCGGGGAGGTGCTGGGCATCGTCGGTCCGAACGGTGCGGGCAAGTCCACCCTGTGCAACCTCATCTCCGGCGTCGAGCCCGTGACCGCGGGTGAGATCTCGCTCGGTGAGACCGACCTGACGACCATCCCTGCGCGCAAGCGCACGGACTTCGGCATCGGGCGCAGCTTCCAGACGCCGCGACTGTTCGAGTCGCTCTCGTTGACGAAAAACCTGGCGCTGGCGGCGCGGGGTGTCGGCGAGAGCACGGCGAAGAACGCTCTCGCGGCGCTCGGTGTGACGGACGCCCACTTGCGTCGCGGTGACGACTCGCAGTTCTTCGCCCGCCGATTGACCGAGGTCGTGAAGGCCTCCTCGCAGGGAACGGCGGTGTTGCTGTTGGACGAGCCGCTCGCCGGTCTCACCAGTGACGAGCACGAGAGTGTGCTGGCACTGGCGCGCGATGCGGCCAATGCCGGCGCCTGCGTCATCATCGTCGAGCACCTCATTCCCGTCCTCGCCCCGGCGGTTGATCGCATCGTCGCCCTGGCTGACGGGCGGGTGATCGCGGACGGACCGCCGATGGAGGTCCTGCAGGACGAAGCCGTGGTCGAGGCCTACCTCGGCACGCCCCACGTGGAGGAAGCAGAATGACGAACAACACCAGCACCGCCCCCGCCGCGGCGTCCAGCCCGACATCCACGACGAGCGTGCTCGACGTTCGAGGTCTCAATTCCGGTTACGGGCCGCTCCAAGTCCTGTGGGACGTCTCGCTGGACGTCTCGCACGGCACCGTCGCAGTCGTCCTTGGTGTGAACGGTGCAGGCAAGTCGACGCTGTTGCGCACGATCGCAGGGGATCTGCGTGCCATTGCCGGCACGGTGACCGTCGACGGCGTCGACATGACCCGGCAGGACTCGGCGACCCGATTGTCGTCCGGTCTGGCGTGGGTGCCCGAAGGGCGCAACGTGTTCCAGGACCTGACCGTCCGCGACAACCTCCGGATCAGTGCCAAGTTGGCGAAGGTCGCGGATCGCTACGCCGAGCGCGAGCAGATGATCTTCGATCTGTTCCCTGCGATGGCGGAGAAGATCGACGCTCCCGCGGGCACGCTGTCGGGAGGTCAGCAGCAGATCCTTGCGATCTCGCGGGCGCTGATCCGTGACCCGAAGGTGGCCATGCTCGACGAGCCGACCGTTGGGCTGGCGCCGTCGATCGTCGACCGCTTGGGCGAGGCCATCGCCGAGACCACCAAGGTGGGCGTCTCGTGGCTCATCGCGGAGCAGAACCTCGCGTGGCTGGCTCCCATCACGACGTCGACCTTCGTGCTTCAGGGCGGACGGATCACGCGTCGTGGCGGTCCCGAGGTGATCGGCTCGCGGGAGGCCATCCGCAAGGCGTTCTTCGAGAGCACCGACACGATCTGAGGTCACGCAGGAGGGCCGGCACCAGTCACGGACTGGCGCCGGCCCTCTTCGTCGTTTCGAGCTCAGGCGCGAGTGGAGCCCCGCATGATCAGGTGGGGCTGGTGAGCCCACCCCGACCGGTCTCCCGCGTTGATCTGCGCATCCAACTCCGCTGCGATGTCCGAGGGGAACGCAGTCGGTCGTCGCGTGCGCTGGTCCACGTGTACCACCACGCCCTCGACGATGTTCGCCACGGCCGCCGCGGCCTCGCTGACCAGGCAGGAGACGACGTGAACAGCCTTCTCCGTCCGCTCCAGGAAGCGGACTCGCACGCTGTAGGCATCTCCGTGCCTGAGCTCCTTGAGGTACCGGATGTGGTGCTCGACGACGAACGTGCCCATCGCGCGCGTGTTGACGTAGTTCTCCGTCACTCCCGCGCGCGAGAACGCCTCCCGGATTCCCTCGACCTGACGTGCGAAGACGATGGCCGCGTTCATGTGGTGGTTGAGATCGATGTCCTCGTCGCCGACCTGGCGCGTCAGAACCGCAGGAACGCGATGGATCTGCTCGAGGGTGGGCGACGTCATCGGCCACCGCCTTGCTCGGTCGAGCGGAAGGCATACCAAGGGTCGCGATCCGGCGAGCGATGACCGGTGTTCCGGCCGACGGCCGGACGGCCCACCACCTCGGTCATCTCGGCCCAGTCGTCCACGACCTGGCGCTTCGCGACGGCCCAGCGACCTGCGCGCTTCTCGAAGCGGTCGAGGTAGCGGCCGCCGCGGGCCGAGTTGTAGGTCTTGGCGTCGATCTCTCGGCTCTCGTGGGCGACGAAGTAGGTCTCAACCCACGCGGCGTCCCCGTCGAGCTCGATGCTCATGTTGCCGATGTGATGCATCATGGCGGTGCTGTCGTTCTTGGACACCTTCGTCACGACGGCCTCGCGGTCGCCCTCGAAGTTGCCGTGGTCGTCGAAGGCATCCTCGTGGTACGCCTGCCGGATGAGGTCGAAGTCCGAGCGATCGACCCCACGGCAGTAGAGATGCATCACGTCGCGGATCGCCTCGCGGTCGAGCAACCATTGCACCTGCTCCTCGAGGGAGCGTTCAGAGATCTGGTGGGCGTCGGTCATCGTGCTGCCTTTCGTTCAGCGTCCACGCTCAGGCGCGTGGAGGACGGGTGGTGAGTGCATTCCAGGCCTCGACGCGGTCGGGGCTGGACGGCCAGAGGTCTCTCATAGCTGGGGTCGGTCCGGTCTCGACGTGCCGCCGGCCCCTTCCTCATGAAGTCCAGGAGCGCGGGCGGCGGCGGGCTCCCGCCGGTCAGCGTCAGCAGGCCGTCCGCATCGATGACCTCGTCGGTCGGCTTCCAGCCGCGTACGCACACGCGGTGGGCAATCGCCCACCGGCCATCGCGACGCTCGAAGCGATCCAGGTAGCGACCCGCGGTCGTGGACCACGGTTGGCCGTCGCGGTGCATCGCGAGAAAGACGAAGTACGTCTCGGTGTGCGCGACGTCGCCGTCGAGAGCACAGGTGTGCTGGAACAGGCAGTGCTGGTGACTGACGTGAGTGGCCGCGCATCCCGAACGCCCAGTCGACGAACTCGGTTGGGCTCCCGAAGAACTGACCGTGGTCGTCCGTGGCGTCGGGGTGGTACACCGACAACACCAGGTCGCGGTCGAATCGGTCGACGCCGCGCGAATAACGAGCGAGGCAGTCCGCGATGTCCTGGCGATCCTGGAGCTCGCGGATCTGGTGCCGGAGCGCTTCGAGCTCATCCATCACGCGTCCTCCGTCAGGTCCAGGACGACGCGTCCGCGCAGTCCGCCCCGTTCGACCAGCCGGTAGGCCTCTTGCGCGGCGCCGGCCGGCAGCACGCGGTTGACCTTCGGGCGAAGGACACCTTGCTCAGCCCAGGAGACGACGGCGCGCAAGGCATCGGTGTCGCCGATCCGCTGCATCACCGACACCGTGGCCGAGCGGCGGTCGTCATCGACCGGCTCCGTCGGCCGCACGTTCACGATGAGTCCGCCCCGTCGCGCCGCGCTGCGGGCCTCGCCCATCAGCAGGGCGGCATCGACGACCACGTCGACGCCGTCCGGCGCAACCTCATGGACCCGGTCGAGCAGGCTGTCGTCGCTCGAGAGCACGTGTGCCGCCCCGGACTGCGCGATGAGCTCGGCGTCACCGGGGCGCCCGAGCCCGATGACCGTGAGATCGTGCGCTGCGGCGAGCTGGACCACGTAGGCGCCGAGCGCCCCGGCGGCTCCCGTGACGAGCACTGTCGACGCCTTCTCGTCCAGCAGGTGCTCGAGCACCATGATCGCCGTCACGCCGTTCATCGCGAGGGTGGCGGCCTCTGGTGCCGCCACGGAGGCGGGCGCCTTCGCGAACCAACTCGAAGGGGCGCAGATCCAGCCGGACTGCGCGCCACCATCCGTGCGGCGCGAATTGATGATCCCGATCACGTTGTCCCCCACGGCGAGCGGTCCTGCGTAGTCCTGACCGAGCCGCTCCACGGTCCCGGACAACTCCATGCCGGGGATCCATGGTCCGTCCGGCGACTCTACGAGCGCTGCCTGGGCGCCACTGCGCAACAACACGTCAGTGGGGTTCACGGTGGCGAACATGGCACGAACGAGCACGTCGTCCGGTCCGGGATCGCATGGCTCAGCGGGCCGCGTCCGCAAGACTTCCGGTCCGCCGAAGTGCTCGAGATAGACGGTGTGCATGGTGAGCCTCCTCAGGCTTTGCCGCGGTGTCTCCGTGGTCGTCCACGGCCGCGTTCGGGTCACGGGTCTGAGTCGAGACGCACGTCACCCCACATCAGTATCATGCATCGTATATCTAACTTTGCCGCACCGAAGGGGATCATCCAGGCCTTGACGCGAACGCATCTCGGACTAGGATGTATGAGATATATAATGTCGGATACGCGAGGAGATCTGCCCAGATGAGCACCATTCTCGTCGGCGTGGACGGAAACGAACCTTCGATCCACGCTGCGACCCGCGCTGCGGATCTCGCCAAGGCCCTCGGTGCCGAACTCGTCGTGGTGTGCGCCTTCTCCAACACCGAGGAGGTGCGATACGGGGACGAGTCGCACCCGCACAAGCTCTCGGCCAGCGATGCCGCCCGCGCGCTCGCGACCCAGGCCGTCGAGAAGATCTCCGCGAGCGCGCCGGATGTCACGATCACACCTCGCGCGGAGTACGGGAAGCCCGGCGCGGTGCTCGTCCAGCTCGCCGATGACCTTGATGCCACGCTGATCGTCGTCGGGAACAAGCGCGTCCAGGGTGTGGCGCGCGTGCTGGGGAGCATTGCCACGGATGTGGCCCGCCACGCCCCGTGCGACGTCTATGTCGCCCACACCTACTGACCAGATGAAGGGCCAGACGGCCTCCGACGGAAGGATCACGATGGGTCTCCTCGAGGGAAAGGTGGCGATCGTCACCGGAGCCGCGGCCGGCATTGGTCTCGCGACCGTCGAGCTGTTCGTCCGTCACGGCGCCCGGGTGGTCATGGGTGACATCGACGACGAGAACGGCAAAGCGGCTGCGGACCGCATCGGCGGCGCCGTGCGCTTCGTCCATGCCGACGTGTGCGCCGAGCAGGACATGCGGAATCTCGTCAGCACCGCGGTCGACGAGTTCGGCCGACTGGACGTCATGTTCAACAACGCCGCGGCGGTGGGCGCGCGGGACCGAATCGCGAACATCTCTGTGAACGACTTCAGCCGCGTGCACGAACTCGTCACGGTGTCGGTGCTGCTCGGCCACCAGGTTGCCATGGAACAGTTTCGGTCCCAAGGGAGCGGCGGGACGATCGTGTCGACCGCGAGCATCGCGAGCCTGCAGGGCGGATGGGGCGCCCCGGCCTACACGGTGGCCAAGCACGCGGTCGTGGGCCTGGTGCGTCAGGCGGCGGCCGAGTTCGGTGCTGAGGATGTCCGGTGCAACGCGATCGCCCCCGGCCCGGTCCTGACCAAGATCCAGTCGCGCTCGTACGGCGTGCCGCTGGAGCGCGCGGAGGAGTTCAACGGCTACCTCGATCGCGAGGTCGGCGTGGGCCAGCCGCTCGGACGGCTCGGGCGGGCGGACGACGTGGCCGGTGTTGCACTCTTCCTGGCCAGCGACCTGTCAGCTTTCGTGAACGGCGTCGTCATCCCGGTGGATGGTGGTCTGACTGCGGTGGGGCAAGGCGCCTACGTATCAAGTGTCGAAGCAGCGACTAAACGTTTCCTCGGGGGGATCTGAATGCGGTCAGTGGGTGTCGACCGCCCGGGGGCAGGCGAGTGTGACTCACGCGCAGCCCGTTCGTGGGCTCGATTGCGGGAGTTCCTCACGGAGTGTGGAGGTCAGACATTGGATCCGGCTGCAGTCAACGTCGAATTGCCTTGGCCCAGTCGATCGGTCTGACGTCGACAGCGGCTGGGCGCGGATCGGGACGGTGCCGACTCGCGTCGGGGTCACGGGGCAGGCACCGTTTGTCGGCGTTCATCGCTCTTTCAACTTGGAGGGTGGTTCAGGCCCGGAATCCGATGGAGTCCGGGCCTGATGGGTGTCGGGTGCAGTTGTCCTAGCGCCAGGCGACCACGAGGGCGAGCACCAGGCTCGTCACGGCGAAGACGCAGCCCAGCGACAGGGCCAGGATGACCACGTTCCGCATCCCTCGGTCGTGGTCCACCTCGCCGGACCGGTAGGCCAGCGTCCGGATCACGCCCATCGGCAGCATCCACGCGGTGCCGATCAGGGTCGCGGCCAGCGCGGCAAGAAGAGTGGATGTGCTCATGCCGAGTTCGTACCCGCTCGGGCGAAGACGACGCGGGCGTGTATCCGTGCGGGCCGCGCCGCCTCCCTGAGAGCGCCGGCCAACCCGGCCGCCTCGTACTCCAGGAGGATCTCCCATGGCCACTGCATCCGACCTCGTCCGGGCCCTTGCCCGCGGTCGCGTCACCCTGTCGGACTTCGACAGGCTCGAGTTCATCGCCACTCTCGACGAGCGCGTGTTCGAGCTCGTCGGGGGCGGACCCCAAGGTCTGCGCACGGGACGTCTCAGCCGCGTCGCTCTCAACCCCCAGCCCCTCCCGCCCGCCGAGTCCGGCCGGCTCCTGCTGGCGCTGATGGCGCGCGGCATCATCATCGTCAGCGGCCGTGACGAGGGAGCCCAGCGTGCTTTCCTCGAGGACATCGAGGACTGGTGCGGCACCGGCTGGCCCCGTCGGTGGCCGCGTCCCAAGCCCGGGACGTTCCCGGACCCGCGCCAGGAGCTCGATCCGTCGGTGCTGCTCGGTGGGGCGCTGGCAGCGGCCGAGCTGGCCGCGAGCTACCCCGCCGGGGAGATGCAGGATCTCTTCGAGAAGGCGGCCGACCAACTGACCGAGGCGGCGCTGCGCTGACTCTCAGACCGAGGCAAGCACCGTGTCGACGTCCGTCGACGTCAGCCCGACGGCTGCGGCCACGGCGGCGTTGGTCAGCTCGCCGGCGTACGTGTTGAGTCCTTGGGCCAGGCCGGCATCGGCGCGCATCGCGTCGACCCAGCCGTGCCCGGCCAGCGCGATCGTGTAGGGCAGGGTCGCGTTGGTCAGGGCGTAGGTCGAGGTGTTCGGGACGGCTCCGGGCATGTTCGCGACGCAGTAGAACGTCGAGTCGTGGACCGGGAAGGTCGGGTGCGCGTGGGTGGTCGGGCGTGAGTCCTCGAAGCACCCGCCCTGGTCGATCGCGATGTCGACGAGGACCGATCCGGGCTTCATCCGCGACACCAGCTCGTTGCCGACCAGCTTCGGGGCGGCGGCGCCGGGCACCAGCACCGCGCCGATCACGAGGTCGGCCTCGAGCACCTGTTGCTCGATCGCCAGCTCGGACGAGGCGAGGCCGTGCACGCGGTTGTCATAGCGCCAGAAGCTCATCCGCAGCTTGTCCAGATCGGTGTCGAGGATGGTCACGTCGGCGCCCATTCCGAGGGCGATGTTGGCGGCGTTCTGGCCCGAGACCCCGGCTCCGATGATGACGACCTTCGCATTGGCCACTCCGCCGACCCCGCCGAGCAGGACTCCCCGGCCGCCCTGGGCCTTCATCAGGGAGTGGGCCCCGACCTGCGGCGCGAGGCAGCCCGCCACCTCGCTCATGGGATAGAGCAACGGCAGGCGGCCGGCGGCGTCCGTGACCGTCTCGTAGGCCACGGCGGTGACCCGCCGTGCGAGCAGCTCCTCGGTCAACAGCCGGTCGGCAGCCAGATGCAGGTAGGTGAAGAGCGCCTGGCCCTCGCGGATGCGGTGGTACTCCTCGGGCACGGGCTCCTTGACCTTCAGCACCAGGTCGACGCCGCCATCGGTGCCCCACGCCGACTCCGCGTCGGGGACGGTCGTGGCGCCGGCCGCGACGAAGTCGTCGTCGCTGATCGTCGATCCGGCGCCGGCACCGGCCTGGACGACCACCTCGTGCCCTCGGCTCGTGAGCTCGCGCACGCCCAGCGGGGTGATCGCCACCCGGTACTCGTGGTTCTTGATCTCTTGAGGAACACCGATCTTCACGGCCGCGGCCTTTCGTCGTCATGTGACTCAAACCACACGCTACGCCGAAGGTCGCCGAGGGGCCGCGTCAACGCTCGCCGACCTCGACACACGCCGGCCGATCGACGCTACACTGCCCGGAACGAGGGCCGACTGCTCCACCTGATGGAGGGAGACGACACTGATCGACCTCCTGAGCAGACGCGCCGAATGTGAGGCGATCGAGCAGCTGTTGTCCGAGGCACGAGCCGGGCGGAGCCGCACGCTCGTGCTGCGGGGAGAGGCCGGGATCGGCAAGACGACGATCCTGAAACGGGCCCGAGACACCGCGGAGCCCGACGTCCGCGTGGTGTTCGCGGCCGCGGCCGAGTCCGAGGCCCAGTTCGCGTTCGCCGGGCTGCACCAGCTCTGCGCGCCGCTGCTGGAGTTCGCGGGTGTCCTGTCGCCGCCCCAGCAGGAAGCGCTCCACGTCGCGCTCGGCGTGCGAGGCGGTGCCGCTCCCGACCGGTTCCTCGTCGGACTGGCCGCCCTGAACCTGCTGTCCGAGGTCGCCGATGCGGGGCCACTGTTGTGCATCGTCGACGACACCCAGTGGCTGGACCAGGCGTCGGCGCAGGTCCTGGCCTTCGTGGCGCGAAGGCTGGCCGCCGAGCGGGTGGCATTGCTCTTCGCGCGCAGGGAGCCCCACGACGGTGACGACCCGTTCACCGGCTTGCCGGAGCGGCGTCTCGAGGGGCTCGACGAGGAGGAAGCCCGGATTCTCCTGGCCAGGTCCGGCCATGCGGCGCTGGACACCCGCGTCCGCGACCAGATCATCGCCGAGGCGCGGGGCAATCCTCTCGCGCTGATGGAGCTTCCCCGCAGTGCGCGACCCGAGGGGCTGGCCGGAGGGTTCGGGCTGCCGCACGCGCTGAGCGTCCCGCGGCGGATCGAGGACAGCTTCCGGCGACGCTCGAGCGACCTTCCTGCGGCGACGCAGGAGCTCCTGCTGATCGCGGCGGCCGAGCCGACGGGCGACGTCGCACTGCTGGAGCGCGCCGCCGCGCAGCTGGACATCGACTGCGGAGCGGCCGACGCCGCGGAGGCCGCCGGGCTGCTGGAGATCGACACGCGGGTGCGGTTCTCCCATCCGCTGGTGCGATCGGCGGTTTACCAGGCTGCTGCGCCGCCGGACCACCGTCGGGTGCATCGTGCGCTGGCCACCGCCACCGATCGCTCCGACCCCGATCGCCGCGCCTGGCACCGTGCGCAGTCGGTGATGGGTGTCGACGAGAGCGTCGCGGCCGAGCTCGAGGCCTCGGCCGGCCGGGCGCGCGCCCGTGGCGGGCTCGCCGCTGCCGCGGCGTTCCTGCAGCGGGCGGTCGAGCTGACGCCGGACCCCGCATTCCGCGCGAGACGCGCACTGGACGCCGCCTTGGCCATGCACGAGGCGGGGATGTCCTCCGCCGCTCTGCAGCTGTTGGACATCGCCGAGGCCGGACTCCTCGACACGCTGCAGTGCGCCCGGGCCCAGTTGATGCGTGCCCAGATCGGCTTCCACCTGAAGCGTGGCAGCGACATGGCCGCGATGCTCCTGGACGCCGCCAGGACGCTCGCTCCACTCGACACTGCCATGTCCCGCGAGACCTACCTGGACGCGATGGATGCGGCCATCGTCGCGGGGGTCCACCGGCTCCGGCGGGGGAGTGCGGGAGGTGGCCGAGGCGGCCCTGGCCGCGCCGCCCTCGCCGGCGCCGCCTCGCCCGGCCGACCTGCTGCTCGACGGGTTGGTGACGCGGTTCACGACGGGATACGACGCCAGTGTGCCGATGCTGCGTCGGGCGCTGGAGGCGTTCCGGGAGCACGAGCCACATGCGGAGTACGTGGCGGACGACCACCGGTGGCTCTGGCTCGCGGGTCGGACCGCGGTGTCGCTCTTCGACGACGAGATGCTCCACGAGCTGGCGGAACGTCACGTGCGATTCGCCCGTGAGTCCGGGGCGCTGGCCGCCCTCCCCGGTGCCCTGTTCGTCCAGTTGATCGGCCTGGTGCTCTCGGGCGAGCTCGCCCGCGCCGAGCTCGCGACCCAGCAGACCGCGATCACGACGTCCATCACCGCTGCGCCCCTGCGCCACGCCCAGCTCGTGCTGGCGGCCTGGCGCGGCCGTCCCGACGAGACCCTGGAGATCGCCGCGACCCTCGAACGAGAGTCCGCCGGGACCGGGAAGCGCACCGAGACCGTCCTTTCCCAGTACGCCATGGCGGTCCTGCACAACGGTCTCGGCAACTACGCCCGGGCGCAGGAGGCGGGCACGCGGGCGATCGGATCCGCTGCGTGGGCGTACAACAACCTCGCTCACTCCGAGCTCATCGAGGCCGCCTGCCGGGCCGGTCAGCCAGAGCGCGTGGCCGATGTGCTGGAGGAGCTCTGCTCGCGCGCTGCCGCGAGCGGCGCCCCCTGGGGACTCGGGCTGGCGGCGCGCTCCCGTGCGTTGGTGACCGACGGCGCGGCGGCCGAGAAGCACTACCTCGAGGCGATCGCGCATCTCGGGGGTGGCCGGCTGGCCAGTCACCTGGCGCGGGCTCACCTCGTCTACGGTGAGTGGCTCCGCCGCGAGGGCCGACGACAGGACGCACGCCAGCAGCTGCGGATCGCCCACGAGATGCTCACCGACATCGGTGCCGAGGCGTTCGCCGAACGCGCGGCCCGCGAACTGCGGACCACCGGTGAGCACCCCCGCAGCCGGACCGCCCAGCCGACCGATGCGCTCACGGCCCAGGAGCTGCACGTCGCGCGGCTCGTGGCGACCGGCGCGACGTCCCGCGAGGTCGGTGCGCAGCTGTTCCTGAGCCCGCGCACGATCGAGGCCCATCTGCGCAGCATCTACCGCAAGTTCGGCATCACCTCGCGCCGCCAGCTGCGCGAGATGCGACTGTCCTGACCACCTACGTAGGTCGGGACGCGGTGACGACCGTGACCCCATCAGGGACTTCTACCGACGCGACCGCGCACCCGACGGTGTGAGCCTGAGGGCACGCCCGCTGTCGGGACCCTCCACACGAAGAGATGCGCCATGGCCATCAGCCCAGTAGTCGTCGTCGACGACCTGTCCGTCACCTACGACGACTTCCCCGCCGTCAAGAGCCTCTCGTTGCAGGTCGAGCGGGGCGAGTTCTACGCCCTTCTCGGCACCAACGGGGCAGGGAAGACCTCGACCCTCGAGGTCATGGAAGGCCACCGCCAGCCGTCGTCCGGCAGCGTGCGGATCTTCGGTGAGAGCCCGACGAACCGGCGAGAGGTGCGCCCGCGAACCGGGATCATGCTCCAGGAGAGCGGCTTCTCGCCCGACCTGTCCGTGCGGGAGTCGGTGGGGCTGATCGGCTCGCTGAGTGGTCGGCGTGACGACGTCGCACGGGTCCTGGACATCTCCGGTCTCGCGCACCGGGCCACCACCCGGGTGTCCCAGCTCTCGGGCGGCGAGAAGCGCCGGCTGGACTTCGCCACCGCCGTGTACGGCGGACCCGAGCTGGTCATCCTGGACGAGCCGACGACGGGTCTGGACATCCAGTCGCGTGACGCACTCTGGGACGCGGTGGATCGATTGCGCGACCGGGGATCCACGATCGTGCTCACCACCCATTACCTGGAGGAGGCACAGCAACGCGCCGACCGCATCGGCATCATGCACCAAGGCACGTTGCGCCAGGAGGGAACGGTCGCCGAGCTGACCCAGGCCCTGCCGTCGGTGATCAGCTTCTCGCTCCCACCCGGCGTACCCGAGCCACCGGTCGACACCGTGCGGGTCGGCGGTGGGTTCCACGTCGAGACCTTCGCCCTGCAGAAGGACCTGTACCTCCTGCTCGCCTGGGCCGACGACGCCGGTGTGGAGCTGCAGGACCTGCAGGCCGCGCCGACGCGCCTCGACGACGTGTTCCGGGTGATCAGCCATGACTGACACGACCCGGCACGGTGCCATGAACCGGACCACGGGCGTGGTGGGGATCGCCCGCAGTGAGTTGGTCCAGGTCTTCCGGAACCGGCTGGTCCTGGTCTCGGGCCTGGTCATCCCGGTGGCGGTGAGCGCCACGTTCGTCTACCAGCACGAGACCCTCGCCGACCAGGCCAGCCTCGGGTACATCGCCGCGATCATGCTGTTCATCGTGATGGCCTTCGGGCTCTACACGACCGCGGTGACGACGTTGGCGTCGCGGCGACAGAACCTGTTCCTCAAGCGGCTGCGCTCCACCGCCGTCGGTGACGTCGACATCCTCATCGGGTTGCTCCTGCCGCTCACCGCCATCGCACTGGTCCAGACGGTCGTGATCCTGGCGGTGCTCGCCGCAGTGGCCGGTCCGCCGGCCGACGTCGCGGTCCTCGCCGTGGCGATCCTGGTCCTGACCGCCATGATGATCGCCCTCGCGCTGGCCACCACCGGACTGACGAACTCGCCGGAGCACGCGCAGGTGACCACCCTGCCGATCAGCCTGCTGCTGATCGGGGTCGCCAGTTGGGTCGGCCTGACGGGCACGAGCGAATTGACCACGATCAAGCAACTGCTCCCGGGCGGCGCGGTCACCGAGTTGGTCATGGGCGCCTGGAACGGTGGTCTCCCGCTGACCGACGCACTGCAGCTGTTGCTCCGGAGCGTGGGCTGGGTGGTCGTGGCCGTCGTCGCGGCGGGCCGGTTCTTCCGCTGGGAGCCGCGGCGATGAGTCCCACCCGCGTCCTTGACGGCCGCTACGAGATGGGGGGCGTCATCGGTCACGGTGGCATGGCAGCCGTCCACTGCGGTCGTGACATCCCCTCGGGCGACTGCGTCGCCATCAAGGTGCTCCGTCCGGACCTCGCCGAGGATCCGCGCTTCCGTTCCCGGTTCCGCAGCGAGGCCGAGACCATGGCCGGGCTGGACCATCCTGCGATCGTCTCGATCGTGGGCACCGGCTACGACGGAGGTGAGGACGCGGCGGACGCGGCACGAGTGCCGTTCATCGTCATGGAGCACGTCGCCGGCCGGTCCCTGCGCGAACTGATGCGGGCCGGCGGTGTGACCGTCGAGCAGGCGATCGAGTACCTGGTCGGGGTCCTCACGGCCTTGGAGTTCAGCCATCGGGCCGGTGTCGTCCACTGCGACATCAAGCCGGCCAACGTGATGGTCACGCCCGAAGGCGCCGTCAAGCTCGTGGACTTCGGGATCGCGCGGGCCAGTGGGGAACGGGCCGATGCGATCACCCAGACCTTGCAGTTCCTCGGAACGCCCGGCTACCTGTCGCCGGAGCAGGTCCGGGGCGAGCCCTTGGACGCCGCCAGCGACCTGTACTCGGCGGGATGCCTGCTCCACGAGCTGCTGACCGGTCGGCCGCCCTTCACCGGTGATCCGATCTCGGTCGCCTACCAACACGTCCACGAGGAGCCACCGGCGGCCGGCACGTCCGTCCCCGGCCTCGATGCCGTGCTCGCGAGGGCACTGGCCAAGACCCGCGGGGATCGATTCCCGAGCGCGCGAGCGTTCCGCGACGCCCTGCTGGCCACCACCGCACCGCAGTTCACCGAATGAAGGAACAGATCATGGGATTCATCACCGTCGGCACCGAGAACAGCACGCCGATCGAGCTCTACTACGAGGACCAGGGGACGGGGCAGCCCGTCGTGCTCATCCACGGCTACCCGCTGAACGGGCACAGCTGGGAGCGCCAGACCCGGGTGCTGCTCGAGGCGGGGTACCGGGTCATCACCTACGACCGCCGCGGCTTCGGGCAGTCGTCCAAGGTCGGGTCGGGCTACGACTACGACACCTTCGCCGCCGACCTGCACGTCGTGCTGCGAGCACTCGACCTGCGCGACGTCGTCCTGGTCGGCTTCTCGATGGGTACGGGCGAACTGGCCCGCTACGTGTCGACGTACGGGCCCGACCGGGTCGCGAAGCTCGCCTTCCTCGCCTCCTTGGAGCCCTACCTGGTCGAGGCCGACGACAACGCCGGGGGCGTGCCCCGCAAGGTCTTCGACGAGATCGAGCTGGCCGCGAAGAGCGACCGCTACGCCTGGTACACGGAGTTCTTCTCCGACTTCTACAACCTCGCCGAGACCTTCGGCAGCCGGATCAGCCAGGAGGCCGTGACCGCCAGCTGGAACGTCGCCGTCTCGAGCGCCCCGGTGGCCTCGTACGCGGTCGTGTCGTCGTGGATCGAGGACTTCCGGGAGGACGTCGACGTGGTCAGGCGCAGCGGCCTGCCGGCGCTGATCCTGCACGGCACCGCGGACAACATCCTGCCCATCGACGCGACGGCGCGCCGGTTCCGCCAGCTGCTCCCGGACGCCGAGTACCTCGAGATCGAGGGCGCGCCCCACGGGCTGCTCTGGACCCACGCCGACGAGGTCAACGCCGCGCTGGTCTCCTTCCTGGGCTGATCGGGCCGGCGAGGGCGTCCGTCACCGTCACACGGCCGCCCTCGCCCGGGTCGGGGTCCGGCAGGATCGAGTCGGGGTCGACGAGGTGGACGTCGTGACCGTCCAGCGTGAGGCGCCGCGCGACCTCCAGGATCATGCGCCGTGCCACGTCGTCGATCGAATGGACCAGCGTGAGGTCCAGTGCGACGGTGGTCTCGGGGAACACCTGGTCCGCCACTTCGCGCACGATCCGCTCGCCACCGGCGAAGCGGATCCCGCCCTGCAGCTGGATCACGCGAACGGCATCGGCGCCGGTGCCCATGGCGCGATGGGAGCGCACGACCGACGGAGCGGACGGCGGCGCCGCCATCACGTGCATGCCGGCGTCGGACGAGAAGCGCTCGAACAGCGACACCCCGCGCACGCTGTTGCCATGGACGTCCAGCCGGGGGGAGAAGGTCGCGATCCCGAGCTGGCCGGGCAGGGCGCCGATCAGGCCTCCGGCCACACCGCTCTTGGCCGGGATGCCGACCTGGGTGGCCCAGTCGCCCGCCGCGTCGTACATCCCGCAGGTGGCCATGACGCTCAGCACCTGACGCACGACGGGCTCGGCGACCACCTGCTCGCCCGACAGCGGGTTCACACCGCGGTTGGCCAACGTGGCGGCCATGATGCCCAGGTCCCGCGCGGTGACGAGCACGGAGCACTGGCGGACGTACCCGTCGACCACGGCTCGGGGATCCTCGGTGAGGATGCGGTGACTGCGCAGCATGTTCGCGATCGCCAGATTGCGCCAGGCCTCCTCCATCTCCGACGCGCACACCGCCTCGTCGACCGACAGAGGCCGACCGGCGAAGGCGGACAGGCCCTCGACCACCCGCGTCACCCGCCGTGCCGGGTCCAGGTCGGGTGAGCCGACCAGCGAGTGCGTCGTTATCGCGCCGGCGTTGATCATCGGATTGCGCGGGCGCCCGGTCTCGTCCTCGAGGGAGATCTCGTTGAACGCCTCGCCGGACGGCTCCACGCCGACCTTGGCCAGCACCGCGTCGAAGCCGCGGTCGGCCAGGGCCAGCGCGTAGGCGAACGGCTTGGAGATCGACTGGATCGTGAACTCGGTGTCGATGTCGCCGGCACCGTAGATCGTGCCGTCGAGCGTGGCGAAGACCGCGCCGAGGCGGTCGGGATCGGCTGCCGCGAGCTCGGGGATGTACCCCGCGGGCTCTCCTGAGACGTCGGCCTCGACGTCGGCGAGCGCCTCGGCCAGGTAGTCGGGGATCACCGAGCGCATGCCGCCGGTCCTCACGCGTCGCCGCGGACGGCGTGGGTGACGAGCGCGATGTCGTCGGGACGCGGCGAGCGGAAGACCCCACCGCGGGCGCTGTACTCGCTGCCGTGGTTCTGCAGGTGCCCGGCGAAGACCGGGCACACGGGCACGACCGTGATGCTCTTGCGGATGCTGTCGTCCAGCGCCTCGCGCACGAGCAGCCCGGCCAGCCCGCGCCCGCCGAACCTCTCGTCGACCTCGGTGTGGAAGAAGATCCGGGGGTGGCCCGCGCCGGGGGGATCGACGAAGTCGGCTCGGCCGACGGCCGAGCCGTCCTCGAGGCGCACCGTGTACGAGCCGATGGGGTCGCCGTTCTCGAGCGTGATCTGCACGGGTGTGCCCGTCGTGTCCGTCCGTGTCGTGGTCATGGGGTCGTCCTTCCGGGCGTGGGAGAGTCCTGGATGCGCAAGGCCCCGGACGGGCACCGCCCGACGACGCGACGCAGGGTCTCGGCGCGGTCCTCGGTGTCGGCGCGCCCGGGATCGATCCAGGGCCGGCTCGCCACGTCGAAGACCTCCGGCATGCCGCGGACGCACTCGGCGGCGTGGCGGCACAGGTCCCCGTCGAACGAGACCTCGACGATCGGACCGTCGTACGTCTTGCGGGTCATGTCAGTCCCCCGCCGTCGGCTCGGGGACGCCGTACACCATCGGCACGTACTCGCGATGACGTCCGATCCACCCCTTGAAGAACGGGCACAGCGGCATCACCTTGCGCTGTCCGTCGGCGCAGACGTCGTCCATCGCGAACCGGGCCAGCGCCGACCCGACGCCCAGGCCCTCGAACCGCGGGTCGACCTCGGTGTGGGTGAGGACGATCAGATCGTCGGTGCGGATGTACTCGGCGAAGCCGGCGGCCTCGCCACCGGCGCTCGCCTCGTAGCGCAGTCTGGCGGGGTCATGGACCACGTGGATCTCGGTCATGGGCTCGTCCTTCTCGGTGGGGTGCTCATGGGGTGTCGATGACCACGTACAGGGCGGCCACGTCGTGATCGCGGATGAACAGGACGTCTCGGCCGCTGGCCACGACAGGACCGTCGGGTGTGCCGAGCGACCAGGCGTAGGTGACCAGGTCCTGCGCCACCTGGATCGGTCCGGACCGGCGGAGCTCCGTGCCGGGCAACTGGGACTGCAGGGCGGCGATCGCCTGCTCCATGCCCTCGTGTCCGGTCAGGGTGCCCTGAGGCTCGCCGATGACCACGTCGGGGGCGTACACCGAGGCGATCGCCGTGAGCCGTTCCGGGCCCGCGGGGGAGTTCCAGGTGTCGAGGTGGGTCGTGACGATGGCTTCGATGCCGTTCATGCGGTGTCCTTCCTTTCCGGTTGCTTTGTCAAGCAAGTACCGGCTAGCGTCGTCATTCATGGTCGAACCACATGGGTCCGGTGAAGTCGTTCCTCTCTCGGCACGGGAGGAGGCGGCGTGGCGCGCGCTGACGCGGGCCGTCCTGGTGATCCCGCGGGTGATCGATGCTGACCTCATGCAGGACCAGGGCATCGGCGGCACGGAGTACGTGGTCCTGATGACGCTCTCGGAGGCCCCGGAGGGCTCGATGCGCATGAGCCAGCTGGCGAGTCACGTCGCGATCTCGGTGAGCGGCCTCAGTCGGGTCGTGGGTCGCCTCGAGCGCGAACGCCTCGTGGAGCGGTCGCGCTCCGCCGATGACGGTCGGGGTCAGGTCGCCCGCATCACGCCGGCCGGACTGCGATGCCTGGAGGCGGCGTGGCCCGTCCATCTCGCCAGCGTCCGCCGGCGGGTGATGGACCATCTGCAGGGCGTGGACCTGGAGGCGTTCGCCACCGCGATGGAGCAGATCGCCGAGCCCGCGGTCGACTCGACGGGCCGGCGCCGAGCGCGGGGGCCGGTCGCTCGGCCGTGACTCGCGGTGGTCCATCGTCGCCCCCGTCCCCGCAATGTGCTTGCACAAGCAAGTATTCGGGGTGAGAGAGTGAGAGTCAAGAGCACCACCGCATCGGGAGGAGCTGGCCGCATGAAGGTCTTCATCATCGGAGTGACCGGAGCCGTCGGGGGACTCGTGGCGGAACGGTTGGTGGCGCGCGGAGTCACCGTCGCCGGTCTCGTGCGTCGAGAGGAACAGCGCGAGCGACTGGCTTCCCGATCGGTGGACACGCAGGTCGGCGACCTCGCCGATCTGTCGGAGGACCAACTGGCGACGATGCTCGCGGAGTCGGACGTCGTGGTCTACACCGCCGGGTCCAACGCCGGGGCCACCGAGGTCACCGATGCCATCGACGGTGCCGGGGTGGTGAAGGCGCTGGCTGCTGCCGGCGCGGTGGATGCGCGGTTCGTGCTGGTGTCGGTGCTTCCCGAGTCGTGGCGCGAGCGCGACCTCGACGCGG
This sequence comes from Aeromicrobium sp. 636, assembly GCF_024433585.1. Classification (NCBI taxonomy): domain Bacteria; kingdom Bacillati; phylum Actinomycetota; class Actinomycetes; order Propionibacteriales; family Nocardioidaceae; genus Aeromicrobium; species Aeromicrobium sp. 636. Next base: position 558,736 of record NZ_WNJU01000002.1, read on the forward strand.
AGGTCGAGCACTACTTCGCGGTGAAGAAGGAGACGGACGTCGCCGTGAGCCGCGCCAGTAGCGACTGGGTCATCATCCGGCCCTCGCTCCTGCTGGACGAGCCGGGACGCGGCACCGTCTCGCTCGGACCGGCCGAGCTCCACGACGAGATCCCGCGCGAGGACGTCGCGGACACCCTCGTCGAAGTGATCCTCGAGCCCCGGATCAACCGGCAGATCCTCGAGCTGAACACCGGTCCGACGCCGATTCCGGAAGCGGTGCGGGGGAACGTCCACGAACTCAGCTGACGACGCACTCCGCGCGCCGCAGGTTGGCGATCAGCTCATCGCGGCTGCCCGTCGGCGCTGCGGGTCTTCGACACCAACGCCGTCGGCATCGTGCGGGTGACGGAGGCCGCCCTGCCGCTGTTGCGCAGGTCCACCCACGCGGTGGTCGTGACGGTGGCGACCATCGGCGCCGACGGCCCCATCGGGACCCTGCGAGACGAGTCCGGAGTACTGCCCTGGTGATCGCGAATGCCGGTGATGCCCACCATGCCCCACCGCTGTCCGCTATGTTCACCACCACCACCACGGCGGAGCGCGCCACCTGGTCGATGGGCACCGAGAACTGAGGTGACGACACTGACTGATCTCCTGGGGAGACGAGGAGAGCGCGACGCGGTCGAGCAGCTCCTGGCCGCGGCGCGGGCCGGACGCAGCGGCAGCCTCGTGGTGTGCGGGGAGGCCGGCATCGGCAAGACCGCGATCCTCGAGCTGGCCCGCGACCTCGGCGCTGCGCAGTTCCAGGTGGTGTCCGCGAGCGGTGTGGAGTCCGAGACCGAGTTCGCGTTCGCGGGGCTGCACCAGATGTGTGCTCCACTGCTGCACCACGCGGACATCCTCTCCGACCCGCAGCGCGAGGCGCTCCTCGTGGCCCTCGGGCGGCAGACCGGCTCCGCCCCCGACCTGTTCCTGGTCGGTCTCGCCGTCCTCAACCTCTGGTCCGATGCCGCGGACGAGCAGCCGCTGCTGTGCGTCGTCGACGACGTGCAGTGGTTCGACCAGGCCTCGGCCCAGGTCCTGGCCTTCGTGGCGCGTCGGTTGTCCGCCGAGCGAGTGGCGTTGCTGTTCGGCCGCCGCGAGACCGAAGGGGACCATCACGATCCCTTCCGGGGTCTGGCGGAGATCCACGTGGGACGGCTCTCCGATCCGGAGTCGCGCCAGCTCCTGGAGACGGTCACCAACGTGACGATGGACAAGAGCGTGCGCGATCAGATCATCGCGGAGTCGCGCGGCAATCCGCTGGCCTTGCTGGAGCTGCCCCGCAGCGCGCGACCCGAGCGGCTGGCCGGAGGCTATGCCTTGCCGTACGTCGCGGGTGTCCCGCGGCGCATCGAGGACAGCTTCCGGAGACGCTCCCGGGACCTTCCTCCCGACACGCAGGAGCTGCTGCTGATCGCGGCGGCCGAGCCCACCGGCGATCCGGCGCTGCTGGAGCGCGCCGCGGCCCGGTTGGATCTCGACGTCCAGGCAGCGGTGGCAGCCGAATCGGCCGGACTGTTGGAGATCGGCCCGGCCCGGGTGCGATTCGCCCATCCGCTCGTTCGATCGGCGGTGTACCAGGCGGCGAACCCCCAGGACCATCGACGGGTGCATCGAGCGTTGGCCGAGGCCACCGTGGCGTCCGATCCCGATCGCCGCGCCTGGCACCGTGCGCAGGCGGTGCAGGGGGTCGACGAGCAGGTCGCGGCCGAGCTCGAGGTGTCGGCCGTTCGCGCTCGATCCCGGGGTGGCTTGGCGGCGGCCGCGGCGTTCTTGCAGGGCGCGGCCGAGCTGACGCCGGATCCTGTGCTGCGCGCGAAGCGTTCGCTCGCCGCGGCACTCGCCAAGTACGAGGCCGGATCGTTCGACGAGGCCCGGCGACTGATCGAGGTTGCCGTCGGCGTCAACCTGGAACCTCTCGACGGCGCTCGCGCCGTTCTTCTGCGCACCCGGATGGACTACCAGGAGGCCCGGCACAGCAGCCCGCCCAAGGCGTTGTTGGCGGTCGCCGCAGGGCTGGCTCCTCTCGACCCGGTGCTCTCCCGCGAGACGTACCTCGACGCGTTGGACGGAGCGATCGTCACCGGTGGTGTGGAACCTGGATGGGGCCCGCGGGTCGCGGCCGAGGCGGCGTTGAATGCTCCACCTGCGCCGACGCCACCGCAGCCGGCGGACCTGCTGCTCGACGGGCTGACGACCATGTACACGCAAGGCTACGAAGCCAGCGTCCCCGAGCTCCGCAGGGCACTGGATGCGATGGTCGCGCTCGAGCCGTGTGCCGATCTGGACGGCAGCCGCCGCTGGCTGGGGTTGGCCAGCCGGACGGCCATAGCGTTGTTCGACGACGACCTCGTCAACGCGCTGGCCGACCGGCACGTGGCGCTCGCCCGCGAGGCGGGCGCGCTGGCGACGTTGCCGACTGCCCTGCTCATCCAGTCGCTCATGGCGGTGCTCTCCGGTGATCTGGCCCGCGCCGAACTGGTGGCGGGCCAGACCTCGATCCTGGCGCCGTCGCGAGCTCTGCCGCAGCTGCACGCCCATCTGATCCTCGCCGCGTGGCGCGGGGCCACCGAGGAGGCGTCCGAGCTCCGAGCGAGCGTGGAGCGAGGGTCCGAAGGCCCAGCCCAGCGCACCGAGCGCCTCATGACCACGTACGCCATGTCGGTACTGCACAACGGCCACGGAGACTATGCGGCGGCACTCGAGGTGGCATTGCAGTCCTTCCAGGCCTCCGAGCTGTCCCACGGCAGTCTGCCCCACACCGAGCTCGTCGAGGCCGCGTGCCGCCAGGGCCGGCCAGAGCTCGCCGCCGAGGCGCTGGCTGAGCTCACCGCGCGCGCTCAGGCCAGCGGCACCTCGTGGGGCCTGGGGTTGGCGGCTCGCTCGCGGGCGCTCGTCAGCAGCGGGTCGGAGGCCGAGGCGCTCTATCGAGAGGCGATCGAGCACCTGGCCAAGCCGCGGACGGCCGGCCACCTCGCTCGCGCCCATCTGCTCTACGGGGAGTGGCTGCGTCGGGAGGGTCGCCGTCAGGACGCGCGCGAGCAGCTGCGCACGGCTCACAGGATGCTCGCGGAGATGGGTGCCGCGGGGTTCGCCGAGCGGGCCGCGCGCGAGTTGCGGGCCACGGGCGAGCACCCGCGCCGGCGCGACGCCCAGGCGGCGGATGCGCTCACCGAGCAGGAGCTTCAGGTCGCCCGACTCGTGGCCACGGGAGCGACCTCGAAGGAGGTCGGTGCTGCGCTGTTCCTCAGCCCGCGCACGATCGAGGCTCATCTGCGCAACATCTTCCGCAAGCTCGGCATCACCTCCCGCCGTCAGCTCAAGCAGATGTGGCTTCTCTGACCCGACGCCGGGCCGACAGGCCCGCCCGCTGCGACGGTCTACGTAGGGCATCGTGGCCGCGCGAGGACGTCATGACGAGCCTGCGCCTGCGCGAGGACAACGTCAGCGAGCCATGAGTCACCGGCCTCAGTCCGCCTCCTGCGCGGCCTGCTGGTCGAGCAGGGCGCGCGCGTGCGCGGCGTCCTCCTCCTGGTCCAGGGCGCGGTGGAAGCTCTCGAGCTTCTCCTCGCCGCCGGGGAACGGTGGCAGCAGCGGCACGTCGGGGTCGACGATCGCCTCGATCACGACCGGCCGGTCCGCCGAGAGGGCCCGGTCCCACGCCGCGTCGACGTCCTCGGGGCGCTCGACCCGGATCCCGGTGAGGCCCAGCAGGTCGGCGTAGCCCGCGTAGGGGAAGTCCGGCAGCGACTGGCTGACGTCGTAGCGGGGGTCGCCCTCGGTCTCGCGCTGCTCCCACGTCACCTCGGCGAGGTCGCCGTTGTTGAGCACCAGGACGACGAAGCGGGGGTCGGTCCAGTCCCGCCAGCGCGAGGCGACGGTGACGAGCTCGGCGATGCCGTTCATCTGCATCGCGCCGTCGCCGACGAGCGCGACGACGGGCCGGTCGGGAGCGGACAGCTTGGCGGCCAGGCCGTAGGGCAGGCCTGAGCCCATCGAGGCCAGGGTGGACGACAGGTGCGCCGGGACTCCCGGGGGCAGGGTCAGGTGCCGGGCGTACCAGTAGACGACCGAACCCACGTCGACGCTGACCTGCGCGTCGGACGGCAGCCGGGGCGTGAGGGCGCGGACCACGAGCTCGGGGCTGAGCGGTACGGCGTCAGCGTGTGCTCGTTCCTCGGCGATGCGGTGCCAGCGTTCGACCTGCTCGACCACCTCGGTCCGCCACGTGGTGTCCGGCTTCTCCTTCAGCAGCGGCAACAGCGCGGTGAGCGTCTCGGTGGTGTCTCCGACCAGGCCCACCTCCACCGGGTAGCGGTTGCCCAGGTGTCGCCCGTCGATGTCGATCTGCACCGCCCGGGCCTGACCGGGCGCGGGATAGAACTCGGTCCACGGGTCGTTGGTGCCGATCATCAGCAGCGTGTCGCACTGGTCCATCAGCCATCCGGAGGCGGTGGTGCCGAGATGACCCATGACGCCGCAACTGATCGGCAGGGTCTCGTCCCACCACGGCTTGCCCAGCAGGCTCGTCGTGACGCCGGCGCCGAGCCGCTCGGCCACGGTGCGCACGAGGTCACCCGCGTCGCGGGCGCCCTGACCCACGAGGAGGGCGACCCGCTCGCCGGAGTTCAGCACCTCGGCGGCCTCGGCCAGATCGCTGTCGGCGGGGATCACGCGAGGCGGCCGCCATTGCGGCGTGGTGGGCACGACCCCGTGCTCGTGCGGGGGGACCTCGGGGGCCGGTGCGACCTGCACGTCGTGCGGCAGGATGACCACGCACGGCGAGCGGGTCGCCAAGGCCGTCCTGAAGGCCCGGTCCAGGACCATCCCCGCCTGCTCGGGCGCGAGCACGGCCTGGACGTACTGCGCCGCGACGTCCTTGAACAGGGCGCTCAGGTCGATCTCCTGCTGGTACTCCGCACCGAGCGCTGTGGTGGGCTGCTGGCCGACGATGGCGACGACGGGCTGGTGGTCGAGCTTGGCGTCGTACAACCCGTTGAGCAGGTGCACGGCGCCCGGACCCTGGGTGCTGATCATGACGCCCACGCCGCCGGTGTACTTCGCGTGGCCGACCGCCATGAGCGCGGCGTTCTCCTCGTGCCGCGCCTGGACGAACGCCGGATCGCCCCCGGCGCGGCGCAGGGCGCCCATGAGGCCGTTGATCCCGTCGCCGGAGTACCCGAAGGTGCGGTGCACGCCCCAGGCGCGCAGTCGCTCGACCACCAGATCTGCGACCAGTCGCTCCATGGTTCTCCCTCTCCGTCGGACGTGGTTCCCGTCCTGTACCCGCTATCCCCGCTGACAAACGAGCCGCGGTCCTAGGGTGGTGGCGTGAGCGAGCCCGAGCAGTCCGCCGCGGCGCGGGGATTGCGCCGCAGGGAGCGCACGCGCGCCCTGTTGCTCGACGCGGCCGAGTTCCTGGTCTCGCAGCGCGCACCCGAGGAGATCCGGATCGAGGACGTCGCCGCGCAGGCGGGGGTCTCGCCGGCCTCGGTGTACGTGCACTTCGGGACGAAGGACGGGCTGCTGGCCGCAGTGACGGAGCGGGTCCTGGGCGTCGCGACGGATGCCCTGCGTGCGGCCTACGCGGCCGACACGTCCCCGCTCGAGCGGTTCGCCGGTGTCGGCGTGGCCTACCTGCGGCTGCTGCTCGACCACCCGGTGGTCGTGAAGTACCTGACTGCCACGGGGGAGCGCGGTCCGACGACGGCCGTCGAGACCCAGGTCGTCGAGCGGTTCGGCGAGCTCCGGCGTGAGTTCGAGCAGAGCATCCGCGAAGCCGTCGAGAGCGGAGCGATCCGCCGCGTCGATCCCGAGTTGATGTCGTTCTTCCTGTTCGGTTCATGGAACGGTGTCGCCGCGCTGGCGCTGCGCCGCGACGCGTTGGTGTTGGCGCCCGAGCGCGTGGAGACCGCCGTGATCGAGGCCGGACTCGTCCTGCTCGAGGGCCTCATCGTGCAGCCGTCGGACGCGTGAGACGTGGTTAACTGGAGTCCGACTCCAGATCACCCCTCGAAAGCGATTCACCCATGACGCAGACCGCCACGCCCTCGACCGAGGCTCCCGAGTCCGGTCCCGAGACCTGGGACGCGATCGTCGTGGGCGCGGGGCCCGGCGGCCTGACGACCGCGGCGTACCTCGCGGCGAACGGCACGAAGGTGCTGGTGCTGGAGGCGAACCAGGTCGTCGGAGGCAGCACGCAGGTCTTCCGTCGCGCCGGCAACAAGTTCGAGTTCGACGTCGGTACCCACTACGTGGGGGAGTGCGGTCCCGGCGGTCGGATGCAGACGGCGTTGTCCGGTCTGGCGCTGACCGAGCGCATCAAGTGGCTGCGCCAGAACCCCGAGGGCCACTGCCGGATCATGGTTCCGGGCACGACGTTCCACACGCCGACGGGGTGGGACACGTACCTCGAGCGGCTGATCGCGGCGTTCCCCGAGGAGGAGAAGGGGCTGCGCCGGTGCGTGCGGATCCTGCGGATCATCTCGGCGGGGGAGGAGCCGCGGCTGAAGCCGTGGATGCTGCTGCGCTGGGGACTGCGCCCGATCACCAAGCTGATGGACGCCTGCGGGCTCAGCGCCGACGCCCAGGCCGTGATCCTCGCGGAGAACGGCGACTACACGTGGCCGCCGTACCGCACGCCCGCGGTCATGCACGGCGGCCTGCTGCACCACTACCTGCAGGACGGCGCCTACTACCCGCGCGGGGGCGGCCAGGTGATCGGCGCGCACCTGACCGACGTGATCCAGTCCTACGGCGGGACGGTCCGCACCAAGTCGCGCGTCGAGCGCATCCTCATCGAGGACGGCCGAGCCGTCGGGGTCCGCCTGCGCGGCGGCGAGGAGTTCCGCTCCGACGTCGTCGTGGCAGCGGGCGACTACAAGCTGACCTGGACCGAGCTGGTCGGTGACGAGCACCTGACGCGGAAGCTCCGCAAGCGCCTGGCGAACCTGGAGATGACGCAGCCGATGTTCGCGGTCTACGTCGCACTCGACGTCGACCTGCGCGAGCGCGACACCCCTCCGCTGGCGTGGGTGTGGCCGAACAACGACGTCGACGGTTACTACCGCGAGGTCGAGGCGGGCCGCTGCCCCGAGCAGATGCCCGTGGGCATCAGCTGCCCCACGGCGAAGGATCCGGAGGGCACGCACTCGGCGCCTCCGGGCTACTCGACGCTCGAGCTGGTCAGCTGGGCGCCCAAGGAGCACGCGTTCTGGAACGTCGACGCCGACCCGATGGACGGCGCCGAGTACGGACGCGACGAGGAGTACCGCCGGCTCAAGGACGAGCTCACCGAGCGCGTGCTGGACACGGCCTCGCTGATGATCCCCGACCTGCGCGAGCGGATGGTGTTCTGCGAGGCGTCCACCCCGATGACGCAGGAGCGCTTCACCCTGACGTCGGACGGTTCCTGCTACGGCATCGCGCCGCTGCTCAAGAACCTCGGCCCCTTCCGCCCGAAGGTCACGACGCACATCCCGGGCCTGTTCCTGGGCGGGGCCAGTACCGAGTTCATGTTCGGCATCAACGCCACGATCTGGGGCGGCATGAAGACGGCGGGCGTGATCCTGGGCCGCGACCTCGAGCAGGAGGTCAAGGACGGCGCGGTCTTCGTCGACGAGGCGAAGCTGACCGAGATCACCGAGGACTGGGACCCGCTGCTGGCCTCGAAGCCCGGCTCGGTGATCCGCCGCGCCGCGCGCCGCCGACCTCGCGCGAACGCCTGACGACGGAGGGCTACGCGCCGTCGAGAAGTCGTTGGACGACCGGACCGTAGACGGCCTCGACGGCGTCGAGCTCGGCGAGCAGGACGGGCGACTCGAAGAATCGCAGGGTCGTCGCCAAGCCCATCAGGGCGGCGACGGCGAGCTCGGCACGCAGCTCCGGTCGAGGGCCGTCGAGAACCTCGGCGAGCGGTGTGACGTAGCCGTGCAGGAACTGCGTCCGCACGGACTGGGGATCGGGGGCGTTCACGCGCAGCATGATGGCCCGGCCGAGGTGCTCCAGATCTCCGCGCCGCTGGCGGTCGACCAGTTCGGCGACGAGCGCCGTCCCGAGTGCGGAGACGGGAACGTCCGGCAACTCCGGTGCGGCGATCGTTGCCGTGCGGTGGAACAGCTGCTCCTTGCTGCCGGCCACCTTCATGACGAGCGAGGGAGAGGTGCCGGCCAGCGCCGCGATCTCGCGGATCGTCACCTCGCCGAAGCCCTTGCGCGCGAAGAGGTCGCCCGCCGCACGCCACACCGCGGCCCTCAGCTCGGCCGGATCGGTGGGAGCGGTCATGCGAGGGGGGTCCCCAAGGTGAGGTCCGCGGTGCGGTTGGCCTCCCAGACGGTGACCGGGCGAGCGCCGGTCGCTCCGGTGTCGCAGATGGCGCTGAGCACGTAGCGCCCGTTCGGCGGACGTGGCACCGCGTACCGCCCCTCGTGGTCGGTGCGGGTCGAGGTCACGACCTCGCCCGCGTGATGGGTCAGGATCACGAGCACCCCCTCGATCGGGACGCCGTCCGCGTCGGTGATCGTGCCCTCGAGGGTGAGTCGATCGCGCAGCACCAGGGGCGGCAGTCCGGTCTCCACGTCGACGGTGACGATGCGCGAGCGCGGCTGCCAGCCATCGGCGGACGTCACGATGAAGTAGTCACCGTGGCCGGGCACGGCCACCGCGACCTGCCCTTCCGAATCGGCGTGGCCCCAGTCGACGGCCGCACCCTCCATGGTCAGGACCGTCACGACGGCGTTGCGCACGGGGCGGGCGTTCGCGTCGACGACCTTGCCATGCACCACGCAGTTGGGACGGCTGGAGGTCGCGGTCCCGGAACGATCCGCCTCGGGTGCGAAGTCCTGCATCCCCAGGGTCGGGAAGAGGACGGCCGCGCCGACCAGCGCCGCAGCCGCGGCGAGCCAGAACAGCAGCCTGATCGCGCCTTCGCTCGTCGCCTCCTCGCCGACGATCGTCACGACGGACGCGGAGGTGACCGCGGCGACGATGGCGCTGGCGCTCGTGGTGCCGATCGACCGCAGCAACACGTTGAGTCCGTTGGCCGAAGCCGTCTCGGTGACCGGCACGGCGCGCATGATCATCGTCGGCAACGCGCCGTAGACCATCGCGGTGCCGACGCCGACCGCGACCGATCCGATCACGACCTGGGCGAGGTCGTCGCTGAGGAACACGCGTGCGGCATAGGCGACACCCATGAGGAGCGCGCCCGACAACGCCGTCACCTGCGGCCCGAAGCGCCGCGTGAGCCAGGCCGAGACGGGTGCCATGAGGCCGAAGGCGGCCGCGTTGGGGACCATCCACCAACCGGTCTCGAGGATCCCGAGCCCCAGCCCGTAGCCGCTGGCCTCGGGCATCTGCAGCAGCTGGGTCGTGAGCAGCATGTTGGCGAACATCGCGAACCCGACGAGCACGGAGGCGGAGTTCACCAGGACGACGGAACGTCGGGAGGAGACGCGCAGGTCGACCAGGGGGCTCGGCGTCCGCAGCTCGACCGGGACCCAGATCGCGAGCAGCACGCCGCCGCCGGCGACCAGACCCAGCGTCGTCGGCGAGCTCCAGCCCCAGTGCGAGCCCTTGGAGAGCGCCAGCATGAGGGCGGTGAGGGCGGCCGACAGCAGCAGGGCGCCGCGGAAGTCGAAGCTGCCTCGGGTGCGGACGGGGGACTCGGGCAGCACCACCATGGCCGCGATGAGCAGGGCGATCCCGACCGCGCCGGTCGCCCAGAAGATCGCGTGCCAGTCCAGGTGCTCGGAGATGAGGCCGGACAGGGGGAGTCCCACGCCGGCGCCGATCGCGAGCGTGGCACTCATGAGCGCCACGCCGAGCGGGATGCGTTCACGCGGCAACTCGTCACGCATGATCGCGATGCCGACCGGGACGACCGCCATGCCGACGCCCTGCAGTGCCCGAGCGACGATCAGCAGCACCAGGTCCTCGCTGAAGGCACCGAGGATCGATCCGAGGACCGAGATCGCCAGGGTCAGGACCATCATCCGGCGCTTGCCGTACATGTCGGCCAGGCGCGTCACGGTCGGGGTGGCGATCGCGCCCGTCAGGAGAGTCGCGGTCACGAGCCACGAGGTGCTGTCTGCCGAGGCGTCCAGGAGGTCGGGAAGCATCGGCAGCAGCGGCAGCAGGAGCGTCTGCTGCAACGAGACGACGATGCCGCACAGCGACAGGGTCGCCACGATGAGCGCGGCGCTGCGCCTCGGTGCTTCCGGCGGCTGGGCGATGGTGGTCGGGGAGGACGTCGAGACAGTCACGGGATCCGTTCGGGGCTGGGGCGTGAACGTTTGTTCACGGCCAGTCAATCAGGTTCCCGCGCTCCGCGCGATCAGCTCGGCCGCGGGGGTCCGGCCGTGCGGTCCGTGCGCGCGACCTTGCGGTCCGTCATGACGATCCAGGCCGCCATGGCGATGCCGCCGCAGACGGCGAACAGGAAGAAGAGCATCGCGAGGCCCGGGTAGCCCAGCACCGTCCAGCTCGACGGCACGCGCATCATCAGGGCGGCACCCAAGATGGTGGCCGCGATGATGATGCCGAGCGTGACGCGGTTGGCGACCCGCTGGATCACGGTGTGGAGTCGCTGCTCGTCGATCGCGTCGACCTTGACGCGGAACTCGCCGTCGGCGAGCGAGTCCATGATGCGGTTCGCGCGCTCGGGCAGGTGCTCCACGAAGTTCTTCGACTCGATGGCGGCGGCAACGATGCCGCCGGGCGACATCTTCAGGCCGGCGGCCGAGATGTCGGTCGCGTTCTCGCGGATGGCGTCGGTGGGCGAGAAGCCGGGATCCAGGTGCGAGGTGGCCTGGTCGAGGTTCAGCAACGCCTTGCCCACCATCGACATCTCGGCCGGCGGGCGCAGCCCGTGCGCGCCGGACACCCGGCTGAGATCGACCAGCACGGCGCCGACCGCGACGTCCGCGCCGCTGGCGATCGCCTCGGAGACCAGGTGGGCGACGTCGCTGCGGAACGGGCCGGCCTCGAACGAGTCGAGTGGGTGGCCCATGGCGGCCAGGATCGACGAGGTCTCCTCGCCGTCCCCGTCGCTGATGGCCAGCAGCAGCTTGATGATGTCGTGCTGGATGCGTGGGGGGACCGAGGCCGTCATGCCGAGGTCGAGCAGGGCCAGGCGTCCGTCGGGGGTGAGCAGCAGGTTGCCCGGGTGCGGGTCGGCGTGCAGCACCCCGGCGTCGAGGATCATGTGCAGGTACGCGCTGAAGAGCTGCTCGACGATCGGGCGGGCGTCGACGTCGGTGAGTCCCAGTGGGCCGATGTCGGTGACCTTGCGGCCCTCGACGAAGTCCATCGTCAGGATCTTCGAGGTCGTGTACGGCTCGACCGGCTGCGGCACGACGAGCAGGTCGTACGGGGCGGTCAGCTCGCCGAAGGTGACCAGGTTGCGGGCCTCGCGGCGGTAGTCCAGCTCGCCGGCGAGCGAGCGGCGGAACTGGTCGAGCAGCTGACCGAAGCCGAAGCTGCGCCCGATCTCGGTCCGGCGGTCGGCCAGGCGCGCCAGGCGACCCAGCACCTTCATGTCCTCGCGCACGAGCTCGCGAACGTGAGGTCGCTGCACCTTCACGACGACCTCGCGCCCGTTGCGCAGGACCGCGCGGTGGACCTGGCCGAGCGACGCCGCGGCGAGGGGCTTGACGTCGAAGTCGCTGAACCGCTCCTTGAGCGTGGCGCCGAGCTCGGTCTCGACGACCTCACGCACGGTGTCGAAGTCGATCGGCTCGACCTCGTCCTGCAGCCGCTCCAGCGCGGTCGTGTACGACGCGGGCAGCAGGTCGAACCGCGTCGAGAGCAGCTGGCCGAGCTTGATGAAGGTCGGCCCCATCTTCTCCAGGTCGTCCGCGAACGCCTGCGCGCGCTCGGCGTCGCCGAGCGGCGTCTCGTCGTCGATGTCGAACTCGTCGAGCTGGGTTCCGGACAGCAGGTCGGAGCGTCCGTAGCGGCGAACCAGGCGGGCCAACGCGACATAGCGGTTGTCGTGCAGATTCGTCATGGCGCAAGCATGCCGGTCCCGGGCGCGCCATGGGGTGTCCCACCCGAACCCTGCTCGCCGGGACTCGGTGAACTCTGCATCACAGGGGAAGGACCGACGTCACGAACCTCATCGGCAACCCTCGCAACGTCGAAGGTCCAGCGCTGATCCCACGGCGTTTGACCTGTTGCGCCAGGAAGATGCGGGCGTACTGTCGAATGATCGGCTCGTCGATGCGACCTCTACCGATCGGAGTGCGTCATGGCCCTCTCACTGCATGTGCCTCATCTGCACGTCCCTCACGTGGGATCAGCGCAGGACCAAGCCCACCAGGAGAAGACCAAGCCGTCCAAGTTCGGCGGCATCGTCCTCACCATCGGCATGCTCGTGGCCCTCGCCGCCTGGGTGAGCTCCGTCATCGCGCTCCTGAGCCTGGGACCGGTCGAGTTCGGAACGGAGTCCGCCACCGTCGTCGGCTGGACGGCCTTGGGCATCCTCTCGGCGATCAGCCTGTTCATGATGGGCGTCTGGAAGGTCCACCGAGCCTGAGTCGCGACTGTGCGGTGGATCAGGCCATCCAGTCCCACTCGACGTGGAACGTCGAGCCACGTCCGAACCGGACGCCGACGACCTTCGGGTCGCACCGGAGTCGCTCGTTCTCGTCCTTGCGCAGCACCCCGCCGATGCGAAGGATCGCGATCAGCTCGTTCCAGTGCCAGCCGGGGTAGTTCTTCTCGACGTACCTCGCGGTGTGCCCCTTGCCGACGGCGATGAAGTGCGCGTGGCGCAACAACTCGTTCAGTTCGTCGCGGGTGCGGTGTTCGGCCATGGTGGCTCCTCTCTCGAGGGCACGGATGTGCCCGACTTGGTCGTCCCGGTCGGGACGGCCCTGGTCTTCTCCGGAAGGCACCGTGTCGGGCGACGCGGTTGCCGGCCACCACTGTCCGGAGGCGTGGGTGGCTCTCTTGACCTCGGGTGGAAACCTACGCAGATGCGCCGACAAATATCCCTTTTGGAATTGACCGGCGACCGCCGCGATGCGTGGATCTGCTGCAATGACCGCGTATTCTGGAATGTTGGGTGATCCGATCCGAGAACGCGCGGGGGCGAGGCGACAAACATGAGGACCTGGGAGCTGGCCAAGGCTCATCCGTGGGTCGTCGCCACCCTGGCGGCATTGGCAGGCACCTTGGCGCTCGAGCTCTCCGGAGCCCCTGACGCCGCCCAATGGTTCGCCTCGGTGTTCGGCGCAGTCGTCCTGGTCAAGGTCTCGATCGGGATGGTCAAGGACCTCCTGCACGGGCACTGGGGCATCGACATCCTGGCCGTGACGGCCATCGCCTCGACCCTGCTCGTCGGGGAGTACCTCGCAGCGTTGGTCGTGTGCCTGATGTTCACCGGCGGCGAGGCGCTCGAGGACTACGCGGCCGGGCGGGCGAAGCGGAGCCTCTCGGCTCTCCTGGAACGCGCGCCGCAAGTCGCCCACCTGCTGCTGCCCGACGGCACGACGCGCGACGTCGCGATGGAGAGCATCTCCGTCGGCGATCGGCTGCTGGTGCGGCCTGCCGAGGTGGTGCCGGTTGACGGCATCCTCTCCACCGACTCGGACGGACACGCGATCGAGGCCGGCTTCGACGAGTCGTCGCTGACCGGCGAGCCGCTTCCCGTCAGCCGGCGGACCGGCGACGAGATCCTCTCCGGCGTGCTCAACGGCCAACGCGCCGTGGTGCTCGAGGCGACGGCGACCGCCCAGGACTCGCAGTACTCCCGCATTCTTTCCCTGGTGCGGGAAGCCTCCGAGTCCCGCGCGCCGATGGTGCGCCTGGCCGATCGCTACGCCGTGCCGTTCACGATCGTCGCCTACCTGATCGGCGGCCTCGCCTGGTGGCTCTCGGGCGATCCCGTCCGCTTCGCCGAGGTGCTCGTCGTCGCCACCCCGTGCCCGCTGCTGATCGCGGCTCCCGTGGCCTTCCTGGCGGGCATGTCCCGTGCCGCGAAGAACGGCGTCATCGTCAAGTCCGGTGGCACGATCGAGACTCTCGGTCGGGTCCGCACCGCAGCCTTCGACAAGACCGGCACCCTGACGTACGGCCGCCCCGAGCTGCTCGAGATCCGGCCGGCGCCTGGAGCCGACGGGCAACCCTTCCTCGACGAGGACGAGCTGCTGCGGATCACCGGCTCGGCCGAGCAGTACTCCGGTCACGTGCTGGCCGACTCCATCCGGGAGGCGGCCGAGGCACGCGGACTGCGCCTGGTCCCCGCAACCGAGGCCCGCGAGATAGCGACGCACGGCGTGACGGCGGTGTTGGAGGGCCGCGAGGTCGTCGTCGGCAAGGGCTCGTTCGTCCGCGACCACACGACCGGGTTCGAGGTCGCCGACCTCGAGCCGGGGGAGTCCGCCGTCTACGTGGGCGTCGACGGTGTCTTCGCCGGCGTCCTGCTCATCTCCGACCGGCTCCGGGCCAACGCCCGGGCGACACTCGACGAGCTGGACCGACTCGGGGTCCGCCAGCGGATGATCCTCACCGGCGACGCGGCCCCCACCGCGTCGCACATTGCCGCCCAAGCTGGCGTCACCCGCGTCGAGGCCGAACTGCTGCCCGAGGACAAGGTCGGGATCGTCCGCGACGCCGAGCCTGGCCCGGTGATGATGGTCGGTGACGGCGTCAACGACGCGCCCGTCCTCGCGGTGGCCGACGTCGGTGTCGCGATGGGTGCGCGTGGCTCGACCGCCGCCTCCCAGTCCGCCGACGTCGTCATCGTCCGGGACGACATCTCGCGCGCGGCGGTCGCGGTGTCGGTCGGCCAGCGCACCCTGCGGGTCGCGAAGGAGTCGATCTGGGCCGGTATCGCCCTCTCGGTCGTGCTGATGCTCGTCGCCGCGTTCGGCGTCATCCCGGCGATCGTTGGCGCGCTGCTGCAGGAGGTCGTCGATCTGGTGGCGATCGCCAACGCGCTGCGGGCGACCCGGGCCGGCCGCGATGAGCTGCGTGACTTCGCGGCACTGCACGACCACTCGGACGAGGCCCACGCCGAGGCTCGCGCGCTGGCGACCGCCTGAATGGGCATCGAGGTGACCGCGCTCACACTAGGTTGAGCGCGTGGATCCTCTCGGGCGCTGGGACGCCGATGTCGTCGTGGTCGGGAGTGGCTTCGGGGGAGCGGTCTCCGCGCTGCGTCTGACCGAGGCCGGGCACTCGGTGCTGGTGCTCGAGAAGGGCCGCCGCCTCAGCGACGCCGACCTGCTCGCGGCCCGGCGTGACCCGCGCGCGTATCTCTGGGCGCCGCGGGCCGGGATGCGCGGGTTCTTCTGGCAGCGCATCTTCCGCCACATGGCGATCATCGGCGGGTCCGGTGTCGGCGGTGGCTCGATCGTCTGGGCCGGCGTCCTGCTCGTACCCGGTGACGAGTTCTACGGCGAGCCCGCTCTGTCGGCCCTCGGAGTCGACTGGAAGACCGAGCTCGCGCCCCATCTCGACCGCGCCGCGCGGATGCTCGGCCGGGTCACGAACCCGCACCACGGCGAGATGGACGACCACCTCCACTCCGCGGCGAAGGCGGTCGGTGCGGAGGCGACGTTCGGGCCGGTGCCGTCGGCGATCTTCTTCGGCCGCCCCGGCGTCACCGAGCCGGACCCGTTCTTCGATGGCGAAGGCCCCGACCGGACGGGCTGCCGGCTCTGCGGCGAGTGCCTGCTCGGTTGCCCCTACGGCGCCAAGAACCAGCTGACCCTCAACTACCTCTTCCTGGCCGAGAAGCGCGGCGTCGAGGTGCGCCCCGAGACCGAGGTCGTCTCGGTGCGACCCGTCGACGGCGGGTACGAGCTCGTGACACGCCACCCGTGGGAGCGCGGTCGCGAGTCGACCGTCCGGGCCCGGCGGGTCGTCCTCGCCGCGGGCGTCCTGGGCACGGTCGAGCTGCTCCACCGTTGCCGCGAGACCGGCGCCCTGTCGCGGATCTCGGACCAGCTGGGTCAGCACGTACGGACGAACTCCGAGGCCCTCACCGCCGTGCTGCAGCCGCGCGGCGACGACCTCTCGCGCGGTCCGACGATCTCGAGCGACTTCCGTCCCGACGAGCGCACCCACACGACGCAGAACCGCTACATGGGCGGTTGGCACATGCGCGCCCAGCTGGGTCCGATGGTCGACGACGACGATCCCGGCCGTCGCGCCCGCCGCGTCGTGCTCTCGATCCTCGGGTCGCCGTTGCGACAGCTGCGCCTGATGACCGCCCACCGCTTCCTGAATCGGCTGACCGTCCTCACGACGATGCAGCGCCTCGACAGCGAGTTCGCTCTCGACCACCGCCGCTCGCCGCTGCGACCGTGGCGCCGGGTGCTGCGGTCCCGGCTGACCGGGGGAGCGCGCCCGCCCAGCAACCTGCCCGTCGCGAACGAGGTCACTCGCGCCTTCGCCGAGGCCTCCGGTGGGCGGCCGCTGAACCTGCTGGGCGAGTCGGTCGGCGGGCTGTCGGTCACCGCGCACATCCTCGGTGGCGCCGTGATGGGCGCGACCGCGGCCGACGGGGTCGTGGACGCGAACCACGAGGTCCACGGCCACCCCGGGCTCTACGTGGCCGACGCCTCCGTCATCCCCGCCAACCTCGGCGTGAACCCCTCCCTGACCATCACCGCCCTGGCCGAGCGCTTCGCGTCCCGGTTCCCGGCGGCGGACGGTCCAGTCCTCTCGGAGAGCCCATGAAGCACGGTGTCCTGTCCCTGCGGCGCGAGTGGTCGTCGCTGCGTCCGCTCGAGCTGGACGAGGTCCTCCACTTCACGGCCGGCGATCTGGCCGCCTCGTTCGTCCCGCCGCTGACCCGGATCGCGCCCGTCGGTCTCGGCCTGATCGGGTTGCGGCACTGGTACGGGAAGCGGTTCGTTCGCGCGGGCGACGGCGCCGCGGGCACGAACCTCGTGTGGCGGGGAGGCAGCTTGGCCGAGACGCTGCCGATGACGCTGACTTCGGGGGTCTCGTTGGCCGACGGGAAGCCCGCGCTCGTGGTCGAGTACGCGGCCGACGCGCCCCGCCCGTGGCGCTGGGTCCGCGACGAGCTCCGCGCAGGCCCCGACGGCACCATCGTCGGCATGACCTTCGTCGACCTTTTCTTGCTGAGGTCCGTGGGTGGAACGCCTTTCCTGCTCACGCCCGACGGTGTGGTGGCCTGACGAACGCTGCGTCAGGTCCGAGCTTTGGTTCGTCGGTCCTTCGAGTTATCCCGGAACTCATTGACTCGCCGTAACAGCCCGGAAGCTGCCGCCCGATCGATCGGGTCACCTCGGAGGTCCTTCAGGTACCGCTTCAGCCGGTATCCGGGGACGAAATCCACTCCGTGAGCATTCGCCGATTCCGGAATCTCGCTCTGCAACGCTCCCCAGATCACGACGACCGGGCGGATGCGGACGGATTGGCCCGCGGATCGCCGCCCGCGAGCCCCGGCCCGGACCACGGTGTCGACGATCCCGTTCGCGCGCAGGCGCGCCTTCTCCGCGGACCGAGCCATACCGTCCCGGTCGGCCGGGTTGAACGTGTTGCGCCATTTCGAGTCGATCGCGACGAGTCCGCCACGACGGGTGACTACGAGGTGGTCGATGTCGCCGTAGGCGAGCTCGATACTGTCCGCCCAACCCCAGACGAGTCGCCGGTGTTTGGCGCTTTTGAGGACCTCCCGAGTGTTTTCTTCGCCCCACGCTCCGCGGAGTTGTCTCATTGCCTCGGGATTGATGGCGAGGAAGGCCATGAAGAGTGCGACTGGGGCGGCGCCCAGGAGAAGTGCATGCGTCAGTCCCATGAGATACCAGCGAAAATTGCCCAGCGGCGAATACCAAATGAGGAACACGGTCGCTAGGAACAGCATGAGGATCACGACTGCCGTCGAGGTGATGACGGTTTTGAGGTTGCGTCGTGCCCAACCGCCGAAGAGTCGGCGCAACTCGCGCCGAGAGAACGTTGTAGGGGCCACCCGGACACTCTCGTCGCTCTAGGCGGACCAGATGAGCTGAACTCCGAAAACGTCAGATGATCAATGGTCGTCCTTGATACCAGCGGGCTGGGCTCGCAGTACAGCGCGGTGAGCTTTCGTCAGCTCAGCATGAACCTGCCGGACGGCCCGTTCTCTGCGGTCCTGCTCACTTTCAGTCCGCAGCCCATCCACGAGGACGTGCAGTCGCTGAAACTCCGCGTCTCGTTCCTCCTGGGATCGCTCGAACAGGCGCCCCCAAGCCTTCTCCCTGCGAGTGGCCCGGATGCCGTTCTCGATGAAGACGACTACGAGGGCCAACAACACCAGCCACACGGGAACCATGACGCGGAGATTAGCGTCGGACCGCCGTCATCGTGATGGGTTTTACCTGTTTCCGCAGGCCCCTGGTCCGCGCGGCAAAGAGAATCCTCATCCCAAAAACAGAGTGACCTGTCGCACATTTTTCTTCGGATTTGTCCCATCCGGTTCCGTGACCGCACCGAACCACGCATAGGAGGTCGGAGGTCCCGGCCGCTGAAATGGGGAAATCATGAAGAAGACAATCCTTGCCCTGCTGGCACTGGTGTTGACAGCAGGCATGACCGGTCTCGTGGGGTCGCCGGCCGAGGCCGCCACGGCCCAGCGATCCAGCACGAAGGTCGGGTACACGCGGGTGGTCGTCGCGCCCGCCGTGTACGACCTCATCGGTAGCGCCGGCATCACGCCTGCTCCGGTCCAGGGTGCGAAGGCGGGGGCCTTCAAGGGCACGCTGGCCGCGAAGTTCCCGATCACCGGGTACCGCCTGCGGGGCCTGCGGATCAAGCACAGCGGCGGCCTGAACCTGAGCGCCGGCTCCGCGACGATCACCGTGTCGCGCTTCAACATCGATCTCGCCCGCCTGCGGGTGAGCGGCAGGGTCAACGGGACCGTCGGCAACGTCGGCCGTGTCGACCTGTTCAAGGTGCGGGCCTCGGATCGCCGTGACCTCGGCGCCGTCAAGCTGACGCTGACCAAGACCGCGGCGGATGCACTGAACGCCACGTTCGGGGTCAACGCCTTCGCCGAGAACGCGACCTTCGGCTACGCCACGCCGAAGCCGCTCTCGCGCTTCTGAGCTGACCGGAGAGCGGCCCTGACGCACCGGGGCCGCTCTTCGTCTGCCCTCCTCAGGGTCGTGGGTGGATGAGCGACGCCTCCGAGCTGTTCCACCGGCGGGGCATCCACGCCGTTGAGGAGCGACTCTCGACGGCACCGGACCCGCGCGCGCTGGCAGCCTTCGACGCCTACGTCGACGACGCGGTGTCCACTGATGGTGGCTGCGCCTTCCTCAACGCGGCAGGTGAACTGCCGTCGGACCATCCGGCGCAGGACGTGGTCCGCGCCCACAAACGAGCGGTGCGCCGCCTGCTGGCAGACTTCGTCGCCCAGGACTGTCCCGATCTGGTCGATACCGCCGCGGTCTCGGACGAGGTCTTCCTGCTGCTGGAGGGCGCGATCGCGCACCGGGGCATCGACGACGGGGACGCGCTCATGGCACGCGCGCGAGAGCGCGCCGAGCGGTTGCTCGGCCCACGCTGAGGTCTGGTCACCGGGCGCCGAGGAGTTCACACTGGGGCGCACACCGACCTGAGGAGACGACCATGCGGGTGCGCGTCGATCTGAACATCTCGCTCGACGGGTTCGCCACGACGACCGACGGGACACCGGAGAACCCGATCGGGGAGGACTGGATGCGACTCGTCGCGGCGTACACCGCCACACGCACCTTCCGTGAGCGCGTCCTCGGCGACACCAGTGGCGCCGGGACGACCGGCGTCGACGAGAAGTACGCCTCCGCCTACTTCGACCAGGTCGGCGCCGAGATCATGGGCGCCGGCATGTTCGGGCTGCACACCTTCCCCGACGACCCCGACTGGCGCGGCTGGTGGGGAGACGAGCCGCCGTTCCGGTGCCCCGTGTTCGTCCTGACGCACCAGTCGCTCCCCGACCTCCGGTTCGACAACGGGACGACCTTCCACTTCATCGAGGCCACGCCCCAGGAGGCGCTCGAGCGGGCCGTGGCGGTGGCGGACGGCGGCGACGTGCGGGTCGGTGGTGGGCCCACCGTCGCCCGGGACTTCCTCAGGGCCGGACTCGTGGACGATCTCCACGTCGGCATCACGCCGATGGTCCTCGGCGACGGCATCCGGCTGTGGGACGACCTGCGCGGACTCGAGCTGACCCACGCGTCGCACACGGAGACCGCCCCCGAGAGCGGAGTCGTCCACGTGACGTTCTCGCGCTCCCAGGGGCGTTGACTCAGCTCAGATCTTGATGGACTTGCGCGACGTCAGGCCGCTGATCAGCAGGCTCAGGCCCGCGCCGACGAGCCAGATGTCCTTCGCCAAGGCGGTGCCGTCCTGGCTCGGGCGGAAGCTCGAGCCCTCGGCGGTCATGCCCGGGGTGTTCAGGTACATCTTGACGAGGCCGCCACCGAACGCGGTCAGCGCGGCACCGGCCATGGTCGCGGGGACGAACGGGGTGAGCAGGGCGGCACCGAGGGCGATCTCGCCGGCGCTGAGCGCCTTGCCGAACGTCTGCGGGTCCATGCTCTTCACCTGCGGAACGCCGTTGGCGGCCATGTCCTGGAGTCCCTCGGCCGCCTCGGGAGGCAGGTTCCGCTTGGACAGTCCGCTGTTGAGGATGAATGCGCCGGTGGCGAGTCGCAGCGGGACGTGGCTCAGCTTCATCAGGTGACTCCTTCGAGGTGGGTTTCCCTCACGCTACGTCCAATGGCGCCGACCCGCGCCTCAGGACGGTGACGGCGAAGTCGGAGCCCTCCTCGAACGGATCGAGGTGCCACGTCGAGAAGCGGTGCTCGACCCGAGCGACCCCGCGCTCGGCGAGGTCGGCGAGGTGGGCGTCGTACTGCTCGAAGGGGTAGGACGCCTCGCGCCGGAAGCCCAGGACCACGCGACCGCCCTCGCGGGTGACGGCGCAGAGCCGTTCGAGGACCCGCAGCTCCGTCCCGGGCGCGAGGAAGACCATGACGTTCCCGGCGGAGATCACGAGGTCCATCGGTGCTCCGCCGACGTCCGCGAGGGTCAGCTCGCTCAGGTCGACGACGCCGTAGGTCGGGCCGGGGTGGTCGGTCTCGGCGGCGGCGATCAGCTCGGGGTCGACGTCGACCCCGTAGGCCTGGTGACCGGCGGCCTGCAGCGCCGCGGCCATCCGTCCCGCGCCACAGCCCGCGTCGAGGATGCGCGATCCCCGTTGGGCCATCATGTCGGCGAACCGGGCCTCGCCGAGCAGGTCGGCCCCCTCGGCCTCGAGGGTGCGGAAGCGCTCGATGAACCACTGCGAGTGGCCGGGCTGGGTGTCGGTGAACCAGCGCGGCTGGGGCGAGGACGTCATGGGGCCATCCTGCGTCACGTGTCACGGAACGGGCACGGCCGGTGTCTCCATGTCGAAACGACCTCGCCCGAGGTCCGACGAAGGAGACGTCATGACCAGCTCGTTCCGCATCCCCGCCGCGCCCATGACCTCGCCGGCGGCCCGTGCCGTCGCGGCGGCCACCCGGCGCATGTACGGACGCGTCCCCGACATCGTTCCCGTGATGTGGCACCACACGAAGCTGCTGCGCGCCGTCCTGGCGTGGGAGCGGCGGGTGAGCACGTGGAACGCCCTCGACCCGCACCTGAAGACGTTCGCGGTGATGGCGTCGGCCGCCAGCATCGGCTGCAGCTGGTGCCTGGACTTCGGGTACTACGTCGCCCACGGCGAGGGCCTCGACGAGGGCAAGGTGCGTGAGGTGCCGCGCTGGCGGGACTCGGACGTGTTCACACCCCTTGAGCGCGAGGTCATGGCCTACGCGGAGGCGATGACGGCCACGCCGCCGACCGTGACGGACGATCAGGTCGCGGGCCTGCGCGACGCTTTGGGTGACAAAGCGCTGGTGGAACTGACCATGATGGTGGCCGTGGAGAACCAACGATCGCGCTTCAACTCCGCCGCGGGCCTGGCCAGCCAGGGCTTCAGCGACGTGTGCGAGCTGCCCCTGGCGGACGCGCGGTGACCGACGTCCTCGCCGAGTTCACGGCGCACCGCCCGCTGCTGTTCACCGTGGCCTACGAGATGCTCGGCTCGGCCGCGGACGCCGAGGACGTGGTGCAGGAGGCGTGGCTGCGCTGGAGCGCGGACGACCGCGAGGACGTCCGGGAGCCGCGTGCCTATCTCGTCCGGATCGCCACGCGCCTCGCCCTCAACCGCCTGCGCACGCTGTCGCGGCAGCGCGAGTCGTACGTCGGCCCGTGGCTGCCCGAGCCACTCGAGACGGTCCCGGACGTCGCCGACGACATCGCGCTGGCCGAGTCGGTCTCGACCGCGATGCTGCTCGTCCTCGAGACGCTGGGCAGCACCGAGCGTGCCGTCTTCGTCCTGCGCGAGGTCTTCGACGTGCCGTACGACGAGATCGCCGCCGCGGTGGACCGGACGCCCGAGAACGTGCGCCAGATCGCCCGCCGGGCCCGTGCGCACGTGGCGGCGCGGCGGCCTCGGTCGGAGGTCACGTCGCAGGAACGCACCGAGGTCCTGGTCCGGTTCCAGCGCGCCATCGCCGAGGGCGATCTGCAGCAGCTGCTGGACGTGATCTCGCCGGACGTCGTGCTGATCAGCGACGGGGGCGGGAAGGCCAGCGCGGCGCGTCGGCCGATCCTCGGTCGCGACAAGGTGCTGCGCTTCCTCTCGGCCGTCCTGCCGGCGGACATCCGGCTGGAGACGGTGTGGATCAACGGCGAGAACGGCCTGGTGTTCCGCCAGGCGGGCGAGGTGACCGCGATCGCGACGGCCGTGGTCGAGGCCGGCGTCGTCACGACGATGCACATCGTGCGGAACCCCGACAAGCTGTCGCTTCCGGGTCCCGTCCGGCTCAGTCGCTGATCCTCAGTCGAGTCGCTCGTAGTCGTACGTCGTGGTGATGTGCTCCTGCCAGGTCGTCCACGGGTGGTCGGCGGCGATCAGTCCGTCGAACACCTCGGGCGGCACGTCGAGGTAGTCGTAGAGTCCGCCATTGCGGAACCGCACGCGCAGGGTGCGCGTGGCGCGGTCGTACCCGGCGGCCTCGAGCGCCCCGGAGCGGCCCAACGGCTGGACTTCCATGGCCACCTACCTATCACGCGGGTCAGACCGGAGCCATGGCGTAGCGCTCGACGTGCCGCAGGGGCGTGTCGAGGTGACGGTCGTCGAGATGGCCGTGGGACTTCATGTTGTGGTGTTTGCGGCACAGGCATCGCAGGTTCGATCCGGAGGTGGAACCGCCCGCGTCGTAAGCCTGGGCGTGGTCGAGGTCGGTGTCGTGGACGGGCGCTCGGCACCCGGCGACGCGACAGCTGCCGTCTCTCCATCGCAGCGCTTGGCGCAGCCTCTCCGGTGGTCGGTAGGTGAGGACCTCGGTGTCCAGGACGTGGCCGAGGGGGTCGAGGACGAGTCGGCGCAAGATCGTGTGTTCGGAGGTGGCGAGTTCGCGAACCCAGGCGGCGGCGACGGGTTCGCCGTCGAGAGTGATGCCGGGTCCGCTGGTGTGTCCGACGAGGTCGGTCGCCGGGATGCTGATGGCGATCTCGGCGCGGATGTCGGTGGCGGTGCCGGTGCACGAGGTGAGCCAGTGTCCGACCAGGTCGGCGTGCTTCTGGTCGCGGGTGCGCCGGTCCCGCTCGCCGGTGTCGGGGTCGGTCGGGGGAAGTGCCTTCGCGGCTCGGCGGAGTCGTTCGCCGACGGCGACGGCGACGCCGGTGGGCAGCAGTGCATTGAGCCAGGAGGTGCCGTCGTCGTTGTGGGTGATCGACACGCGTCGTTCCTCGACCGCCTGGGTGATCTCGGTTTGGGTCTGGTCCGGTTCGAGGCGTGCGCGCAGGCGCCGCAACCAAGCCCGGAGCTCGGTGAGGGTGTGGCTGGCGGCGTAAGCCGGTGCGGAGGCTTCCAACGCTGCACGTGCCTCGGGCGTCTCCAGTCGTTCGGCGGTGTCGGCGATCGCCGAGACCCGTCCGGCGTCGATGTCGCCGGCCCGGAACGACGACCAGATGCCGGGGACCTTCTGGCGGATCGTGGCCGCCTCGTGGACCATCGCCCACACCCGGTGCTCGGTGATCCGCAGCGCCTGGGCCAACTCCAACGTCACCTCGCGCCGGGCCAACTCCTTGGTCAGCAGGACCTCGTCGCTCCGGTCGATCTCAGCGACCTGCTGGCAGTGGAACGACGCGACGAACTCCCACTCCTCGCACTCGGCGACCGCCCGCGCGCGACGGACCGCGTCACCGGCCACGACCGCACGACTCGAGCTCATGCACCCAACGTAGTGGGCTCCACCGACAGAACGGCGACCTCGTCGTGGAGGCCACACGGAGCCGGGTTTGACCATGACGCGACGTCAGGGTTTGGACTGGGGGACATGCGGACACCAGTGCTCTACCTCGGCTCCTACTTCGTCTCGGTCCTCGGCAACTCGATCGCAGCCATCGCCCTGCCGTTGATCGTCCTCCAGGCGACGGGAAGCGCGATGTCGGCGGGCTGGGTGGCGGCGGCGACTGCCGTGCCCGCGGTGCTGGCGGGGTTGTTCATGGGTGTGGTCATCGACCGGATCAACCGCGTGACCTCCTCGGTGGTCACGGACCTCGTCTCGGCCGCGTCGATCGCGGCCCTGCCGATCGTGGACGCGCTGGTGGGACTCGAGGTCGCCTGGTTCGTCCTGTTCGGGATCATCGGTTCGCTCGGCGACGTCCCGGGGATGACCGCGCGCGAGGCCCTCCTGCCAGGCATCGCGCGGGACTCGAGCCTCTCCCTCGAGAGACTCGTCGGGCTGCGCGAGTCGCTCGGCAGCATCTCGCTGCTGATCGGTCCGGCCGTCGCGGGCCTGCTGATGACCCTGTTCGAGGGATCGACGGTGCTGTGGATCACCGCCGGCACCTCGCTGCTCGCCGCGCTGCTGACCCTCGCCATCCCGCGCCGAGTCGGCCACACCGAGGACGTGCCCGCGACGGAGCCGCTCGGGGCGTGGGCCGAGTTCGTCGAGGGGTGGCGACTCCTGACCCGGACCCGCGTCGTCGCGATGGTGACCGGGTTGATGCTGTTCTCGGTCATGGTGCTGTCCGCGTTCCAGGCGCTGATCCTGCCGGTGCACTTCACCCGCATCGACCGGCCCGGGCTGCTCGGTTTCGTGCTGACCTCGATCGCGGCGGGCCTGCTCGTCGGCAGCGCCGTCTACGTCGTGCTGGCCCACCGGTTCACGCGGCGCACCTGGCTGGCCACCGGTCTGCTGGTGTCGTCGCTCGGCTTCACGGTCGTCGGCCTGCTTCCGCCGACCTTGCTGCTCTTCGCCGCGGGCTTCGTGCTGGGTCTCGGCAGCGGGCTGTGCGGTGCGCTGCTGGGCCTGCTGACGGTCAGCGGCGTCCCGGAGACCGCGCTCGGGCGGGTGATGGGCGCCCAGAACGCTCTCGTCACGGCGGCGGCCCCTGCCGCGATCCTGCTCGCCGCGGTCGTGATCGAGCACGTCAGCCTCAGCGCGGCCGCGCTCGGCTTCGTGGCACTGTGGGGCGTGACATCGGTCGTCGCAGTCGTGGGCCCCGCGCTGCGCGACCTCGGGCCGATCGAACCGGAGACCATCGATGCGTAGCGGAGAGCTCGCCGAGCTCGCGGGCGTGACGGTGCGGACGATCCGGCACTATCACCAGATCGGCATCCTCGAGGAGCCCCCGCGCAGCCTCAACGGCTACCGCGAGTACGGCGTCGGCCATCTCGTCCGCGTGCTCCGGATCAAGCGGCTGGCCGACCTCGGGTTCGCCCTGCAGGACCTCCCGCTCGACGACGACGCCGACCACGACTCGCGGCTGGAGGCCCTCGATGCGGAGCTCGCGGCGCAGATCGACCGTCTGACGCGACAACGAGCCGTCATCGCGGCGCTGCGCGCGGGCGGTGCCTCGCCCGACCTGCCACCGGAGTTGGCCACCCATGCCGCGCTCGTGGTCGGCCTGCCGCCACGGATGGCCAAGCTCGAGCGGGAGCAGGTGCTGCTGCTCGCGCACCTCGGTGGCGAGGAGGCGTCGCGGCTGCTCGAGGACCTCCACGAGCGTCTCGCCGAACCCGCGGTGACGGCGGCGTTCGGCTCGATCTACGAGCAGTTCGACCTCATCGACGAGTCGACGCCGGCCGACGAGCTCGACCGGCTGGTGACGGAATCGACCGAGGCGCTGGTGGCCGCCCTGGGCGACCTCGATCTCACCAGGCCGCTCGATCTCGGCTCCGCCGAGGGTCTGATCGACGAGCACGGCGCCACCCAGCTCAACGCCACGCAGCTGAAGGTCCTGAACGAGATCGCCGAACAGCTGTCGCAACGGCTCGCCCGAGACGCGCGTTGATCAGGTGCGGACGAGCCGCCGCACCACCCGGGTGACCACCCAGCCGCTGAGGAGCGCCGGCAGCGCCAGCACCACCGGATCCATCACCTGGTGCTTGTCGACGCGCCCGCGGCGCCAGCGGGACCGGATGCCGTGATACTGACGCTCGGCCCGGATGCCGGTCTCTTCGACGAAGCTGTCGGGCCGGTCGGTCGAGAACGACTGCCACAGTGCCTGCTTCGACTCGATCCGGTCGGCCGCCAGCAGCAGCAGCCAGTGCGCCGCGCGGGCCTCGCTGAACTTCGCGTAGGCGAACCGCCGCACGGCCCCGGGGACGCCGTGCAGCGGAGCGACCGTGCCGAACACGGGCGTCAGTCGCGCGTGCTCGATCGAGCGCTCACGCGGCGGGGACGTGTCGGGCTGCTCGTCGGGGAAGTCCCACACGATGCCGTCGGGGACGCCGTCGACCAGCTCACGCGGGTAGGACGGGCGGTCGGCCGGGTCGAGGTCGACGCCCCAGCCGGGGATCCGCTCGCGCAGTTCCTCAGGCGTCGGGATTCCGGGTCGGACGCCCCGGATGTACGGGATCTTCGCCATCGTTCAGCTCCTCACGATGCGGGCACGAGGACGGGCTTGATGCACCCGTCGAGCTTGGCCGAGAACAGGTGGTAGCCCTCGGCGACGTGGTCGAGGGGGATGCGGTGCGTGATGATCTCGCGCGGGGTGATGTGGCCGTTGCGGATGTGCTCGAAGAGTCGGGGCCACTGCCGC
Source organism: Aeromicrobium sp. 636 (assembly GCF_024433585.1). Classification (NCBI taxonomy): domain Bacteria; kingdom Bacillati; phylum Actinomycetota; class Actinomycetes; order Propionibacteriales; family Nocardioidaceae; genus Aeromicrobium; species Aeromicrobium sp. 636. The sequence continues at coordinate 585,843 of NZ_WNJU01000002.1, forward strand.
TTGACCGGGCACTGGTTCATCCGCAGCGTCAGGCCCTTGTTGAGGGCGTCGCCGAACTTCACGGCGCTGAACATCGGACCGTACGCGCCCATCACCGAGATGGTCCCGCCCTTGCGGACTGCGTCGATCGCCCAGTTGAGCGCGATGGGCGACCCACCCTGCAACTTGAGCTTCGCCGAGGTGACGTGCTGCAGCAGGTTGCCGTCCGCCTCGGCCCCGACCGCCTCGATCACGACGTCGGCGCCGAGGTCGTCGGTGATCTTCTTCAGGTGCACGACCACGTCGTTGACCTGCCCGAAGTGCACCGTCTCGGCGTGGGCGAACCGACTGGCGAACTCGAGCCGGTCGCTCAGGTGGTCGACCACGATGACGCGGCCGGCGCCCATGAGCCACGCCGACTTCGCCGCGAACAGGCCCACCGGACCGGCGCCGAAGACGACCACGACGTCGCCCTGGGAGATGTCGGCCAACTGAGCGCCGAAGTACCCCGTGGGCAGCGCGTCGGTGCACATCAAGGCGTCCTCCTCGTGCATCCACTCGGGGATCACGGTGGGGCCGACGTCGGCGAACGGGACGCGCACGTACTCGGCCTGACCACCGTCGTACCCGCCTGTGGTGTGCGAGTACCCGTAGATCCCGCCGACCGCCGTGGCGTTCGGATTCACGTTGTGGCAGTTGGAGTACAGGCCCTTGGCGCAGAAGTAACAGGTGCCGCAGAAGACATTGAACGGCACCATGACGCGGTCGCCGACCTGCAGGTGGCGCACCGACGGACCGACCCCGTCGACGACACCGATGAACTCGTGGCCGAACGTCGTTCCGACGCGGGTGTCGGGCATCATCCCGTGGAACAGGTGCAGGTCCGAGCCGCAGATCGCCGCTCGGGTGACACGCACGATCGCGTCGTTGGGATGCTCGACCTTGGGGTGGGGCTTCTCCTCGACGCGGACCCGGTAGGGGCCTCGGTACACCATCGCCTTCATGGACGTCCTCCGTTCGTTCCTGCCTCGGCTTCGGTGCCCGGTTCCCGACTGGTCGACGACCTCTCGCCGGTGCGCATGATCGGGAGGTCCTCGATGTGACCAGCGAGACGCGCCAACGCGGCGCTGGCGCGCTCGGCGGGGTCGCGGAACCGCTCGGATCGCTGAGCCAACCGGTCGAGGTTGTCGCGCCCGCGGTCGGTGAGGGTCAGCGGCAGCGCCGCCAGCGCGTTGCCCGGAGGCCGCCGCGCCACCACCGGGTGCGGTCGCGTCGGCGAGATACGGCGCACGATCTCCCACGCGAGGCCGAGGGCCTGCAGCTGCCGTTCGCTGACGCGCTCCTGCAGGCGCGGGAAGAGCTCGTCCTCCTCGTCTCGGACGTCCTCCTGCAGGACGCGGGTCAGCCGCTCGAGGATGGGTTCGCGCCGCGGATCGTCGGGGGCCAGCTCCTCCAGGGAGGTCCACAGCTCGTTGACCTCCTGGTGCTCCTGCTCGACCTGGAGCGTCAGCGTCTCGCCGTCGGGCAGCACGCGACGCATCACGGGCCACAACACGGACTCCTCGGCGAAGGCGTGCGGGAACACCAGCCGGGCGATCTCCCGCAACACGCGATCCTCGACCGGGCCCGGCGGTGCCTCCGCCAACTCGTTCAGGAGCCGGTCCAGTCGGACGTGGTCCTTCTTCTGACGGGTCAGCACACTCAGGGGGCCGCCCATCTGGTCCTGGGTCTGAAGTGCGAGCGAGGTCATGTCCGTGGTGTACCCACTCTGCTCGAGCCGACACCGACCGCTTCGCGCGATCTGGAGCGCCGCTTGAGCCACGTCGCGAACAGGGCGGTTGCGAGGAGGATGTCGACGACGTCCCCGCCGTAGTACATCCACTGGGCACCCGCCTGCATGTCCGAGACGGCGTACTCGGTGCCCGGGGGCAGCTCGCCGGCGCGGGCGTAGAGGACCTTCGCCAGGTAGGCGTGAGCCGCGCCGGCGAGGACCAGCACCACGACCCGCGTCGCCATCCCCGGCCGTCGCGGAGCCGGGTCCGGGCCGGCGATCGCCCACGCGAACAGGTACCCGGCGATGAGGAAATGGGCGTGCACGAGGTGGTGGACGGTCGTGCTCTCGGTCGACAGCGCGTACAGCGGCGTCAGGTACAGCACGAACATGCCGCCGACGTTCAGCACGGCCGCCGTGACCGGGTGCGAGAGCAGGTGGAAGGCGCGCGTGCGCAGGACGGCGGTCAGGACGCGCGCCGCATCCGGGCGCAGGACGCCCAACAGCAGGGTCACGGGAGCCCCCATCACGAGGCCGATCGGCGCCAGCATGCCGAGCAGCAGGTGCTGCACCATGTGGGCCCGGGCCGTGGGGGAGTCGGTCAACGGCGACAACGCCAGCGCGATGACGACCGTGCCGGCGACCCAGCCGGCGGTGCGCCAGGGGTCCCACGCGCGCCCTCGGCGCAGCCTCCATCGCCACGTGCCGACGAGGTAGATCCCGGCCGTCACCAGCACGAGGACCAGCGGCACGAGCCAGGCGCCGAGGTCGGCGCCCGTCGCCGCGTGGTGTCCCGCGTGGGTGGTCACGACCGCCGAGCCGCCGTGGGCCGGCGCCACAGCAGCAGCGCCCCTGCGCCCAGGAGGATGACCGCGAAGACCAGCCACGTCAGGTCGTAGGGCAGGAGGTCGACCCCGTAGCGGATCTCGTGGAGACCCAGCAGCTTGTGGTTGATCGTCCCGTCCCACAGCTGGAACGCGCCCATGCCGAGCAGCAGTCCGGCCCACGCCTGACGGGGCACGAGGGACCCGGCCCGTCGGACGTCGAGCAGGACGAAGAAGCCGGCCACCATCGCCACGACCGTGGCGGCGTGCAACAGGCCGTCGGAGATCAGGCCCACCTCGGAGGTCGACTTGTCGTAGAAGTGGTGCCAGCGCAGCAGCTGGTGCAAGACGATCTCGTCGATCGACGCCACCAGGCCCAGGCCGATCAGCACGCCTCCCCAGGTGGATCGGGTGTTCACCGACCGTCCTCGGGTCGCGGGGTCCACTCGTTCTCCGGTCACGAAGCCTCCTCGTCTGCCCCACGAGTACCCCGCGTCCGCCCTTTTACACGGGGGTGTGGGGGTGAGCGCTCGCTCGGTGGAACTTGTTCAAAAAACCGCATGATTCCGGGGGTCGCGGGTACCCGTGACTCGTCCCAACAACGGAAGGAAGATCATGGCAACACCCTCATCCATGACCGCCACCAAGATGCAGACCGCCGCGACAGTGTTCGGCGCCGTTTTCCTGGTGGTGGGGATCCTGGGCTTCATCCCGGGCATCACCAGCGACTACGACACGATGAAGTTCGCAGGCCACGAGTCCGAGGCCATGCTGCTCGGGATCTTCCAGGTGTCGATCCTGCACAACATCGTCCACCTGCTGTTCGGCATCGCCGGACTGGCTCTGGCACGTGCGTGGAGCACCGCTCGGGCGTACCTCATCGGCGGCGGCGTCGTCTACGCGCTGCTGTGGCTCTACGGCCTGTTCATCGACAAGCACCATGAGGCCAACTTCGTCCCGCTGAACACGGCGGACGACTGGCTGCACTTCGTGCTGGCCGTCGCGATGGTCGGCCTGGGCGTGCTGCTCAGCCGTGAGGCGCGCGAGCTCGGTCGCACCACCGGTCGTACCGCGCGTCGCTGAGCTCGGTGGATCTTCCCCCCGGTGACGGGCCCGCGGCGTGACCAGCGCTGCGGGCCCGTTGCTCACGATCGGTCATGGCACGTCCACGCGTGCCGAACTGGCCGCTCGACTGCGCGATGCCGGCGTGCAGACGCTGGTCGACGTCCGCCGGTTCCCCGGCAGTCGGCGCAACCCCGAGCTCTCGCGTGAGTCCCTCGAGGTCTTCCTGCCCCTCGAGGTTCCGGGCCTACGCCGCGCACACCCGGACGACGGAGTTCCAGGGCGCGATGACCGAGCTCGTCGATCTCGCCGGACGATCACGCGTCGCCGTCATGTGCTCGGAGTTCGTCTGGTGGCGGTGCCACCGGCGACTCGTCTCGGACGTGGCGATGCTGGTCCATAACCTGCCCGTCGAGCACGTGATGCCCGACGGCCGTCGCCAGCGGCACGAGCCCTCGGCCGGGGCCCGCATCGCGGGGGAGGGGCTGACCTACCCCGCCGCGGGGGTTGACGGGCAGGTCGATGCGACGATGTCCCGGTGAGCCAGACCCTGACGCCGCGCGCCGTCGATGCCGCCGTCGCCGGCGTCACCTGGCTGGTCGCGGTCGCCGGTCTGGTGGCGCTGCCCGTCGTGGCGGCCCTCGACAGCGAGGGCCTGGGCGACGTCCCCCGCCCGGACGACGCGCGCTGGTGGGTGCTGCTGCTCGGTCTCTCGGCCCAGGCCGCCGCGCTGCTCATGGCGCGGGAACGGCCGGCCCTCACGGCGCCGCTGGTGGCGGCGATCGGCTGCGGCGTCTCCCTGGTCGCCGGGGAGACCGCCCCGGGACTGACGTCGCTCGCCGTCGTCGTGGCGGTCTACCGCGCCGTCTCGGTGGGCTCCGTGGCCCGGCTGCGGTGGCCGCTGCTCGGGTCGGCGGCCCTCGTGGCGGTGGCGGTGATCGGCGCAGGTGCCGGCGCCGATGCGCCCGTGGCCCTGGTCGTCGAGGGTCTCGCGCAGGCTGCCCTCGTCGTCGGTGCGCCCGTTGCCGTGGCGTCCTTCCTGTCCTCACGGCGCGCCGCCGCCCGTGCCCAGCGCAACGAGGCTGAGGCGATCGTCCGCGAGCACGAGGCCCGACTGGAGGCCGCGATCGCCCGCGAGCGCACGGGGATGGCCCGCGAGCTGCACGACATCGCCGCCCACCACCTCTCGGGGATCGCCGTGATGCTGGCCGCGGTCGACCGGCAGATCGAGACCGATCCGCAGGCGGCCCGGGCCGCCGTGCGCGAGGTCCGCGGACAGAGCCGGGAGATCCTCGACGACCTGCGTCGCCTCGTGGGCCTGCTGCGCGACGACGACGTCGCCCGCACCTCGGTCGAGTGCATCGAGAGCCTCACCGGGCTGGTCGAGCAGGCCGGCGCGGCGCCCGGAGGGGTCGAGTTCGTCACGCTCCGCGGCTCGGACCAGCTGCCGACGGCCGCCGGGGTCGGCCCTCTGGCCCAGTTGGCCGCCTACCGGATGGTGCAGGAGGCGCTCGCGAACGCACGGTCCCACGCGCCCGGGGCGCGGTGCCGGGTCGAGGTCGACGACCGAGCCGCCGACCGTCTCGTCGTGACCGTCGACAACGCGCCCTCGACCGTGGCCCCGAGTGGATCCAGCGGTGGCTTCGGCCTGCGCGGGATGCAGGAGCGCGCCGATCTCGTCGGGGCGCAGTTGGAGTACGGCCCGTCAGTCGACGGCGGCTGGCGGGTACGCATGACGTTGTCGCGCGAACCGGGCGCGGCATCGACCGGAGGGGAGCACGCATGATCCGGGTCCTCATCGCCGACGACCAGCCGCTCGTGCGGGCGGGACTGTCGGCCCTGCTCGGGGCCGAGCCCGACATCGAGGTCGTGGGTGTCGCGTCCGACGGCCGCGAGGCGCTCGACCTGGCTCGGTCGCTGCGTCCCGACGTGGCCTGCCTGGACATCCGGATGCCCGGCCTCGACGGCGTCAGCGTGACCCGCGAGCTCTCCGGTCCCGACGCCGACCCGGAGGTCCCGGTCGTCATCCTCACGACCTTCGACCTCGACGACTACGTGTTCGGGGCGCTCGAGGCGGGCGCAGCCGGCTTCCTGCTCAAGGACGCCGAGCCCGAGATCATCGTGCGCGCGGTGCGCCGGGTCGCCGAGGGGCACGGCACCATCGACGAGACGCTCACGGTCCGCATCATCGCCGAGTTCAACAGCCGTCGACGGCTGCAGCCGGTGACGGCCGATCGCGCCGACGACCTGCTGACCCCGCGCGAGCTCGAGATCCTCATGCTGCTGGCCGAGGGGATGTCGAACGAGGAGATCGCCCGCGAGCTCGTGCTCGAGGTCTCGACCGTGAAGTCGCACCTGGCGCGGATGATGCCCAAGCTCGGGGTCCGATCGCGGCTGCAGGCGGTGGTCTGGGCCTATCAGAACCGCATTGTGAGGGTCGATCCGTCCGGCCCGCGCGGCGGCTGAGACCCGGCTTGCATCGAAGGATGCAACCTCGCGATCACCTCCCGAAGCGGCTCGATCGGCAGCGCCGGAGTTCCTAGCGTGAGACGTGCACGGACCACCCGGGTCCGGCGACACGCAAGGGGACCGCGATGACCACCGCGCCGCTCACCACACCATCGGACACCGCCGTGCGGTTCGTCCACGTCGACAAGACCTATCCCGACGGCAACTCGACCGTCTCGGCCCTGCAGGGGGTCTCGGTGGCCCTGGCGCCGGGCTCGTTCACCGCGGTCATGGGCCCCTCGGGCTCGGGCAAGTCGACCTTCCTGCACACCGCTGCCGGACTGGACACGCCCACCAGCGGCCACGTCCTCGTCGGCGGCGTCGACCTGGGCTCGCTGTCGAGGGACGCGGTCACCCGTCTGCGCCGTGACCGCATCGGTTTCGTCGCCCAGGCGTACAACCTCATCGAGCACCTCACCGTCGCCGAGAACATCGACCTGCCGCTGCTGCTGGCCGGTCGTCGACCCGACCCTGCGTGGCGGGCCGAGCTGATCGCCTCCGTCGGTCTCGAGGGCATGGAGCGGCGGCTTCCCGGTGAGCTGTCCGGAGGTCAGGCGCAGCGCGTGGCCATCGCGCGGGCGCTGGTGACGCGACCGACGATCGTGTGCGCGGACGAGCCGACCGGAGCCCTCGACTCGCGGACGGCCGAGCAGGTGCTGGACGTGCTGGTGACGTCGGCGCGCGAGTTGGCCCAGACGGTGCTGCTGGTGACCCACGACCCGAAGGTCGCGGCGGTCGCCGACCAGGTGCTGTTCCTGGCCGACGGGCGGTTCACAGACCGGCTCGTGGCCCCGACGGCCGAGCAGGTCGCGGCTCGCATGCTGGAGCTGGCCCGATGAGCATCGTGTGGTCCTCGGCCCGCGCCGCGGCGCGCGTCCACCGGGCCAGCATCGCCGGCAGTTTCGCCGTGGTCGTGCTGGCCTCCGCGTTGCTCACGGCCACCGGTGCCTGGGTGGAGGCGGGGATCCGTCGCAGTCAGGGCGCGGTGGAGCCGGGCGCGGGCGAGCTGCTCGCCCTCGCGACGTCCTTCGCCGGGACGACCGTCCTGATCGCGCTGTTCCTCGTGGCGTCGACGTTCGGGCAGTCGCTGCGGCAACGGCGCCGCCAGTTCGCCCTCCTGCGCACGATCGGCGCGACACCCGGTCAGGTGCGGTCGATGGTCGTGGCGGAGGTGCTGCTCGTGACCGCCGTCGCGGTCCCGGTCGGCGCTGTTCCCGGCCTGCTGGCCGCTCCGAGGCTGACCGACCTGGTGGTCTCCAGCGGCATCGTGCCCGCCGGGTTCGAGTTGGGCTTCTCCCTGGCGGCACCCGTCGCGACGGTCCTGCTGCTGGTTCCCGCGGCGTTGGCCGCCGGACTGCTGGCGTCACGTCAGGTGGCGGACGGGGCCGCGAGCGCCGTGCGTCAGGCCGGTGTCGAGTCACCCGGCCTCGGCCGGACCCGGCGGATCGTCGCCGGTGTCCTGCTCGTCTCGGGACTGGTGGTGGCCGGCGTGCCGTTCGTGGTCGCGGGCACCCTCGCCAGCGCCCTGGGTTCCACGTCGGCACTGCTGCTCCTCGGCGCGGTGGCTGTCGCCGGATCGCGTCTCGTGCACACCGTCGCGAGCCGCACCCTGAGCCTCGTCGGCGGACGGGCCGGAGCGGCGCCGACCCTCGCGCTGCTCAACGCGCGCGGCTTCTCGCGTCGGCTGACGACCGCGGTCGTGCCGCTGGCACTGCTCGTGGCCCTCGGCGGCGTGCAGACCGGCTTCGCGATGACGGCCACGCAGGCCGCGGGCGAGCAGCTGCGCGACGGGCTCTCGGCCGATCTCGTGATCGAGCAGTCGGGCCCCGAGGACTCGGCTGCCGTCGCCCGGACTCCGGGCGTGGACGCGGTCGCGACGATGACGCGCGTGCCCGTGGACGTGAAGACCGACGACGACGAGGGCACGCCGGGATTCCTCGCGTGGGAGTCCTCGAGCGTCCTCGCGTTGGGCGGGGACACCGAGCTCGTCGACCCGGTGGTGCGCGAGGGCTCGTTGGACGACCTCACGGGTGCCGCCACGATCGCCGTCAGCCGCGACGCGCTGATCGGCGGGCTCAAGGGTGTGGGGGACACCGTCGACCTGCGGATGGCCCGCGACGAGGTGCGGGCGACGATCGTCGCCGTCTACGACCGTGGCCTGGGCTTCGGCGACTTCATCGTGGCCCCGGCCGCGATCGAGGGCCTCGCCGCCTCACCCGTGACGGTGCTGTCCGTCGACGGAGCCGGGAGCGACGTCACCGCCGCGCTGGAACGGCAGGGCCTCGTGGCCACGAGCGTCGACGACCACGTCCAGGGCGCCACGGAGGCCGGTGCGGACGGCCAGCGACTGTCCGACGTGCTGCTGCTGGTGCTGCTCGCGTTCAGCGGGCTCGTCGCGGCGAACACGTTGGTCATGCTCACCGCCGGTCGCGCGGCCGAGTTCCGGCTGCTGCGACGCACCGGGGCCACCCGATCGCAGCTGCTGGCGATGATCGCGACGGAGTCGATGGTCGTGGCACTCACCGCGATCGTGATCGGGGTGGCCTGTGTCCTGCCGTCGCTCGTCGGCGCGGCCTACGGCCTGCTGGGCACCGTCGTGCCGGCGGTGAACTGGCCGATCAGTCTCGGCCTCATCGGTGCAGTGCTCCTCGTGAGCCTGCTGCCGATCGCCTCGGGCCGACGCCTCGCGGCGGGAGCCCCCGTGTAGGCCCGCCGGTGATGGGTACCTCCGGGAGACCGACGTTCTCGACGAAAAAAGGTGGATAGATGAAGGCCGTGACCTGGCAGGGCAAGCGCGACGTACGAGTCGAGGAGGTGCCGGATCCGACGATCCAACAGGACACCGACGCGATCATCGAGGTGACGACGTCGGGGCTGTGCGGGTCGGACCTGCACCTGTACGAGGTGCTCGGACCGTTCATGACACCGGGCGACATCCTGGGCCACGAGCCCATGGGGCGGGTCGTCGAGGTCGGCAAGGGCGTGAGCGACCTGCAGGTCGGCGACCGCGTCGTCGTCCCCTTCCAGATCGCCTGCGGCTCGTGCTGGATGTGTGACCACGACCTGCAGACGCAGTGCGAGACGACGCAGGTGCGCGACCAGGGCATGGGCGCGGCACTGTTCGGCTTCAGCAGCCTGTACGGCGCCGTCCCGGGCGGCCAGGCCGAGCTCCTGCGCGTGCCGCACGCCGACTACGGGCCCATCAAGATCGAGTCCGACCTCACCGACGAGCACTTCGTGTACCTGTCCGACGTGCTGCCCACGGCGTACCAGTCGCTGCGGTACGCCCAGGTCGGCGAGGGCGACACGCTCCTGGTGATCGGCCTCGGTCCGATCGGCGACATGGCCGTGCGGTTGGCGCTGCTCGAGGGCATTCGCGTCATCGCCGTGGATCTCGTGCCTGAGCGGATGGCGCGCGCCGCCGCCCGCGGGGCCGAGGTCTACGACGTCACGAAGGTCGACGTCGCCCAGGTCGTGCGCGAGGCCACCGGCGGCCGTGGCGCCGACGGCGTCATCGAGGCGGTCGGCATGGAGGCGCACGGCTCGCCCGTCGCCACGATCGCGCAGAACGCCGTCGGCCTGCTGCCGGACTTCCTGGCCCGCAAGGCGATGACGACCGCGAGCATCGACCGGATGAGCGCCTTCAACCTGGCGGTCGACGCGGTCCGTCGCGGCGGCACGATCTCGCTGATCGGCGTCTACGCCGGCACGGTCGACCCCGTCCCGCTGCAGGTCCTGTTCGACAAGCAGGTGACGCTGAAGATGGGCCAGGCCAATGTGAAGCGCTGGGTCGACGACGTGAAGCCGATCGCCGAGGATTCGTCCGACCCGCTGGGCCTGGGCGACTTCGCGACCCATCGCGTGCCGCTGGACCAGGCTCCCGAGGTCTACAAGAACTTCCAGGCCAAGACCGACAACACGGTCAAGGTGCTGTTCAAGCCCTGACGATTCGTCCGTCCGTCAGTGCTGCGGGTCGGTGCGCTGGACCAGGTCGGCCATGACGGCGACCAGGTCGTGCTGCTCACCGGCGACGGAGCGCTGGCGGACGGCCCCGTTCCCCTCGGTGAGGAGGCGGTGGACGCCGTCGGTCACGACCGCGGTCGTGCCGGCCTCGTCGAGGGCGCCGCCCAGGGTCTTGAGCAGCGACTCGAGCGCCTGTTCGGCCGCCACGAACGTGCCGGTGGCGGGATCGAGCAGCGCTCCGCCCAGGCCGTCGTGGCGGGCCCGCCACCGAGCCGCCTTGAGCGTCTCGAGGCGCCACGTCCCGGGCTCGTGGTGCTCCGACAGGACCGTGGTGACGAGCGCGCGGGTCACCTCCGCGACCAGGAGCGCGTCCTCGACCTCGGTGCAGACGTCGGCCACGCGCACCTCGACCGTCGGGAAGTTCTCGGCCGGCCGGGCGTCCAGGTAGACCATGTGCTCGTCGATCGCGGCACCGGAGGCGATCCAGCCGTCCACCATCGCGCGGTACGTCTCGTGGTCGCCGAACGCCTCGACCGGGCCCGCGGTCGGCCAGGTGTCCCACAGGTGCCCGCGCCAACTGGCATGCGACGTGTCCCGGCCGTGGAAGAACGGAGCGTTCGCGGACAGGGCCGTCAGCAGCGGAGTCCACGGCCGCAGACTGTCGATGACGCGCACGGCGTCGCGGTCGGGCACCTCGACGTGGACGTGCATGCCGCACGTCATGCCGTTGCGCGCGATCTCGCCGTAGCGCGCGATCATGCGTGCGTACCGGGAGCCGGGTGTGGGCTGGGGTTCACTGCCGCCGAGCACGTCGACCGGCACGGCCGCGAGCCCGAAGCCCGCGGCACGTGCCGCCGCAGCCGCCGAGGAGCGCTGCATGAGCAGGTCGTCGCGCAGGGTGCCGGGATCGTCGTGGGCGTCGGTCTGGATCTCGACCTGTTGCAGGAACAGCTCGTGGTCCATCTCCTCGCCGGGATCGAGCCGGCGGTGCGCTCGCACCACTGCGTCGGACTCCGGGACCAGCCGGCCCTCGGCGTCGACGACGAACAGCTCTTCCTCGATACCTACGCGTTGCACTGGCCCAAGGTACCCGCGCGCGGCCCGGCCGGCACTGCGATCAACGCCCCAACAGCCGCCGCAGCCAGGAGTCGTTGTTCGGGTCCTCGTGGCCGCCGCACCACTGGGCGGCCGGAACCGTGGCCTTGACGGCGGCGACGTGGTTGCCGCAGCCGGCCCAGGTGGTCTTGCCGCACGTCTTGCAGGGGGTGGCTCGGCACATCAAACGGTCGCCTCGTTCGCGTCGATGGCGTCCGCGAACTCGCAGAACGCCTCGTAGGCCCGAGCGCCGTGGACCGTCGCGGGACCCCCGTGCATGAGGAAGGTGACCCCGATGGCCTCGGCAGCCTCCTGGCGGGTGGCGCCGGCGCGCGCGGCGGACTGGCCGTGCGAGGCGATGCACCCGTCGCAGCCCTCGACGACGCCGATCGCCAGCGCGATGAGCTCCTTGGTCTTGCGGTCCAGCTCGCCGTCGGCGAACGCGGCGCCCGACAGCTCGGCGAAGCCCTTGTAGACGTCGGGGATCGCCTTGCGCAGGGCACGGTGCTGGGGCGAGAGCTCGCGCAGCACGGCCTTGCCGTGGGAGGAGCCCGTCGTGGGTGAGTCGGTCATGGTTCTCTCGATTCGTGTCAAACAACCCCCAGGGGGGATACGTGCTGTACGATAACAGAACCCCCCGGGGGGATACAAAACCGAGCGAAGAAGGAACGACCGATGCAACTGGAACCCGACGAGGTCAAGGCCATCACCCTGCGACTCAAGCGGGCGAACGGGCACCTGGCGTCGGTGATCCGGATGCTCGAGGAGGGCGCGGATTGTGAGGACGCCCTGACCCAGCTGGCGGCGGTCAACAAGGCAATCGGCCGCGGCGGCTACGCGCTCGTGGCGACGGGCCTGCAGAAGTGCCTCGTCGAGGGCGGACCGGACAGCGTCGACGCCAAGAAGATGGAGAAGCTCTTCCTCGCCCTGGCGTGAGGCGTCCGGCCCGCCGGCCGCCTACTGGTCGGCGACGTCGGGTCGCGTCGGCGACTGCGGGGTGTCGTGGACGTCCTCGGACGTCGTGGCATCGGTCGCGGGGGGAGTGGGATCCGCCGAGCTCTCGCTGACGGTGCCGGACTCCTCGTTCTCGTCCTTGTCCTTGTCCTGGGAATCGTTCGGGTCGTGGGTCATGTGATCCCTCCTTCTGTGAGGGAGGTACCCGGCCACGGATCGATGATTCGGGCGCGGGCGCATGAATAGCCGCCGAACGGGTACCTGAGGTTGGTTCAACCAATCTTGAGGAGCAATCGGTCCATGGATCCCAGCAAGGCAGCAAAGAACATCAAGGACGCCGTCGAGAGCACGGCCGAGAAGGCGATGGACAAGGCCGCCGAGATGGCGACGCCCGAGCCTCCCGGCCGCCCCGGCGCCGAGCCGGCCAGTTTCGAGGAGCCGACGGAGCCGCGTGAGCCGCTGCCGCCGAAGCCCGACCAGAGCAGCCCGGACATGCGCACCGCCACCGGCGCCCCCGCAGGTACCGACGAGAACGCCCGCACCCAGCAGGGGGCGTACCTGACCACGTCGACGGGCGCGCGCGTGCGCGACAGCGACCACTCGCTCAAGGCGGGACCGCGCGGGCCGATCCTCATGCAGGATCACCACTTCCGCGAGAAGATCACGCACTTCGACCACGAGCGCATCCCCGAGCGCGTCGTGCATGCTCGTGGTTCGGGTGTCCACGGCGTCTTCGAGGGTTACGGCACCGCCGCCGACGTCACGCACGCCGGCTTCCTGCAAAAGGGCGTCACCACACCGGTGTTCACGCGGTTCTCGACCGTGCTGGGCTCGCGAGGCTCGGCCGACACCGTGCGCGACACCCGTGGCTTCGCCACGAAGTTCTACACCCCCGAGGGCACGTTCGACCTGGTCGCGAACAACATCCCGGTCTTCTTCATCCAGGACGGCATCAAGTTCCCCGACGTGATCCACGCCGGCAAGCCGCACCCTGACCGCGAGATCCCCCAGGCCCAGAGCGCGCACGACACCTTCTGGGACTTCGTCTCGCTGCACACCGAGGCACAGCACCACACCATGTGGAACATGTCCGACCGCGGCATCCCGCGCTCGTACCGCATGATGGAGGGCTTCGGCGTCCACACCTTCCGCATGATCAACGCGGAGGGCGCGACGTCCCTGGTCAAGTTCCACTGGAAGCCGAAGCTCGGTGTGCACTCCCTGACGTGGGAGGAGGCGCAGCTGATCAACGGCATCGACCCGGACTTCCACCGTCGCGACCTCTTCGACGCGATCGAGTCCGGAGCGTTCCCCGAGTGGGAGCTGGGCATCCAGGTCTTCGAGGACAACCCGGAGCAGGAGTTCGCGGGCATCGATCTGCTCGACCCGACGAAGATCGTGCCCGAGGAGCTGGCACCGGTGCAGCCGATCGGCCGCCTGACGCTCAACGGCAACCCGACGAACTTCTTCGCCGAGGTCGAGCAGGTCGCGTTCCACCCCGGACACCTGCCCCCGGGCATCGACGTCACGGACGACCCGCTGTTGCAGGCCCGTCTGTTCTCGTACATCGACACGCAGCTCACGCGGCTGGGCGGACCCAACTACAACCAGATTCCGATCAACCGGCCGCACGCGCCGGTCAACGACATGTTGCGCGACGGGTACCACCAGCACGCCGACCACGCGGGTGTGGCGCCGTACAAGCCGAACACGCTCGACGGCGGCTGCCCCTTCTTCGCCGGTGCCGACGACCGCGCGTTCGAGGACCTGCCCGTGCGGGTCGCGGAGTCGACCAAGGTACGCGAGAACCCGGCCACCTTCGACGATCACTTCAGCCAGGTGCGGCTGTTCTGGGCCAGCATGAGCCCGGTCGAGAAGGAGCACATCATCCGGGCGTACTCGTTCGAGCTCGGCAAGTGCTACGACAACACGATCAAGGCACGTCAGCTGCAGTGCCTGGCCAACATCGATCCGGTGCTGTGCAGCGAGGTCGCGACCTCGCTGGGCCTGCCGGCCCCGGAGCCGACGGTCCCGCTGACCGAGGAGGTGCCGAGCCCGGCGCTCTCGCAGGTCGGTGGCACGTGGCCGGCCGACGGCCGCATGGTCGGCATCGTCGTCGACGAGGACGGTGAGCTCGGCGGGGTCGAGGCGCTGAAGTCGACGATCTTCGCCGCCGGGATGGTCCCGTTGATCATCGGGCCGCACGGCGGCACGGTGGGTGGCATCGAGGTCCAGCGCACGTTCGCGACGGCTCGCTCGGTCGAGTTCGACGTCCTGCTGCTGGCCGGCCGCCCGGTGCCGGCGCCCGACTCGCACGGGTCGCGCGACGACAAGGGCGGTGCCCCGAGCGGCCCCGCGCTCGACCCGCGCGTCCAGCTGCTGCTGGACGAGGTGTGGCGTCACGCGAAGGTCATCGGCGCCTGGGGTGACGGCACGGCGGCGCTCGAGGCCGCCGGTTACTCCGGTCAGTTGCCCGGAGTCGTCACCGGTGACGACGCCGCGTCCGTGTTCACGCAGGTGCAGGAGCTGATGGCCTCGCACCGCGTCTGGGATCGCTTCCCGGTCGCGGTCTCCTGAATGGAGACTTCGTGACGAGGTCAGCCCTCGAGAGCCGGGCCACGGACGATCGTCCGTGGCCCGGCTCGGTCCCCCCGCCGGGCGGTGCGGCCGTGCGTGTCGCCTCCGTCCCCTCGACGCACGTCTACGTGCGTCACCTTCGGCCCCCGTCGGGGCCGAGTCCGTTCGTGCACCTGCCCGATCCCGATCCGGACCACCCGTCGCGCAGCGCCACCACGAAGTGGTGGCCGCCCGTCATGCTGCGACCGGAGTGGGCGGCGACCGCCGACTTCGACGTGTTCCACGTGCAGTTCGGTTTCGACGCGTGCTCGCCCGAGGACCTGTCCCGGCTCGTCGGCGTCCTGCGTGAGCGGGGCAAGCCGCTCGTCCTGACGGCCCACGACCTGCGCAATCCGCACCACCCCACGCGCGAGCTGCACGACGAGCAGCTCGGCGTCCTGATGGCGGCGGCCGATGCGGTCATCACCCTGACCGACGGTGCCGCCGCCGAGATCGCCCGCCGGTGGGGGCGCGAGGCGCTGGTGCTGCCGCATCCGCACGTCGTCGAACTCGACACGATGGCGCGCCTGCGCCGCCGGCGCGAGGCGTCGAGGCCGAGCGAGTTCCGCATCGGCCTGCACATCAAGAGCCTGCGCCAGAGCATGGACCCCCTTCCGGTGCTGCGGGTCCTCGACGAGACGATCCGGGAGCTGCCCGGTGCCGTCCTGCAGGTGAACGGGCACCACGACGTGCTCGATCCCGACGGCGCCCGCCGCGAGCCGGTCATCGCGCAGTGGCTGGAGCAGGCGAGCGCCGAGGGACGCGTCGACCTGCGGGTCCACGACTTCCTCCCCGACCGCGACCTGTGGGACTACCTGGCCGGCCTGGACCTGGCGGTCCTGCCGTACCGTTTCGGCAGCCATTCGGGCTGGCTCGAGGCCTGCCGCGACCTGGGTACGACAGTCCTCGCCCCGACCTGCGGGTACTACGCCGACCAGGGTCCCGTGTTGTCCTTCGGGTTCGACGAGGCGCGGTTCGACGCCGCTTCGCTGGCAGACGCCGTCCGGCACGCGTACCGGACCCGGCCCGCTCACGGTGCATCGGTGGACGAGCGACGTGACCAACGGATCGAGGTGGCTCGGGCCCACGACCGCCTGTACCGCGAGCTGCTGGCATGAGCGGCCTGAGGATCTGCCTGATCGCCTCCAGCCGCTTCCCGATCCGCGAGCCGTTCGCCGGCGGGCTGGAGTCCCACACCCACGCGCTGGCCCATGAGCTGACGGCGCGCGGGCACGAGGTCACGCTCTTCGCCGCGCCGGGCTCCGACCCGCGGCTGGGCACGCGGCAGCTGCCCGTGCAGGCGTTCCCGCCGGGCTTCGTCGGGCGACCCGACATCTCGGTCACGCCCGAGAACTGGATGGCCGAGCACCACGCCTACCTGGGGCTGATGCTGGAGCTCGCGGCGTCGGGACGACAGCGGTTCGACGTCGTCCACAACAACAGCCTGCACCACCTGCCGGTCGCGATGGCCTCGACGCTCGCCGTGCCCATGGTCACGACCCTGCACACGCCGCCCGTGCCCTGGCTCGAGTCGGCGCTGCACTACGCGTCGGCGAACAGCGCGTTCGTCTCGGTCAGCCGCTTCACGGCGCTGGCCTGGGCGCATGCCGTCACGAGCACGACGATCCTCAACGGTGTCGACGTCGACCGGTGGCAGCAGGGCGCGGGCGGAGGACCGGCGATCTGGTCGGGCCGGATCGTCCCCGAGAAGGGGCCGCACCTGGCCATCGACGCGGCTCGGCTGGCCGGGATGCCGCTCGTGCTCGCGGGGCCGAGCCTGGACCGCGCGTACTTCGACGCCGAGATCGCCCCGCGGCTCGGCGGGGACGTCACGTATCTGGGCCACCTCGACCACGACCACCTGCGCAGGGAGGTGGCCGCCGCCCGGGTCGCCGTCGTCACCCCGACGTGGGACGAGCCGTACGGCCTCGTCGCCGCGGAGGCGCTGGCCTGCGGCACGCCCGTCGCCGCGTTCGCTCGTGGCGCGTTGCCCGAGATCGTCGACGAGACCGTCGGCGCGCTGGCGGTGCCGGACGACGTGGCCGACCTCGCGCGGGCGATGGAGCACGCCGCCGGCCTCGACCGGTCGCACGTGCGGCGTGTCGCGGTCGAGCGGTGCTCGATCTCGGTGATGGTCGACCGTTACGAGCAGCTCTACGACCAGCTGGCCCCGCGAGCGGCGGCATGATCGGCTACTACGTCCATCACGTCGGCAGCGGTCACCTGCACCGGGCCACGGCGCTGGCCGCTGCGCTCGACGTCCCCGTCACGGGGCTGTCGTCCCTGCCGCGTCCCGCGGCGTGGACCGGTGACTGGATCGAGCTCGACCGTGACGACCTGACCGCGCGGACGGCCGGTGACACCGCGGAGGGCTTCTTGCACTGGGCGCCGTACGGCGAGCCCGGGCTGCGCAGCCGGATGGCCGCCGTGTCGTCGTGGATCGGTGCGGCTGCTCCCGAGCTGGTGGTCAGTGACGTCTCGGTCGAGATCGCGTTGCTGGCGCGACTGCACGGGGTGCCCGTGATCTCGGTGGTCCTGCCCGGGGACCGGTCGGACCGGGCGCACCAGCTGGGTTACGCCGCCTCCACCGAGCTGGTCTCGTTCTGGCCGCCGAGCGCCGAGGGCATGGCGATCGGGGCCGGGGAGCGACTGCGGCCGCTGGGGGCGCTCTCGCGGTTCACCGCGCCTGACGAGGTGCCGCAGCGTTCGTCGTCGAGCCGGCGGGTGGTCGTGCTCAACGGCCGCGGCGGGGGAGGCCCCACGGCGGCGCAGCTGGACGAGGCGCGCCGCCAGACGCCGGGGTGGCAGTGGGAGATCCTCGGCGGGTCCGACGGCCCGTGGCTCGCCGACCCGTTCCCCTCGATCCGTGACGCCGACGTCCTCCTGACCCACGCGGGCCAGAACGCGATCGCCGAGGTCGCCGCCGCCCGGCGCCCGGCCATCGTGGTCCCGGGCGCCCGGCCCCACGACGAGCAGCGGACCACGGCCGGCGTCCTGGCCTCGGGCCCGTGGCCCGTCGTGGTCGAGCGCGAGTTCCCGTCGACCGGCTGGGCCGAGCGGCTCGACCGGGCCGCCGGACTGGACGGCCGGGACTGGGCGCCCTGGTGCGACGGACGGGCGGCGGAGCGCTTCGCCGAGGTCGTCGCACGGGTCACGCAGGTGGCCTCGGTCCGATGACCTCCGTCGCTGTCATCACGGTGGTCCACGGCCGTCACGAGCACCTGACGGCCCAGCACCGGTCGCTGTCGGCGAGCACCCGGTGCCCCGACGACCGGGTCGTGGTGGCGATGGGCGACCCCCGGTTGCACGACTGGGCTCCCACGGGGGCACCGGCGCCGCGCGTCCTGCCGATCGACGTCGGCCCTCAGGGGCTGCCGCTCGCAGCGGCGCGGAACCTCGGTGCGCAGGCGGCGATCGACCGGGGGGCCGACGTACTCGTCTTCCTCGACGTCGACTGCCTCGCCGCGCCGACGCTCGTCGCGGACTACGCCGACGCCGTCACGGCCGAGCCGCAGCGGCTGTGGTGCGGACCGGTGACCTACCTGCCGCCGGCGCCGGCCGGCGGCTACCCGCTGGCCGACCTCGAGTCCTGGGACGACCCCCATCCGGCTCGCCCGGCACCCGCGGCCGGCGAGCGGATCCGCGGCGGCGATCCCGACCTGTTCTGGTCGCTGTCCTTCGCGCTGCACCGCGACACGTGGACCCGCAGCGGGGGGTTCTGCGAGGAGTACGTCGGGTACGGCGGCGAGGACACCGACTTCGCCCAGTGTGCCGTCGCCGCCGGCGTCGAGCTCGGCTGGACCGGAGCGGCCCGGGCCTTCCACCAGCACCACCCGGTCGAGCGTCCGCCGATCCGCCACCTGGACGACATCCTCCGCAACGGCGCGATCTTCCGGCGCCGCTGGGGCCGGTGGCCGATGCAGGGCTGGCTGGACGCGTTCGCCGAGCGCGGCCTCGTCGAGCGCCACGGGGACGACTGGGTCGGGACGACCGGCGTGTGAGGGGCCTCGGAGCGGGTACGTCCCCCGCATGAAGATCGTCATCACCGGCGCGTCCGGGAACATGGGGTCCGCAGCCCTGCGCGAGCTGTCGGCGGACGGCCGGCACGAGGTGATCGCCCTGGCGCGACGGCGCCCCGAGGTCGAGAACGCCGGAGCCGCCTCGGTGCGCTGGCACGCCGCCGACGTCTCGCGCGACGACCTCTCGACGATCTTCACCGGCGCCGATGCCGTGGTGCACCTGGCGTGGAAGTTCCAGCCGACGCACCGTCAGGACGTCACGTGGCGCACCAACGCCGTCGGTACGCGCCGCGTGCTCGACGCCGTCGCCGAGGTGGGCGTCCCGGCGGTGGTGTGCGCCTCCTCGGTGGCGGCGTACTCACCGGTCGACCACGACACCCCGGTGGACGAGACCTGGCTGACCGACGGGGCGTCCGAGGCGACGTACTGCCGCGAGAAGGCCTACGTCGAGCGCACCCTCGATGCGTTCGAGGCCGCTCACGCGGACGCCCGCGTCGTGCGCCTGCGGCCCGCGTTCACGTTCCAGCGCTCCGCGGCCAGCGAGCAGCGCCGCATCTTCGGGGGAGCCCTGGCGCGCCCCGGCCTGCTCGATCGCCGGCGGATCCCGATCGTCCCGGTGCCTTCGGGACTGAGGCTGCAGGCCGTCCACGCCGGGGACGTCGCGCGGGCCATCGCGGCCGCCGTCGAGCGACCCGTCTCGGGCGCCTTCAACCTGGCGGGGGAGGGCGTGCTGCGCCGGGACGAGATCGGCGACCTGATGGGCGCGAAGACCGTCGAGGTACCCCCGGCGGTGGTCCAGCGAGGACTCGACGCCGCGTGGCGCGTGCACGCCCTGCCGGTCCCCGGCAGCCTGTTCAACGCGCTGATGCACGTCCCGCTGATGTCCACCGACCGCGCCCGGACCGAACTGGGCTGGTCTCCGCGTCACTCCGGCCGCGACGCGGTCAACGCCCTGCTGGAGGGCATGCCGCAGCGCGCCGGCAGCACGATGCCCCCGCTGCACCCGTGAACGGCCGCGTCATGGAGTCCGCGACGGGAGTCGCCGCCTCGGCGGCCGGTCAGCTGCTGGGTGCCGCGACCCGACTCGGGTCGGCGCTGCGCCGGGCACCGAAGCCGCTGCACCCGCGCGGGTCGGTGTGGCAGGGCGAGGTCGTCCGCGTCGGCACCCTGCTGCCCACCGGTGTGCCGTGGCTGGACGAGCCGGGCCGCGATTCCGCCCTCGTGCGGGTGTCTGCGGCGATCGGCCTGCCGCACGGCTGGCCGGACCTGCAGGGTGTGGCGATCCGGCTGCCCGATCAGCAGGGGGCCGACCTGCTGCTGGGCAGCACGGGCGCGGGCCGACTCAGCCGCTTCCTGCTGCGTCCCGTCCGACCGTCCAGCCGGCACCTGACCTCGACCCTGATGCCGTACCGCGGTCCGGCCGGACCGATCCTGCTGGCGGCCGTGCAGACGCAGCCCGAGGAGTACGTGCTGCTGCGTGCCGAGGGGACGGGCGAGTGGATCGGCTTCGCGCACCTGCGGCTGCTGCACGAGATCGACGAGGAGCCGTCGTACGACCCGATCCGCCGTCCGCTGCCCGGGCTGCGGAACTACTCCTGGGTGACGCGGCTGCGCGCCCCGGCGTACCGCGTGGCTCGCCGCGCGCGGGGCGAGGCGGAGACCCCCCGGGTGACAAGGTGATGTAGGTCACCGTAGGGTGCCCGGAAGTGGTCTCGGGCCGTCCTTGGGAGTCAGGCATGCGTGCTCTTCACCGTCTCGTCCGTCCCGTCCTCGTCGCGGTCGCGGGGACCGCGCTCGTCGCGGGAGCCGGTGTCGCCGCCGAAGGAGCGGCCCGGCCCGGTGAAGCCCTGCGCATCGAGGTGCTGTCCAGCGCGGCGCACCAGGTGTCGGCCGGCGACGCCCTCGTCGAGGTGCGTGTCCCGCGGCGGGTCAGGCCCGCGGACGTGGTGGTCCGAGCCGGCGCGGCCGACGTCACCGATGCCTTCGACCTCACCGCCGACCGCACGCTGGTCGGTCTGGTGAGCGGCCTGCGCGAGGGCAGGACCACGCTGCGTGCCGACGTGCGTCGAGGTGCCAGGGTGGGGGCCCGCCCCGCCTCGGTGCGGGTCACGAACCACCCGGCCGCCGGGCCCATCTTCTCGGGACCGCACCAGCAGCCCTTCGTCTGCACCACGGCGCGAGGTCGATTCGACGGGCGCAAGATCCTCGGCCAGCCGATCGTGGACAACCAGGACCGTCAGGGCATCGCGGTGGCGCGGCAGGACGCGAACGGCGACTACCCGCAGGATGCGCGCGGCTATCCCACCGCCGCGGCACAGACGGTGGGCTGGAGCGCGAACTGTGCCGCCGAGCGCCGGATCGGGTACGTCTACCGCTCGACGACCGACGATCGGTTCCACTGGCTCGACGACCCGGCGAACGCGCCGGCCGACACCGCGACCACGACCACCGACGACGGGCGGCAGGTGCCGTTCGTCGTGCGCTGGGAACGCGGCACGATCAACCGCTTCATCTACAGCATCGCGGTGCTGGCGCCGGTCGGCGATGCCGATCCGGAGCGCCCCGACGGGGCGTTGTGGAACCGCCGGCTGGTGTTCAGCTTCCAGGGTGGCGTCGCGATCGGGCACACGCAGGGCACCACGAGCGACGATGCGATGCTGCCGGCGGAGCTGCTCGGCCAGGGGTACGGCGTGATGTGGTCCAGCGGCACCAGGACCAGCACGCACTACAACCTCCAGTTGGGCGGCGAGACGGCGCTCATGCTGAAGGAGCGGGCCGTCGAGGCCTACGGGGTGCCCGACTACACGGTGGCCGTGGGCGGGTCGGGCGGGGCGATCCAGCAGTACGTCTACGCCCAGAACCATCCGGGCATCATCGACGCGGCGATCCCGCAGTACTCCTATCCCGACATGGTCACGCAGGTGATCCACGTGGGCGACTGCGAGCTGCTGGAGCACTACTTCGACGCGACCGATCGGACCAACGCGAAGTGGAAGGACCCCGAGGTCCGCCAGGCGATCATCGGCCTCAACGGCACGAAGGAGCCCAAGAACCTCTCCGCGGGCGAGATCGCGCAGTGGAACCAGCTGTACGGTGCGATGCAGGCGCTCGGCTACCAGGTGATGGACCGGGCGCCCGGCTCCGCGGCGCCTCCGCTGTCGGAGTGCAAGCCCGGCTGGTTCGGGCTCACACCGCTGGCGCTCAACCCGACGTTCACCGACGTGGACGACCTCGACCAGCTCGCCCAGGGCACCGACGGCGTGGAGTGGACGCACTTCGCCGACCTCGTGAACGTCTACGGCACCGGGCCCGACGGATACGCCCGCGTGCCGTGGGACAACGTGGGCGTGCAGTACGGCCTGCAGGCGCTGAAGGACGGTGTCATCACCCCGGCGGAGTTCCTCGACCTCAACGCGAAGGTCGGCAGTTGGAAGGAGTCCCGGGACATGGTGACCGAGGGGGCACCGTTCGCGGGCCCGACGACACCGCAGAACTTCGATCCGTGGAGCTCGCGCAACATGAAGCTGAGTCCCGGCGGCGACGCGCCGGCTCCTCGCCGCGAGGGGGACCTGCGGGCGATGCGTGCGGCCTACACCTCGGGCATGCAGTTCCAGGGCGACATCGACATCCCGATCATCGACCTGCGTCCGTACCTGGAGGACGAGCTGGACATGCACAACACCCAGCAGTCGTTCGCCACCCGTCAGCGGATGCTCAACGTCGACGGCGACGCGTCGAACCAGGTGATCTGGTTCACCGACGCCCGTCCCGCGCAGGACTACGACCCCACCCTGCGCGCGTTCGAGGTGATCGACGAGTGGATGGCGAACATCGCGAGGCATCCGCGCCGCGGGGTGTCGGGCAACAAGCCGCGCCGTGCCGTCGACACCTGCTTCACGACCACCGGCGACGTCATCGCGGCCGGGTCGAGGGTGTGGAGCGGGATCATCGACACGCGGTCCGCGGGGGAGTGCACGCAGCGCTTCCCGATCTACTCGACTTCGCGTCGCGTCGCCGGTGCGCCCTTCGAGGGCGGCATCTGGAAGTGCGCCCTGCAACCGGTCTCGAAGGCGGCGCGATCGGGACTGTACGGCTCGTGGAAGCCGACCCGCGAGGAGCTCGCCCGGTTGCAGCAGGTCTTCCCCGGCGGTGTCTGCGACTACCGCAGGCCCGATGCAGGGAAACCCGCCGGCAGGCACCACGCGTGGTGGCAGCACTGAGGGACACGGCTGTCGCTCCGGCCGGTGCTGGGGCTACGTTGGAGACAACCTGAGGAGGCCGCAGTGACTGACGCAGAAGATGTGAAGGCCAAGTTCCGCGAGGCGCTCGACAAGAAGAAGGAGCGCCACCACGCCACGGCCGAAGGGGCCGAGCACGACGGCAGTGAGAAGTCGCACGGCGCCGCCAAGCCGATCGACCAGCCGGAGTTCCGCCGCAAGTCGGTCTGACCCGGCGCACACCGAGAACGCCCCGGATCCGTGAGGATCCGGGGCGTTGTCGTCTCGCGAGGAGGGGTCAGATGACGCCGAGCGCGAGCATCGCGTCGGCCACCTGGGTGAAGCCGGCGATGTTGGCACCCGCGACGTAGTTGCCCGGCGCCTCGTACTCGTCGGCGGTGGCCAGGCAGCGGTCGTGGATGCCGCGCATGGTCTCGGCGAGTCGGTCCTCGGTGTACTCGAACGACCAACGGTCGCGCGACGCGTTCTGCTGCATCTCCAGGGCGCTGGTCGCCACGCCGCCGGCGTTCGCGGCCTTGCCCGGCGCGAACACGATGCCGGCCTCGCCGAACAGACGGATCGCCTCGGGGGTGCAGGGCATGTTCGCGCCCTCCGCGACGATCGTGCAGCCGTGACCGGCCAGCGTCTTGGCGTCGGCCTCGTCGAGCTCGTTCTGGGTCGCGCAGGGCAGCGCGATGTCGCAGGGCACGTTCCAGATCGAGGAGTCGTTCACGAAGCGGGCGCCGTCGCGCTGGTCGGCGTACTCGCTGATCCGCGCCCGGCGCACCTCCTTGATGTCCTTGAGCAGATCGAGGTCGATGCCCTTCTCGTCCACGACGTAGCCGCTGGAATCCGAGCACGCCACGACCGTGGCACCGAGCTGTTGCAGCTTCTCGATGGCGTACGTCGCGACGTTGCCCGAGCCCGACACGACGACGCGCTTGCCGTCGAAGGAGTCGCCCCGGGTGCGCAGGATCTCGCCGGCGAAGAAGACCGTGCCGTAGCCGGTCGCCTCGGTGCGCACGAGGGAGCCGCCCCACGTGATGCCCTTGCCCGTGAGGACGCCGGACTCGTAGCGGTTGGTGATCCGCTTGTACTGGCCGAACAGGAAGCCGATCTCGCGGCCGCCCACGCCGATGTCGCCCGCGGGGACGTCGGTGTACTCGCCGATGTGGCGGTACAGCTCGGTCATGAACGCCTGGCAGAAGCGCATGATCTCGCCGTCGGAGCGACCCTTGGGATCGAAGTCCGAGCCGCCCTTGCCGCCGCCGATGGGCATCCCGGTCAGGGAGTTCTTGAAGATCTGCTCGAACCCGAGGAACTTGACGATGCCCAGGTAGACGCTCGGGTGGAACCGCAGGCCACCCTTGAACGGGCCGAGGGCGGAGTTGAACTCGACGCGGAAGCCGCGGTTGATCTGCACGTGTCCCTGGTCGTCGACCCACGGGACCCGGAAGATGATCTGACGCTCCGGCTCACACAGCCGCCGGATGACGGCGGCGTCGGTGTAGGCCGGGTGCTTCGTCACCACTGGCCCGAGGCTCTCGAGGACCTCGTGGACGGCTTGGTGGAACTCAGTCTCGCCGGGGTTCCGGTGGAGCACTTCGTCGTAGACCTTGCCGAGCTTCTCGTGCAAACTCACCAGGCTTCATTCCTGTCTGCTTCGGTACGTTCAATTGTTACGCTCAGATATCGTCCTTGCAGATCAAGCCTGCCCTACCGCCTCGAGGCGAGGACTCCCGCCCCGGGCGGCGGCCGGGGTTCAGACTGGGACGGCGGCCAGCAGCTCCCGCCGCGCCTCCTCGTACTCGCGACGCAGCCGGGCCACCAGATCGGCGGCGGGGACGGTCGCGTCGATCACGCCCAGGCCCTGGCCGGCGCCCCAGATGTCCTTCCAGGCCTTGGCGTCGCTCGTGCTGCCCGAGCCGAAGTCCATCGTCGTCGGATCGCCCTGCGGGAGGTTCCGGGGATCGAGCCCGGCGGCCTCGATGCTGCCGCGCAGGTAGTTGCCGTGCACGCCGGTGAAGAGGCTGGAGTAGACGATGTCGTCGGCCGAGCTGTCGACGATCATCTGCTTGTAGTCGTCGACGACGTTCGCCTCGTCGGTGGCCAGGAACGCCGAGCCGACGTAGGCCAGGTCCGCGCCGGCGGCCTGGGCGGCGAGCACCGACCGGCCGTGCGCGATGGAGCCCGAGAGCAGCAGAGGGCCGTCGAACCACTGACGGATCTCCTGGAGCAGCGCGAAGGGGGAGAGGGTGCCCGCGTGGCCACCGGCGCCGGCCGCCACGGCGATCAGGCCGTCGGCGCCCTTCTCGATCGCCTTGCGGGCGAACCGGTCGTTGATGATGTCGTGCAGCACGATGCCGCCGTAGGAGTGGACCGCGTCGTTGATCTCCGGACGCGCGCCCAGCGAGGTGATCACGATCGGCACCCGGTGCTCGACGATCGTGGCCATGTCCTCCTCGAGCCTGTTGTTGGACCGGTGCACGATCTGGTTCACCGCGAACGGTGCGGCGTCGGTGCCCGCCAGCTCGTCCTCGATCCGGTCGAGCCACTCGCCCAGCATCGACGCCGGCCGGGCGTTCAGCGCGGGGAAGGAGCCGACGATGCCGGCCTTGCACTGCGCGATCACCAGATCCGGTCCCGAGGCGATGAACATGGGTGAGGCCACCACGGGGAGCGACAGGCGGTTCTGCAGGACGGCGGGCAGGGACATGGTCGACCTCCGAGGGCGATGGGAAACGGCAACTGCAACTCGTTGCATAGTAGAGCGGCGTGAGAGCCGCCACAAGCACCGTGCGCGACGACGCCCCCTCCCTGGCGTGGGAGAGGGCGGGACGCGTGCTGCGACGAGGCGCCGTCAGGCCGCCGCGAGGTCGGGATGGTGGCGCAGGGTCGACAGCACCTTGGAGAGCCGACGCGAGACCTGCATCTGGCTGATCCCGAGGCGATCGGCGATCACCTGCTGCGTGAGGCCGTCGACGAACCTCCAGTGCAGCAGTCGACGCTCGTCCTCACCGAGCTCGCGCAGCGGACGGGCCACGGACATCCACTCGACGAGGAAGTCGAGGTTGTCGTCGGCGTGCGCGAACTCGCGACGGCCGTGGCTGATGTCGTCGACGGAGTCGGGCTGGAAGCACCCGCGCGCCACCACCGCGTCGCGCAGGTCCTCGGGCTCGACACCGATGCGCGCGGCCAGCTGGTCGAGGTTCGATGACGTGACCTCGGGGAGCTGCTCGCTCACGATCAGCGCCTGGATCTCCTGGACCCGGCGCGGCGGGCGCACCATCCAGGCGCGGTCGCGGAAGTGACGCTTCAGCTCACCTTGGATCGTGGCCGAGGCGAAGGGCGGGAACGGCCCCTGATCGGAGTCGTAACGGCGGGCGGCCTTGACCAGGGCCAGGCGCGCGACCTGCTCGAGATCCTCCAGGTCGACACCGCGCCCGGTGAAGCGTCGAGCCAGGGCGGTGGCGAGGCTGAGGTGTCCGAGTACGAGGTCGTCGGCAGCCGAGAGCGGGGGGTGGTCGTACAACGCAGTCATGGATACTCCGCATCGCTGGAGGTACCGAGTGGCTGTGGCTTCAACCGTTTTCCAGCCTCACACGGCCCACGGGGGTCGGCAACAGGAGCAGTGCTCAGTCGGCGCGCAGGCGATCCAGCAATCGCTCGGCATCGTGGGGCGCATGTCCCTCGGAGTCGTTGTCGAAATAGACGTGGACGTCGAGGCCCTCGTCGCGGCGGCGTCGGCACCAGTGGCCCCACTCGTCCAGGGACCGGTCCGAGTAGCGACTCGCGTACAGGCGGGTGTGTCCGTGCAGGCGTGCGTAGGCGATCGTCGAGGACGGCAGGTCGAGCACCGGCCAGGGGCGGGGCGCGTCGGTCCACACGCCGGCCACGTCGAGGTCGCGCAGTTGGGCGGCGTACTCGGGCGTCGCGAACGAGGGGTGCCGCACCTCGAGTGCGTGGTGGATCGGACCGTCGGCGCGCGCCTGCGTGACGGCCCGGCCGGGCCCCAGTCGGTCGTCGTGCCGCTCGGCGAGCTCCGCCGCTTCGGCCATGGTGCGGGGCAGCAGCCGCAAGAACGCCCCGAGGACGTCGGGGTCGTAGACCGAGGTCGCCGGCAGCTGCCACACGATCGGGCCGAGTTGCTCGCCCAGCTCCAGCACCCCCGAGGCGAAGAAGTTGGCCAGCGCGGTCTCGACGCGGACCAGCTTCAGCAGGTGGGTGACGTACCGGCTGCCCTTGAGGGCGAAGGAGAACCCCGGTGGCGTCTGCTCGGCCCAGCGGGCGAACGTGGTCGGCCGCTGCAGCGAGTAGAAGGTGCCGTTGACCTCGACGGAGGTCAGCCGACTCGCCACGTGCTCGAGCTCGCGCCGCTGGACGAGTCCCTTCGGGTAGAAGTCGCCGCGCCAGGACGGGTAGCTCCAGCCGCTCACGCCGATCAGGTACCGGGCATCGGCCACCGTCGGCCTCAGTCGTCCGACTCGTCGGCCAGGCGGGCCAACGGCCGGGTGGCGGGCCCGTTCAACACCTCGCCCTCGGCCGAGAACCGCGAGCCGTGCAGCGGGCAGTCCCAGGACTGCTCGACGTCGTTCCACCGGACCACGCCGCCGAGATGGGTGCACAGGCCCTGGACCCGGCAGACTCCCGCCTCGGTGCGGGACTCGGCCACGATCCGCGCACCCTCGCGGTGCACCGCGCCCTGTCCGGGCTCGAGCTGCCTGCGCTCCGCGGTGACGGCCCGCGCCACCCCGGTGACGGTCTCGCGGGCGACCCCGGCGTTGATGTGGGCGCGGCCACGGACCGACACGAGGGGCGACGAGTGGTCGGCGACGTCCTTCATCCACGCGACGGGGGAGCCGAGGATGTCCTGGGCGATCGCGATCGCCGCGGCGGTGCCGTTGGTGAAGCCCCACTTGGCGAAGCCCGTGGCGAACCACATGCGGCCGCCTCCGCGGGGCATCCGGCCGTAGCGCGGCAGACCGTTGCCGGTCGTGTAGTCCTGGGCCGACCAGACAGCCGTCTCCTGGACGCCGGAGAAGTGCTCGGTGGTCCAGGTGCGGATCGCCTCGACGTGCTCGCGCTCGGAGGCGGTGCGGCCGACGCCGTGGCCGAACCCGCCGACCAGCAGGACGGACCGGCCGTCGTCGGTGAACGCGTCGCGGATGGACACCGACGGGCTGCCGGCCGACAGGGCCATGAGGCGCGGCGGGTTGCCCATCTCGTAGGCGACGACGTAGGAGCGCTGGGGTTCGAGGTCGCTGAAGGCCAGACTGCGGTCGAGGATCGGGGCACCCGTGGCCACCACGATCGACTCGGCGGTGATCTCGCGGCCGTCCGTCAGCTTCGCGCGTGGATGACCGACCTTGCTCACGTGCTCGACCCGGGCGCCCTCGACGAGGGTGCCGCCGTTCTCGCGGTACTCGGCGGCGAGCGCCTGCAGCAGCGAACCCGGGTCGACCTGGGCCTGGCCGGGCAGGACGACGGCGCCGTGGGTGGGGAAGGGGACGTCCAGGTCGTCCTCGGTCCACTCGACGGGCAGCCCCAGCGCCTTCGCGGCGACGTACTCGGACCGGGCGGAGGAGACCTGGGTGGGGCTGGCAGCGAAGGTCGCGGCGGGCCGGCGATCGATCCGCACGCCGTGCTCGTCGGCGAACTCGGTCAGCCAGTCGAAGCCGACGCGGTTCGCCTCGACGTAGGTGCGCACGGTCTCGCGGTCGTGGTCCTTCAGCAGGCTCGACAGTCGCGTGCCCTGCAACAGGCTGACCTTGGCGCTGCTGTGTCCGGTCGATCCCGCGCCCACGTAGCGGGCCTCCACCACGCAGACGCGCCGTCCGGCCCGCGCGAGCAGCAGGGCGGTGGTCAGGCCGACGACCCCCGCCCCGATGACGAGGTCCTCGCAGGCGTCGGGCAACTCGTCGCTGGGTCCGACAGCGGCGGGGACCTCCCACACGGGGCGGTTGTCGTCGATCATCGACACCTCAGCTCGGGAAGACGGGGTCGGTCGGGTTGTCCGGGATGTTCGGGACTCCCTGGGGCTGGCCCTCGGGGCCGGGGACCGTGGGCTCGTCGGGATCGATGGGCTGATCGGGCCTCGTCGACGGGTCGTCGGGATCGGGGCCCTCGGCGGGCGATTCGGGGTGCGGCGTGGTCATGGTGATCCTCCTGTGGTGTCGGACACCCGGGGCGTACCCAACTCGCGCCACCTCATGCATCGGGAGACCATGGCGCAAGGGCCGCATGAGACGAGCCCGCCGGGGTACACCCCCGGATGTCGTCTTGAGGAGAGGAACATGGATGCGAACAGCCGTTCTGGTGGGAGCCGGGACCGCCGTGCCCAGTCTGCCGCGACCTCGCGGTGACCTGAGCTCAGCGACCGTCGCCGCGTTGTCCGGGGCCCTGCCCTGGGACCGCGTCCCCCGGGTCGAGGCCTCGAGTGTCGAGGACTCCCTGTTGACGGCCTGGATCGCCCACGAGCTGCACCACCGGGGCTTCCCCGACCTGCAGGATGCCGAGTGGACGCCCGAGCTGATCGCGGTGCGGATGCGGATCGAGCGCGAGCTCGAGGCCCGGCTGCGCGAGCGCGCCGAGGGTCGCCTTCCCGCCTCCGCCGACCCCGACGTGCTGCTGGACTTCGTGCGCGAGGACGAGGGCCGCTCGCTGGCCGCGTACGTCCAGCGGCAGGCCACGGCCGAACAGGTCCGCGAGCTGCTCTGGTACCGGTCGATCTACCACCTCAAGGAAGCCGATCCGACCGCGTGGACCCTGCCGCGACTGCCCGGGCCGTCGCGAGCCGCTCTGGCCGAGCTGCAGTACGACGAGTACGGCGCCGGCCGCCCCGAGCGCCTGCACGCCGGCCTGTTCGCCGAGGGCATGCGGGCCTGTGGTCTCGACACGCGTGAGAACGCGGCGATCGACGACGTCCCGCTCGAGGTGCTCGAGATGAACGTGACGCTGACGATGTTCGGCCTGCAGCGCCGGCTGCGCGGTGCCGCGGTGGGCCACCTGGTCGCCTTCGAGGCGTCCAGCTCGGGTCCCTCGCGCCGCATGTCCCGCGGCCTGCGCCGGCTGGGCTTCCCCGAGGAGATGGCCGCCTACTACGACGAGCACGTCGAGGCCGACGCCGTGCACGAGCAGACGGCGGCCCGGTTCATCGCCGGGGCGCTGGTCGAGGCCGAGCCCGAGCTGGCCGAGGACGTCGCCTTCGGCGTCTTCACCTGCCTGGACCTCGAGGACCGCTTCGCCGCGGCGATGCTCCGCCGCTGGGGAGTCGAGGCGTGAGCCGGGGCGTGGACCTGACGGTGTGCCCCAACGGGCCGCTGCTCATCCGTGGCGACCTGGGCGTGCGCACCCCCGACGGTGAGGTGCACCGCACCGAGCGTCCGGTCAGCGCCGTGTGCCGCTGCGGCAAGTCGGCCTCCCTGCCATGGTGCGACGCGACGCACCAGGCGCTCAAGACCAAGATCGACGAGGAAGGAAGCGCAGATGAGTGAGGACGCAGGATTCCCCGCCCAGCAGCAGGAGCCCCCGGGTCTGACCGAGCCCATGGTGCCCCGACCCGATCACGGTGAGGAGAGCTACGTCGGCTCGGGCCGCCTCGAGGGGCGCAAGGCGCTCATCACCGGTGGCGACTCGGGCATCGGCCGTGCCGTCGCCATCGCGTACGCCCGCGAAGGTGCCGACGTGGCCTTCACCTACCTGCCGGAGGAGGCCGAGGACGCCCGCGAGACGTCCCGGCTGATCGAGGAGGCGGGCCGCACGAGTCTGCCGATCGAGGCCGACCTGCGGGACAGCGCGACCTGCGAGCGGGTCGTCGGCCAGGCCCATGACGGGCTCGGCGGGCTCGACATCCTGGTCAACAACGCCGGCTTCCAGATGGCGCGCGACGAGGGCCTCGAGCAGATGAGCGACGAGCGCATCGAGCGGACCTACGCGACGAACGTGTTCGCCCTGTTGTGGCTCGTCCGCGCGGCACTGCCCCACCTGGGCCGCGGCTCGTCCATCATCAACAACTCGTCGATCCAGGCCTACGAGCCGTCGACGAGCCTGTTGGACTACGCCTCCACGAAGGCCGCGATCAACAACCTCACGGTCAACCTGGCCGCCGAGCTGGGACCGCGCGGGATCCGCGTCAACGCGGTGGCTCCGGGGCCCATCTGGACGCCGCTGCAGCCCGCCACCCAGCCCGAGGAGAAGATCGAGCAGTTCGGCTCGGACACCCCGCTGGGTCGTGCCGGGCAGCCGGCGGAGCTGGCCGGGGCGTTCGTGTTCCTGGCCAGTGAGCGCGAGGCCGGCTACGTCTCGGGCACCGTGCTGGGCGTCACCGGCGGAAAGCCCGTCTTCTGATGCTGCAGACATCGGAGCCGCAGGCGCAGCTGGCGACGTTCGGGGGCCGGGGGATCGGCTACGACGAGCGGGTCCTGACGCCCCGGCCGTGGACCGAGGCCCAGTCGCTGTGGGCGCGCGAGCTGCTCGACGAGCTGCCCGACGGTCCCGTGCTCGAGGTCTGCTCCGGCGCGGGGCACATCGGGCTGCTGGCCGTCAGCGGGACGAACCGGGCGCTCGTGCAGGTCGACGCGGACCTGCACGCCTGCGTCTGGGCGTCCCGCAACGCCCGCGCGTGGGGTGTCGACAGCGACATCCGCCACGGCACGATGTCCGAGGCGGTCATGGTGGACGAGCGCTTCGCGCTGATCCTCGCCGATCCGCCGTACCTGCCGTCCGGCGACGTGACCCGGTTCCCGCAGGACCCCCTCACGGCGATCGACGGCGGTGGCGACGGCCTGGACCTCGCCCGTGAGTGCCTCGACGTCATCGTGCGGCACCTCGTCACCGATGGTGCCGCGCTGCTGCAGTTGCGCGATGTCGAGCAGGGCCGTGAGCTGGTGTCCGACGCGGCACAGCGCGGTCTCACGATCGCCGAGAGTCGGCAGTTCGACGGCGGAGCAGTCCTGCTGCTGCGCCGCACGACGGAAGGAAGAGCAGATGGAAGCCAAGCCGGACCTTGAGAAGAAGACACCGGACGCCGACGACCTGACCGTCGACCCCCAGCACGAGCAGGTCGGCGAGCCAGGTGGCGGCGATCCCGACGGCGGCGCGTCGACCGTGCCCGGTGTCGGTGCCGACGGCGTGCCCGACCTGCCCGTCACCGACGACCCGGGGACCGGTGGCCCGGGTGAGGACGAGGCCGACGACTGATCAGGCCGAGTCGCCCGGGCGGGACTCGAGCTCCTCGGGTGACACGACCTCCTGGCGGTACTGCTCCTTGAGCCACAGCAGTGCCGCCTCGTGGGCCTGGTCGTCGCCCGACGTCACGGCGCCCTCGGCGATCCACACCGTGAAGTCGTGGGCGTAGGCCGACGCCGCCGTCATGGCGATGCAGGCCTCGGTGACGACGCCGGCGATGACCAGCTCGTCGACCTCCAGCTCGTGCAGCCGCTCGAGCAGGTCGGTGCGGTGGAACGCGTCGTCGCGGCGCTTGATGACCGTCACGTCGGGACGCAGGTCGAGCTCGGCCAGCAGCTCGGCACCGTGCGTGCCCTCGAGGACGACCGGCTGGTCGTCCTCGCGCATGTTCCTGGCCCACGTCAGCTTGTCCTGCGGCAGGACGGTGCGGACCTCGACGACGGGCACGTCGTGGCGTCTGGCCCAGTCGGTCCACTCCTGCGTGGCGCGGACGATCGCGGAGCGTTGTTCGCGCAGCGGCGGCGGGTTGAGGAAGTCTTCCTGCAGGTCGATCACGATGAGAGCACGCACGGGTCCATCTTGCCGAACCGCACCCACCCCTGCGAGCCGACTCGGGTCAGCGCGGAGGCATCCGGATGGCGCCGTCGACGCGGATCGTCTCGCCGTTCATGTACGAGTTCGTCACGCACTCCAGGACCATGCTGGCCAGCTCGTCGGGCTGCCCGAGACGCTTCGGGAAGTTGACCGACTCACCCAGCTTGGCCTTGAACTGCTCGGCGGCCTCGCCCTCGCCGTAGATGGGCGTGTCGATGAGGCCGGGGGCGACCGTGTTGACCCGCACGCCGACGGCGGCGAGGTCGCGGGCGACGGGAAGCGTCATCCCCACGACGCCACCCTTCGACGAGGAGTACGCGGCCTGGCCGATCTGGCCGTCGAACGCGGCGACGGAGGCGAGGTTGCAGATCGCTCCGCGCTCGCCGGACTCCAGCGGCTCGGTGCGGCTCATCGCCGTGGCGGCCAGCCGGATCGCGTCGAAGGTGCCGATGAGGTTGATCGCGATGACCTTCTTGTACGCGTCGAGGTCGTGCGCCGACTCGAAGCTGCCGTCGCGGCCGACCGTGCGCTGTGCCCAGCCGATGCCGGCCGAGTTCACCAGCACGCGCAGCGGGGCGAGCTCCTCGGCGGCGCCGACCGCGGTGGCGATCTGCTCGGTGTCGGTGACGTCGACGTGGATGAAGACGCCGCCCACCTCGGCGGCGAGGGCCTGTCCGGCGGCGTCGTTGAGGTCGGCGACGACGACGCGGGCGCCGGCGGCGGCGAGGCGGCGGACGACTGCGGCGCCGATGCCCGAGGCGCCGCCGGTGACGATGGCTGATGCTCCACTGATGTCCATGCCCCGATCCAACCATCCGATCGGTGGTCCATGCTGGTGGGGCCGACACACCCCAGGAGGACAGCCGTGGCCGTGGATCGCCTGATGCCCAGCGACGAGGCGAGCGACCTGATCGCCCTCACCCGCCAGATCGTCGACGACCAGCTGCGTCCGCGCGTCGACCAGGCCGAGCGCACGGCGACGTTCCCCCGCGACATCTTCAGGACCCTCGGCCGGGCGGGCCTGCTCGGTCTGCCGTACGCCGAGGAGCTCGGGGGTGGCGGGCAGCCGTACGAGGTCTACCTGCAGGTCGTCGAGGAGATCGCGATGGCATGGGCCGCCGTCGGCGTCGGGACCAGCGTGCACGCCCTGAGCTGCTTCGGCCTGGATCACGCCGGGACGCCCGAGCAGAAGCAGCGGTGGCTGCCCGACATGCTCGGCGGCGAGCTGCTCGGCGCCTACTGCCTGTCGGAGGCGCACGCCGGCTCCGATCCCGGTGCGATGCGGACGACGGCCCGCCGTGACGGCGACGAGTACGTCATCCGAGGCGCGAAGGCCTGGACCACCCACGGCGGTCAGGCCGACTACTACAAGGTCATGGCGCGCGCCGAGGCCGGCATCACGTGCTTCCTCGTGCCCGCCGACGCCGAGGGCCTCAGCGCCGACGTGCCCGAGGACAAGATGGGCCTGATGAGCTCGACCACGGCGACGATGCTGTTCGACGACGTGCGGGTCCCGGTGGAGCGCCGTCTGGGCGAGGAGGGCCAGGGGCTCGCGATCGCGCTGGCGGGGCTCGACTCCGGTCGGCTCGGCATCGCCGCCGTGGCGACGGGTGTCGCCCAGGGAGCGCTCGACACGGCCGTCCGGTACGCCAAGGAGCGCGAGGCGTTCGGCGTGCCGATCATCGACCACCAGGGCCTCACCTTCGTGCTGGCCGACATGGCCGCGGCGGTCGAGAGCGCCCGGGCCACCTACCTGGCTGCCGCCCGGCTGCGCGACCTGGGCCGCCCGTTCTCGCGGCAGGCCTCGATCGCCAAGCTGGTCGCCACCGACAACGCCATGAAGGTCACCACCGACGCCGTCCAGGTGCTCGGCGGCGCCGGGTACACCAAGGACTTCCCCGTCGAGCGGTACATGCGCGAGACGAAGGTGATGCAGATCTTCGAGGGCACCAACCAGATCCAGCGCCTGGTCATCGGGCGCGACCTGAAGAAGCGCGGCTGACGCACCCTCAGGCGGCCGGCTCCTCGGGCTCGGTCGTCGGGCTCAGCCCGTCCCGGCACAGCTCGAGGACGGACTCGGTGGTCACCGAGCGCAGCCGGGCACCGCAGGCGATGTAGACCTCGGCCATGCGGGCGGTGTACCAGTCGATGAAGGTGCCGCTGAGCGCGTGGGCCGCGGCCGGGCCCCACCGGCTCGGTCCCAGATCGGCCAGGCGGGTCAACGCGGTCACGACGCCTTCCGGGTCGGCCGGCGCGAGCCGGAAGACCCAGCGCGGCACCGACACCGGCACCGCGGCGGCGGTGTGAGCCGAGGCGTGGACCAGGGTCGTGCCGAGACCGGCCACGGCCAGGGTCGCCGCCGTGACGTGGATCGTGCCCAGCACCCGCGAGCGCACGATCGACTCGGTGCAGGAGCGTCGGGCCGTCGCCGAGGGCGCGTGCACGACCGAGGCGATGGGCCCGGCCTCGCGGGCGGCGCGCATGAGCGTCTCGACGCTGCGCCGGTCCGTGACGTCCGCGACGATCGACTCGGCCGAGACGCCTGCCGAGTCCAGCTCGTCCAGGGCGCGGTGCAGCCGCTCGCCGCTGCAGTCGCTGAGGACGACGTGGTGGTCGCGGGCGAGGAGCTTGGCCATGGCCAGTCCCACGCCGCCGGAGCCGCCGGTCACGACCGCCACCGTGTTCGTCACGTGGACCACTCCCGTCGCGGACGGACCGCCCGTCCAGAGGTCCATCCTGCGCGCAGTCGGCCGAGATGACGAGACTTTCGGCGACATTCCGCAGGAATCTGAAATGCCCGGAATCCGAGGCTGTTTCCCCGCTCGAACTGTCACTGACGGTTACACTCTGGGTGACAGCCGTGGCTAATGTGGTGTGCGCCACACCGCATGTTGGACCGTGGACTCCCGCGGGCAAGTGACCCGCTGGTAACCTACGTCACACTACTCGTGGGACACACAGGATCTGGAGAGATGATGGGCGACCTCGGATACAAGTTGAAGGTGCTGCGGAGGATCGGGCTGCTGAAGGCCCAGAACCCCGTACGGCTGGTGAAGGCCGGACGCAAGCTCGCATCGTGGGGTCCGGGATTCCCGTCCGCCGTCGCCGCCGCGGCCGCGCGCCGTCCCGACCAGCTCGCGATCATCGACGACAAGGGTCAGCTGACGTGGCGCCAGACCAGCAACGCGATCAACCGCGTGACGCAGGCGCTCAAGGACAAGGGCTTCGTGCCCGGTGACCCCATCGCGGTCCTGTGCCGCAACCACCGCCACATGGTCATCGCCATGGTCGCGATCAGCCAGATGGGCGGCCGCATGCTGCTGCTCAACACGATGGCCAGCGGCGGTCAGCTCACCGAGCTGGTCAAGCGCGAGAACGCCAAGATGGTCATCCTCGACCAGGAGTTCCTGGCGGTCGCCTCCGACCTCGACCGCGACCTGCTCGTCGTGGCCTGGGAGGACGACGACACGCACGGCCTGCCGACCCTCACCGGCCTCGCCGCCGGCAAGTCCGCCGCCGACCACGACAAGCCCGAGAAGCCCGGCGGCATCGTCATCTTCACCTCCGGCACCACCGGCCTGCCCAAGGGCGCCAAGCGCAAGGAGCCCGAGAACCTCGAGCCGCTGCTCACGTTCTTCGGCTCCATCCCCTACGAGGGCAACTCCACCGTCGTCGTGGCGGCGCCGCTGTTCCACTCCTGGGGTCTGCTGAACTTCGGCTTCGGACTCTCCACGGTGCCGACCTACGTCCTGCGCCGGCGCTTCGTGCCCGAGCAGGTCATCCGCGACGTCGCCGAGTACAAGGCCAAGGTCCTCGTCGTGGTGCCGCTGATGATGCAGCGCCTGGTCGACGCCGACCCCGAGGTCATCAAGAACAACGACGTCTCCAGCCTGAAGATCACGGCGTCCAGCGGCTCGGCCCTGGCCGGCGAGCTGGCCACGCACTTCATGGACACGTTCACCGACTCGGTCTACAACTTCTACGGCGCGACCGAGACCGGCTGGGTCACGATCGCCACGCCGGCCGACCTGCGGGCCGCGCCCGGCACGGCCGGGACGGTGCCGTGGCACACGGTCGTCAAGGTCCTCGACGAGAACGGCCACGAGCTGCCCCCGGGCGAGACCGGCGTGATCTACGTGGGCAACTCCATGATGTTCGCCGGCTACACCGACGGCCGGACCAAGGACTTCCGCGACGGCCTCATGCACTCGGGCGACCTGGGCTACTTCGACGAGAACGGCCGCCTGTTCGTGGCCGGCCGTGACGACGACATGGTCATCTCCGGTGGCGAGAACGTCTTCCCGCGCGAGCTGGAGGACGCCCTCATCGAGCACCCGAAGGTCCAGGACGTCGTCGTGACCGGCATCGCCGACCCGCAGTGGGGCCAGAGCCTCGCCGCGTACGTCGTCCCGCGTGAGGGCGAGACCCTGACCAAGGACGAGGTCGTCGAGTACGCCAAGGCGCACGTCGCCCGGTTCGCCGTGCCGCGTGCGGTCATGTTCCTCGACGAGTTGCCCCGCAACCCCACGGGCAAGGTCATGAAGCGCAACCTGCCGGCGTTCGAGACGCTGTCCTGACTGCGATTCCCGCCGTATCGCCCGACGACGCCCGGCCCCCGCGAGGGGGCCGGGCGTCGTCGTGTCACGGGTGCGCCGGGACCAAGGGCCCGGCCAACTGGGTCCCTTCGCCTCATCCGGTGCCGCAGCGCGATCACTAAGTTCAGTGATGACGACGCAACGCCGCGAAGTCATCGCTCAGGAGGAAGAATCATGCGCCGCTCGGCATTCGACAAGCTCATCTCGTGGACCGGACTGGCCTTGGCCGCACTGCTGGTCGTCGCCGGTGGATTGGCCACGTGGGCCAGCTCCTTCATCGGAGACCAGGTCGAGTCGCAGCTGGTCTCGCAGAAGATCGTGATGCCCGAGGGTGAGGCGCTCAAGAGCCTGTCCGACAAGGACCGCGAGGCCCTCGAGCCCTTCGCCGGCAGCAAGCTGGACAGTGGTGACGAGGCCAGGGCCTTCGCCGACAACTACATCCTCGCCCACATGAACGCCTCCAGCGGCAACCGCACCTACGAAGAGGTCAGCGGCGAGTTCATGGCCCTCAGTGACGAGGAGAAGGCCTCCGAGGCCGGCCAGCAGGTCGCCGCGCTGCGCCAGTCGCTCTTCATGGGCAACACCCTGCGCGGCATGCTGCTGAACGCCTACGCCTTCGGCACCATGGGCACCATCGCCGGCCTGGCCGCGATCGCCTCCTTCGTCGGAGCCGCCCTCCTGGCCGTGCTCGCCCTGCTGGGCCTGCGCCACGCCAGCACCAAGGAAGCCGAGCTGGCCACCATCTGAACCAGCTCCACACCGAACGGCCGCCCGGGCTCCCCGGGCGGCCGTCGCCGTGTCCGGCCTCCGTCTCAGAACGGTGGCCAGGGCACGGCAGGCATGTCCCCGAACGGAGCCGGGAAGGCGGCCTCGGCGGTGAGCCGGTCGCACCGCTGGACCAGCGCGTCGAGCTCGGGCTCACCCAGCAGCTTCGTCAGGGACTGACCGAGCGACCCGTCGAGCGCGGCCCGGACCCGCTGCACGCCGGCTGCCTCCTCCTCGGTCAGCTCCTGGCCGATCCACCCCCACAGGACGGTGCGCAGCTTGGGCTCGACGTGGAACGTCAGCCCGTGGTCGACGCCGAAGCGGTGGCCGTCGGGCATCGCCAGGACGTGACCGCCCTTGCGGTCGGCGTTGTTGGTGAGCACGTCGAACACGGCCATCTGGCGCAGCCCGGGGGAGTCCTCGTGCACGAGCGAGACCACGTGGTCCTCGGCGTCCAGCCCGTCGAGCACGTGGCACCAGCCCGCGGGCCGCTCCTGCGCGGGCACGAGCGTCACGGCCTCGGTCTCGGGGTCGGACTCCTGCCACACCTGCAGCATCCCCGGCCCGTGCGGTCCCTCGCCCCACCACGTCGGCGGGACGACGCCCCACCCCGTCGCCTCCGACACGAGGTGCGCGGCGATCTCGCGGTGGGCCAGGACGACACCGGGGAAGTCCCAGAGTGGTCGCTCGCCCGCGACCGGCTTGTAGACGACGCGGACGCCGTCGATCCGGCCGACGAAGGTGGCATTGGACGCGGGGAGGACCCGGCCCTCGAGCTCGAGGTCGCCCTCGAGCGTCACGACAGGCCGTCGGGCAGGTCGCAGACGTGACCCTCCGGATCCATCGGACCGAAGCACAGCGGACAGGTCGGGCGGCCGGCGTCGACGACCTCCCGGGTGCGCTTGCAGAACGAGCGCGCGGCACCGACGGGGATCCGGACGTGCAAGACCTCGGCGGGCTCGTCGGACTCCGGCTCGAGCAGGGACTCCGGGGAGTCCTCGACCAGCGGGAAGGCCTCGATCACCACCTGGGCGGTCGACGGGTCGAAGCCCAGCGAGAGGATGCCCACCCGGAACTGCTCGACGACGGGCTGGTCCAGCGGAGCCCGGTCGTCGAGTGCCGGCGGAGCCTCGGCCGGCACGCTGAAGGGGTTGCCGTCCTGGACCATCAACTCGTCCAGGACCTCGTCGAGCTTCTCGGCGAGCGCAGCCGACTGCTCCTTCTCCATGAGGGCGCTGACGAGCTGCTCGCCGGTCCGCGCCTGCAGGTAGAAGGACCGTTCGCCAGGGCGGCCCACCGTGCCGATCACGAGCCGGTCGGGCCAGTCGAATTCATGAACCCGTTGCGCCATGGGTCCATGCTAGGAGCGGATCCGCAACGCTGCAGACCACGCCCGGCGCGATCGGGGCGGACGGTCCGCGTGTGAGGAAGGATCGGCTCAGGCCGGTCCTGCGCCGCCGCCCACCGCGGCGTCGGCGGCGGGAGCCGGACCCCGCAGCCAGGCCAGGTCGCCGGCCGCGGTGTTGACCGCCACGACGTCCGGCCGGCGGGTGCCGTACCGCACGATCGAGACCGAGGCGGGATCCACGTGCAGACGCTGGAACAGATCCAGGTGCATCCCCAGCGCGTCCGCCAGCACGGCCTTGATGACGTCGCCGTGCGACACCGCCACCCACACCGCCTGGGGACCGTGGGCCGCCTCGATGCGCGCGTCGTGACCGCGGATCGCCGCGACGCCGCGCGCCTGCATCGCCGCCAGGCCCTCGCCCCCGGGGAAGACGGCCGCCGAGGGGTGCTGCTGGACGGTCTTCCACAGCTCCTCGTCCGCGAGCTCCTTGAGGGCGCGACCCTGCCACTGGCCGTAGCCGCACTCGGTCAGTGCCTCGTCGACCACGGGTTCGAGGTCGTGGTGGGCGGTGATCGCGGCCGCCGTCTCACGGCAGCGCTCGAGGGGACTGGTGACGACCTCGACGACGGGCGCGTCGGCCAGCCGCAGGCCCGTGCGGGCGACCTGCTCGCGGCCCGTGTCGTCGAGGTGGACGCCCGGCAGCCGGCCGGCCAGCGTGCCGGAGGTGTTCGCGGTGGACCGACCGTGTCGGACGAGCAGGACGATAGCCATGACACGACCCTAGCCAGCCGCGGTGTGACGTATTCCGCACCGCGCTGCGGGCCGGTCGCGACCCGCGCGGCCACGTTGCGCCGAATTGTCGGCGTGGC
This sequence comes from Aeromicrobium sp. 636, assembly GCF_024433585.1. Taxonomy (NCBI): domain Bacteria; kingdom Bacillati; phylum Actinomycetota; class Actinomycetes; order Propionibacteriales; family Nocardioidaceae; genus Aeromicrobium; species Aeromicrobium sp. 636. Next base: position 626,208 of record NZ_WNJU01000002.1, read on the forward strand.
TGATTACCGTCGAAACGTGAAGATCCTCCACACGTCCGACTGGCACATCGGTCGCACGTTCCACCAGCACTCGACCGCCGAGGCCCTCGCCTCGGTGCTCGACGCGCTCGTCGGCCTCGTCCGCGAGCACGCGGTCGACGTCGTCGTGGTGGCCGGTGACGTCTTCGACTCGTCCACTCCGTCGGCGGCCGCGGTCGAGGAGCTCGACCGGATCCTGCTGGCACTGCAGCGCACCGGCGCGCGGGTGATCGTCACCAGCGGCAACCACGACTCGCCCGCCCGGCTGGGTGCCAAGGCCGCGTTCGCCCGCGAGGCCGGGATCCACGTCATCACCTCGCCCGAGGAGCACGCCACGCCCGTCACGATCCAGGACGAGCACGGCCCCGTGCACTTCTACGGCATCGCCTACCTCGAGCCGGCGCTCATCCGGCACCGGTGGCCCGACCAGCAGCTCCGCCACCAGAAGGACGCCGTCGGGTTCGCACTGGACAACATCCGCGCCGACCTGGCGGCCCGCGGCGGCCGTTCGGTCGTGCTGGCGCACACGTTCGTGTCCGGCGCCGACGGCGACTCCTGCGAGTCCGAGCGGGGCATCACCACCGGTGGCGTGGATCGCGTCCCGGTTCCCGTGTTCGACGGCGTCACCTACGCGGCCCTCGGTCACATCCACGGCCGCAGCACCTTGGCGCCGCACGTGCGCTACAGCGGCGCGCCCCTGCACCTGTCGTTCTCCGAGCAGGACAAGCCGCGTGGCGCCTGGCTCGTGACGCTCGACGCCGAGGGTCTCGGCGCGGTGGACTGGCTCGACCTGCCCGTCCCGCGGCGGCTGGTCACCCTCACCGGCACGCTGGACGAGCTGCTCGCCGATCCCGCTCTCGAGGTCCATGCCGAGCACTGGGTCCGCGCGATCCTCACCGATGTGTCGCGTCCCGACGATCCGATGCGCCGGCTGCAGCGTCGCTTCCCGCACTGTGCCGTCCTGGACTTCCGGCCCAGCCGGGTCGACGACGCGCAGGCCCCGACCGATCCCGAGCGGCTGGGCTCGCTCACCGACCAGCAGGTCATGGCCGAGTTCCTGGCGTTCGCCCGCAACGGCGAGGGACCCGACGAGGCCGAGGCGCGGCTGCTCGACGAGTTGGTCGGACAGCTTGCCGGGCGGGAGGTGTCGCGATGAGGATCCACCAGGTGTCGATGACGGGCTTCGGTCCGTTCCGCCAGACCCAGACGGTCGATCTCGACCGGTTCGCCGACCACGGCATCTTCCTGATCACCGGCCGCACCGGTGCCGGCAAGTCCAGCATCCTGGACGCGATCGTCTACGCCCTGTACGACGCCGCACCGCGCTATGCCACCGCCGGCGGGAAGCAGGTGCGCAGCACCCACTGCGCCCCCGACGAGCCCAGCCGGGTCGAGCTCGTGTTCAGTGCCGGCGACCAGACCTACCGGATCATCCGCACGCCCGAGTACCTGCGGCCCAAGGCGCGCGGCACCGGCTTCACGACCGAGAAGGCCACGGCCGAGCTGGCACGTCGCGAGGGCGACCAGTGGGTCGGTGTCGCGTCCCAGCTGCGCACCGTGGGCGAGGAGCTGCACCACATCGTGCCGCTCAGCTGCGATCAGTTCCTGCAGGTCGTCCTGTTGGCGCAGGGCCAGTTCCAGCGGTTCCTGGTCGCCTCCAGCGACGAGCGCCAGCAGTTGTTGCGCACCCTGTTCCGCAGCGATCGGTTCCGTGACTACGACACGCACCTGCAGCAGCGCGCCGGTGCCTTGCGCCAGCAGCTGTCGCTGGTCGAGTCGGGTATCGCGGCCACGGTCGCGGCGCTGGCCGAGCACGCCGGGCGCGAGGTGCCGCAGGAGCCGGACGAGGACTGGCTCGGCGAGGTCCTCGACGCCCACGACGCCGACCTCGAGATCGCTCGCGCCGACCTGAAGCAGGCCGACAAGGAGGTGCAGGCCGCTCACGAGCTCCTGCACGAGGCGACCGGCCTCGCCGACAAGCAGCGGCGCCGGGCCGAGGCCGATCAGCAGCTCGCCCGGTTGATGGCCGAGCGCCCGGTGATCGAGGCGGACCGGCGCCGACGCGACCTCGCCCTGGCCGCCCAGTCCGTCGACCTCGTGCACGCCGGCGTGCTCTCCTCGACCCAGCGGGCCGATGCGGCCGCGGTCGCGCTCGACCAGGCGGCGGCGCGCTTCGCCGAGGCGGTGCCCGGTCCGGTGCCGGCCGATCTGGTCACCCACCGCGACGAGGCGACGTCGCAGCTCGCGGTCCTGCGCGACCGATTGGCCGATGAGCAGGAGCTCGAGCGCCTGCGTGACGAGGCCGAGACGCTCGGACACCAGCTCGAGGTCGTTGCCCGTCGCGCCGACGAGCTGGCCGAGGAGGCTCTCGCGCACGACGCGGTCCTGACCGCACCGGTCGAGATCACGGTCGACCAGGCCCAGAGCGTGCTCGACCGGCTCCTGGAGGAGCTCGACCTGGCCGCCCAGCGCGACCGGACCCGTGCGGCTCTCGCCGAGGCCGAGGTCGAGCAGTTGCGTCGGGGCCAGGCCCGCACCGCCGCGTCCACCGATCTCGACCGGCTCCGCGAGCGCCGGCTGGCCGAGTACGCCGGGACGTTGGCGGCCGAGCTCGTCGACGGCCAGGCCTGTGCCGTGTGCGGTTCGGCCGACCACCCCGAGCCGGCCCGGGCTCCGGGCGAGCCGGTCACCGAGGCGATGCTCGAGAGCGCCCAAGAGGTGCTGGACGAGGCGGAACGCCGGGCCCGGGAGGCCGCCGAACGGGTCGTGGCACTGCGCACCACCCTCGAGGGTTGGGCGCAGGTCCGCGGGGCCGACGAGCTGACGGTGCTCGTCACCGACGCTCGTGCGACGGTGTCCGAGGTGGAGCGGGCCGCGCAGGAGCGCGAGGCGTCGCGCACCGCCAGGCAGCGCATCGACACCGAGGTCACGACTCTCGGCGTGCGCCGCGCCAAGCTCGAGCAGCGTTCCGAGCACGTGGGACAGCGGATCGACCGGCTCGCCAGCCGGGTCGAGGAGGCCCGCGCCGACGCCGGGTCGGTCGTCGAGCGGATCGCCGTGCTGACCCGTCACGTCGAGGCCGCGACCGCGCTCATCGACGCGCGCGCCGCCGACGCCGCCGCCCGCCAGCGGCTCGCCGAGTGCCGCGAGGCCTTCGAGAGCTCGCTGCGGCACCACGAATTCGACGACGCACCGTCCTTCCTGGCGGCACGGACCGACGAGCGCACGATCACCGAGCTCACCCGGCGGATCCAGGCCCACGACCGCGCGCTGGCCGGGGCCGAGGAGACGCTCGCGGCCCCCGAACTGCAGGACCTGCCCGCCGAGCCCGTCGACGTCGACGGTCCCCGGGCGGCCCATGCCGAGGCCAAGGCGGCCTGCGAGGCGGCCTCCAAGCGCTGCGGCGCGGCCGAGAGCTGCGCCAGGACGTCGCACGACCTGGCCGCGGCGATCCGCGGTGCCTGGGGTCGGAACGCTCAGGCACGCGCCGACTTCCAGGTCGTCGACCGCTTGGCCCGATCGCTGCACGGCGAGTCACCGAACACGCGCCGGATGCGGCTCGAGAGCTACGTCCTGGGCGTCGAGCTGGAACAGATCGTGGCCGCGGCCAACGTCCGCCTCCACGCCATGTCGTCGGGTCGTTACGCCCTCGAGCGCAGCGACGCGATCGCCACGCGGGGGTCGAACGGCGGCCTCGAGGTGCGCGTCCGCGACCAGTACACCAGCGTCTCCCGCACGCCCGAGTCCCTCTCCGGCGGCGAGAAGTTCCTCGCGTCCCTGGCGTTGGCGCTGGGCCTGGCCGAGGTCGTGACGAACCGAGCCGGGGGCATCACCCTCGACACGCTGTTCATCGACGAGGGGTTCGGCTCCCTGGACGCCGAGACCTTGGACGTGGCGATGGAGACCCTCGACTCCTTGCGCCAGAACGGCCGGACGATCGGTCTGATCAGCCACGTCGAGACGATGAAGGAACGCATCCCCGCCCAGCTGGCGGTCGAGAAGACGGCGCAGGGCTGTAGCCGCGTCCGGGTGCGGGCCTGATCATGGCCGGCTCCGAACGGGGGGACGCGCCGTCGCGTGACGACGGCCTGCTGAGCCTGCTGCCCGAGCGGATGGCGCTCCCGCGCGGGAGATCGGCGCTGCCGAAGTCGGTGGTCGAGGAGTCGCGCCGCGGGCGGATCATGCAGGCCACCCTCGACGAGGTGGCCGATTGCGGTTACGCCGGCACGACCGTCGCCCGGATCACCCGCCGCGCCCACGTCTCCCGCACCTCCTTCTACGAGACGTTCACGGACAAGGAGGACGCGTTCGCCGCGGCCCACTGGAACGCCACCGACCTGTCGCTGACCCGGATCTGGAAGCCGACCCTGCGCCTGCGCGACCTGCACTTCCACGACCGGATCCGTCGACTCGTGCGCGGCTACGTCGAGGTCCTCGAGGCCGAGCCGACCTTCGCCATCTGCTTCTTCGTCGAGATCAAGACCGCGGGCGAGCGGCTGGCCACCCAGCGCGAGCAGATGCTCGACCGGCACGTCGAGATCATGCACGAGCTGGCGAAGGTCTCGGCGCGCGACGGCTCGCTGCGCGTGCCGTCGCGTGACGTCCTGCGCGGTCTGGTCGGAGCGTTCGACGAGCTCGTGTCGCGAGCGGTCCGCCGCCAGCGCGGGCGCGAGGAGGGCCTCGATCTGTCCAGCGCCGTCGAGCCGTTCACCGAACTGCTCCTGGGCGTCGTCCGCGCCGATTGATCCCGGCCTGCGCGCTTGCTCGCGCCTCACGCGGCCCATGTGTACCGACGGTGTACTTTTGCGGGGACGGTGCGGCCCGAAACCCCCGATTCGGGCCCCGTCGGGTCGGCGCCCCTGCCTCCCCCCTCGGACAGGGGCGCCGACCGTTCCACCGATGAGCACAGAACGCCATCTCGTCATGCCTTGGTGACGTGGCTCACTCCGGCTATATTACTAGGACATCCTAGTAATGCTGAGGTCGCCATGCACGTACCCGTCCATCCGGTCCGCTTCGTCACGGCTTCCAGCCTGTTCGACGGGCACGACGCCAGCATCAACATCATGCGGCGGATCCTGCAGAGCCAGGGCGCTGAGGTGATCCACCTGGGGCACAACCGCTCGGTCGCCGAGATCGTCGACGCGGCCGTCGAGGAGGACGTCCAGGGCGTCGCCGTCAGCTCCTACCAGGGCGGGCACGTCGAGTACTTCGAGTACCTGGTCCAGCTGCTGGCCGAGCGAGGCGCGGGGCACGTGCGGGTCTTCGGTGGCGGGGGCGGCGTCATCGTCCCCGGCGAGATCGAGCGACTGCGCAGCGCGGGTGTCACGATCTTCAGTCCGCAGGACGGACAGCGGCTCGGGCTGGTGGGGATGGTCAACACGCTCATCGAGTCGTGCGACGTGGACCTGCTCGACCACGGCCTGCCGAGTGCCGAGGCGGTGTTGGCGGGCGACCCCTCGGCCGTGGCGCGCGCCGTGACGGCGGCCGAGAGCGGGCGACTCGGCCCCGAGCTGGACGAGGGGGTCCGCCGGGGTGCGGAGGCCTCGTCGGCGCGGGTCCTGGGCATCACGGGCACCGGTGGCTCGGGCAAGAGCTCCCTCACCGACGAGCTGGTGCGACGGCTGCGGATCGACCACGGCGACAAGCTGCGCGTCGCGGTGGTCGCGATCGACCCGACGCGCCGCAAGGGTGGCGGCGCCCTGCTCGGTGACCGGATCCGCATGAACGCGATCGGGGGTTCGGTCTCGTTCCGGTCGCTCGCGACCCGGGGCAGTCACGAGGTGCCCGAGCATCTCGCGGACGTGATCGCGGTGTTCAAGGCCGCCGGGAACGACGTCGTGATCGTCGAGACGCCCGGGATCGGCCAGGGCGATGCGGGCATCCTGCCGTACGTCGACGCGTCCCTGTACGTCATGACGCCCGAGTTCGGGGCCGCGACCCAGCTGGAGAAGATCGACATGCTCGACTTCGCCGACGTCGTCGCCATCAACAAGTTCGAGCGTCACGGTGCCAAGGACGCCCTGCGTGACGTCGGCCGGCAGTTGGTCCGCAACCGCGAGGCCTTCGGGAAGCAGCCGCAGGACATGCCGGTCTTCGGCACCTCGGCGGCGCACTTCGACGACGAGGGTGTCACCGCGCTCTACCAGGAGGTGCGCACCGTGCTGGGGCTCGAACCCGGCGTCCTGCCCGCGGTGGACGTGCGCCACACCGGCGACGAGAACCACGTCGTTCCTGCGCAGCGGGTGCGGTATCTCGCCGAGATCGCCGAGACGATCCGCGACCACCACGACGAGACCGAGCGGTGGGCCGACCTGGCCGACCGGGCCCAGCACCTCGCGGCGGCGGCCACCGAGCTGCCGGACGTCCCGGGCCTCGCGGAGGCGGCCCGCCGGGCCCGCGAGGAGCTGCCGGCTGCGGTCCGCGAGGCGCTCGAGGCCTGGCCGTCGGTCGTGGAGTCGTACTCCGGCGACGCCCAGGTCGTGACGGTGCGCGACCGCGAACTGCGCTTCGATCTGGTGCGCGAGACGCTCTCGGGCAACCAGGTCCGCCGCGTCAGCCTGCCCCGCTATCGCTCCCACGGCGATCTCGTCCGGTTCTGGCGGCGCGAGAACCTGCCGGGGTTCTTCCCGTTCACCGCGGGCGTCTTCACGTTCAAGCGGGACAACGAGGACCCGGCGCGGATGTTCGCCGGCGAGGGCGACCCCTTCCGCACGAACCGCCGCTTCCGGCTGCTCAGCGAGGGACAGCCGGCCACCCGGTTGTCGACGGCGTTCGACTCGGTCACGCTCTACGGGCGTGACCCCGATCCGCGGCCGGACATCTACGGCAAGGTCGGCACGTCGGGCGTCTCGGTCGCGACGGTGGAGGACATGCGGGCGCTGTACGACGGGTTCGACCTCGTCTCGCCCACGACGAGCGTCTCGATGACGATCAACGGGCCGGCACCGACCGTGCTGGCGTTCTTCCTCAACACCGTCATCGACCAGCAGGTCGACGCGTTCCGCGAGCGCGAGGGCCGCGAGCCGGACGAGGCCGAGTACGCCCAGCTGCGGACCTTCGCGCTGCAGAACGTCCGCGGCACGGTCCAGGCCGACATCCTCAAGGAGGACCAGGGGCAGAACACGTGCCTGTTCTCGACCGAGTTCAGCCTGCGGATGATGGGCGACGTCCAGCAGTGGTTCATCGACCAGGGGGTCCGCAACTTCTACTCCGTGTCGATCTCGGGCTATCACATCGCCGAGGCCGGGGCGAACCCCATCAGTCAGCTGGCGTTCACCCTGGCGAACGGGTTCACGTACGTCGAGGCGTACCTCGCCCGCGGCATGGACATCGACGACTTCGCGCCCAACCTGTCGTTCTTCTTCAGCAACGGCATGGACCCGGAGTACTCGGTCCTCGGCCGGGTCGCGCGGCGGATCTGGGCGATCGCCATGAAGGAGCGGTACGGCGCTGGCGAGCGCAGCCAGAAGCTGAAGTACCACGTGCAGACGTCGGGACGCTCCTTGCACGCGCAGGAGATGGACTTCAACGACATCCGCACGACGCTGCAGGCGCTCATCGCGATCTACGACAACGCCAACAGCCTCCACACCAACGCGTTCGACGAGGCGGTCACGACCCCCTCGCAGGAGTCCGTGCGCCGGGCATTGGCGATCCAGCTGATCATCAACCGGGAGTGGGGCCTGGCGATGAACGAGAACCCGCTGCAGGGCTCGTTCGTCATCGACGAGCTGACCGAGCTGGTCGAGGAGGCCGTGCTGCGCGAGTTCGAGGCGATCAGCGAGCGTGGAGGAGTCCTCGGCGCGATGGAGACGGGCTACCAGCGTGGCCGGATCCAGGACGAGTCGATGCTGTACGAACATCGCAAGCACGACGGCTCCCTGCCCATCGTCGGCGTGAACACGTTCCGCAATCCCGCGGGTGACGAGGTGGCGGTGAAGCTCGAGCTGGCGCGGGGCACGGACGAGGAGAAGCAGTCCCAGCTCCGTCGCGTGCACGAGTTCCGCCAGGCCCACCGCGGCGAGGCCGAGGCCGCCCTGGCCCGGCTCAAGCAGGCAGCCATGAGCCAGGAGAACGTGTTCGCCGTCCTGATGGACGCGGCTCGGGTGTGCACGCTGCAGCAGGTGACCGAGGCGTTCTTCGAGGTCGGGGGACAGTACCGCCGCAACGTCTGAGCGCAGGGCTGTCTGAGCGGTGGGCTCAGGAGGGGTCGAGCAGGCGAGGGCCGGGACCCTCGGTGGCCAGGGCGTCGTCGGGGTTGCGCAGCCGGCACTTCTTGAGCGACAGGCAGCCGCAGCCGATGCAGCCGTCGAGGTCGTCGCGCAGGCGCTGGAGGCGGGCGATCCGCTCGTCGAGCGACGTCCGCCAGCGCCGGGACAGCCGCGACCAGTCGGCCTTGGACGGCGCCCGGTCGACCGGCAGCGTCGAGAGCGCCTCGCGGATCTCGGCGAGCGAGATCCCGACCCGCTGCGACGTGCGGACGAAGGCGATCCGGCGCAGGACGTCGCGGGTGTACCGGCGCTGGTTTCCCGCGCTGCGGGTGGACGTGATGAGACCTTCGCGCTCGTAGAAGTGCAGCGCCGAGACGGTGACGCCGGCGCGGGCGGCGACCTGCGACGGGGTGAGGAGATCAGGCATTGACCTCAACCTTAGTTGAGGTTGTTGGCTGAGTACATGCTCCAGCCCAAGCCGCCGCGCTCCCGCCGCGTCCGCCCCCTGCCGTCCACCCGTTCCCGCCTGATCGACGGCCGCATCCGGCCCGAGGAGAAGGACCGCTTCATCGCCGCCGCGGTCATCAACCTGCGGCTCCGGTGAGCAGCGCCCTACGAACGGCGCCGCCCGGATCTCCCTGGGCCCGGCCCCATCTGCGGACGACCGTCGGCGTGTTCTCGCTCGCCTTCCTGTTCGCCTTCGAGGCCCTCGCCGTCGCGACGGTGATGCCCGAGGTGGCCCGCGACCTCGGTGGCCTCTCGCTGTACGCGCTGGCGTTCGCCGCTCCCGTGGCCGCCTCGGTCGTGGCCCTGTCGGTCGCCGGCGACTGGATCGACCGGCACGGCTCGGCGCGGGCCCTGGTCGTCGGCGTGGTCGTGTTCTGCGCCGGTGTCGTGATCGCCGGGCTCGCGCCGTCGATGGAGGTCTTCCTCGTCGGGCGGCTCGTCCACGGCCTGGGCGGGGGTGTCATGGGGGTGGCGCTCTACGTCGTGATCGCCGAGTCGTACCCCGTGGCACTCCGCCCTCGCGTGTTCGCGATCCTCACCGCCGCCTGGGTCCTGCCCGCGCTGGTGGGACCCCTGCTCGCGGGGATCGTCGCGGATCTCCTGGGGTGGCGGTGGGTCTTCCTGGCGGTCCCGGTCGTGGCACTCGGCGCGTGGTGGCTCGTGCGATCGGCGACGGCGGAGCCGGGGGAGTCCTCGGCGGGAGTCGACCGGCGCCGGTTGGGGTGGGCCGTCCTGGCGGCCGCCGGCGTCGCGTCCCTGGCTCTCGGCGGCCAGCGTCAGTTCGACGCGTGGCTCGCGGCGGTGGGGGCCGGCCTGGCCGTCGCCCTGCTGGCCGCGGGACGACTGCTGCCTCCCGGCACGTGGCGGGCCCGCCCCGGGCTGCCGGCCGTGCTCGTGGCCCGAGGGCTGCTGGGCGCGTCGTTCGCCGGCGCCGAGGTCTACCTGCCGCTGCTGTTGACGACCGAGCGGGGACTCTCGCTCTCGCGCGCCGGCCTGGTGCTGACGGCCGCGGCGGTCGCCTGGTGCCTCGGCGCGCAGGCCGCCGCTCGCGTGCCTGCGCTGAGGGACGAGCTGCTCCGGATCCGGATCGGGACCGCCGTCGTCGCGGTGGCCGTGGCGAGCACGGCGACCGTCGGGATCTCGGGCGTCCCGCTCTTCGTCCCCGTCGTGGCGTGGACGTGTGCGGGATTCGGTATCGGGATGGCGTTCTCGACGCTCTCGGTGGTCGCGCTCGCCACCGCCGAGGGCGGCGAGGCGGGGCGGGTCTCGTCGTACCTGCAGCTCAACGACGCGCTCGCGGACGCCTTCGCGATGGCCCTCGGAGCGGTGGTGTTCGCCGGGTTCGTCGGGTCGTCGCCCGCGCTGGGGGCGAGCCTGCTGATCCTCGGCTCCGGCCTCGTCGCAGCCGCAGCGGTGCCGCTGCGGCTGCGGTGAGGGGCGTCGCTCAGGCGGGGACGAGCACGTCCTGCTCGAGCCGGGCGTAGCTGATCTCCATGCCCTCGGCCATGCCGGTGCCGAGGATCTGGTCGCGCAGCTCCCGGCTCGGGAAGGTCATCACGGTCGACACGAGCGTGCCGCCCTCGACCGGCCTGAGGGTCAGCTCGTTGCGGACGCCCTCGTTGTCCATGCCGATCATCCGCTCGGTCGTCACGGACCGCAGGGGCGGCTGCTCCTCGAGCAGCTCGCCGGTGAAGCCGAACCCGTTGGACCCGTCCTCCTGCTCCCACTCGTAGCGGTAGGTGTCGCCCACCTCCGTCGCGACGTCACAGGTGGACATGACCCAGCCGTCCGGGCCCAGCATCCAGCGACGCATGAGCTCGGGATCGTGGTGGGCGTGCCACACCTGGTCCACGGTGCCGCGGACGACCCGTGAGACCCGCGCGTGCGTGTCGTCGAGCAGCTCGACGGTGGTGCCGGAGCCGGCGGCGTAGGAGGCGAGGTCGGCCAGGACCGCGTCCATCTGGCCCATCGCGGACTTCAGGCCCTCGTCCATGCCCAGGCCGATGAGCTTCTCGAGGTCCTCGAGCGAGGCGAACCACGTCGTCGTGGTGACGCGGGAGCCGTCGCCGACCTCCTCGAAGGCGAACGTCATCCGCATGGCGGGCATGGAGGTGTCGGGTACGCCCGGCTCGGTGCAGAAGCCGTCCTCGACCTCGAAGCCCTTGCCCTCGTCGAAGGACAGGAACCTCCAGTAGCCGGGGCTCGTGTCGCCCTCGGGACCGGTCATGACGTAGTGCGACTCGCCGCCGGGGAACATGTCGTGGCGGCTGAAGGTGGCGGGGTACTCGACCGGTCCCCAGAACCGCTCGAGCAGGCGGGGGTCGGCGTAGGCGTCCCAGAGCCGGCGCACCGGCACGGGGAACTCGGCGACGACGGTCAAGGTGAGGTCGTCGGTGTCCTTGGACACGGAGGTGATGGGCATCGGAGTGCCTTTCAGGAGGGGTCTTCGGCCAGGAGGGCGTCGAGTCGCTCGACGCGCGAGCGCCAGAGGAGCTCGAGGTCGTCGAGCAGGCGCTGGGCCCGGGCGATCGTGTCGGGATTGCCGCGAACCAGACGTTCTCGGCCCTGCGGATGCTTGGTCACGAGACCAGCTCCTTCCAGGACCGCGACGTGCTTCTGCACGGCGGCGAACGACATGTCGTAGGACTCGGCCAGCCGCGAGACGGAGGCCTCGCCGACCAGCGTGCGTCGGACGATGTCGCGTCGGGTGGCGTCGGCGAGAGCGTGGAAGATCCGGTCGATCTCGTCGTCGGTCAGCTCGGTGTCTGTATCTACAACCATTTGGTTGCACGTTAGCCCCGCCGGTGCCCGGGGTCAACCCCCGGGCGGGGATCAGCTCGCGGGGGAGAGGGCGATGCCCGCCTCGGCGACGAGACCGAACAGGTCCTTGGGGTCGGCCGGATCGGCGATCAGGTCCAGCCACGAGACCAGGTCGGTGCCGGCGACCGCCCGGTGGGCGAACGTCAGGGCGGCGAAGTCCTCGACGGCGAACCCGACCGAGTCGAACACCGTGACGCGCGAGGCGTCGCGGCGCCCCGCTGCCTCGCCGCCGACCACCTGCCAGAGCTCGGTCACGGGGAAGTCGGGCGCGACGGCCTGGATCTCACCCTCGACGCGGGTCTGCGGCTCGTACTCGACGAACACGTCGGCCCGGTGCAGGATCGTCGGGTCGAGCTCGGTCTTGCCGGGGCAGTCCCCGCCGATCGCGTTGATGTGGACCCCGGGGGCCACCATGTCGTCGGTCAGCACGGCGGCACGCTGCTTGTCGGCCGTGCAGGTCGTGATCACGTCGGCGCCCCGGACGGCGTCCGCGGCGCTCGAGGCCACGTGCACCGTGAAGCCGAGCGGCTCGACGTTGCGCACGAACTTGGCCATGGCCGCCGCGTCGACGTCCCAGATCCGCAGGCTCCGGACACCCAGGGCCGCGCGGAAGCCGAGCGCCTGGAACTCCGCCTGGGACCCGGTGCCGATCATCGCCATGACGGCGGCATCGGGGCGCGCGAGGTGCCGCGCGGCCATCGCCGAGGTCGCCGCCGTGCGCAGGGCCGTCAGCAGCGTCATCTCGGCGACGAAGGTGGGGTAGCCCGAGGCGACCTGTGCCAGGACGCCGAAGGCCGTGACGGTCTGCATCCCGCGGGCGGGGTTCGAGGGGTGGCCGTTGACGTACTTGAACCCGTAGGACTCGCCGTCGCTCGTGGGCATCAGCTCGATCACGCCGTCGCGGGAGTGCGAGGCCACGCGCGGCGTCTTGTCGAAGACCGGCCAGCGCCGGAAGTCGCTCTCGACGGCATCGGTCAGGGCGGCGATGATCGTCTCGGCGCCGTCGCGGCGGATCCATCGGGCGGTGCCGGCGACGTCGAGGAAGGGGACGAGGCTCATGGCGCCCACGCTACGCAGCGAACCCGGTGGCAACAACGAACATTCCTTGCGGCTTCAGCGGTGGAACCTTGCGCCATCGCTGCTCGAGGACAACGAATCGTTGCTCGTATGAGGCTGGTGGGAAAGCGGGGACGACGGAGGTCGGCCGCCGCTACCCTGTCCCGGTGCCCGCCGAGACGTTGAGCCTGCTGCCCGACCGGGCCGGCCTGCCGCGGGGCCGGGCGGCCCTGTCGGAGGCCGAGGTGGGCGCCGCCCACCGGGCCCGCATCATGCAGGCCGTCACCGACGAGGTCGCCGAGGTCGGCTACGCCCGTACGACCGTCGCCGGCATCACGGCGCGGGCGCGGATCTCGCGCACGACGTTCTACCAGTGGTTCGCCGGCAAGGAGGAGTCGTTCGCCGCGGCACACGAGGCGATCAGCGAGCAGCTCGTGCAGGTCATCCGGGAGCGAGCCGCGACGACGCCGGACTCTGCGTGGCAGGACCGCATCGCCTTGGGTGTCCAGGCACTGGCCCACAGTCTCGAGGCCCGCCCGACGTTCGCCCGCAGCTATCTGGTCGAGGTCCACGGGGCCGGCGAGCGGCTGGGGCAGCAGCGCGACCGGGTCGTCGACCGCCATGCCCGCAGCCTGGCCCGGGTCGCCGGGCTCGCCGCGGCCGCCGGTGCCTCCGTGCGGATCCCCACGGAGTGGGAGGTCGTCGGCGCGATCGGCGCGACGGAGGAGCTCTTCGCCCGCCAGATCCGCCGCACACCCCCGCGCCGCCGGCTCCGCCTGGCCGGCCTCGTGGACCCGGTCGTGACGATCCACACGGCGGTCCTGCGCCCCCTGTGAGAAGACCCGCGATTCGCGCTGGAATCGCAGGTGACACCGACTTCTGACGAAATCCGCGGAAACGCGACGCACTGCTGTGCCGCGCGTGTAGTTTTGTCCTGGCGCCTCGAGCTCACACCACTCGAGCCAGCCGGGAGGGAAACGCTCGGTCCCCCAGCCGAGCCGTGTCTGTCAGTGAGTCCGTGCCCCCGCCACACCCCCCGATCGCGGGGGCACGGCACTGTCCGCCCCCTGGTTCACTCGGTCGTGAGGTGCGGCCCGGCCGTGCGCGGCAGGGACCATGCCACGGCCAGTCCCGGGACGGCCCACAGCGCCATCACCACGAGAGCGGCGACGGGGTCGGCGATCGCGACCTGCACGGTCAGGACCACGAACACGGCGCCGAGGTTTCCCGCGAGCAGCAACAGTCCCGTCACCGTGCCGGCGAGCGTCGGGCCGGCATGCCGCTCGGACCAGTCGAGCACCACGGGCAGGGTGCCCATCAACAGGAATCCCAACAGGGCGAGCGCGCCGTACACGAGCCACACGGGCTGCGTGGCCGCCAGCGTGAGCATGACCGCGGCCAGGGCTGCCGTGGCCAGGACGGCCACGGCCCGCCGGGCGTCCCGCGCGGCCGCGAGGCTGGGAAGGATCGCCGCTCCGGCCACGCCGGCCAGTGTCATCGTGGCGATGGCCGGACCCGCGAGCCCCGGATGCCCGAGGTCGACGAGGATCGCGTCGAGCCACGTCGCCACCCCGTTGTAGATGCCGAAGCCGAGGAACAGCAGCGCCGCCAGCTTCCACATCAGGGGGTCGGAGCGCAGCCGGCCGAGCCGGACCGGGCCCAGCGCGTCGGTCGGGTGCGAAGCCAGTCGTAGGCTCGCCAGCACGGCGGCCGCTGCCACCGTGGCCAGGGCGGCGTGGGCGACGAGCAGGCCACGGAAGCCGCCGACGTCCACGAGCCACGACGACGTCAGCACCGCGACGAGGATCCCGGCGTACTGGGAACCGGCGGCGACCGAGATGGCCAGCGTCTGCTCACGCGGCGGGAAGTGCCGCGCGGCGATCTTCGTCAGTGCGTTGAGCACCAGCGGCTGGCCGATCGACATCACCACCTGGCCGGCGAGGATCGTCGGGTAGGACGAGGGATCGACGGCGCGGACGATGGCGCCCGCCGCGGTGAACAGCGCTCCCGCCGCGAGCGCCCGCTCGTACGAGCGGTCCATCCAGCGCCCGGCCGGGATCGCGAGCAGCACGAAGGCCGCGGCGTTGACGACCGCGAGGTCGCCCACGGCCCCCTCGGACACCCCGAGGTGCTGAGCGCTCTGCGGGGTGATGGCAGCGAAGGTCAGCCACAGGGCCTGCGTGGTCAGGACCAGCAGGCTGAAGGCGGCCAGCGCCGGCCACCGGGCGGCGAGGACGCGGGCCTCGTGATCGGCGCGTCGCTGGATGCGGACCATGCTGCGCACGCTACTGCGCAGGTCGCCCCCTACCGTGGAACCCGTGAACGATGACCTCTTCCGCGTCGCCGAGGTGATCGGCACCGTGGCCTTCGCGGTCTCGGGCGGGTACGCGGCGGTGCGAGCGGGGATGGACTGGCTCGGAGTCGGCGTGCTCGCGGTCGTGGTCGCGGTGGGCGGTGGCACCCTGCGTGATCTCCTGCTGGGGATCCATCCGATCTGGTGGGTGCGCGAGCCCGATCTGCTGATCGTCGCGTGCGTGACGTCGGTGGTCGTCCTGGTGGTCGCCACCGTGCACCCCCAGTCGAAGCTCGACACACGGCGCACCGTCCTCTACGCCGACGCCATCGGACTGGCGGCGTTCACCGTCACGGGCACGTCGATCGCCCTCGCCCATGACGTCCGGCCGTGGATCGCCGTGATGTTCGGTGTCATCACGGGTGCCGGTGGCGGCGTGATCCGTGACGTCCTGGTGCGGCGCAAGCCCTTGGTGCTCGTCGGCGAGATCTACGCCCTGGCCTCGATCGCCGGGGGTGTGGCCTACACCGTGCTGCGCGAGACCGAGGTGCCCAGCGGTTTCGCCGCGGCGACCGCCGTCGCCCTGGTGCTGCTCATCCGGGTGGCCGCGATCCGCTGGCACTGGCGGCTGCCCCGGTTCGAGGAGCCCGAGGGATGACGGCGGGACGGGAGGCGGCGCGGGTGGAGCGCGCGCCGCTGGAGGAGCTGTGGCGCCGGTACGGCCGCTATCGGCCCCGACTGGTGCTGGCCGTGGTGCTCTCGGTCGTCAACAAGATCGCCGACGTCGTCCCCGAGCTGCTCATCGGCGCTGCCGTCGACGTCGTGGTCCGGGGAGAGGGGTCCTTCGTCGCCGAGGTGCTCGGCGTCGAGTCGCGGTTCGCGCAACTGGGCTGGCTGGCTGCGATCAACGCCGGGGTGTGGGTGGTCGAGTCGGCGTCGCAGTACTTCGCGGCCGTCACGTGGCGCGGGCTGGCCCAGGCCGTCGAGCACGACCTGCGGGTCGAGGCGTACGACCACGCCCAGCGTCTCGACGTCCACTGGCACGAGGCGCGCCCCCAGGGTGCGACGCTGGCCACCGTCAACGACGACGTGAACCAGCTCGAGCGGTTCCTCGACATCGGGGCGCCGGCTCTGCTGCAGACCGCACTGAACATCGTGCTCGTCGGTGCCGTCTTCGCGGTGGCGTCCTGGGAGCTGCTCCTGCTGGCGTTCCTGCCCATCCCGCTGATCGTCTTCGGCTCGCTGTGGTTCCAGCGCCGGCTCGAGCCGCTCTATGCGGCCGTGCGCGAGCGCGTCTCCGAGCTGTCCGCCCTGATCGGCGCGAACCTGGGCGGGATCACGACGATCAAGGCGTTCACCGCCGAGGACCGCGAGCGCGATCGCGTCGAGGCGGCGTCCGCCGCGTACCGCGAGGCCAACGTCGCCGCGATCGCGTCGTCGGCCGCGTTCGTGCCGCTCGTGCGTCTGGCGATCCTCGTCGGGTTCACCTGCACCCTGCTGTTCGGCGGATGGGCGACGCTGAACGGCGAGCTCGAGGTCGGGCTGTACTCGGTCCTCGTGTTCATGACCCAGCGCCTGCTGTGGCCGCTGACCGAGATCGCCGAGATGCTCGACCTCTACCAGCGCGGCCGCGCCTCGACCGCGCGGATCCTGGCCCTGCTCGACGAGCCGATCGACGTGCCCGCTGGCACGGTGGCGCTGCCGACGCCGGTGACGGGCCGGCTCGAACTGTCGGGCGTGCGTGCCGGCTATGCCGACGGCCCGGACGTGCTGCACGGGATCGACCTCGTGGTCCCGGCCGGCCAGACCCACGCGATCGTCGGTCCGACCGGCGCGGGCAAGTCGTCGTTGCTGCGTCTCATGCTGCGCTTCGACGATCCTCGCGCCGGCGAGGTGCGCCTGGACGGGCGCGACCTGCGCGAGCTGGAGTGGGAGTCGCTGCGCGGGTCGATCGGCTACGTCTCGCAGGACGTCTTCCTGTTCGCCGGCACGATCGCCGAGAACATCGCCTACGGTCGCCCCGGGGCGAGTCGCGACGAGATCCGCCGTGCCGCGCAGCAGGCGGCCGCGGACGGATTCGTCGAGGCCCTGCCGCTGGGGTACGACACGTGGGTCGGCGAGCGTGGCGTGACGCTGTCCGGCGGGCAGCGTCAGCGGTTGGCGCTCGCCCGGGCGCTGCTGCGGGACCCTGCTGTGCTGATCCTCGACGAGGCCACCAGCGCGGTGGACAACGAGACCGAGGCGGCGATCCAGGTCTCGTTGCAGACCGCCACGCGCGACCGGACCGCGATCGTGGTGGCGCACCGGCTCTCGACCGTGCGTCACGCCCACCGCATCTGGGTGCTGGACGCCGGGCGCATCGTGGAGGCGGGCACGCACGACGAGCTGGTGAGCGCGGGCGGCGCCTACGCCGCTCTCTGGAACGTCCAGACCGGCGCCCTGGTCGTCCCCGCCGACCGAGATGTGTAGCGTTCCGTACCTTTTTCGCCCTCAGAACGTGCGTAGCGCTACAGATCTCGCCCGCCGCGGCGGGATCCTTCCAGATGAAACCTTGCTGTAACGCGGAGTGACCCTCGTCGAAAACCCGCGTGCCTAGCGTCGCCGGCATCGTCCTCGCTCGGGGGCGAGTGACCCGGAGGCGACATGCACGTACCCGACCACTTCCTCGATCCGCAGACCAGCATCGCCACGGCTGCCGTCGCCCTGACCGCCGTGGTCGTGGCGACCCGGCACGCACGGCGCGAGCTGCCGGACGACGATCGCGTGCCGATGGCCGGCCTCGTGGCGACGTTCGTCTTCGCCGCCCAGATGCTCAACTTCGCGGTCGGGGACGGGACCAGTGGACACCTGATGGGCGGGGTGCTGGCCGCCGTGCTCGTCGGTCCGGCGACCGCGGTGCTGTGCCTCACCGCGGTGCTCGTGGTCCAGGCGGTGTTCTTCGCCGACGGGGGAGTCACGGCGCTCGGCACGAACGTCACGCTCATGGCGGTCGTCGGCGTGCTCGTCGGCTGGGCGGTCTTCCGGGCGGCCACACGCCTCGCGCCGCCGCGTCCCGCGGCCGTTCCCCTGTCGGCCGCGCTGGCGGCCCTCGTCTCGGTCCCGGTGACCGCGCTGGTCTTCACCGGCCTGTTCGCCGCCGGCGGCACGGCCGCGGTCGACCTCGGCGCCGTGGCCGGCGCGATGGTCGGCTGGCACGCCCTGATCGGCATCGGCGAGGCCGCGATCACGCTGGCGGCGGTCACCGCCGTGATGTGGGCGCGTCCTGATCTCGTCTTCGGTGCCCGCCGGTACCTGGGCGCCCGGACGGTGTCCGCATGAGCTCGCGGCGGTTCCTGGTCGCGGCGCTCGCGCTGAGCCTGCTGCTGGCCGGAGTGGTCAGCGCGTACGCGTCGGGGCACCCCGACGGACTGGAGCACGTCGCCCGGACGCACGGCTTCGCCCACACCGCGGGCACCAGTGTGACGGCCGGATCGCCCCTGGCGGACTACCCCGGCGGCTGGGCGGGCATCGCCGGGTGCGTGCTCGTGTTCGTCCTCGTCGTGGGTGTGACGAGGGTCACGGGACGGTTTACACGCAGTTAATACCACGTGGAAGTAAGTGGCAATCTGCCCTGCCTAGCGTCGAGCCCACTCGGCGGCGCAGGGTGCGTGGCCGGGTCGACAGAGGCGAAAGGGAGTCCAGTGGTGAAAACACGCAAGCTCATCACGAGCACCGCGGCGGTCATGGCCGCAGCGCTTGTCCTGGCCGGATGCGGCACCAAGTCAGAGGACGGAGAGTCCGCCTCCTCGGCCGGCTGCGTCGACACCTCGGGGGACTCGGTGAAGCTCGGCTTCCTCAACTCCCTCTCGGGCACGATGGCCATCAGCGAGGTGACCGTCTCGAACTCGTTGAAGCTCGCGGCCGAGGAGATCAACGCCGACGGCGGCATCTTGGGCAAGCAGATCGAGATCGTCCAGGAGGACGGCGCCTCCGAGCCCGACATCTTCGCCGAGAAGGCCAAGAAGCTCATCCAGGACGACTGCGTCGCCGCGGTCTTCGGCGGGTGGACGTCGTCCTCGCGCAAGGCGATGCTGCCGGTCTTCGAGAGCCTGGACAATCTGCTGTTCTACCCCGTCCAGTACGAGGGCCTCGAGGCGTCCGACAACATCTTCTACACCGGTGCCACGACGAACCAGCAGATCCTGCCGGGCCTGGAGTACCTGAAGGACCAGAAGAAGATCAAGACGCTCTTCCTGGTCGGGTCGGACTACGTCTTCCCGCGTACGGCGAACGACGAGATCAAGCAGTGGGCCGCCGCCAACGACGTCGAGGTGCTCGGCGAGGAGTACCAGCCGCTCGGCGAGGCCGAGTGGGGTCCGGCGATCGACAAGATCACCAAGGCCAAGCCCGACGCCGTGTTCAACACGATCAACGGCGACTCGAACGTCGCGTTCTTCAAGGCCTACTTCGACAAGGGTCTGTCCAAGACGCCGGTCATCTCGGTCTCGATCGCCGAGGAGGAGGTCGCTGCGATGGGCGCCGACCTGCTCGAGGGCCAGCTGACGGCCTGGAACTACTACCAGACGCTCGACACCCCGGCCAACAAGACGTTCGTCGCGGCGTACAAGGGCAAGTACGGCAAGGACAAGCCGACCTCCGACCCCATGGAGGCCGCCTACACCTCCCTGTACCTCTACAAGGCGATGGTCGAGAAGGCCGAGTCGTTCGAGGTGGCCGACATCCAGGAGGCCGCCGACGGCGTCACCTTCGAGGCCCCTGAGGGAACCGTGACGGTCGACGGCGACAACCACCACATCACGAAGACCGGACGCATCGGCGAGGTCCAGCCGAACGGCCTGATCGACACGGTGTGGGAGTCCGACGGACCGATCGATCCGGATCCGTTCCTCGAGGGCTACGACTGGTACGAGAAGTCGTCCTGATCCCCGCGGTGGCCGCCGCGTCCCCGGCGCGGCGGCCACCGGCCCACCCTTCGGCGCGACCTCCAGGAGAGTGATGGACGTCTTCCTCACCCCGTTGTTCACGGGGATCTCGATCGGCTCGGTGCTGCTGCTCGCGGCGCTGGGACTGACCCTCACCTTCGGCCAGATGGGCGTCATCAACATGGCGCACGGGGAGTTCATCATGGCCGGTGCCTACACCGCCTTCCTGGTGCAGGTGATCGTGCCCGACGACCTGTCGCTGCTCGTGGCCCTGCCCGTCGGCTTCGTCGTCGGGGGCCTGATGGGCCTGCTGCTGGAGGCGACGGTCATCCGCTGGATGTACCACCGGCCGCTCGACACCTTGCTGGTCACCTTCGGCGTCGGACTGATCCTGCAGCAGCTGGCCCGCGACATCTTCGGTGCGCCGGCCAAGCAGGTCCGCTCGCCCGCATGGCTGTCCGGTCAGATCGACATCCTGGGCTATCAGTGGCCCGTGTCCCGCCTGTTCATCACGGTGCTGGCACTCGTCGCGGTGGGGGTGCTGACCGCCGCGCTCACGTACTCCTCGCTCGGCCGCTCGATCCGGGCCACGGTGCAGAACCGCGACCTGGCCGAGACCCTGGGCGTCTCGACCCGGCGCGCCGACCGCACCACGTTCTTCATCGGATCGGGGCTCGCGGGCATCGCCGGCGTCGTCCTGACGCTGGTCGGCTCGACCGGCCCCAACCTCGGCACGTCGTACATCATCGACGTCTTCCTGGTCGTGGTCGCGGGCGGCATCGGCCAGATCCGCGGCACGGTCATCGCCGCCTTCGGCCTGGGCATCGTGCAGTCGTTCCTGGTCCAGGCCACCAACGGCAGCGTCGCCAAGGCGCTGATCTTCGTCCTCATCTTCCTGTTCCTGCAGGTGCGACCCCAGGGCCTGTTCGCGGTCCGGACAAGGAGCCTGGTGTGAACCGACCCGGTGTGAATCGACTCAGCACCCCCGCGTGGCGCAACGCCGCCGGCATCGCCCTGATCGCCGTCCTGCTGTTCGCCGTCGCCCCGGCGGTCCTGAGCCCGTTCCGGCTCGACCTGCTGGCCAAGTACCTGTGCTGGGCGATCGTGGCGGTCGGCATCGGGTTGGCCTGGGGCCGCGGCGGGATGCTCGTCCTGGGCCAAGGCGTCTTCTTCGGGCTCGGCGCCTACGCGATGGCGTTCCACCTCAAGCTCGAGCAGGCCGGTCCCGACGGCGTGCCGGACTTCATGGGCCTGTACGCGGGCGGTCAGATGCCCGGCTGGTGGGAGCCGTTCCGCAGCGGTCCGTTCACGCTGTTCGTCGTCGCGGTCGTTCCGCCGCTGGTCGCCGCGATCATCGGGTACGCGGTGCTCAAGCGTCGGGTCAAGGGGGCGTACTTCGCGATCCTGTCCCAGGCGCTCGCGGCCGCCTTCGCGATCTTGCTGATCGGACAGATCAAGGTCACCGGCGGGTTCAACGGCCTCAACAACTTCACGACCTTCTTCGGCTACAACCTGTTCCTGCCCGAGAACCGGCTCATGCTGTTCCAGATCTGCTCGACGATCCTGGTGCTGTCGCTGGTGCTCATGGCGCTGCTCTACACGAGCCGCTTCGGCGAGCTGCTGATCGCCTCGCGCGACGCCGAGGAGCGGGTGCGGTTCCTGGGCACCGACCCGGCCAACGTCAAGCTCGTCGCCTTCGTCGTCGCCGCCTTCCTGGCCGGTCTCGGTGGCGCGATGTTCGTGCCCGTCGTGGGCATCGTCTCGCCCTCGAACGTCGACGCGGTCGCCTCGATCGGCCTCATCGCGGGGGCGGCGCTCGGCGGCCGGGCGGCGCTGTTCGGACCGGCCGTCGGCGCGGTGGCCGTCGGATTCGCCCAGAGCCGGCTTTCGGAGACGTTCCCCGGCGCCTGGTCCTACTTCCAAGGTGCCCTGTTCGTGTTCATCATCTTGCTGCTGCCCGGCGGACTGGCCTCCCTCACGCAGAAGATCGGCGGGCTCCGCCGACGCCGGTCCACGGCGCGACCGACCCAGGTGGAGGTGGCGGCATGAGCGCCGTCGATCAACTCGTCCTGTCCGGGCTCACGGTGGACTTCGACGGCTTCAAGGCCGTCGACGGCGTCGACCTGACCATGACGCAGGGGGTGCTCAACTTCCTCATCGGTCCCAACGGCGCCGGCAAGACGACCCTCGTCGACGCGGTCACGGGACTGGTCGACGGGACGGGCACCGCCACCTTCCGTGGCGCCGACCTGCTGACGATGAAGTCGCACAAGATCGTGCGGCACGGAGTGGGCCGCACCTTCCAGACCGCGACGGTGTTCGAGGAGCTCTCGGTCCTGCAGAACCTCGACATCGCCGGCGGCGTCCACCGCAAGGCCTGGCGCCTGGCCCTGCCGCGCCGTGGCGTGCCCGACTACGTCGCCTCGGCCCTGGACACGATCGGCCTGACCCACCTGGCCGACGCCCCCGCGGGCTACCTCGCGCACGGGCAGAAGCAGTGGCTCGAGATCGGCATGCTGCTCGTGCAGGACGCCAGCGTCATGCTGCTCGACGAGCCCGTCGCGGGCATGAGCGCCGAGGAGCGCGACGCGACCGGCGACCTGCTGCGCCGGATCGGCGCCGACCGCACGATCGTCGTCATCGAGCACGACATGGACTTCGTCCGCAACTACGCCGACCACGTCACCGTGATGCACGCGGGGAAGGTCCTGGCCGAGGGCACGGTCACCGAGGTCCAGGCCGACCCGAGGGTCCAGGAGGTCTACCTGGGGCATGCGGCGGCCGTGGCCACGCAGGAGGAGCTGGCGGTCGTGGGCCTGGCCGTCGAGGACGAGGAGGAGGCATCGTGAAGCTCGAGTTCCGGGACGTCAGTGTCGGGTACGGCCGCACCACGGTCGTCCACGACATCAGTCTCACCGTGCCGTCAGGTGGCGCCGCCAGCCTGATGGGGCACAACGGCGCCGGCAAGACCACGCTGCTGCGCGCGGCCGTGGGCCTGCTCGTGCCCCGCAGCGGTCGCGTGCTGCTCGACGACGAGGACGTCACGCGACTGCGGCCGAGCCAGCGGGTCAAGCGAGGGCTGGGCTACGTGCCGCAGGGCCAGCAGTGCTTCCCGCAGATGACCACCCGCGAGAACCTGCGGCTGGTCGCCGACGGCCGCGCGCGGGGGCCGGAGCTCGTCAAGGAGGTGCTGGACACGTTCCCGGCGTTGACCGGTCTGCTCGACCGGCGGGCAGGGCTGCTCTCGGGCGGTCAGCGCCAGCAGCTGGCGATCGCGCGGACCCTCGTCACCGAGCCGCGTCTGCTGATCCTCGACGAGCCGACCGAGGGCATCCAGCCCAACGTCGTCAACGAGATCGAGCAGGTCATCGCGCGGCTCGCCGACCGTGGGGACCTCACGGTCCTGCTGGTCGAGCAGCACGTCGGCTTCGCGCTGCGCGCGACGGACACCTATCACGTGATCGAGTCGGGCCGGATCACCTCCAGCGGGGACGGCGGCGCGCACGCCATCGACTCCGTCCGTGCGGCGATGGCGGTCTGACGTGCACCTGACCCCCGGCGACACCGAGAAGCTCCTGTTGTCCGTCGCCGGGATGGTGGCACGCGACCGGCTCGCGCGCGGCGTGCGGCTGAACCATCCCGAGACGGTCGCGCTGCTGACGACCTGGGTGATCGAGCGAGCCCGCGAAGGGGTGGGCGTGCCCGAGCTCATGGTCGCCGGCCGAGCCGTCCTCAGCCGCGACCAGGTCATGCCCGAGGTCGTCGACATGCTGTCCGACGTCCAGGTCGAGGCGACCTTCCCCGACGGGCGCAAGCTCGTCACCATCCACCAGCCGATCGCCTGAGGAGACGACAGTGGGTTCAGTGTCACGCGGCCCGGGGGCCGTCCGCGTCGCCGAGGGCACGCTCGAGATCAACGCCGACCGCTCGCCCGAGCAGCGGCTCACCCTGGTCGTCCTCAACACCGGCGACCGGCCGATCCAGATCGGCTCGCACATCCACCTGCCCGACGTGAACGTCGCCTTGGAGTTCGACCGCGAGGCCGCACGCGGATTCCGGCTCGACATCCCGGCCGGCACGTCGCGGCGCTTCGAGCCGGGTGCCTCGCGCGAGGTCGATCTCGTGACCCTGGGCGGGCGTCGCCACGTCCCCGGCATCCAGGTCCGAGCGGCGGTGCAGGACCGATGAGGCTCTCACGCACCGAGTACGCCGCCCTGTTCGGCCCGACGGCCGGCGACCAGGTGCGACTCGGCGACACGGATCTGTGGATCGAGATCGAGCAGGACCTGACCTTCGGTGGCGAGGAGGCCGTCTTCGGCGGCGGCAAGTCGATTCGCGAGTCCATGGCCCAGTCGACCGTGACGAGGGCCCAGGGCGCGCTCGACACCGTGATCACGAACGCGATCGTGCTCGACCACGCGGGCATCGTCCGCGCCGACGTGGGCATCCGCGACGGGCGGATCGTGGCACTGGGCCGGGCGGGCAACCCCGACATCGCCGACGGGGTGCACCCCGATCTGGTGATCGGTCCGTCGACGGACGTCATCTCGGGCGAGGGTCGGATCCTGACGGCCGGGGCGATCGACGTCCACGTGCACTTCCTCTCGCGGTCCCAGCTGCTCGAGGCCCTCTCGACCGGCATCACGACGGTCGGCGGCGGCGGCACCGGCCCGTCCGAGGGCTCGAAGGCCACGACCGTCACGCCGGGCGCGTGGCACCTGCGCACGATCCACCGGGCGCTCGACTCCCTGCCGTTGAACGTGCTGCTGATGGGCAAGGGCAACACGGTGTCGGCGGAGGCCCTGGCCGAGCAGGCGCTGGCCGGCGCCGGCAGCTACAAGGTCCACGAGGACTGGGGGGCCACGCCCGCGGCCATCGACGCCGCGCTGCGGGCCGCCGACGAGCACGGGCTGCAGGTGGCCCTGCACTCGGACTCGCTGAACGAGGCCGGCTACCTGGAGTCGACCGTCGGCGCGATCGCCGGGCGCTCGATCCACGCCTTCCACGCCGAGGGGGCGGGCGGTGGTCACGCGCCCGACATCCTGACGATCGCCTCCTTGCCGCACGTCATCCCGGGCTCGACCAACCCGACCCTGCCGCACACGGTCAACACGGTCGCGGAGCACCTCGACATGCTGATGGTCTGCCACCACCTCAACCCGCGGGTGCCCGAGGACCTGGCGTTCGCCGAGTCGCGCATCCGGGCGACCACGATCGCCGCAGAGGACCTGCTGCACGACCTCGGCGCCCTGTCGATCACGTCGTCGGACGCCCAGGCGATGGGCCGGATCGGCGAGGTCGTCACGCGCACGTGGCAGGTCGCCCACGTGATGAAGGACCGCTTCGGATCGCTCGGCGGCCCGGCCGACAACGTCCGGGCCAAGCGCTACGTCGCGAAGTACACGATCAACCCGGCCATCGCGCACGGTCTGGACGACGAGATCGGATCGGTCGAGCCGGGCAAGCTGGCCGACCTCGTGCTGTGGGACCCGCGGTTCTTCGGCTTCCGTCCCGAGGTCGTGCTGAAGTCCGGCGCACTGGTGTGGGGGTCGCTGGGCGATCCGAACGCCTCCATCCCGACGCCGCAGCCCCAGCTGATGCGACCGACGCTCGTCGATCCGGCCAGCGGGGGAGCGGACCACGCGGTCACGTTCGTCTCGCCCGCGGCGATCGATGCCGGCCTGGCCGACGAGCTGGGCCTGCGCCGCCGCCTGGTCGGTCTCAAGCCGACGCGCGACGTCGGGAAGGCCGACATGATCCACAACGACGCGCTTCCCGACATCCGCGTCGACCCCGAGACCTTCGCGATCCACGTCGACGGAGAGCTGGTCCAGCCCGCGCCTGCCGAGTCCCTGCCCCTGACCCAGCTCTACTCGCTGTTCTGAGCGCCATGACCTCACCCGATCTGATGCTCATGCTGCTGGCCGACGCGCGCCTGCCCACCGCCGGGCACACGCAGTCGGCCCAGCTCGAGCCCGCCGTCGAGTCCGGGCTGACGCCCGCGCAGGTGCCCGCCTTCATGGCGCTGCGGCTCGACACCGTCACCCGGGTCGAGGCGGCCACGGCCGTCGTGGCCCTGCACCACGTGCGGGCGGGACTGTCGCTGGACGCGGTCGAGGTGGCCTGGGCCGCGCGGACGCCGAGCGCGGCGATGCGTGCGACGTCGCGGTCCATGGGTCGCGCCCTGACGCGGTTGGTCTCGCGGCTGTGGCCCGCACACGCCACCCTCGCCTCGCTGCCGCGCGGGACCTCGCGCGCCGTGGTGCTGGGGGCCGCGGCCGACGCGGCCCGCCTCGACGCCCGGGCGCTGGCCCGACTCGTGGGTTACGACGACGTCCAGACGGTCGCGGCCGCCGCGCTCAAGCTGCTGCCGCTCGACCCGGCCGAGGTCGCCGCCTGGGTCCTGGCCGCCCTGCCCCGGGTCGACCGGCTCGCCGCCGACGTCGCCCCGCTGACCACCCCGGCCGGCATCCCGGCCGCCGGGGCACCACGGATCGAGGCGTGGGCCCAGGCCCACGCCGCCACCACCAGGAGGTTGTTCAGTGCCTGAAGCACCCATGAGCCCGTCGTCCCGATCCCTGCGCGTGGGGGTCTGCGGACCCGTCGGCACCGGCAAGAGCTCACTGATCGCCCTGGTCTGCTCGCGGCTGGCCGACCTGCTGCGGATCGGCGTCATCACGAACGACATCTACACCGACGAGGACGCGCGCTTCCTGCGCTCGGCCGGCGTGCTCGATCCCGAGCGGATCCGCGCCGTCGAGACGGGTGCCTGCCCGCACACCGCGATCCGTGACGACATCACGGCGAACCTGCTGGCCGTCGAGGAGATCGAGGAGGACTTCGCCCCCCTCGATCTCGTGCTGGTCGAGTCCGGAGGCGACAACCTGACCGCCACGTTCTCGCCGGCGCTCGTGGACACGCAGATCTTCCTGATCGACGTGGCCGGCGGTGGCGACGTCGCGCGCAAGGGCGGTCCCGGCATCACCCGCGCCGACCTGCTCGTCGTCAACAAGACCGATCTGGCTCCGTACGTCGGCGTCGACGCGAAGCAGATGGTCGCGGACGCCGGCGCCGTCCGGGAGGGACGCCCCGTGATCGCCCTGTCGCGCAGTGACGAGGAGGCCGTCGGCGCGCTGACGTCCTGGCTGCTCGAGCAGCTCGGCTCGCACCGGGCGGGGATGCTCGTCCCGGAGGACCCGGGACCGATGGCGGCCCACGTCCATGCCGACGGCACGGCGCACACCCACGACGGCGCCGATGACGACCACGTCCACGTGTGAGACGACGAGCCTGACCCGAATCGAGGTCCGCCGGCCCGCGTCCGGGGGCCGGTGCGAGGTGCTGCTGGCGTGCTCGGGATCGGCGGACCGACCGCTCGTGCGGCCGATGCTGCTGAGCTCCGACGAGGACGGCGCCCGCGTCTCCCTCGTGCCGGAGGGTGCGCTGCTGCTGGCCGGCGACGCCGTCCGGATCGAGGTGGCTGTGGGCCCGGGCGCCCACCTCGAGCTGGTCGAGCCCGCCGGAACCGTGGCCTACGCGATGGACGGCGGGTGCGCGCGCTGGGACGTCGACGTCGTGGTGGAGGCCGCGGCCGGCCTGGTGTGGGCCGGGGAGCCCTTCGTCGTCGCCGAGGGGGCCCGGGTCGCCCGCCGGACCAGGGTGCGGCTGGGCTGGGAGGCGCGGCTGGCCCTGCGGGAGGTGCTCGTGCTCGGACGCCACGGCGAGCGTCCAGGGGTGGTCGAGCAGGGCCTGGTCCTGCTCGGCGCCAGTGACGTCCCGGTGCTCGTCGAGTCGCTGCAGGTCGGTCCGGACTCGAGCCCGTTGTTGCTCGGTGCGCGCGTCATGGGGACGGTCACGGTGGTGGGCGAGCGGCTGCCCGCGACGACCGAGGGCACCCGGCTCGACCTCGAGGGACGCGGCACGATGGTGCGGCAGCTCGCCGACGCGGCCCATCTGGCCGTGCCGCACGAGGCATGGGCCCAGGCGCGTCAGCTCGTGCGGGCGATCTGCTCCTCGACCCGGAACTGCAGGCCGTCGGCCCTCGCGAGGTAGACGTCCTGGTCGAGCAGGTTCCCGTCCAGTCGCATGAGGCCGCGAGGCCCGTCGTAGAAGGTGCCCGACCCGAACGCTGCGATCGCGTCCATGCCCACACCACCGCACCGTCGGCCGAGGCGGCCCAGGAACCAGATCGCCTCGTAGCAGGACTCACCGACGGCGTTGAGCGCCGGCGCCCACGGCCCGAACCGGCGGTGGTAGTCCGCGGCCAGCGCGTGACTCTCGACGGTGTCGAGTCCGTCGAAGTACGCGGCGGCGGCATAGAGGTCGCGGTGGGCGTTGACGCCACCGCCGAGCAGCGTGTTCTCCTCGACCGCCGGACTCAGCCGGGCCAACCGGTCGTCGAGTCCGCGCCGCGCGAACTGGCGGTTGAAGTGCACGGCGTCCTGCCCCATCAGCAGCATGACGACACCGTCGGCCTCCGCGCCCCGGAGGGACTCGAGCACGCCGTCGAAGTCCCGGGTGCCCAACGGGACGTAGGTCTCGCTGACGACCTGCGACGCCGTGTCCCGCAGCGCGAGCCGCGCCGTCGCGCCGGTGACCCGGGGGAAGACGTAGTCGTTGCCGACGACGGCCCACCGCCGCACCCCCAGCTCCTCGCGCATCCAGTGGGCCGCCGGCAGCAGTTGGTTGATCGGCCGCTCGCCCAGCATGAAGACGCCGGGGGTGTCGTCGCGGCCCTCGTGCATCGCGGCGTAGGCGTAGACGACCCGGCCGCCGATGCGGCGCGTGATCGCCTGGCGCACGGCCGAGATGTGCCACCCCGCGACCGCATCGACCGCACCCGAGGTGACCAGTGCGTCCACCTCGGCGGCCACCACCTCGGGCTGCCGGCCGGCGTCGACGATCACCAGCTCGACCTCGCGCCCGGCGATCCCGTCGTGCGCGTTCAGTTGCTCCGTCGCGAGTTGGCCGCAGGCCAGGCACGACGGGCCGTAGATGCCGGTCGGACCCCGCAACGGCACCACGAAAGCGACACGCAAGCGCGGCTCGGGCACAGCGATGGCGGGGGCGACCACCTGCCCAGTCTGCGCTCCCGAGGCGGCGGTCACGAGGGGCCGACGGCAATCGTCACGCGGCCGTCACACGACTTCACGACGATGTAACCGGACGTGACACGAGGGTCGTTCCGGATGCTTTCAGACGGCAGTATCGTGAGCCGCAGGAGGGAGATCCACGATGCTGCACCACCCCACGGGCGCGACCCTGCGGCTCAAGCACGCCGAGGCGGCGCTGCGTCGCGCCGTGCACCCGGTGCTCTCCGAGCAGGCCGTCACCTTCGAGCAGTGGCAGGTGCTCGCCGCCCTGCGCGAGCAGCCCGGACTGCGGATGACCGACCTCGCCGAGCTGGCGGTCCTGCCGGCGGCCAGCCTGACCCGGCACGTCGACCACCTCGTGGAGCACGCCCTGGTGATCCGGCGCATCGACCCCGCCGACAAGCGGCGCGCGGTCGTGGCGCTCTCGGGTCTGGGCGAGCAGGTCGCCGCCCGCGTGCACGAGATCGAGGCCGCGGTGGCCGACGAGCTGAACGTGCCCGCGCCGCAGCCCTGAGCGGAGGCGGCCGACCCGGGTCGTTCAGCAGGTGGTCGTGGTGGGCTTCGAGGCGAACCGGTCGGCGGTCCAGTCGAGCAGCTCGTCGACGAACGGGCTGGTCGCCCTCAACAGGTCGCCGTGACCCCGCCCGGCGTAGGTCCGGTAGTCCAGCGACTGTCCGGCGGCACACCGGCCACGCACGTAGTCGTCCTGCAGGCGCAGCGTGACGACGCGGTCGCTCTCCCCCTGGGCGATCAGCAGGGGGGCCGTGATGGCACCGGTCGCGTCGTTCTCGCTCAACCGCCGGGCCAGCGCTCCCTCGTACAGGGAACCCGCGACGAAGCGATCGGCCATCACGCGGGCCTGGGTCAGTGAGACCTGCGCGGCCTTGGACCGCAGGCAGCGGCTCGCGATCCGGTCGATCGGCAGTCGGGCGCTGGCCCGGACGTGGTCACCCGTGTCGACGTCGTCGTAGGTGGCGTCGTATGCCGCCAGTGCGTAGGCGACGAAGATCGTGCCCACGGGCCGGCGCTGCAGGTCGCGCAGGAAGGTCGTCGGACTGCTGACCGGCGAGACGGCCACGACGCCGGACAGGCTGACGTCCGGTGCGTAGTCCGGCTGCGACATGGCGGTCCACAACGCCGCATGGCCACCTTGGGAGTGGCCCCAGACGACGGTGCGGCGACCCAGGTCCAGTTGGGGGATGCGCCGGGCCGCGCGCACGGCGTCCAGCACCGAGCGCGCCTCGCCCGAGCCGATCAGGTAGGGCTGGACCCCGCCGGTGCCCAACCCGGGATAGTCGGGCGCGACGACCGCCCAGCCCCGGTCGAGCGCGGCGTGCACGGCGGCGATCCCGCCGGCGCCCACGGTGTGGCGCGCGCGCAGGCTCGGGGCGCAGCGCGACTCGAGTCCCGTCGTGCCGTGCGCCCACGCGATGACCGGGGCGCGCCCCATCAGCTGGTCGCGCGGCACCGCGACGACCGCACTGGCGATCGTGTGCTCGTCGCCCGCGCGGGTCGTGCTGTAGAGGATGCGCCAGGCGCGGGCGCCGCTGGGCACGTCGGTGGTGAACGGCTCGGCACGCAGCAGCAGTCCGGGGGAGCGCGGTCCCTCGGCCGGCGCCGTGTAGAAGCGGCCGGGCTCCGGCGCCGTGGACGTGACGACGACGGTGTAGCCGCACAGCACGACCGCGGTGGTCAGGACGACCGTCGCCGTGACCGGACGGGGGAGGTCGGGCGCGAGGCCCGGGAACCCCACCAGCAGGAGGCGCACGCCCAGCAGCACGCCCACGATGAAGACCGAGATGTCCGGCCAGGCCAGGGCCAGCAGTCCCAGCAGGACGAGTCCGACACCCCCGGCGACGTCCCACCACGACCGGCGTCGATGGACGGCCAGCAGCCCTTCACCGATGAGGACGACCCCCAGTGCGACCACGAGGGCGCGGACTCCCCACACGGGGCGCACGGCCAGCACGATCGCGGCCGTCACCAGCAGGACGCCGATCAGCCGGTCGCGCGCGGTCCGCGCCGTGACCAGCTCGTGGACTCCGGCCACGGCCAGCGCGACCACGGTCACGATCAGCAGGGCGTCGACCGCACTGAGGGGACGGGCGATCGCGACGACGCCCGCCAGGGCCGCCACGGCGGCCAGCGCGGAGCCACCCGGGCGGGACGATCGGTCGAGGCGCATCGGATCCACCGTAGTCCGGCGTTCACCGGTGATCGGTCAGCTCGCCCCGCGGGTCGGGCCCGCGCGGCGGGACACCGGTCAGCGTTCGCGGCGCGCCTCGTCCGGGGTTTCCATGGAGGGAGGCGGTCGATGCGGCCGGATCGTCCCGAACCCCCGAGGAGAAGCGACATGCGGGCAGTGGTGATGCATCAGCCGGGCGACGTCCGGGTGGAGGAACGGGCCGATCCGCGGATCGAGGAGGCGACCGACGCGATCATCGCGGTGACCGCGACCTGCGTGTGCGGCAGCGACCTGTGGCCGTACCGCGGGGCCGAGCCCGTCCACGACCA
The DNA here is from genome assembly GCF_024433585.1 of Aeromicrobium sp. 636. Classification (NCBI taxonomy): domain Bacteria; kingdom Bacillati; phylum Actinomycetota; class Actinomycetes; order Propionibacteriales; family Nocardioidaceae; genus Aeromicrobium; species Aeromicrobium sp. 636. The sequence continues at coordinate 657,643 of NZ_WNJU01000002.1, forward strand.
GGTCATGGGCCACGAGTACGTCGGCGTCGTGGAGGCGGTCGGTCCGGACGTGAGAACGATCCGGGTCGGTGACTTCGTGGTCGGCTCGTTCTGGGCCTCGGACGGCACCTGCGAGATCTGCCGGTCCGGCTACGAGGCCTACTGCGTGCACCGGGTCCCGATGGGGGCGATCGGGACCCAGGCCGAGCGCGCGCGGATCCCGCTCGCGGACGGCACCCTCGTGGTCACGCCGGCGGTTCCCGAGGAGGACCTGCTGCCGTCGTTGCTGACGGCGTCCGACGTGCTGGGGACCGGCTGGTTCGCGGCCGTGGCCGCCGAGGCTGGTCCCGGCACCGTGGTCGCGGTCGTGGGCGACGGCGCCGTCGGGTTGATGGGGATCCTGGCGGCCCGCCGGCTCGGAGCCGAGCGGGTCATCGCCTGCAGCCGCCACGAGGACCGGCAGGCACTCGCGCGGGAGTTCGGTGCCACCGACATCGTGACCGAGCGCGGCGACGCGGCGGTGGCACGGATCAAGGACCTGACGGGCGGCTTGGGCGCGCACTCCACGATCGAGGCGGTGGGCACCCAGGAGGCGATGATGCAGGCCATCGGGTCGACGCGGCCCGGCGGGCACGTCGGCTTCGTGGGCGTCTCCCATGACGTCTCGATCCCCGGCGGTCCGCTCTTCATGGCCGGGGTCCACCTCCACGGCGGCCCGGCTCCGGTGCGCCGCTTCCTGCCCGAGCTGATCGACCTGATCTGGAACCGGGAGATCGATCCGGGTCGGGTCTTCGACCTGCAGGTCCCGCTCGAGGACGCCGCCGCGGGGTACCGGGCGATGGACGAGCGGCGCGCCGTCAAGGCGTTGCTCTGGCCGTGACCTGCACCCCCGGGAGCCGGGGGCGGCGACTCACTCTCCGGGCAGCAGGACGCCCAGCTGGGCGCGGACCTCGTCCATGAGCGCCATGACGCGGCGGGTCTCGTCCCAGGGCAGCAGTGGCGACTCGCGTCGTCCGTCGGCCACGCACCGCGCGAGCTCGACCGCCTCGTAGCGCAGCCCCAGGTGGGCCTCGTGCACCTCGGGCTCCCAGACCTCGAGGACCTCGCCGGCCGGGTCGGTCAGGCGGATCGCGGTCGGTTGGTAGAACGGTCCGGCCAGGTCGAGCCGGGCCCGCGTGCCCGCGATGGTCGCGACGGTCGCGGTGGTGGCCGACATGCAGGCGGTGAGTGCCGCGACCGCACCGTCGGCACCGTGCAGCGCGATGGACTCGTGCTCGTCGACACCGAGCGGGGTCAGGGTGCCCACGGCGCGGACGGCCTCGATCCGGGGCAGCAGCATGGCGGCGAGGTGCACCGGATAGACCCCGAGATCGAGCAGCGCGCCGCCGGCGAGCTCGGGGGCCGCGAGCCGCGCGGGTCCGTCCGGGTACAGCAGCTGGCCGTGATCGGCCTGGACCACGCGCACGTCGCCCAGCACGCCCTCCTCGACGGCCCGGCGCACCACGTCGTAGCCGGGCAGGAAGCGCGACCACATCGCCTCGACGCAGGTGACCCCGGCCGCCTCGGCGGCGGTCAGCACCTCGGCGGCCTCGCGAGCGTTGCGGGTGAAGGCCTTCTCGACCAGCACGTGCTTGCCGGCCGCGATGGCCAGCAGCGCGTGGTCGCGGTGCTCCGAGTGCGGCGTGGCGACGTACACCGCGTCGACCTGCGGATCGGCGACCAGATCCTCGTAGGAGCCGTGGAACCCGGCGACGCCGAAGCTCTGGGCGAACCGGCGGGCCCGGTCACGGTCGCGCGACCCGATGGCGACGACCTGCTGGCCGGTGCCCTCGAGCAGCGCCTGGGTCATGGCTGCCGCGATGTGTCCGGCACCGAGGATGCCCCAGCGCAGGACGGGGGCGTCACGGGGATCGCGGATCCGAGAAGGGGGAAGTGCCATACGCCGCATCGTAGGGCGGTGGCAGGATCAGGGCCATGGATCTGACGCTCACCGAGGACCAGCGCGGTTTCCGCGCGCTCGCCCGGGAATTCCTCGACCGCGAGGTCGTGCCCCACCGCGCCGAATGGGACCGGGTCGAGTCCGTCGACACCGCGATCATCCCCAAGCTCGGCGACATCGGCTTCATGGGCCTGACGATCCCCGAGGAGTACGGCGGCATCGGCGGCGACTACGTCACGTACGTGCTCGCGATGGAGGAGCTGGGCCGGGCCGACTCGGCGATCCGGGGCATCGTCTCGGTCTCGACGGGCCTGTTCGGCAAGTCGGTCCTGCAGTTCGGCAGCGAGGAGCAGAAGCAGCGGTGGCTGCCGGGCATCGCCTCGGGCCGGTTGCTCGGCTGCTTCGGCCTGACCGAGCCCGACAACGGCTCGGACGCGGGCAACCTGCGCACGCGGGCCGTGCGTGACGGCGACGAGTGGGTGATCGACGGCTCCAAGATCTTCATCACGAACGGCACGTGGGCCGACGTGGCGCTGGTCTTCGCCCGCACGGGCGGTCCCGGACCCAAGGGCGTGTCCGCCTTCCTGGTCCCGACGGACACACCCGGGTTCGAGGCGACCGAGGTGAAGGGCAAGCTCGGTCTGCGCGGACAGGCGACCGCGGCGCTGTCCTTCAGTGGCATGCGCGTGCCGTCCGACGCCCTGCTGGGCGAGGAGGGCCAGGGCTTCCGGATCGCCATGACCTCACTCGACAAGGGCCGCGTGGGCATCGCCGCCAGCTGCGTGGGCATCATCCAGGGCTGCCTCGAGGCGTCGGTCGAGTACAGCACCGCCCGCGAGCAGTTCGGCCGGCCGATCGCGTCGTACCAGCTGGTCCAGGACATGATCGCCGAGATGTCGGTCGACGCCGACGCCGCACGACTGCTGACGTGGCGTGCCGCCGACCTGATCGACCGGGGCGAGCGCTTCAGCGTCGAGGCGTCCAAGGCGAAGCTCTACGCCTCCGAGCAGGCCGTCAAGGCGGCGAACCTCGCGATCCAGGTCTTCGGCGGCTACGGGTACGTCGACGAGTACCCGGTGGCGAAGTACATGCGCGACGCGCGGGTCATGACCCTCTACGAGGGCACGAGCCAGATCCAGAAGCTGATCATCGGTCGGTCCGAGACCGGGATCAGCGCCTTCTCGTGAGCGGCGTCGTCTTCGACCTGGTCATCGCGCTGGTCATCGTCCTGGGCCTGGTCGGCGCGATCGTGCAAGTCGTCCCCGGTGGCTTCGTCGTCGGTGGGGCCGTCATCGTGTGGGGGATCGTCACGGGTGGGGCCACCGGCTGGACGGTGGCGGCCCTGGCGCTCGTGCTGACGCTCGCGGCGATGGGGCTGAAGTACCTGCTCGCCGGGCGGTACCTGCAACGGCGAGGGGTCCCGAACCGCAGCCTCGTCGTAGGTGCGGTCCTGGGCGTCGTCGGCTTCTTCGTCATCCCGGTCGTCGGCCTCTTCGTCGGATTCGCCGGCGGCACGTACCTGTCGGAACTGCAGCGCCTCGGCGACGAGCCGGCGGCGCGCCGAGCCACGGGCCACGCGCTGCGCGCCACCGGCATCGCGATCCTCGTCGAGCTGACCGGTGCCCTGCTGACCGCGGGCGCCTGGCTGGTGGCGGTGCTGGTCGTCCGCGTCTGAACTGGGGTGCGGCCCTCGGTGCGCCCTACGCTGACCGCATGAGCGTCGACGAGCCGCACGTGTCCTTCACGTCGCAGAAGCTGAACCGGCTGCGGGCCGGGGTCCTGGGGGCGAACGACGGCATCGTGTCCGTGGCCTCCCTCGTCGTGGGCGTGGCCGGCGCCACGAGCGACACCGGGGCGATCGCGACCGCAGGGACGGCGGCCCTGGTCGGCGGCGCGGTCTCGATGGCGCTGGGGGAGTACGTCTCGGTCAGCAGCCAGCGCGACAGCGAGCGGCACATGATCGGGCTGGAAAGCCGGGAGCTGCGTGAGGACCCCGAGGGCGAGCTCGAGGAGCTCACCCAGATGTTGCAGGAGCGAGGTATCGCCGAGGCGACGGCCCGTCAGGCGGCCCGCGAGATGACCGAGCACGACGCCCTCGCCGCGCACCTCGAGGTCGAGCTGGGCATCGACGCCGACGACCTGATCAGCCCGTGGAGCGCGGCGTTCTCCTCGGCCGTGGCGTTCACGGCCGGCGGTCTGCTGCCGCTCGTGGCGATGCTGGCCACGGGACTGGACGCACGGCTCGCGGTCACCTTCGCGACGGTGCTGGTGGCGCTCGCGCTGACCGGGACGATCTCGGCCCGCATCGGGGGCGGGGACCGGTCCCGAGCCGCCGTGCGGCTCGTCGTGGGTGGCGCCCTGGCGCTGGCCCTGACCTACCTGATCGGCCGGCTGCTCGGCTCCAGCGGCATGGTCTGACCGGTCGTCACTCGGTCGACTCGTCCTCGTCCAACGGCACCGACCGTTCCGCGTCCGGGACGACGTCGTCGTCGTCCTCGTCGTCCCAGGCGTCGCGCTGCTGCTCGGCGGCGTCGGCGGGCTCGGCCGTGGGGATCAGGTCCGGCTCGGCGGGGGTCTGGGGCTGCTCCGGGTCGATGGTCATGATGGCCTCCTTCGCTCTGTTCGATCGTGCCTCACCCGGGCGCCTCTCGCAGGTGCGCGACCGCGTCCGGGGCCAGTAGGTTCGGGGCCATGGACGACTCGTACTCGCCTTCGGAGCGCCGGGGCTACCGCCGGATCGCCATCGCCGGCGTCCTGCTCCTGCTCGCACTGGGGCTGTTCCCCGCGACCGCCGCCGTGTTCGACGAGACGAACGAGGGCGCGATCCTGCCGGTCTTCGTGCTCCTCATGGTCGTCGTGGGGGCGTTGCTGTGGGTGTTCGTCCCGGCGATCGCCGGTGAGGGACACCGGCTCGGACACCGGGTGGTCGTCGGTGCCGGAGCGGGTCTGACCGCCGCGGCGGTGGCCGCGCTCGTCTTCTACGCACTGCTGAACGGCTACTCCGGCACCTGACGTAGTTCAAACAGGTGGTGTGAAACGCATCACATGTGACTACGATGACCTCCTGACACTCGGGAGGTAGTTATGCGCCGGATCCTCGTCGCCCTGGTCATGGCCACGGCACTGGCCGCGGTTCCGTCTGCTCCGGCCTCGGCGGCGGTCTCGGCGACCACGTTCGACCAGCGGCTGCACGACCAGACGAACCGCTCGCGCCAGGCGCACCACCTGAGGAAGCTGCGCTTCCACGCGTGTCTCGACCGCTACGCCCAGCGCCAGGCCCGCCGGATGGCGAAGCAGCAGCGGATGTTCCACCAGGACCTCTCGGTGGTGTTGCGACAGTGCAACGCGCGCGCCGTCGGCGAGAACGTGGCGCACGGCTACCGGACGCCTCGGTCGAACATCCGGGCGTGGCTGGAATCGCCGGGGCACCGTCACAACATGCTCAGCCGCAAGTACACGCGGCTGGGGGTCGGCGTGGCGAAGGACGCCCGGGGGCACACGTGGACCGCGCAGGTCTTCGGTCGCCCGGCCTGAGGGTCACTGCAACGTCGCCGTGAGGCGCATCGCGTTGTCGACGAACCGCAGGTGCGCGGGGCGTCGCGTCCACTCCTCGATCGTCAGCTCGCGTGACTTCGCGCGGTAGGCGTCCTCGACCTGCCTGATCCGCTCGACGACCGACGCGTCCGGCATCATCAGGGTCATCTCGTAGTTCAGTGCGAACGAGCGCATGTCCATGTTGCTCGTGCCCAGGACGGCGACGTCGTCGTCGATGCTGAGGTGCTTCGCGTGCAGCACCAGCGGGGCCGGGTAGAGCCAGATCCGGACGCCGGCCTCGAGCAGCTCGCGGTAGTACGACGCCTGCGCGTGCCCCACCATGAACTGGTCGGCCTGCTCGCTGACGAACAACTCGATGTCGACGCCGCGCTGCGCGGCCGTGGTGACGGCATACAGCAGCGTCTCGTCCGGCACGAAGTACGGACTGGTCAGCGAGATGCGATGGCGGGCGTTGTAGAGCAACGAGGTGAACAGGCGCAGGTTGTTCTCCTCTTCGAACCCGGGCCCGCTGGGGATCAGCTGGACGGCCACGCCCACCACGTCCCGGGGCGAGTGCGGCGTCTGCTCGACCTCGTGGGTCGCGATATCGAGCACCTCCCCGGTCTCGAGGGCCCAGTCGGCGCTGAACAGCGCATCGATCGTGGCCACCACGGGGCCCTCGAGCCGGCACCACAGCTCGACCCACTCGCGGCCGATCCGGCGGTTCTTCGGCTTGCCGTACGAGGGGTGGGTCAGGTTCAGCGACCCGGTGAACCCGACGACGTCGTCCACGACCAGCAGCTTGCGGTGGTTGCGCAGGTCGGGCCGGCGGAAGCGGCCCCGCAGTGGCAACAGCGGCATCATCAGGTGCCAGTCGATGTCGGAGGCGGCCAGGCGTCGCTTGAGCTCGCGGTACCCGTTGATGCGGCGTGTGCCGAGGTGATCGAAGAGCAGCCGGACGACCACCCCACGCGCCGTCGCCCGGTCGAGCGCGTCGAAGAACGGCGTCGTCATCTCGTCGAGCGCCATGATGTAGAACTCGACGTGGACGCGCTCGCGGGCCTCATCGATGGCCGCGATCATCTCGTCGATCGACTCCTGGTAGTCCGGCAGCAGCGTGACGTGGTTCCCGGCCGTCAACGGCATCGAGGCCAGCCGGTGGTTCAGCTGCACGATGGGCTCGACGTAGTCCGGTGCGTCGGCCGGGGCGGGAGCCGTGAGTGCCTCGGTCTCGCGGGCGATCACGCGGTTGGCGGTGGTCAGCTCGCGGCGGCGGTGATGACCGATGCGGGCGCTGCCGAAGAGCAGGAAGGCGAGTGCGCCGACGAACGGCGCGAAGGCGATCAGGATGAGCCACGCCATGGCCGTCTGCGGGCGACGCCCCTCAGGGATGATGCCGATGGCCGCGATGTTGATCGCGAAGTGGGCGGCCACGGCGGCCAGCGAGAGGAGCGTGCCGGCGTGATCCATGACGGCACGTTACCGCCGCCGGGTCCGAGGGATGGGTCACCACTCGCGGCGGCCGCGCTTGATCTGGCTGCGCCGCTTCTTGGCGTCGAGTCGCCGTTCGACGGACCCGCGGGTGGGGCGCGTGGGCCGGCGGCTCTTCACGGGACGCAGGGCCTCCGCGACCAGCTCCTCCAGCCGCCGCACGGCGTCCTCGCGGTTGCGCAGCTGCGACCGGTGCGCCGACGCGACGACGGACAGGTGACCGTCGACGAGCCGCCCGCGCAGCCGCGCGACGACGCGCGCCTTCTGCTCGGGCGTGAGGACGCTGCTGTCGGTGGGGGACCAGAGGACCTCGGCGCGGGTCTCGGTGGTGTTGACGTGCTGGCCGCCCGGGCCGGACGAGCGGCTGAAGCGCCAGGTCAGCTCGGACTCGGGGAGTCGGACGACCGGCCGGTCAGGACTCATCGTCGGCGAGCAGGCCGTAGAGCCGGCGACGCGCGTCGGCCACGATCGCGGCCGCCTGGGCCCGATGGGCGGGGGAGCCGTCGGTCATGACGTGGCGTGCCGCGGACATGAGCGACCTGAGGGCGGTGTTGAGCGCCGCAGACTCCGCGGGGATGCCCCGGCCGAGCTGCTCGGCGTCCCAGGGCTCGCCGAGCGCATCGCGGTTCTCCTCGACGTACGCCGCTCCGGTGTCGGTCAGGCTGGCGGTCTTGCGGCCCTCGACCCGCTCGAACTCGATCAGGCCCTCGTCCTCCAGCTGCTGCAGGACGGGATAGATCGACCCGGGGGTGGGGGACCAGGCGCCGTCGCTGCGCGCGGCGATCTGCTGGATCAGGCTGTAGCCGTGGGCGGGAGCCTCGGCCAGGAGCAGCAGGGCGGCCGCGCGCACGTCGCCGCCCTTGCGGCCACGCCGTCCGCCGCGGCCCGTGCGGCCGGGACCGAGCTCCCACTCGAAGTCGCGCGGGCCGCCGCGCCGCGAGCGGTGGGGGTGACCGGGGCGCCCGGCAGGTCGGTGCTCGGTGCGATGCATGATCGTCCCCTCTCGGTTCGGGACGACGACAGTCGTCGTCGACACGTCAACGATAGGTCGACGCGCCGACGACCTCGGTGGGGCGGGGGCCGGACTCAGCCCTGCACGTAGTTCGAGAGCTGGTCGCGCTCGAACTCCAGCTGGTCCATCCGGAACTTCACGGCGTCCCCGATGCTGAGGAGCCCGACGACCTCGTCGTTCTCGAGCACCGGCACGTGCCGCACCCGGTGGTCGGTCATCGTGCTCATCAGCGAGCCGAAGGAGTCCTCGGGCCCGCACACGCGGACGTCGGTGGTCATGATCTGCGAGACCGTGGCCGAGCGCGGGTTCTCGAGTCCTCGCAGCTTGCGAACGACGTCGCGCTCGGAGACGATCCCGCCCATCGAGCGGCCGTCGGTGCTGACCACCAGGGCGCCGATGTTGTGCTCGGCGAGCATGTCCAGCAACTCGTCCACCGTGGCATCGGGCGAGATGGTCAGGACGGTGGCACTGCCCTTGGCAGTGAGGACGTCGCGTACGCGCATGTGGCCTCCTAGGTTGCTCGGCAGTGTAACTCTGATCACAGCCGAAGCGCAGGGCCCGTCTCGCGGGTGGGACTCAGTCGTCAGTCGTCGCGGTTGAAGCGCAGGCGCGTGACGTTGTCGGCGACGGGCTCGTCGGCGGAGTCGCCCGACTCGTCCGCCCACACCGAGTCGTGGTCGGGGAAGTGACCCAGGTACGCCATGACCGCGTCGTGCAGCCGGCCGTTGGTCGCGACGGCGTTGGCACCCCATGGTCCGGGCTCGCCGGCCAGGCTCGTGAACTGGCCGCCGGCCTCGCGCACGATGATGTCGAGCGCAGCCATGTCCCACAGGTTGAGCTCGGGCTCGGCGGCGATGTCGACCGCACCCTCGGCCACGAGCATGTACGACCAGAAGTCGCCGTAGGCCCGGGTGCGCCAGCACTGGCGCAGCAGCGCGTCGAACTCGCCCTGGCGGTTGATCTGGTCCCAGCTGGGCGCCGAGGAGTACGACATCGACGCGGCGGTCAGCTCGCGCACGGCCGACACGTGGATGGGGCGGGTCTGGCGGAAGGACTTGCCCGTGTGCGCGCCGTCGCCCTTCATCGCCCACCAGCGGCGGCCGAGGGCCGGCGCCGAGACGCAGCCGACGACGATCTCGCCGGCCTCCTCGAGGGCGATCAGGGTGGCCCACACCGGGACGCCACGGACGAAGTTGGAGGTGCCGTCGATCGGATCGACGATCCAACGCCGCTCGGCGTTCTCGGACGTGCCCTCGATCTCGCCGGACTCCTCGCCCAGCACGATGTCGCGCCCGCGCGAGGTCTTCAGCGTGCGCCGGATCGCGTCTTCGACGGCACGGTCGGACTCCGTCACGTACGTCATGTCCGGCTTCGTCGAGACCTCGAGGTCGAGGGCGCCGAAGCGGTCCATGCTGAGGTTGTCCGCGGAGTCGGCCAGGACGTGGGCCAGTCGCAGGTCGTCGAGGTACGGGTTGGCCATGGGGTCAGCCTACGGTCTGGCGCCCGCGTCCCGGTCAGTACTCGTCGGCGAGCGAGCGACTGGCCATGATCCGGCGGAACGACTGGAGGCGCGCCGGGTCGATCTCGCCGTTCGCAGCGGCCGTGTCCAGGGCGCACTCGGGCTCCTCGGCCAGGTGCGTGCAACCACGCGGGCAGTCCCGTGCTGCGGTGTTCAGGTCCGCGAAGGCGCGCAGGATCCGCTCGATGTCGACGTGCGCGAGCCCGAAGGAGCGGAACCCGGGGGTGTCGACGATCCGGCCCCCGAAGGGCAGCTGCAGGATCATCGCCGAGGTCGAGGTGTGCCGGCCGCGGCCGGTGACCACGTTGACGTGGCTGGTCGTGCGGTGTGCGTCCGGGACGAGGGCGTTGACGAGCGTGGACTTGCCCACGCCACTGTGGCCGATCAACACGCTGGTGCGGTCGCGCAGCAGGTCGCGCAGGTCGTCGAGGTCGCCGTCGAGCCGGGTGGTCACGATGCGCACGTCCAGCGGCGCGAGCTGCGCCACGACGTCCTCGGCCGGTGCCAGGTCTGCCTTGGTCAGGCACACGGCGGGGTCCATGCCCGCGTCGTACGCCGCCACCAGGCAGCGATCGATCAGACCCGGACGCGGGGGCGGGTCGGCCAGCGCGGTGACGATCACCAGCTGGTCGGCGTTGGCCACGACGACGCGCTCGATCGGATCGTCGTCGTCGGCGCTGCGCCGCAGCACGGTCCGCCGCTCAAGCACCTCCACGATGCGCGCGAGGCTGCCCGGTGCGCCGGACACGTCGCCGACGATGCGGACCTCGTCGCCCACGACGACGCCCTGGCGCCCCAGGGGACGCGACTTCATCGCGGTGACGACGGTGCCGTCCTCGAGCAGCAGCGTGTAGCGACCGCGGTCGACGGTGGTGACGATGGCCACGACGGCGTCGGAGTAGTCCGGCCGGTCCTTCGTGCGGGGCCGGGTGCGGCGACGGGGCCGCTCGTACTGGTCGTGCTCGTCCCTCACGACACCGCCCGCATCCAGTCGTCGGCGAAGCCCGGGTAGGTCTTGGCCGTGGTGCCGATGTTCTCGACCGTGACGTCGTCGACGCGCAGTCCGATGACCGCCCCGGCGTGCGCCATGCGGTGGTCCTCGTAGGTGGCGAAGGAGCCGCCGTGCAACGGAGCGGGCGAGATCACGAGTCCGTCCTCCCGCTCCTCGACCCGGCCGCCGAGCCGGTTGATCTCGGTGGCCAGGGCCGCGAGCCGGTCGGTCTCGTGGCCGCGCAGGTGGGCGATGCCGGTCAGCGTGCTGGGGGTGTCCGCCAGGGCGGCCAGCGCGGCCACCACCGGAGTGAGCTCGCCGACGTCGTGCAGGTCGAGCTGGACACCGCGGAGCCGGTCCGGTCCGGTGAAGACCAGGTCGTCCCCGTCGCGTGCGGCCGTGCCGCCGAAGGCCGCGGCGAGGTCGCGCCAGGCGTCACCGGCCTGGTCGGTCTGCTCGGGCCAGTGGCGCACCCGGACGCGGCCCGCGGTCGCCAGGGCGGCGGCGACGAAGGGGCCGGCGTTGGACAGATCGGGCTCGATGGTGACGTCCAGCGCCTTGACGGGGCCTGGATGGACCTGCCACCGACCGGGGGACTCGTCGACGACGATCCCGCGGCGGCGCAGCTCGGTGACCGTCATGGCAACGTGGGGCAACGAGGGCAGCGACCCACCCTCGTGCCGCAGGTCCAGGCCCTCGCGGAAGCGCGGGGCGACCAGCAGCAGGGCGGACACGAACTGGCTCGAGGCCGAGGCGTCGACGGTCAGCGGCCCGCCGCGGACCTCGCCGGCGCCGTGCACGGTGAAGGGCAGGGTCGAGCGGCCGTCGTCGTCGATCTGCACGCCCAGGTCGCGCAGGCTGGAGATCGTGGCGCCCATGGGCCGCTCGCGGGCCCGGGGGTCACCGTCGAAGCGCACGGGTCCCGTGCCGAGCGCGGCGACCGGCGGGACGAAGCGCATGACGGTGCCGGCGAGACCGCAGTCGACCGTCGCCGACTCGACGGGAGTGATCGGCTCGACCGTCCACCGGTCCTCGTCGCGGTCGATCCGCGCGCCGAGGGACACCAGGGCCGAGGCCATGAGCTCGGTGTCGCGGGCGACCAGGGGGAGCCTGACGACGCTGGGGCCGTCGGAGATCGCGGCCAGGACGAGTGCCCGGTTGGTCTGGGACTTCGAGCCGGGGAGCAGGACGTCGGAGTGGACCGCGCCTGCCACCCGCGGGGCACGCCAGTCGGTCATCCTCGCAAGTCGCTGATCTGGTCGACGACGGTGTCCTTGGCAGCGACGGCGCGACGAGCGGCACGCGAGCCCAGCCACGGCTTGTGCGGCTCGGGGTCGAGCGTCGACAGCAGCAGGCCACCCGTCAGCGAGACGTTCTTCATGAAGTGCGTGAACTGGTTCCGCTTGGCCACGGGGTCGGTCTCGTTCCAGAAGGGGTGACCCGTGACGGTCGTGGCGGGCATGGTGGCCGCCAGGACGAGGGCGGACGTCCGCGGCAGCCGGCCGGTGGCCAGCGTCCCGCCGGCCGTGATGTGGACGAGCGCGTTCAGACGGACGAGGTTCTTGGCCGACAGGTGGGCCTGGGGCGCCACCTTGCGCAGGACGTCGGCGACCGGCTGCGTCTTCGCGGCCAGCGCGTCGGGCTTGCGCAACGCCATCACCCCGCCGGAGATGAACATCGTCGCCAACATCGGACGGGCCACCACACGCAGGAGAGTCATGGGTTCATCATGCCGCAGGACGGCGTCGGTGCCGAGGCGACGCTCAACTCCCGAAGGCGCCCCACATGCTGTCCCCGGCGCTCGTGACCGTGAACGTGCCCGTGGGGAACGGCGTCAGGGTGCCGAGTCGCAGGCTGGGGACCGAGCGGTCGGCGGAGACCTGGTGGGTGCAGGTGATCTGCGCGCTGAAGGCGGACGCGCGCTCGCAGTCCCAGCCCTTCGTCCACCCGGTGACGAGCTCGACGTCGGGAAGTCCGCCGGTGAAGTCGACTCGGACGACGACCCGCTGTCCCGCCACGGCGCCGCGTCCGACGCGGAAGTCGAGGTTCACCGAGAAGAAGCCCACCCGCGCCAGGCCCGAGACCGAGGAGTCGACCGGGCTCGGCGTCGGCTCGGTGGTCGGTTCCGTCGTCGGCTCAGTCGTCGGCTCGGCGGTCGGTTCCGTGGTCGGCTCGGTGGTGGGTTCCGTGGTCGGTTGCGTGGTCGGTTCCGTCGTGGGCGCTGTCGTCGGTTCCGTGGTCGGCTGCGTCGTCGGCTCGGTGGTCGGTTCCGTGGTCGGTTCCGTGGTCGGCTCGGTGGTCGGTTCCGTGGTCGGCTGCGTCGTCGGCTCGGTGGTCGGTTCCGTGGTGGGCTGCGTGGTCGGCTCGGTGGTGGGTTCCGTGGTCGGTTCCGTGGTCGGCTCGGTGGTCGGTTCCGTGGTCGGCTCGGTGGTCGGTTCCGTGGTCGGTTGCGTGGTCGGTTCCGTCGTCGGCTCGGTGGTGGGCTCCGTCGTCGGCTCGCTGGTGGGCTGCGTCGTCGGTTCCGTCGTCGGCTCGGGCGTGGGGATGGTCGTCGGCTCGGGCGTCGGGTCCGAGGTCGGCGACGTGGTGGGCTCCGTCGTCGGGTCCGTCGTCGGCTCGGTGGTCGGCTCGGTGGTCGGCTCGGTGGTCGGCTCCGTGGTCGGCTCGGTGGTCGGGTCCGGTGTGGGGTCCGAGGTCGGCGGGCTGGTGGGCTCGTCGGTGGGGTCCGTCGTCGGCGGGCTGGTGGGCTCGTCGGTGGGGTCCGTCGTCGGCGGGCTGGTGGGCTCGTCGGTGGGGTCCGAGGTCGCCGGGCTGGTGGGTTCCTCAGTCGGTTCCGTCGTGGGTTCCTCAGTCGGTTCCGTGGTCGGCTCGTTGGTCGGCTCCGTGGTCGGTTCCGGCGTCGGGATCGTGGTTGGTTCCGGCGTCGGCTCGTTGGTCGGCTGTGACGCGGGGTCGGTGGGCTGTGGCGCGGGATCGTCGTGCCCGGCGGTGGGCTCGTCCGTCGGCAGCGGGAACTCCACGTCCGGGAACGGCTCCTGCGGCATGGTCTGGTCCGGTGGCGTGTCGTCCGGTGGTGAGTCCTGCGACTCGTCGGAGCCGTCGGGGGCGTCCTGCCACACGTCGGGGTCCAGGACGGGTCCGACGACCGGGGGAGCGGGGTCGAACGGGCCCTCGCCAGGAAGCGTGGACAACCCGGGCCGCGAGGCCTGGGTGGTGGTCTCGAGGGCCGGGGGCGAGTCGACCGAGATCAGCGCTGCCGCTCCGGCGATCAGGACGACACTGGCCGCGGCGCCGGCGGCGATCCCCGCAGGACCGATGGTGCCCAGGACGCCCATGACGCCCGACGTCGAGCCGCCGGCGGCACCGGCACCGCCACCGGCGGATCCGCCGCCCTGGCGCAGGGCGCCCGCGGCGCCGGCCAGCACGCCCGATCCGCCCGTTGCCTGCAGGTATCCCGACGCGGCCGTGCCGAGGATCGCGGGGGCCAGGATCCCGGCGAGGCCGTGGTTGAAGTCCTGCAGCTCCAGGTACAGGCCCATGCAGCCCCGGCACTCGTCGATGTGACGCTGGACCTTGCCGGAGTCGCGGCGCGACAGTCCGCCACGGACGAAGGCGCCGAGGTTGCCGATCGCGAACTGGCACTCCGGCGTGGTCGCGGGGACCAGATGCTTCTGCAGGTACGCCTGACGCAAGCCCTCGCGGGCGCGGTACGCCAGGGCCGAGACGCTGTTCGCGCTCATGCCGAGCATCGGCGCGATGTCCGCGGGCTTCTGGCCCTCGACGTCGAGGTGCCACAGCACCATCTGCCAGCGCTCGGGCAGGGAGGCGAAGGCCTCGGCCGTCGTCGTGCGCTCGAAACCCAGTTCGGCGGTGTCGACGAAGTCGACGCGGCCGTCGAGTTCGAACTGGTCGTCGGTCGGACGCTCGCGGGTGACGGCACGGATGCGATCGACGTGCAGACGCCGCACGGCGGTCAGCAGGTAGGCGCGGAAGGACTCCTCGGGGCCGCCGCCCTTCTGGATCGTGACGAGGACCTTCGTGAACGCCTCGGCGACGAGGTCGTCCGCGTCGGGTCCGCGCATCAGCTGACGCGCGAGTCGCATGGCAGCTACCTGGTGGCGGCCGTAGAGCTCGCCGTACGCCGCCTGATCGCCGGCGCGGACGGCGCTCAACAGGTCGGCGTCGCTGCGCTCATCGCCCATGGGAGCAGTGCGTGCGTCAACCGACACGGCCTGCCCCCTCTCGCCCGGTCATGCGGTCACCGTGTGCGGCCACGGTGAACCTCGGTGTCAGTCTAGGGGGCTCTCGCCGCTGCTGTCCCTGCCTTGTCGTGGCTCATCGGGACCACTTCGGGTGATCATTCGCGCCGGGGCGACGGGCTGAACTGCCAGTTACGCGACGTCGGCGCAGCGGGGTCGAGCGCGCGGGGGTCCGCAGAAGTGAGGCGAATGTCTGAATTATGCTGCGAAAATTCGCGTCATGGGGCAACGTGGCTCGCGTCTCCTCCATGTGACACGGCGATTCCGCCCGGCTTGCGAGAGGAGGCACGGATGAACCCGTACGACGACGTGAACTATCTCGAACTCGACTCGGCAGTCCGTGCCGGCCGGGTGGACGCGGTGGACGTTGCACACGAGGTGGGAGCGAGTGCAGCGTCCCTGGGGGTTCCACTTCACGAGGTCCTGGACCGCGTGGAGAGGGCCTTCGACGGCCTCGAGCCATCGTTCGCGATGGTCCGCGGGGTCGCCGTGGCGTGGGCCGAGACGTCTCGAGGGCTGCAACTCGAGACGTCCTGTGAGGATCCGCTGACCCAACTGTCGACCGTGGCGCACCTGCGTCACAGCCTGGACGCGCTGTACCGCGGCGCGATCCGGGACGGCACGACGGTCTCGGATCGACACGGGCTCCTCGTGGTCGAACTGCACCGGCAGTTCGGTCATGCGCTGGAGTCGACGTTGCACGCGGTCGACGTGAGCGTCGCCCTGCGCACCGTCTTCCCCGGCGACGAGGTGATCGCCCACCTGACCCCCCGAAGGTTCTGCGTCGTGGCCGACCGAGACCGGTTGGACCAGCCGACGATGAACCTCGTCACGATCCTGCTGCGCCGCACGTTCGAGTCGCCGCCTCCACGGGTGTGGCTCGAGATGCTGCCTGCTGACGCACAGGACGTGACCTGGGTGGTCGACGCACTCACCGGGTGAGCCGGCGGGATCCGCCACCATCTCGGGTGTGGCGGAACCCGCCGGATCGGTCCGGTGGGCACCGCGGGTGCCTACGATGGCCGCATGTGCGGCCGTTACGCGACCTCGCGGACCCCGGCGAACCTGGTCGACGACTTCGAGGCCGAGGTCGGCGACCTGTTCACCGACACCGGACCGGACTTCAACCTCGCCCCGACCAAGCTGGCGCCGTTGGTCGTGGGCCGGACGAAGGACGAGGGCTTCCGGCGTGAGCTGGTGACCGCCAAGTGGGGCCTGGTGCCGTCCTGGGCGAAGGACCCCTCCATCGGCAACAAGCTGATCAACGCGCGCAGCGAGACCGTCGCGGACAAGCCGTCGTTCCGCAAGGCCTTCGCGAAGCGTCGGGCCATCGTGCCCGCGGACGGGTTCTACGAGTGGTACCAGCCCGAGGCCGGTGCGGACGGCAAGCGGCCGCCGAAGCAGCCCTTCTTCATGAGCGCGGAGGGCGGACTGGGCCTGGCCGGGCTCTACGAGTTCTGGAAGGACCCGCAAGGCCAGTGGCTGCTGACCTACACGATCCTCACGACGTCGGCCGAGGGCGAGGACGGCCGCATCCACGATCGTGCGCCCCTGATCGTCGACGGCGAGATCGCGAGCCGGTGGCTGGCGGTCGAGCCGTGGCCCGACGCGCTCGAGCACCTGGTGCCCGCCACGCCGGGCGAACTGCGCGCCTGGCCGGTCTCGACCGCGGTCAACAACGTGCGCAACAACGGTCCCGAGCTCGTCGAGCCGCTGCCGCTCGGGGAATAGCCGGGGCGCCACGACGGTTTGACCTCACAGGAGGATCGAATGCTCGCATGCCCCGTACGACCGGCCACAGTAGGCTGGGAGACGATGACTGACGACACCGTCGTGGACCCCTCGACCGAGACCGCGGAGGCGCGCCAGGCCCGATTCGAGGCCGACGCCCTTCCCTTCCTCGACCAGCTCTACTCCGCCGCGTTGCGGATGACCCGCAACCCCCAGGACGCCGAGGACCTGGTGCAGGAGGCGTACGCGAAGGCGTTCAGCGCCTTCCACCAGTTCAAGCCCGGCACGAACCTGAAGGCGTGGCTGTACCGGATCCTGACGAACACGTACATCAACCACTACCGCAAGAAGCAGCGCCAGCCGCAGCAGGTCACCGACGAGATCGAGGACTGGCAGATCGCGGCGGCCGCGGCGCACAGCTCGACCGGGATGAAGTCGGCCGAGATGGAGGCTCTCGAGCGGTTGCCCGACTCCGACGTCAAGGACGCCCTGCAGAAGCTGCCCGAGGACTTCCGCTTCGCGGTGTACCTCGCCGACGTCGAGGGGTTCCCCTACAAGGAGATCGCCGAGATCATGGACACGCCGATCGGCACCGTGATGTCGCGACTGCACCGCGGACGCCGTCAGTTGCGTGAGCTGCTCACGGATTACGCCCGCGAGCGAGGTATGAAGGTTCCGACGGGAGGTGACGCCTCATGAGCTGCGATGGACCCGACTGCGAGAAGGCTCTGAGGAATCTCTACAACTTCCTCGACCACGAGCTCGATGGCGCCAGCTGCGACGAGATCCAGACCCATCTGGACGACTGCTCCAACTGCCTCACCGAGTACCACCTCGAGGAGATCG
Source organism: Aeromicrobium sp. 636 (assembly GCF_024433585.1). NCBI lineage: Bacteria > Bacillati > Actinomycetota > Actinomycetes > Propionibacteriales > Nocardioidaceae > Aeromicrobium > Aeromicrobium sp. 636. The sequence continues at coordinate 674,944 of NZ_WNJU01000002.1, forward strand.
TGAAGTCTCTGGTGGGGCGTTCATGCACCGAGACCGCACCGCCGCCGCTGCGCGACAAGGTGCTCTACCGGATCCGCTCGGTGCAGGTCGAGATTCGCACCGAGACCTTGCCCTGACGCACCCAGGAACGACGAAACCCCATCCGAGCGGATGGGGTTTCGTTCTTCTCGGCACGATTCACGCGTTGGGGCGCTTGCCGTGGTTTGCGCCCTTCTTGCGGCGTGCCCGACGCTTGCGACCGGTCTTGCCCATGGTCTCCTCCTAATAAAGCTGACCATCAAGTCTCCCATACTCAGTCGACGCCTGGCACCCGGGACAGGAACCGCTCGCGATCGACCACGACGCGGCGCACCTGACCACTGGCGACCAGGACGCCGTTCTGGTCTCGGGCAGCCACTTCGAAGATCACCATGCGCCCGTCGCGGTGCGAGACCGAGGCGGTCGTCGTGATCGTGGCGCCGACTGCGCTGGCCACGAGGTGTTGCAGCTCGACGCGGGTGCCGACGCTGGTCTGGGTCTCCTCGAGGTCGAGGGCGGCACAGGTGGCCTCCTCGAGCCAGGCCAGGGCGACGGGGGTGCCGAGCACCTCCAGGTCGCCACTGCCCACGGCGCGCGCGGTGTGCTCCGGTCCGACGGTGTGGGTGATCTGGGCTTCGCTCATCGGACGACCCTATCGGCGTGACCGTCGTCGGTGGGCGCGAGACCGGCGACGCTCAGACGCCCATCGTGGTGCGCGGGTACAGCGCGTTGACGTCCGTCGCGACGTTGACGAGGTAGGGCACGCCCGAGGCGAAGGCACGGTCCAGGGCCGGTCCGATCTCCTTCGGGTCGGTCACGAACTCGCCGCCCGCGCCCAAGGCCTGGGCCACCTGGTCGTACCGCGTGTTGGGCGCCAGGTCCGCTGCCACGTCGTAGCCGTAGAGCATCTGCATCGGGGGCTTCTCCAGGCCCCATGCCGAGTTGTTGCCCACGACGATCACGACGGGCAGGTTGTGGCGGACCAGGGTGTCGATGTCGATGATCGACATGCCGGCGGCGCCGTCGCCCATCAACAGCACGATCTGGCTGGACGGGCGGGCGATGCGTGCGGCCATCGCGGCGCCGAGGCCGGCACCGAGGCAGCCGTACGGGCCGGGATCGAGCCAGCCGCCGGGCCGCTGGGGCTCGACGAACTTGCCCGCGAAGGAGACGAAGTCCCCACCGTCGCCGATGACGACCGCGTCGTCGGCCAGCCGCGGCAGCAGCTCGCCGTAGATGCGCGCCGGGTGGATCGGGTCGGCCTCGGCCGTCAGCAGGGCGGAGTCGCGCTCGATCGCGGCGGCCACGATGTCCTGCAGCTCGGCCAGCCACGGCGACCAGTCGGGCTTGGAGACGCCCGCCTGCAGGCCGGCCAGCAGGCCGTCGAACACCAGGCTGAGGTCTCCGGCGACCGAGGCGCCCAACGCCGCATGCGCCGAGACCTGGTCGGGGGAGTCGGCCACGTGAACCGTCACGGCCGGCGCGGCGCCGTCCTTGCCGCCGAAGCGGCCGAAGCCCAGGCGGAAGTCCAAGGGGGTTCCGACGACCACCACGAGGTCCGCCGTGCCGAGCGCCCGGGAGCGGGCCCGCGTCACGAGGTTGCCGTGCCCGCCGGGCACGATGCCGCGACCCATGCCGTTCGCGATGGCGGGGATGCCGGTCTCCTCGACAAAGCGCAGGGCGGCCTCCTCGGCGTGGTCGGACCACACGTCGGTACCCAGGATCACGACGGGGCGCTGGGCGCCGGCGAGCAGACCCACGACCTTCGAGATGGCCTCGGGGTCCGGCTCCAGTCGGGTGGTGCCGGGCCCGGCGGAGGTGTGCTGCACGGCCCCGGAGTTGAAGAACTCGTCCATGGGGATGTCCACGAACGTGGGGCCGCGGTGCGACGAGCCGGCCAGCGTGAACGCCTCGTCGACGACGGGCGCGATGTCGGCCAGCGTCGAGGCGGTCGTCGCGTACTTCGTGATCGTCTCGAAGATCGGCGGATGGTCCAGTTCCTGCAGGGTGCCGGTGCCCCAGGTCGATGCGGCCGCGCGGCCGCCGACCACGACGAGCGGGGACCCGGAGAAGAACGCCTGGGCCACCGGGCTGACGCCGTTGGTGACACCGGGACCGGCCGTCAGGACGGCGAGGCCGGGGGTGCGGGTCAGCTTGCCGATGGCCTCGGCCGCGAAGACGGCGGAGGGCTCGTGGCGGACGTCGATGATCGGCATCGGCTGCTCGGACTTCACCGCGGCGTCGTACATCGGGAAGATGTGGGCGCCCGAGAGGGTGAACATCGCCTCGGCGCCGTGAGCCCGCGCCACGTCGAGCGCGTGGTGGCCACCGTGGGGTCCGGTCGGCTCCGGGAAGGCGGCTTCTGGGGTGTGATCGTCGGTCATGTGACGCAGGTTACCCGCGAGTCGCTTCCGGGGGAGCCCGAGTCCCGGAACGGGCGCGCCCTAGGCTCGGGACGTGCCCTCCTTCGAAGACATCGCCGACGCGCAGACCGCGCTGACGAGCGCGCAGATCGACCGACTGCAGCTGCTCGTGACCGATTGGCAGATCGTCGCCGACCTGTCGTTCAGCGACCTCGTGCTCTGGGTCGACGACGCCGAGGCCAAGGGCATGTGGGCCGCGGCGCAGATCCGCCCCACGACGGGCCCGACGACCCTGTTGGAGGACGTCGTCGGCACGTTCCTGCCACGGGACGCCACCGAGCTGAAGGACGAGACGGCAGCCGACGGGACCGCGATCCGCCAGTCCGCCGTGCCGGTCATGTGGGCCGGCCGGCGCATCGGCGTGATCCAGAAGCGTCGCCCTGCCACCGACCAGCGGCCGGCGGGCGCCCTGGAGTCGGCGTACCGCCGCACCAGCGACGAGCTGTTCGAGATGATCCAGCGCGGCGAGTTCCCGCTGCCGGGGGTGCCGTCCGAACTGGCCGACTCCCTGCGCGTCGGCGACGGCTTCGTGCGGACGGACGTGGACGGCCGGGTCGCCTTCGCCAGCCCCAATGCGTTGTCGGCCTACCGGCGACTGGGCCACGTCGGCGACCTGCAGGGCGCCGACCTGATCGAGCTGAGCACCGCGCTGATCGGCGCGGACGCCGACCGCCCCTTCGCGGCCCTGTTCGGCTCCGGCGAGACCGAGGCCGAGATCGAGAGCGCGGGCGCCTCGATGCTGCTGCGGATCATGCCGCTGCGCAGCGGGGGGAAGGCGACCGGCTCACTGATCCTGCTGCGTGACGTGACCGAGCTGCGGCTGCGCGAGCGCGAGCTGGTCAGCAAGGACGCGACGATCCGCGAGATCCACCACCGCGTGAAGAACAACCTGCAGACGGTGGCGGCCCTGTTGCGGCTGCAGAGCCGGCGGATGGAGATCCCCGCGGCGCGCGAGGCGCTGCAGGAGGCCGAGCGCCGCGTCGGCTCCATCGCTCTCGTCCACGAGACGCTGAGCCAGTCGTTCGACGAGTCGGTCGAGTTCGACGCGATCGCGGACACCCTGCTGCGGACCGTGCTGGACGTCGGGGGAGGGGTGGTCAAGGCCGAGCGCGTCGGTTCCTTCGGCCTGGTGTCGGCCGAGATCGCGACGCCGTTGGCGATGGCGCTGACCGAGCTCGTGCAGAACGCCGCCGAGCATGCCTTCGGGCCCGAGGGTGGCCGGGTGACCTTGGCCGTGAACCGGATCCGGGGTCGGATCCGGATGCGGGTCAGCGACGACGGCCGAGGCCTGCCCGAGGACTTCGATCCGACACTGAGCCTGGGCCTGTCGATCGTGTCGACGTTGGTGCGGGGGGAGCTGAAGGGCGAGCTGGACTACGAGTCGTCGCCGACGGGCGGAACGACGGTGACGATCGCGATCGGGCTGTCGTGAATCAGGCCGTGCGGATGCGGGCGCGGGCGTTGCGACGCTTGAGCGCGCGGCGCTCGTCCTCGCTGAGTCCGCCCCAGACGCCGTGGTCCTGACCGGACTCGAGCGCCCACTGCAGGCACTGTTCGCGCACGTCACAACGACGGCACACCATCTTCGCTTCCTCCACCTGGAGGATCGCCGGGCCCGTGTTGCCGATCGGGAAGAACAGCTCGGGATCTTCGTCCAGGCAGGCCGAACGATGACGCCAATCCATACCGATGACTCCTTAGGGGCCGAGAAAGTGGGGGAACGTGCGCACTGCGGCGCACCACTCACTTCAGTCTCCCAAGGTTTCATTCACATAACAACACTTGGCCACAGGCGATTCTGTCGCAAATCTCACATGTGGCGATCGTTCGAAATGCTTGAAATCTCACCCCGGTAGCCTGAGTGCGTGCGCCTTTCTTCCCCGTACCCACTGGTCATCGCCGCGACCGTCGTCGGCCTCCAGGCCTGCGTCTTCATCGTTCTCGCCGTCCTGGACCTCGGTGGTCTGGTCGAAGGACGGGTCGGCGTGGGGATCGGCATCGGCGTGATGTTGCTGCTGGTGGGCGTGGGGTTGGCGGCGGCAGCCGTGGGGCTGTTGCGGAGCGCACCGGTCTCGCGGGGGCCGGTGGTCGTGGCCCAGTTGATCGGTCTGGGGCTGGCCTGGTCGTTGCGCAACCCGGACCCCAACACGGGGGACAACCGGGCGGTCGCGCTCGCCATCGCCGCCTCGGCCGTGGTGGTGCTCGGATGCCTCGCCACCGGGTCGGCCCGCAAGGCGCTGGGCGACGACCCGTCGCAGTGACCCGTGTGCGAGACTGGACGCTGGGGCACACCCCGTCCTCACCCGCGGCCTCAGACCGCACCACGGCAGCCGGATCGGCGCCGTCGGCACCCGTAGTCCACGCCGCGCGAGGAACCATGTCCACCCAACTCGATCCGATCGAATCCGACCTGCTCATGACGCTGACCGACCACGACGATCCTGTTTTCGCCCTGCACCGCGGCGGCAAGATGGAAGTCGCCTCGACGGTTCCCGTGGCCAATGCCGAGGACCTGTCGCTGGCGTACACGCCGGGCGTCGCCCGCGTGTGTGAGGCGATCGCCGCCGACAAGGAGGTCGCCCACCAGTACACGTGGGTCGGCAACACCGTCGCCGTGATCACCGACGGCACCGCCGTGCTCGGCCTGGGCGACATCGGCCCCGCGGCCGCCATGCCCGTCATGGAGGGCAAGGCCATCTTGTTCAAGCAGTTCGGTGGCGTCGACGCGATCCCGATCGCCCTCGACACCACGGACACCGATGAGATCGTCGAGACGATCGTGCGTCTCGCGCCGACGTTCGGCGGCGTCAACCTGGAGGACATCTCCAGCCCGCGCTGCTTCGAGATCGAGCGCCGACTGATCGAGCGGCTCGAGATCCCCGTCTTCCACGACGACCAGCACGGCACCGCCGTCGTCGTCCTGGCCGGCCTCTACAACGCCCTGCGCCTGACCGAGCGCGAGCCCGACGAGGTCAAGGTCGTCATCTCCGGCGCCGGCGCCGCGGGCGTCGCGATCACCAAGATCCTGCGCTCGGCCGGCGTCCGCAAGATCAGCGTCGTCGACCGCACGGGCGTCATCACCCCCGAGCGTGAGGACCTCAACGAGGTCAAGCAGTGGCTGGCCGAGGAGACTGCCGGCTGGGCGCGTCCCGGCTCGGTCTCCGATGCGCTGAACGGCGCCGACGTCTTCATCGGTGTCTCCGGCGGCACGATCCCGGAGGAGGCCGTCGCGGCCATGGCTCCGGACGCGATCATCTTCGCGCTGGCGAACCCGAACCCCGAGGTCCACCCCGACGTCGCGAACCGCCATGCCCGCATCGTGGCCACCGGCCGCTCGGACTTCCCGAACCAGCTCAACAACGTGCTGGTCTTCCCGGGCATCTTCCGCGGCGCGCTCGACGTCCGGGCGACGATGATCTCGGAGTCGATGAAGCTGGCCGCGGCCCGCGCGATCGCAGACCTGGTCGACGACGAGGAGCTGAGCGAGACGCACATCATCCCGTCGCCGTTCGATCCTCGCGTCTCGCAGGCGGTCGCTCGCGCGGTGACGGACACCGCGCGCCGCGACGGCCTCGCCCGTCGCCCTTACTGACGCTCGTCGCCCCTCCCGGGCGCGCAGCGGGCGACCCGGTTAGGGTCGCAGGCGTAGTTGCTCGTCACGACGTCACGACCCAGGAGATCGCCAGTGTTCGCTGTCTACGCCGCCTCGATGGACCCCAAGAACCCGATGGACGGACTCGTCGTCGGCGAACGGCCCGAACCCGAGGTGCCGGACGGCTGGACCACGGTGACGGTGAAGGCCGCCTCCATCAACCACCACGACGTCTGGAGCCTGCGCGGCGTCGGGCTGCGTGAGGAGTCGCTGCCGATGATCCTGGGCTGCGACGCGGCGGGATACGACGAGGACGGCAACGAGGTCCTCGTCCACGCCGTCATCAGCTCGCCCGACTGGGTCGGCGACGAGACGCTCGACCCCCGCCGCTCGCTGCTGTCGGAGCGTTTCCAGGGCACCTTCGCCGACAAGGTCGCCGTCCCGAAGCGCAACATCGTCGCCAAGCCCGAGCGGCTCTCGTTCGCCGAGGCCGCCTGCCTGCCCACGGCGTGGCTCACGGCCTACCGGATGCTGTTCACGCAGGCCGACCTGAACCCCGGCGACGCGGTGCTCGTCCAGGGCGCGGGCGGCGGCGTCGCCACCGCCGCGATCACCCTGGCGCGCGCCGCGGGCTTCCGCGTGTTCGCCACCAGCCGCGACGAGCAGAAGCGTCAGCGGGCCCTCGAGATCGGTGCGCACGAGGTCTTCGACTCCGGTGAGCGCCTGCCGGTCAAGGTCGACGCCGTCATCGAGACGGTCGGCGCGGCCACCTGGTCGCACTCCATCAAGTCGATGCGCCCCGGCGGCACGCTGGTCATCGCCGGCGCCACGTCCGGTGATGCGCCGTCGCACGCCGAGTTGACCCGGATCTTCTTCCAGCAGATGCGCGTCCACGGCTCGACGATGGGCACGCGCGACGAACTGCGCCGCCTGGCTGAGTTCATGGCCGTCACGGGCACCAAGCCCCTCATCGACGCCGAGATCCCCATGGAGCAGGCCGCCGACGGCCTGCAGCGCGTCCTCGACGGCGACGTCTTCGGCAAGATCGTCCTCACCCGCTGAGCTCAGTCGAGCAGGTGTCGCAGGAACCGGTCGGGTCGGTCGAGGAACGTGCGCCAGTGGTGCACGACCTCGAGATCCTCCCAGGCGGTCTCGCGCCAGCCCCACGCCCCGACCTCGAGGATGCGCGCGCCGGGCAGTGAGGCCAGGACGGGGGAGTGCGTCGCGCACAGGACCTGGGCCCGGTCGCGGGTGATCTGGTCGAGGGTCGCCATGAGGGCGAGCGTGTTGGAGAACGACAGGGCGGCCTCCGGCTCGTCCAGGCAGTAGAACCCTGCCGCGTCGAAGCGGTGCTGCAGCAGCGCCACGAAGGACTCGCCGTGGCTCATCGCGTGGAAGTCGGGCTCGTGGGGACTGCCGCCGGGATGGTCCGCGAGGTAGGAGTACCAGCCGTGCATCGTCTCGGCGCGCAGGAAGAACCCCCACCTGCCACTGCCGACCCCGCGTTGGATCGTCAGGTGCTGCCACAGGGACGACTCGGTCTCGCGGGTCTGGTGGCGACCGAAGGCCGAGCCGCCCTCGGGCGACAATCCGTAGGCGACGGCGATCGCCTCGACGAGCGTGGACTTGCCGGACCCGTTCTCGCCGACCAGGAACGTGACCCCGGGGCCGAGGTCGAGGCCGTCACGCACCAACTGGCGCACGGCGGGAATCGAGGCGGACCAGTCGTCCGGCTCGGTGCCGGTGACCCGCACGACGGGCGGCTGGTCGAAGTCCACGGCAGCACCGTAGCGGCCATGACCGACGTCGCGCCCGCAGGGACGACGAAGGCCGCGCCCCTCGCGGGGCGCGGCCTTCGAGCGTGTCTGGTGTCGACCTAGTCCTCGTCGTCGTCGAGGCGGGCCAGCCACGTGGCCAGCCGCTCGACGGGAACCTCGAACTCGGGGTTCAGGTCGACGAAGATCGAGAACTGCTCGGCCAGCCAGGAGAAGGAGACCTCCTCCTCACCCCGGCGGGCCGCCAGCTCCTCGATGCCTCGATCGGTGAAGTACACGGCTCAGGCGAACGCGCGGTTCATCAGGTCCTTGAACTCGGCGACGTGCACCGAGTGCGAGCCCACCGACGGCGCGCCGGACTCCGGACGGGTGACCCGCGACATCGGCAGACCCAGCTCGTCGCGCAGGTACAGCGCGACGTGCGGCCACGGGCCCTGGTTCTCGGGCTCGTCCTGGACCCAGATGATCTGCTTCGCGTTCGGGTACTTCGCGATCTCGGCCTTGAGCTCCTCCAGCGGACGCGGGTAGAGCTGCTCGAGTCGAGCGATCGCCGTGCGGGGGCTGTCGCCCTCGCGCTGCTTGCGCTCGGTCATCAGGTCCCAGGTGATCTTGCCCGAGCACAAGATGACGCGCTCGACCTTCTGGGGATCGACCTGGTCGTCACCGATCACCGGGCGGAACGTGCCCTGGGTGAAGTCCTCGGGCTGGCTGGCGGCCAGCTTGTTGCGCAGCATCGACTTCGGGGTGAAGACGATGAGCGGACGGTGCTGGGCCTGCAGGTTCTGACGACGCAGCAGGTGGAAGTACGACGCGGAGGTCGAGGGCTGCGCGATCGTCATCTCGTCGTTGGCGGCGAGCGTCAGGAAGCGCTCGATGCGGCCTGACGAGTGATCCGGCCCTTGGCCCTCGTAGCCGTGCGGCAGCAGCAGCACGACGCCGGACTTCTGACCCCACTTGGTCTCGCCCGAGCTGATGTACTCGTCGATGACCGACTGGGCGCCGTTGACGAAGTCGCCGAACTGGGCCTCCCACATCGTCAGCGCCTCGGGACGGGCCACGGAGTAGCCGTACTCGAAGCCGAGCGCGGCGTACTCGCTCAGCAGCGAGTCGTAGACGTAGAACGACGCCTGGTCCTCGCCCACGTGCTGCAGCGGGGTCCACTCGTCGCCGTTCTGGCGATCGATGATCGTCGCGAAGCGCGTCGTGAACGTGCCGCGGCGCGAGTCCTGACCGACGAGGCGGACGGGCCGGCCGTCGAGCAGCAACGAGCCCATCGCGATGATCTCGCCCGTGCCCCAGTCGATGGGGCCGGCCGTGATCGACGCGGCGCGACGCTGCAGCTGCGGCAGCACCTTCGGGTGCACCGTGAAGCCGTCGGGCACGTTCGTGTACGCGTCGGCGATCGCCTTGAGCGTGTCCGGCGTGACCGCGGTGACGAGGTCGTCGTCGTACGGCTTCTCCGGGTAGTCCGGCGTCCGCGTGTAACCCGAGTCGTCCTGGGCCTGCTTGACCTTGGCCAGGTTCTGCTCGAGGAGCTTCTGGTACTCCTTGAGCGCCTCCTCGGCCTCCTCGAGCGTGATGTCGCCACGACCGACGAGAGCCTCGGTGTACAGCTTGCGCACCGACTTCTTCTTCTCGATCGTGTCGTACATCAGCGGCTGCGTGAAGCTGGGGTCGTCGCCCTCGTTGTGACCGCGGCGGCGGTAGCAGACGAGGTCGATCACGACGTCCTTGTGGAACGTGCGGCGGTACTCGTAGGCCAGCTGGGCCGCGCGGATGCACGCCTCGGGGTCGTCGCCGTTGACGTGGAAGATCGGCGCCTGGATCATCCGGGCGACGTCGGTGCTGTACGTCGACGAGCGCGACGAGGACGGGCTGGTGGTGAAGCCGACCTGGTTGTTGACGATGACGTGGACCGTGCCGCCGGTGCGGTAGCCGCGCAGCTGGGACAGGTTCAGCGTCTCGGCGACGACACCCTGGCCGGCGAACGCCGCGTCACCGTGGACGAGCACCGGCAGGACCGGGAACTCCTCGCCACGGTTCAGCACGTCCTGCTTCGCACGGGCGATGCCCTCCAGGACCGGGTCGACGACCTCGAGGTGCGACGGGTTCGCCGCGACCGAGACCTTGACCTTGTCGCCGTGGACCGAGGTGTACTCGCCGTCGACGCCCAGGTGGTACTTGACGTCGCCGGAGCCCTGGACGGTGCGCGGGTCGATGTTGCCCTCGAACTCGCGGAACACCTGCGCGGGGTCCTTGCCGGCGATGTTGACCAGCACGTTGAGGCGGCCACGGTGGGCCATGCCGATGCAGACCTCTTCGAGGCCGTCGGCGGCCGCGCCCTCGCAGATCTCGTCGAGCAGCGGGATGACGGTCTCGCCACCCTCGAGGCTGAAGCGCTTCTGGCCGACGAACTTCGTCTGCAGGAACGTCTCGAAGGCCTCGGCCTGGTTGAGCTTCTGCAGGATGCGCAGCTGCTCCTCGCGGGGCTCCTTGACGTGCGGGCGCTCGAGGCGCTCCTGGAACCAGGCGCGCTCCTCGGGCTCCTGGATGTGCATGTACTCCACGGCCATCGTGCGCACGTACGAGTCACGCAGGATGCCCAGGATCTCGCGCAGCTTCATGAAGCGCTTGCCCGAGGCCTTGCCGAACGAGCCGACCGGGAACTCGCGGTCGAGGTCCCACAGCGTGAGGCCGTGCGACGCGATGTCGAGGTCGGGGTGCGTGCGCTGGCGGTACTCGAGCGGGTTGGTGTCGGCCATGAGGTGGCCGCGGACCCGGTACGCGTGGATCAGCTCGAGGACGCGCGCCTGGCGGTCGACGTCGTCGTCGTGGCGGACCGAGATGTCCTTGGCCCAGCGGATGGGCTCGTAGGGGATCCGCAGCGACCGGAAGATGTCGTCGTAGAAGCCCTCGGCGCCCAGCAGCAGCTGGTGGACGCGACGCAGGAACTCGCCCGACGTGGCGCCCTGGATGACTCGGTGGTCGTACGTCGAGGTGAGCGTCATCATCTTCGAGACGGCCATCTGCGCGATGGTGTCCTCGGAGGTGCCCTGGAACTCGGCGGGGTACTCCATGGAGCCGACGCCCACGATGAGGCCCTGACCGGCCATGAGGCGCGGCACCGAGTGGTTGGTGCCGATGCCACCGGGGTTGGTCAGGCTGACGGTCGTGCCCTGGAAGTCACTGACCTCGAGCTTGTTGTCGCGCGCCTTGCGCACGATCGTCTCGTAGCCGCGCCAGAACTGGGCGAAGTCCATCTGGTCGGCGCCCTTGATGTTGGGCACCATGAGCGAGCGCGAGCCGTCGGCCTTCTGCACGTCGACGGCCAGGCCGAAGTTGACCTGCTCGGGGTTGAGCTGGACCGGCTTGCCCTTCTCGTTGTACTCGAAGCCGGTGTTCATCTCGGGCATCGCCTTGAGCGCCTGGACGACCGCGAAGCCGATCAGGTGCGTGAACGAGACCTTGCCGCCGCGGGCGCGGGCGAGGTGGTTGTTGATGACGACGCGCTGGTCGAACAGCAGCTTCACCGGCACCGAGCGGACGCTGGTGGCCGTGGGCACCGTGAGGCTGGCGTCCATGTTGGTCGCCGTGCGGGCGGCCGCGCCCTTGAGCACGACCTTCTCGACCTCGCCGGGGCCCGAGGGCTGGGCGGGAGCCTGCTCCTTGGCCGCCGTCTTCTTCGGCTGCGACTTGGCGGCCGGCTTCGGCGTGGAGGGAGCCTCGGCAGGTGCCGGTGGGTTCTTGTCGTCGGCGGCGTGCTCGGCCGGCGAGGCCGCCGGGGTGGCCGGCTTCTCGGCCTGCTTGGCCGAGGGCTCGCGTGCCGGCTCGCCGGTCTTCGTCTCGGACGACTCGTTCGTGCCCTTCTGGGCGGACGAGGAGCCGTTCGACGAGCGGGCGCCGTTCGACTCGCCGTCGGAGCCGTATCCTCCCTTGCGGAAGAACTCGGCCCACTCATCGCCGACCGAGGACGGGTCTGCGGTGAACTGGTCGTACATCTCTTCGACGAGCCATTCATTGGCTCCGAAGTCGGGGTGCGGAGCGTCGGTCGTCGACGCGGGGGAGGACTCGGCCACGGCCTGAATCGCCTCTTCCGGGGAAAGTTGCTCGCGTGCTGGCGCACGGGTGGTGGACTCATCACAGGGTAACGCGCGCGCATAGTCGCACGCAGTCAGGTGGTGCAACCCGTCGATGAGCGGCTCGGGACGTCCGCCCGACGGTCTCAGACGGCCTCGAGAGTGGCGTCCAACGTCATCTCGTCGACGCCGTCGAGGGCCTTGCTGACGGGGCAGGTCTCCTTCGCTTCCTGGGCGACCTGCGCGAACTTCTCGGCGTCGATCCCCTCGGCCTCGGCGCGCACGGTCAGCGCGATGCGATTGATCCGGAACCCGCCGTCGGGGTCGGGCGCGAGCGACACGTCGGCCGACGTCTCGACGGAGCGGACGGTCGCGCCGGCCCGGCCCAGCAGGGCGGTCAGCTGCATGGTGAAGCAGGACGAGTGGGCCGCGGCGATGAGCTCCTCGGGGTTCGTCGCGCCGCCTCCGTCCTCGGAGGAGCGCTTGGGGAACGACATCTCGAACGTTCCGAGCCCCGACGAGGTCAGCTCGACCTGTCCGGAGCCGTCCTCGAATCCGCCGTCCCAGGCGGTGCGTGCGGTACGAGTGGGCATGAGACCTCCTGCGTTGATGGTGGTTCCCTCACGACGCTAACCACGAATCGCGACGTCCGCACGGCGCGTCCGTGGACAGCGCCGCGGTCCGCTCCTAGGTTCGAGCCGTGGAGGTCACTGAGGTCGCCGACGGGATCTGGTTCGCCCGCACCGAGGTCGTCAACTGGGTGGTGCTCGTCGAGGGGGACCGCGCGGCGTTGATCGACTGCGGCTACCCGGGCCAGGCGGCTCTCGTGGAGGAGTCCGTCCGGCGGGCCGGCTCGACCATGGACCGGGTCGAGGCGCTCGTCCTGACCCACAACCACGTCGACCACACCGGCTCGATGCCCGCCCTCGCCGCGCGAGGCGTGCGGGTCCTGGCCGGCGCCGACGAGCTGCCCATGTTGCGCGGCGAGCGCATCGAGAGCGCCACGACGCGCGACGTGCTGGTGCGGGCCTGGCGCCCGCGGGTCCTGCGCTGGGCGCTCACCATCGCGCGGCTGGGCGGCTCACAGCATCCGCGGATCGACCGCCCCGAGGCGGTGCGCCCGGGGGAGCCGCTCCACGTCGCCCGCTCGCCGGTCCCGATCTCCCTGCCGGGTCACACCTCGGGACACACGGCGTTCCACTTCCCGGCCCAGAGCGTGGTCGTGACCGGCGATGCCCTGGTCACGGGTCACTCGCTCAGCTCAGTCGAGGGACCGCAGGCCATCGACGGGTTCTTCCATCACGACACCGCGCAACTGCGTGCCACGCTCCCGGAGCTGGCCCGTCTCGACGCCGACGTGGTCCTGCCCGGGCACGGACCGGTCGCGCACCTGCCCATCGCTCGTGCGGTCGCCGAGGCGCTGGACGCCTGATGGAGACGATCGACGAGTACGTCGTCCGGACACTCCCCGCGCTCGAGCCGCGGCCCGGGGCGGAGCGGGCGAGGGACCCGCAGACGCTGCAGGACCTGTTCGCCGCGCAGGTGCAGAGCCGTCACCTCGACTTCGCGGCCCGCTGGTTGCAGGCCCGGGGTGCGGGGTTCTACACGATCGGCTCGGCCGGCCACGAGAGCAACGCGGCCCTGGGGCTGCTGTCGGAGGTCACCGATCCCGCGCTGCTGCACTACCGCTCGGGCGGTCTGTACGCGGCGCGGTCGGCCAGGGCGGGGCGCGAGGACGGGATCCGCGCGATCTTGCTGAGCCTGGTCAGCGCCCGCAGCGATCCCATGTCCGGTGGCCGGCACAAGGTGTTCGGTCATCCCGGGCTCAGCATCATCCCGCAGACGTCGACGATCGCCTCGCACCTGCCGCGCTCGGTCGGGCTCGGGCTGGGGCTGGGCTTCGCGCCCGCCCTGGGGCGGCACACCGCCTGGCCCGAGGACGCGATCGTGCTGTGCAGCTTCGGCGACGCCTCGGCGAACCACTCCACCGCGGTGGGTGCCCTCAACGCCGCGGCCTACCTCGCCCACCGAGGGTTGCAGTGTCCGGTGCTGTTCGTGTGCGAGGACAACCGCATCGGCATCAGCACGGCATCCCCGCGCGGCTGGCCCGGAGCGATGCTGGACCGGCTGCCGGGGATCGAGTACCGGACGGCCGACGGAGACGATCCGATCGGCCTGCTGGAGCACACGCGCCAGGCCCTGGACGCCGTGCGGTCGAGCCGCCGGCCGGGCGTCCTGCACCTGAGCACCGTGCGGTTCTCGGGGCACGCGGGCTCCGACGCCGAGATCTCCTACCGCACCCGTCGCCAGATCGAGGCCGACTACGCCCAGGACCCGCTCGTCGCGACCGCGCAGGTGCTGGTCGACGCGGGGGCGTTGACCGGTGCCGAGGCACTCGCGACGTACGAGGCGATGCGTGACCGGGTGATGGAGCAGGCCGAGGAGGTGCTCGGGGAGGCGCACCTGGAGTCCGGCTCGGCGGTGATGGTGCCCCTGGCGACGCCGGCCGTGGCGCCGGTGCCGGGGCGCGAGACCGAGGGCCCCCGGCGCACCCTGGCGCAAGCCATCAACGCGACGCTGGCCGAGCTGCTGGAGGAGCACTCCGACACGCTCGTCTTCGGGGAGGACGTGGCGGTCAAGGGTGGCGTGTACGGCGTGACGCGCGGGCTGCGCAAGCGCTACGGCGGCCAGCGCGTGTTCGACACCCTGCTGGACGAGCAGACGATCCTGGGCACCGCGCTCGGCACCGCGCTGGCCGGCTTCCTGCCGATCCCCGAGATCCAGTACCTGGCGTACCTGCACAACGCCGAGGACCAGTTGCGCGGCGAGGCGGCGTCGCTGGCGTTCTTCTCGGCCGGGCAGTACCGCAACGGGATGGTCGTCCGCATCGCCGGACTGGCCTACCAGCGCGGCTTCGGCGGCCACTTCCACAACGACAACTCGGTCGCCGTGCTGCGCGACGTCCCCGGGCTCGTGCTGGCCGTCCCCAGCCACCCCTCGGACGCGCCGGGCCTGCTGCGGGCCTGTCACGAGCTGGCGCGCCAGGGGACGGTGTGCGTGTTCCTCGAGCCGATCGCGCGGTACCACTCGCGCGACCTGCACGAGGACGGCGACGGCCTGTGGACCGCCGCACCCGAGACGGACGCCGTGATCCCGCCGGGGCAGGTCGGCGTCTACGGCGACGGCCGCGACGCTGTCCTCGTGACCTTCGGCAACGGCACTTGGCTGAGCCTGCGCGCGGCCGATCAGCTGCGCGCCCGGGGCGTCGCCGTCACGGTCGTCGACCTGCGGTGGTTGGCCCCCTTGCCGGTCGAGGCCCTCGTGGACGTGTGTCGCGGGTTCGACCGCGTGCTCGTGGTGGACGAGACCCGGCGTTCCGCGGGGGTGGGGGAGGGTGTCGTCAGCGCGCTCGTCGACGCCCGGCAGCCCGGGCGGATCGCGCGGGTCGCCAGTGCCGACAGCTTCATCCCGCTCGGGCCCGCAGCCGAGACGGTGCTGCTCGGCGAGGAGGAGATCGTCGAGGCGGCTCTGGACCTCGTGCGGTCGCCGCTGCGCTGACGCGCTCGGCGTCAGGCGGGCTTGGTCGCGCGGACGATCGCCCCGTGCATGCCCGGGACGGCCTCGTGGGTGAACTCGACCTCGGCGTCCACGAAGCCGGCCGCCGTCAGGGCCTCCAGGTACTCCGAGCGCGAGAGGGCACCGGCGATGCAGCCGACGTGCGAGCCACGCTCGGCGCGCTCGGCAACGCTGAGGTGGTCCTCGGCGACGACGTCGGACACGCCGACGCGGCCGCCGGGGGTCAGCACGCGGAACATCTCGGCCATGACCTGCGGCTTGTCGACCGACAGGTTGATCACGCAGTTGGAGATGACGACGTCGACCGAGCCGTCCGGCAGCGGGACGTCCTCGATCGTGCCGCGCAGGAACTCGACGTTGCGCGCCCCGGCCTTCTCGGCGTTCGCCCGCGCCAGGTCGAGCATCTCGTCGGTCATGTCGACGCCGTACGCGAAGCCGGTCTCGCCGACGCGCCGGGCCGAGAGCAGGACGTCGATCCCGCCGCCGGAGCCGAGGTCGAGGACCCGCTCGCCGGGGTGCAGGGCGGCCACGGCGGTGGGATTGCCGCAGCCCAGGCTCGCGGCGAGCGCCTCGGCCGGCACGTCGCCGGCGGCCTGCGGGTCGTACAGATCGGCACCGAAGCGGGCGTCGCCGACGGTCGGGGCGCTGCTGTCGCCGGAGCAACAGTCGCCCGCCCCGGCGTCGGCGAGGTCCAGGATCGACGCGTTGGTCGCGCCGGAGCCGGCGCTGACCGCCGCTGCGGCGTAGCGCTGCCGGACCTGCTCGACCAGTTCCTCGTTCGTGCTCATCGTTCCTCCATATTGACGTTCGTCGATGGGTCGACTCTGACGCATGCATCGATCGATGTCAATGTGTGTGGCAGGCTGGGGCCATGGCCTCCCCGCTGCCGATCGTCGACACCTGCTGCTCACCGCTGACCGGCGGTGCCCTCGACGACGAGGCCGCCTCGGCCCTGGCCGCGAAGTTCAAGGCCCTCGGGGATCCCACGCGGGTGCGTCTGCTGTCGATGATCGCGGCCGCCGAGGGCGCCGAGGCGTGCATCTGCGATCTCACCGAGCCCATCGGCCTGAGCCAGCCGACGGTGTCGCACCACATGAAGCTCCTGGTCGAGGCGGGCCTCGTGACCCGCGAGCAGCGCGGCCGCTGGGCGTACTACCGCGTGGTGGAGGCGGAGCTGACCTCCCTGGCCGACGCGCTGCGGCCCGGCGACCGAGGCGCGGTGTGACCGTCTACCTCGCCTGGACCGCCGAGGAGCCCGAGGGCCTGGACGGCCCGTGGCAGGAGGCCCGGGCGATCGCGCCGGGGCTCTTCCTGTTCGAGAGCTCCGAGACGCTCTCGGTCGTCTATCACGCCTTGAAGTGGTCGCTGCCGGACGAGGCGGCCCTCATCGTCAGTCCGGTCGACTCCACCCCGAAGTCACGGGGCATGGCTCCGGGCACGACGACGTGGCTGCGTGAGCGCACCGACCCGGCCGGCGTCAGGTCGTGAGGTCGAGGTCCTTGAACCAGGACTCCGTCACGTACTCGGTCTCCCACCCCAGCGACCGGTAGAGCTCGTCGGCCTTGGTCGGCGAGTCGGCGTCGACCTCGAGGTCGACACGGTCCCGGCCGTGGTGCGCGGCGTCGGCGATCACCGTGGCCAGCAGCGACTTCGCCACGCCGCGCCCGCGCGCGGCCCGGTTGACCCCGATGTACTCGACGTACGTGCCCTGGGTGCCGCCCTCGGGTGCCGCCTTGGACGAGCACACGACGGTGCCGGCCGGGACGTGCGCGCCCTCGTCGGTCTCGACGTAGGCCAGCCACCAGTGGTCCCAGCTGTGGCCCGGGTCCTCGCGCAGCCGCTGGACGAACTCCGAGAAGCTCTCGCGGTAGGAGTTGAAGTGGTCCTGGAACGAGGTCTCGAGCATCTGGTGCACGATCTGCAGGTCGGACGCGACCGGCATGCCGTTCTCGTGGCGCTCGACCGGCCGGACCGTGACGCCCGCGCGAGGGGTCAGTGAGGCCTCGTCCGCGGTGACCGGGCGGGTCATGTGCAGCCAGGTCCGCCGCTTGGCGTAGCCGGCCTGCGTGAGCCAGCCGGCCTGCCGCGCGTCGTCGGCGAACGGACTCTCGTCCAGCCGGGTCGCGTCGACGCCGCGGAACCGGGCCATGCCCACGGCGGCGGACTCGGCCCAGGCGTAGAACGCGGCGGCGATCGCGTCGATCTCCGGGACGTCACGGTCGAAGTAGCCCCAGATCAGCGCGCGGCCGGCGGCACGGTCGTGCACCGTGATCCAGGCCCGGGGGACGTCGTCCGGACCCACGGCGACGAGCTGGCGCCGGGTCCACGACGCCTGGCCGGCGACCTCCGACTCGATCCCCGCCGGGTCGACGTGGGCCTCGCCCGTGCCTTGCAGCTCATCGAGTCGTCTGAGCTCCACGAGCGCGTCGATGTCGGCATAACCGGGGACGCGGGCACGCCACGGGGTCGGCAGTTCGGGAAGGTCCAGGGTGCTGTCGTTCGTGTCGGGCATCGGAACCATTGTGGTGGACGGGACGCCGAGTGGCGCGCCCATGGGTCGATCGCACCTCCGCGGCTCCGGTTCGCGGTCGCGCTGAGCCGTGGCAGCCGGCCGTGTCCTGCTGTTAACTGGCGGCATGCGCATGCGGCCCGTCGCATGTCTCGCCCTCGGGACGGCGGCGGCACTGCTGTACTCCAACTTCCTGATCGACTGGGTCCTGCGCGGATTCACCGGCATGGACATCGTCGTGAGCTATCTCGAGACCCCCGGTGAGCCCTTCTCGACGCTGCTGCGGGTGACGAGCGTGCTGTGCGGCGTGCTCGTCCTGCTGCTCCTGCCCGCGGTGCGCCGGGCCTTCCCGCCGGGGCGGCCGAACCAGGTGCTCGTGGTCTCGTGCGCCGTGTTCGCCGCCGGTGCCGCACTGGCCGCCGCCATCCCGATGCCGTGCGGGCTGGGCGAGGGGTGTCTGACGGATCTGGATCGGCTGGAGGCGGACCTCCACGATGCGGCCAGCACGCTGTCCGAGACCGCGCTCTTCATCGGCGTGGCCGCAGTCTGGTGGCAGACACGCACGACCGGTCCGGCCTGGTTGGCCCGCGTCGCGTGGTGGCTCTTCTGGATCGCCGGCGTGCTCGCGACGGCGGTCTTCGGGTACTTCGGCCTGCTCACCGACGAGCAGGCGCTGACGGCGTACGTCCAGCGCGTCCACATTCTCGGTGTCAGTATCTGGTTAGTGACCCTGGGGGTCGTGGCGGCACGCTCCGCGGCGTCGATCGGGAGGGGACCCGGCGATGAGTGAACACGACGAGGAGGCGCCTGACGAGCTCGTCGAGCGCCGGACGCCCTCGCAGGACCGGTGGCCCGACGTCTTCGCCGCGGCGGGATTCGCCTTCGCGAGCTTCGTGCTCGTCATCACGGTGGTTCCGCCGTGGTACCGCCACTTCGCCCGCAGCAATGACGTCGTCTCGCTCCTCGTGGCCCCCGTCGTCCCGGGCCTGGTCTACACGGCACTGCTCTTCGTCATCGCCGTGGCGCTGCGGCGGCGGCTCCGCGCGGCCCTCGTGGTCGTCGTGCTGTGGTGGTTCGTCGTGCCGTCGATCGGGCGGCTCTGGGCCGTGGCGAACGGGGAGCATCGCGTCCTGAACCTCCTCGGGCTGCTGGTGAGCGCCGTCCTGGTGACGCTGGCCTGGCGCGTCCGCGACCAGTTCGTCGCGCGGTGGGTGCCCGCCAACGTGGTCCGCGCGGTGCTGGTCTTCTTCGGCGGGGGGCTGGTGATGATGCTCGTCTGCTCGGGCCTGGTGCGGGTGTACGGCACCGCCGACGAGCTCGCCGAGGCCGCGGCCTTCGTCCAGGCGTCGATGTTCGCCGACCTCGGCCGGACGGGGATCGACCTGGCGACCGGGGTGAGGGCGCCGGCCTGGGTGCGGCTGGTCATCGGCCTGCTCGGCGCGCTCACGGTGCTGGGGGCGGCGCACATGCTCTTCCGCCCGCCCGGGGAGGGCCGGCGGCTCTCGGCCCGCGACGAGGCCGTGGTGCGGGGCATGCTGCGCGACCACGGCCAGGAGGACTCGCTCGGCTACTTCGCGACGCGGCGCGACAAGGCGGTCGTGTGGGACACCGGCGATCCGGCCACGGCGCGGGCCGGGGTGTCCTTCCGCGCGGTCGGCTCGGTGTCCCTGGCCAGCGGCAACCCGGTGGGGGATCCCGAGCGCTGGGCCGAGGCGATCGACGCGTGGCGGACGTGGTCGCGTGGCGAAGGGCTCTCGCTCGCGGTCATGGGCGCGGGCCGGCGAGGCGCCGAGGCCTACGCCGACGCGGGACTGACCATGCTCGACATCGGCGACGAGGCCGTCGTCGACATGGCCGAGTTCTCGCTCAACGCGCCCGGGATGAAGGACGTCCGTCGATCGGTCCACCGGCTGCAGCGCCGGGGGTACACCGCCGAGGTCCTCCGTCACTCGGCGCTCGATCAGGAGGACTTCGCCGCGCTGGCCGACGCGGCCGAGCACTGGAGGGGCGACGGGGGCGACGAACGGGGGTTCTCCATGGCGCTGGGCCGGCTGGGCGATCCGCTCGACGGCGACTGCGTCCTGGTCCGCGCCTGCGACGAGACCGGTCGGCTGCGCGGGTTCCTGAGCTTCGTCCCCTGGGGCAGGACCGGACTGTCCCTCGACCTGATGCGACGCGACCCGGCGGCTGCCAACGGTCTCGTGGAGTTCCTGGTCGCCTCGCTCGCGGCCCAGGCTCCGCGCCTGGGGGTCGGCCCGGTCTCGCTGAACTTCGCCATGTTCCGCGAGGCGTTCGAGCGAGGGGCGGAGGTCGGCGCCGGCCCGGTGGCCCGGGTGTGGCGCCAAGGGCTGCTGCTCGCCAGCAGGACGTGGCAGCTCGAGTCGCTCTACCGCTCGAACGCGAAGTACCTGCCCCGCTGGCAATCGCGGTACATGGGGTACGAGTACACCTCCGACCTGCCGCGCGTCGGGATGGCCGCGGGCAGCGCGGAGGGGTTCTTGACGGTGCCGTCGATCAGCCTCCTGCGCCGGCGGGGTCGGTACGAGGAGGGCCTGTCCACGGGGCAGGACGACTACGCGGCGCAGGTCCTGGCCCTGGTGCCGCCCGCCCCCGACCCCGTCGCCGAGGCGCTGGCCATCGACCGGCTGCCCGAGCAGATGCGCGTGCGGCGGCTCAAGCTCGACCGGTTGCGCGCGGCGGGGATCGATCCCTACCCGGTCACGGCTCCACGGACCCACACGCTCGCCGACGTCCGCGCCGAGGCGGGGGAGCCGGCACCGGACACCGAGACCGGAACGGTCGTGTCCGTGGTGGGCCGGGTGGTCCTGAAACGCGACATGGGCGGCCTGGCGTTCGCGACGCTGCGCGACGGCAGCGGCGACTTGCAGGTGATGGTCGACGTGCAGCACCTCGGGGAGGACGGCGTCCGCTTCTGGGAGCACGAGGTGGACCTGGGCGACCAGGTCGGCGTGACCGGAGAGGTCGTCACGACGCGCAAGGGCGAGCTCAGTGTCCGGGCGACCTCGGTCATGATGACCAGCAAGTCGCTGCGCCCACTGCCCGACAAGCACCTCGGCCTGACCGATCCGGAGGCCCGGGTCCGGCGTCGGTACGTCGACCTGATCGTCCGGCCGGACGCCCGCACGGTGGCCTACCAGCGGGCGACGGTGGTGCGCAGCATCCGCGACTCCTTGCACGCGCGCGGGTTCACCGAGGTCGAGACGCCGATCCTGCAGACCGTCCACGGCGGGGCGAACGCCCGCCCGTTCGAGACGCACATCAACGCCTACGACCTCGACCTCTACCTGCGGATCGCGACCGAGCTGCACCTCAAGCGACTGCTCGTCGGCGGGATGGAGCAGGTCTTCGAGGTGGGTCGTCAGTTCCGCAACGAGGGCGCGGACCACAAGCACAACCCGGAGTTCACGTCGCTCGAGGTCTACGCGACCTACGGTGACTACGAGAGCATGCGGCTGCTGACGCAGGCCTTGGTCCAGGAGGCGGCCACGGCCGTCCACGGCGCCCCCGTCGCCCGTCGTCGCGACCGCGACGGCACGGTCGTCGAGTACGACCTGTCGGGGGACTGGCCCGTCAAGACGATGTGCGAGGCGGTCTCGGAGGCGCTCGGCGAGGAGATCACGGCGGACACGCCGCTCGCCGATCTCCTGCGCCACGCCGAGAAGATCGGCGCCGAGCTGGGTGAGAGTCCCAGTTGGGGAGCCGCGCTCGAGGGCATCTACGAGCCGATGTGCGAGGAGCGGACGACGACGCCGGTGTTCTACACCGACTTCCCCAAGGACAACGCTCCGCTCACCCGCGCCCACCGGAGGGACCCGCGGCTCGCCGAGAAGTGGGACCTGGTGATCTTCGGGGCCGAGCAGGGGACCGCCTACTCGGAGCTGACCGACCCGGTGGACCAACGCGAGCGGCTGGTCGCCCAATCCCTGCTCGCCGCGGCCGGGGACGCCGAGGCGATGCAGGTGGACGAGGACTTCCTGGCGGCCCTGGAGTACGGCATGCCGCCGGCGGGCGGCATGGGCCTGGGGATCGACCGTCTCGTCATGAACCTGACGGGACTGAGCATCCGCGACACGATCCTGTTTCCGCTCGTGAAGCCCGAGCGCGGGCCGTGACGCGGCCCCCGTTCGCTCAGGCGGGGATGGTCTCGCGACGTGCAGCGCGTCGCGTCCCCATGGCGTGCAGGACGCCGCCGGCGACGATCCACCCCGTGAGGGTGAGCGTCGCGCCGAGGCTGCCGGCTCCGTCGAAGTAGGCGGTCGAGCGGACCAGCGCTCCGGCCGCGCCGGGCGGCAGCAGCTGGCCCAGGTCGCCCAGTCCCGAGGGGAGCCAGGCACCCGTGGTCGCGATGCCCGCGAGGGGGTTGCCGAGGAACATCATCGAGGCCGCGCCGATCGTGAAGCCCTTGGCGCCCAGCGCCTGCTGGAGTCCCGCGAGCGGGATGGCGAGGGCGGCGATGCCCAGGGCCATGGAGCCGGCCACGGGCCAGAAGGAGTCGGTGATGCTGCCGAACCAGAAGCGCAGGACGGCGGCCACGATGACCCCGCCGATCACCGCGAACGACGTGAGTCCGGCGAGCTTCCAGCGGTCGCTGTTCTTGAAGATGCTGCGGAACGCGACCACCGGGACGATGCCGCCGAAGACCAGCGGGAAGGCGAGACCGCCGATGCCGATCCCGGTCGGGTCGTCCTCGGGCAGGGGAACGACGTCGGAGACGCTGACGGGCAGGGCCATGGCCCGGCCGACGCCCTGGGCGGTCGCGGTCAGCGAGCCGGAGATGGCGGTCGAGCCCGCGCTCGCGACGTGGACCTCGAGTCCCTGCGGGCCGGCCACGAGGCCGCCGTGGACCGTCCGGTCCGCTATCGCGCCGTCGAGGTCGTCGGCCGAGGAGAAGAGCTCGACGGCGTAGGCGCCGGGCGCTGCGGACTCCAGTGCCGCCTTCGCCTGGGTGACCGCGGCAGGGTCGCCCGCGATGCCGAGCGGGAGGTCATGGGCCCCACTCTTGAGGGAGGGCAGGATGAACAGCGCCAGCAGGGCGATCAGGATCGCGCCCAGGGCGGCGGTCAGGCCGGCGAGCTGGGCCAGTGGCGGGATGCTCCGGCGGACGCTGCTCTCGGTGGCGCGCGGCTCGGTGGCGGTGGGGGATGACATGCGGGGGACCTCATCTTTCAAGCGGATGAAGTTCCTCCGCTTATTCGGAAGATATTCCTCCGGTTAGGATGGGAAGTCAAATCGACCCAGCACGCAGGAGCAGCCGATGAGGGCAGATGCCGCCAGGCGCCGCGAGACGATCGTCCATGCGGCGCGATCGCTGGTCGCCGCGCGGGGCAGCGACGTGGCCCTCGACGCGGTCGCCGAGGCCGCCGGGGTCGGGATCGGCACGCTGTACCGGAACTTCGACTCCCGAGCCGCCCTGCTGGACGAGGTCGCGCTGTCGATCCTGTCCGACGTGCGCGCCGCGACGCGCGATGCCGCGGACCGGCTGGGGGAGGAGCCCGGCGGAGCCTGGGACGACTTCGTGGAGCGGCTCGTCGGACTCGAGCTCGGCGCGCTGACGGCGGCGCTGGCCGAGCACGCCGGCGAAGCCCTGTCGCCCGAGGTCCGTGCGGCCCAGGACGAGGCGCTGGCCGGCGTGGACCAACTGCTGGAGACCGCGCAGGGCGAAGGTCTGGTGCGCACGGACCTGACGGCGATGGAGCTCGTCACCACCGTGGGGATGATCACGCGGCCGGTGCCCGAGTCGGTGCGGCGTGCGGCACCGGACCTGAGGACGCGGCTGGTGTCGATCCTCGCGAGGGGCCTGCGCCCCGAGGAGCCGTGATCGGTCGCGCTACATGAACGGTGCCCCCGGCAGGATTCGAACCTGCGCTCCCGCCTCCGGAGGGCGGTGCTCTATCCCCTGAGCTACGGGGGCCGTTCACGGCGGTGCCGCGGGAACCTACGGTAGCGCACCGGTACCGTGGGGGCCGTGCCCCCCACCGTGCTGGTCGTCGACGACACGGCGTCGATCCGTTTCCTGATTCGCACGAACCTCGAGCTGGCCGGATTCGACGTGATCGAGGCCGAGGACGGTCAGGACTGCCTCGACGTCCTGGCCGGCCTCGAGACACTGCCCGACGTCATCACGATGGACATGATGATGCCGCGCATGGACGGCGTCACCGCCATCACCCGCGTGCGGGCGAACCCACGCTTCGCCCGGGTGGGACTCGTGATGGTCTCGACCCAGAGCCAGCAGATCGATCTCAACCGTGCGGCGGCCGCCGGCGTGGACGAGTACGTGACCAAGCCGTTCGACCCGGACACGCTCGTCGCGACCGTGCGCCGGGTCCTCGAATCTCGCCGCTAGCGCACGCCGATAGGCTGGGCCGGTGACCCCCGAGCAGCTTTCCGACGCCATCGTCGCGGCCCTGACGTCCCTCGTGGACGCCGGCCGCGTGACCCTTTCCGACCCGGTTCCCAGCCAGGTGCGCGTCGAGCGACCGAAGGTCAAGGAGCACGGCGACTACGCGACGAACATCGCGATGCAGCTGGGCAAGAAGGCCGGCATGAACCCGCGCGAGTTCGCCGAGCTGCTCGCCACGGAGCTGGCCGGTGCCGACGGCATCTCGGCCGCCGAGGTCGCCGGTCCCGGCTTCCTGAACATCCGGGTCGCCGCGGGCGCGCAGGGCGAGATCGCGCGTCACGTCCTCGAGGCCGGTGCCACGTACGGCCACGGCGCGCCGACCGGCCGCAAGGTCGACCTCGAGTTCATCAGCGCCAACCCGACCGGCCCGTTGCACCTGGGCCACACCCGCTGGGCCGCCGTCGGCGACGCGATCGCGCGCGTCATGGCCGCGGCCGGTGACGACGTCACCCGCGAGTTCTACATCAACGACCGCGGCAACCAGATGGACAAGTTCGGCGCCTCGCTGATGGCGCGGGCGCACGGCGAGGAGCCGCCCGAGGACGGGTACCACGGCGCGTACGTCGCCGACCTGGCCGCGCGGATCGTCGAGGCCGACCCGGGCATCACCTCCTTGCCGCGCGACGAGCAGGCGGTCGCCTTCCGCGAGGCCGGGTACGCCCTGCAGCTGCACGAGCACCAGTCCGAGCTGGCGGAGCTCAACACGCACTTCGACGTGTGGTTCTCCGAGCGGTCGCTGCACGAGTCCGACGCGGTCGACCGCAGCCTCGCGCGCCTGCGCGAACAGGGCCGGCTGTTCGAGGCCGACGGCGCGACGTGGATGCGCACCACCGACTTCGGTGACGACAAGGACCGCGTCCTGCTGCGCGGCAACGGCGAGCTGACCTACTTCGCGTCCGACACGGCCTACTACGTCGACAAGCGCGACCGCGGCTTCGACACCTGCATCTACCTGCTGGGCGCCGACCACCACGGCTACGTCGGGCGCCTCAACGCCATGGCGGCCTGCGTCGGCGACACCCCCGGTGAGCAGATCCAGGTGCTCATCGGCCAGCTGGTCAAGATCCTGCAGAACGGTCAGGAGCTCAAGCTCAGCAAGCGGGCCGGCACGATCGTGTCGCTGCGCGAGCTGATCGACCTCATCGGCGTCGATCCGCTGCGGTACACGCTCATCCGGTACCCGGCCGACTCGCCGCTGACCCTCGATGTCGCCGAGATGACCCGCAAGAGCAACGACAACCCGGTCTACTACGTCCAGTACGCCCACGCCCGGCTCTCGTCGATCGTGCGCAACGGCGCCGACCTCGGTCTGGCCGCCGACCTCGAGACGTTCGACCCGTCGCAGCTGGTGGAGGAGCGGGCGGGTGCGCTGTTGCGCGCCCTCGCCGAGTTCCCCCGCGTCGTCGCCCGCGCCGCCGAGCTGCGCGAGCCGCACCGCATCGCGCGGTACCTCGAGGAGACCGCGTCGACCTTCCACAAGTTCTACGACGAGTGCCGCGTCCTCCCGCAGGGCGACGAGGAGCCGACCGACACGCACCGTGCGCGCCTCGTGCTGGTCGCCGCGACGCGTCAGGTCCTGGCCAACGGGCTCGACCTGCTCGGCGTCTCCGCGCCGGATCGGATGTGACCATGCGTTCCCACGAGGCGGGTGCCCTGCACGGTCAGGCCGGCAGCCGGGGCCCGGAGGGGCTCCGCGAGCCCGACGACGCCAACCAGCTCGTGCCGCACCTGTGGGCGGCCAACGTCAGCAAGGTCGACGGGGTCCTGACGGTCGCCGGCCAGTCGGCCCCCGAGCTGGCCCAGGAGTTCGGCACGCCGCTCTACGTCGTCGACGAGGACGACTTCCGGTCCCGGGCCCGCGCCTTCCGCGACGCGTTCCCGACCGCCGACGTCTACTACGCCGGCAAGGCGTTCCTGTGCGTCGCCACGGCCCGCTGGATCGCCGAGGAGGGCCTCAACCTCGACGTGTGCACCGGCGGCGAGCTGGCCGTCGCGCTGCGGGCGGGGTTCCCGACCGAGCGCATCGGCCACCACGGCAACAACAAGTCGGTGGCCGAGCTGCGCCGGTGCCTCGAGGTCGGTGTCGGCCGCATCGTCATCGACTCCTTCGAGGAGATCGAGCGCCTCGGCGCCCTCACCGCCGAGCTGGGTGTCCGGGCGCCGGTCATGGTGCGCGTCACCGCCGGCGTCGAGGCGCACACCCACGAGTACATCTCGACCTCGCACGAGGACCAGAAGTTCGGCTTCTCGATCTCCGACGGCGCAGCGCTCGAGGCCGTGCGGCGCGTGCTGGCCACCGACGGACTGGACTTCCTCGGTCTGCACTCGCACATCGGCTCGCAGATCTTCGTCACCGACGGCTTCGAGGTGGCCGCCCGCCGGGTTCTGCGTCTGCATGCGCAGATCGCCCGCGAGCTGGGCGTCACGGCGCCCGAGCTCGACCTCGGCGGTGGCTTCGGCATCGCCTACACGACCCAGGACGATCCCCGGGCCCCCGAGGACCTGGGCAGCGAGATCGTCAAGATCGTCACCGACGAGTGCGCCGCGCTCGGGATGGACGTGCCGCAGCTGTCGATCGAGCCCGGCCGCGCCATCGCCGGACCGTCCACGTTCACGCTGTACGAGGTCGGCACGACCAAGGCGGTCGGTCTCGACAACGGCGGCTCGCGCCTCTACGTCTCGGTCGACGGCGGGATGAGCGACAACATCCGGCCCGCGCTCTACGGCGCCGACTACTCGTGCACGCTCGCCTCCCGCGAGTCGCACGCCCGGCCGGTCCTGGCGCGCGTCGTGGGCAAGCACTGCGAGTCCGGCGACATCGTCGTCAAGTCCGAGTTCCTGCCGTCGGACGTGGCCGCCGGCGACCTGCTCGCCGTCCCGGGCACGGGCGCCTACTGCCGCTCGCTGGCCAACAACTACAACCACGTGCCGCGTGCGGCCGTGGTGGCGGTCCGAGACGGTGAGGCGCGGTTGATCCTGCGTCGCGAGACCGAGGACGACCTGCTCGCGCTCGACGTCGAGTGAGCGCGCGGCGGGGCCGCCGGAACCGGCCTACGCTGCGAGAGTGAACCGGGGAGCCAGCCATCTGCTGTTGATGGTCGTCACCGGGGTCCCGGCCGGGATCCTGGCGGCGGTGCTCTCGGCCGGACCGGTCGCCCCCGTCATCGGCTGGGGAACGGCCTGTGCCGCGTACGTCCTGCACATCTACCTGACGACCCGGCGCCTGGACGCGACCGGCACGCGGGCGCACGCGCTGGAGGCCGACCCGTCGCGACACTTCACGGAGGCCGCGATGGTGCTGGCGACGGTCGCCAGCTTCGGCGCCGTCGGCTACATGCTCGTGGCCCAGGCCGACACCCACACGGCCGAGCGGGTCCGTGCGCTGCTGGCGGTGGGCAGTGTGGCGTGCTCGTGGATCATGATCCACACGCTCTACACGCTGCGCTACGCCGGCGCCTACTACAGCGGGCCGGCGGGCGGGGTCGACTTCAACACCGAGGACCCGCCGCGCTACGGCGACTTCGCCTACATGGCCTTCACCGTGGGGATGACCTACCAGATCGCCGACACCAACCTGCAGAGCAGCCGACTGCGGTCGCTCACCCTGCGCCACGGATTGCTCTCGTACCTGTTCGGCACGGTCATCCTCGTCACCGCGATCAACCTCGGGGCGAACTTCGTCCGGTGACGACGGCTACAGCACGACCAACAGCTGGGCGAGGATGATCTTGACGACCATGGCCGCCGGATAGACCAGCGCGTACCCGAGAGCGACCCGCGGGTCGTGGCCCGTGCGCGCGTTGGCGAACGCCAGCAGCGCCGGCTGGGTGTGGCTGCCCGCGACGATGCCCGCGAGTCGGATGCGTCCGACCTTGAAGCCCCACCGCATGACCGTGTAGACGCCGATGCCGACCGTGGTCGTCACGACGGCGCCGGTCACGAGCAGGTTCAGGACCTCGCCGTCCGTGAACGCGGTGATGATCTGCGATCCGGCGCGGGTGCCGGCGTACGCCAGGAACACCAGCAGGCCGAGCTCGACCATGACCGAGGCGGCGGTGTGGGGCAACGTGGTGGCGACCCGCCCCACGCGTCCGAGGCGGCCCATCACGAGTCCCACGAGGAGCGTGCCGGCGGCAGCGCCCACCATCACCGAGCCGAACCCGGGCACCGGCACGGCGACCTGGCCCAGTCCCAGCCCGAGGGCGAAGCCGACCCCGAGGGCCACCGGGTTGACGTCGGTCAGTCCGCGCGACGAATCGCCGAGCACCCGGCTGACCTCGCCGATGGTCTCCGGCGGGGCGACGACGCGCACCCGGTCGCCCAGCTGCAGCATGAGGTCCGGCGTGGCCACGAAGTCGACGTCCCCGCGCCGGACCCGGGTGATCCCCGCGTCGAAGCGGCGCCCGAGGTCGCGGTCCAGGTCACCGACCCGGCGTCCGGCCAGACGAGGGTCGGAGATCGTGATCCGGCGGAAGTCCAGGGAGGACCGGTCCCGGGTCAGGTCGTGCGAGGAGGCGTGCCCGAGCTCCCGGCAGCATGCCTCGACCTCCTCGCGTGGTCCGACCACCGTCACGAGATCGCCCGGGCCGACGCGGGTGTCCTCGAGCACCGGCTCGGGAGGAGTGTGGGCGTTGGGAGCGACCCGGGAGAACGTCAGCCGGTCGCCGTAGCGGTGACGCAGGTCGGCGACCGCGACGCTGCTGTCGCCCTCGACCCGCACCGTCAGGTCCGTGATCTCGGCGGGGGTGTCGCGGTCGCGCTCGCCGCGGCTCACCGCCAGCCCGGTGACGAACAGCATCGCGACCACGCCGTAGAGGTAGGCCGTCGCGTATCCGACCGTCGCCTGCGGGGTGCCGCCCGCAGCGGCCAGGGCCGGGGTGTTGTTGACGGCGCCGGCGAATGCGCCCGCGATCGCCTCGGAGTTCAGCCCCAGTGAGCGGCCCACGACCGCTCCGGCGCCGGCCGCCAGGATGAGGATTCCCGCGACGGCCAGGACCACCTGCCAGGCCGATCTCAAGGTCGTGAAGAAGCTGGGTCCGGCCAGGATGCCGGTGGCGAACGCGAACAGGGCCAGGCCCATGCTGCCCAGCAACTCGGGCACCTCCAGCGTGACGTCGTAGGTGGTGCCCAGGGCCGTGAGGGCGATGGCGACGAAGAGCACGGCGACCGGTCCCAGCGAGACGCCGCCGATGCCGAGACGTCCGGCCGCCGAGCCCAGGGCGATCAGCAGTCCGAGCAGGATCAGGGGCTGGTCGCCGAGGAACTCGAGTACACCCACCATGGGACCACCCCCAGCTCCGATGTCGATTCTGCCACCGCTGGAGCCGCCGTGTACTGGACGCGACCGCGAGCGACGCCGCACCGCCGATAGGCTGACCCGGTGACCATGCCCCCGCTGGAGGCTCCCGACGGAGCCCGCCCGATCCGCATCGCGATGCTCGGCTGCGGTGTCGTCGGCACCGAGGTCGCCCGTTTCCTGGTGCGTGACGCCGAGGAACTGGGTCGACGTGTCGGCGCTCCGATCGAGTTGGTCGGCATCGCCGTCCGGCGCATCGACCGCACCCGCGACCTGGACCTGCCCGCCGAACTCTTCACGACCGACGCCCGGGGGCTGGTGACCCGGGGCGACCTCGACGTCGTGATCGAGGTCATCGGCGGCATCGAGCCGGCCCGCGAGCTGATCCTCGCCGCCCTCGAGAGCGGGGCGTCCGTCGTGACGGCCAACAAGGCGCTGCTGGCCGAGGACGGGGACACCCTCTACGAGGCGGCCGTCAAGGCCGAGCGCGACCTCTACTACGAGGCCGCCGTCGCCGGCGCCATCCCGATCGTCCGCCCGTTGCGCGAGTCCCTCGCCGGCGACCGGGTCGAGCGGGTCCTGGGCATCGTCAACGGCACCACCAACTTCATCCTCGACGCCATGACCTCGACGGGCGCCAGCTTCGACGAGGCACTCGACGAGGCGCAGCGCCTCGGGTTCGCCGAGGCCGACCCGACGGCCGACGTCGAGGGCTTCGACGCTGCTGCCAAGGCGGCGATCCTGGCGGGCCTGGCCTTCCACACCCGCGTGACGATCGCCGACGTCCACCGCGAGGGCATCACCGAGGTCACCGCGGCCGACGTCCGGTCCGCCGACGAGATGGGCTGCGTCGTCAAGCTGCTGGCCATCTGCGAGATCGATGCCGAGGGCACGGCCGTCTCGGCGCGCGTCCACCCGGCGATGATCCCGAAGACCCACCCGCTCGCCAGCGTGCGCGGCGCCTACAACGCCGTGTTCGTCGAGAGCGAGGCCGCCGGCCAGCTCATGTTCTACGGCCCCGGTGCCGGGGGCGCCCCCACGGCCAGCGCCGTCCTCGGCGACGTCGTCACGGTGGCGCGTCACCGCGTCGAGGGAGTCTTCGGGCCGGGCGAGACCGCGCACGCGCAGGTCGAGGTCCTCGACATCGGTCGTGCCCGCACGAGGTACCACGTGTCGATCGACGTCGACGACCGTCCGGGTGTCCTCTCCGCGGTCGCCCACGCCTTCGCGGACCACGACGTGTCGATCAGGACGGTCCGCCAGGAGGGCCGCGGCGACGACGCCCAGCTCGTCGTCGTCACCCACGAAGCCGACGACGCCGCGCTCGCGGCGACGGTGGGGAAGATCCGCGAACTGGAGATGGTGCGCGGGGTCTCGTCGGTCATGCGAGTCGAAGGAGTGTCGTGATGGCCAGCCCGTGGCGTGGAGTCATCCAGGAGTACCGGGACCGCATCCCGCTCGACCCGGGAGCGACCATCGTGTCGTTGGGGGAGGGCGGCACCCCGCTGATCCACTCGGCGTGGCTGTCCGGCCTCGTCCGCGGTGACGTGTTCGTCAAGGTCGAGGGCGACAACCCGACCGGCTCGTTCAAGGACCGCGGGATGACCACCGCGATCTCCGCAGCCGTGGCCGAGGGTGCCAAGGCGGTCGTCTGCGCCTCGACGGGCAACACCTCCGCGTCGATGACGGCCTACGCCGCCCGCGCGGGGCTGACCCCCATCGTGCTCGTGCCCCAGGGCAAGATCGCCGCCGGCAAGATGGCGCAGGCGGTCATGCACGGCGGCGACATCATCCAGGTGCGCGGCAACTTCGACGACTGCCTGAACATGTCGCGCGGCCTCGCCAAGGAGTACCCGGTCGCGCTGGTCAACTCGGTCAACCCGATGCGGCTCGAGGGTCAGAAGACCGCCGCCTTCGAGATCGTCGACGTCCTGGGCCGCGCTCCCGACCTGCACGTGCTGCCGGTGGGCAACGCGGGCAACATCAGCGCGTACTGGAAGGGCTTCGTCGAGTACCACGAGTCCGGCGACGCCTCCTCGCGTCCGCAGATGTGGGGCTTCCAGGCCGCCGGGGCCGCGCCGCTCGTGCGTGGCGAGGTCGTCCCCGACCCCGAGACCATCGCCACGGCGATCCGGATCGGCAACCCTGCGTCCTGGACGCTCGCCGAGAACGCCCGCGACGAGTCCGGTGGCCGCATCGACGCCGTCACCGACGAGCAGATCCTGCACGCCCAGCGCGAGCTCGGCCGCCACGAGGGCATCTTCGTCGAGCCCGCTTCTGCGGCAGGTGTCGCCGGGCTGCTCGCCGCCGTGGCTGCCGGCGAGGTGCCGACGGGCCTGACGATCACGATCACGGTGACCGGGCACGGCCTCAAGGACATCGACACGCCGCTCGCGCAGATCGACTCGGTCGTCGACACGGTGGTGGACGCCGACGTGCACGCGGCCGCCGAAGCGGCCGGGCTCGCATGACCTTCGTCGATCGGCCGGTCACCGTCCGGGTGCCGGCCACGAGTGCGAACCTCGGGCCGGGCTTCGACTCCCTGGGACTGGCGCTGAGCTGGTACGACGAGGTCACGGCCGAGGTCACCGAGTCCGGCCTGACGTTCGACATCCGGGGCGAGGGCGCCGACGAGGTGCCGCGCGACGAGACCCACCTGCTCTACCGGGCGATGGACGCCGCGTTCGACCTGCTCGGCGAGCACCCGTCCGGCGTCCACCTGACCTGCCGCAACACGATCCCGCACGGGCGCGGCCTGGGCTCGTCGGCGGCCGCGATCGTCGCGGGCGTCGTGCTGGCCCGCGCCCTGGTGGTCGGGGGAGCGGACCGGCTGGACGACCGCACCCTGTTCGGCCTCGCGACCGATCTCGAGGGTCACCCCGACAACGTGGCCCCGGCCCTGTTCGGCGGGTTCACGATCTCGTGGGTCGACGGTGCCGCGGCCGAGACGCTGCGGCTCGACGTCGACGTCGATGTCACCGTGTTCGTCCCACCGGAGGCGGTGGCCACCTCGGTGGCGCGCGGCCTGCTGCCGGCCGAGGTGCCGCACGCGGACGCCTCGTTCAACGCGGGGCGTGCTGCGCTGCTGGTCGCGGCGCTGACGGGCGCCCCCGAGCGGTTGATCTCCGCGACGGAGGACCGCCTCCACCAGACCTATCGCGCCGACGCCATGCCGGAGTCCTACAAACTGCTGCGGCGACTGCGGGTCGAGGGTGTCCCGGCCGTGGTCTCCGGAGCCGGTCCGACGGTGCTGGCGTTCGCCCACGGGGTGCAGGAATGGAACCCGCCAGGATGGGCCGAACGCGAACTTCGCGTGTCGTCTCAGGGTGCTGCCCTCGTGCCTTGAGCCGTGCTAGTGTGGAGACGTCGGAGTCGAGTTTCTCTCCCCGGCACCCTGCCACTTTCGAGCCCGTCGGATACGGGCGATCCTGAACGCGACGTCGGTCCCACCGACAGGCGCCGGAACCAGGAGACGTGGCCTCCCGATAAAGGACAACGTGTGACGGAATCAACCACGGTCGATCCCACTCCCGCGGATGGCGCCGACAAGGCGCCCGCGAAGGCCCCCCGCAAGTCCGGGGGTGCGCTCGGCGGAAAGGTGATCGCCGAGCTCCAGGAGATCGCCGCCGGCCTCGGCATCGAAGGCGCTGCCAAGATGCGCAAGGGCCAGCTGATCGATGCCATCAAGACCGCGCGTGGCGAGTCCAAGCCCGCCGAGGCGCCCCGCGCCACCCAGGACGCACTCGTCGACGTCCCCGCCGCCGAGACCAAGCCGGCCCGCCGCCGCGCGACGCGCGCCCAGAAGCCCGCGAAGACCGAGCAGGTCGACCAGCCTCAGGCCGAGAAGAGCGAGCCGCGCGAGAGCGATCGCTCCGAGCAGCCGGCGACCCCCGAGAAGTCGGACCGCGCCGAGAGCCAGCCCGAGCGTGGCGACAAGACCCAGAACGACAAGACCCAGAACGACAAGGGTCAGAACGACAAGGGTCAGAACGACAAGGGTCAGAACGACACCAAGACCCAGAGCGACAAGGGCCAGAACGATCGTCGTGACGGCGACAAGGCCCAGCACGACCGTCGTGACGGCGACGACCGTCGTGACGGCGACAAGAGCCAGAGCGACCGCCGCGAGAACGATCGCCGCGACCGCGACTCCGGTGATCGCGAGGGTCGCCAGCAGAACCGGAACCAGGGCAACCAGAACCGCAACCAGGACCGGGACCGCACCCAGGACCGCGAGCGCACCCAGGACCGGGACCGCACCCAGGACCGCGAGCGCACCCAGGACCGCGAGCGCACCCAGGACCGGGACCGCAACCAGGGTGGCCAGGGCGACGACGGCGGTCGCCGTCGCAACCGCCGCGGTCGCAACCGCGGTGCCACGGGCACCCGGGGCCTCGAGGTCGAGCCGACCTTCACCGAGGACGACGTGCTCGTCCCCGCGGCCGGCATCCTCGACATCCACGACAACTACGCGTTCGTGCGCACCACCGGCTACCTGCCCAGCGAGAACGACGTGTACGTGTCGATGTCGCTCGTGCGCAAGCTGGGCCTGCGTCGCGGCGACGCGATCACCGGTCAGGTGCGTCAGCCCCGTGAGGGCGAGCGCAAGGAGAAGTTCAACCCGATGGTCAAGGTCGAGACGGTCAACGGGTCGGACGCCGATGAGGCGAAGCGCCGCGTCGACTTCTCGAAGCTGACGCCGCTGTACCCCTCGGAGCGTCTGCGCCTCGAGGGCCAGGCCGGCGGCCTGACCGGTCGGGTCATCGACCTCGTCTCGCCGATCGGCAAGGGCCAGCGCGGCCTCATCGTCTCGCCGCCCAAGGCCGGCAAGACGATGGTCATGCAGCAGATCGCGAACGCGATCACCGAGAACAACCCCGAGTGCCACCTGATGATCGTCCTGGTGGACGAGCGTCCCGAGGAGGTCACCGACTTCCAGCGCACCGTCAAGGGCGAGGTCATCGCCTCGACCTTCGACCGCCCGGCGTCCGACCACACGACCGTGGCCGAGCTGGCGATCGAGCGGGCGAAGCGCCTGGTCGAGCTGGGTCACGACGTCGTCGTGCTCCTGGACGGCATCACGCGTCTGGGTCGTGCCTACAACATCGCCGCTCCGGCGTCCGGCCGGATCATGTCCGGCGGTGTCGACTCCTCGGCGCTGTACCCGCCGAAGAAGTTCTTCGGTGCGGCGCGCAACATCGAGGACGGCGGCTCGCTGACCATCTTGGCCACGGCGCTGATCGAGACCGGTTCGCGCATGGACGAGGTCATCTTCGAGGAGTTCAAGGGCACCGGTAACTGGGAGCTGCGTCTGCGCCGCGAGTTCGCGGACAAGCGCATCTTCCCGGCCATCGACGTCGACGCCTCCAGCACGCGCCGCGAGGAGCTGCTGATGGCCCGCGACGAGCTGGCGATCGTGTGGAAGCTGCGTCGCCTGCTCTCGGGCCTGGACGGCCAGCAGGGCCTCGAGTTGATCTTGGGCAAGCTCAAGAAGACGCAGAACAACGTCGAGTTCCTCATGGAGATCAACAAGACGATGCCCGGCGGCGCCAGCAACGGCGACGACTGAGCTCTCAGCGACTCCATCGACCGGCCCGGCCCCCGCGAGGGGACCGGGCCGGTCGCGTTCGTGGGGTGGGTGCGCGGGCTATTCTCGCGACATGACGACCGCCTGGGACTTCAGCGCCACGACCATCGACGGCATCGACCGGCAGCTGGCCGACTACCGGGGCAAGGTCGCCCTGGTCGTCAACACGGCCTCGCAGTGCGGCTTCACGCCCCAGTACGGGCCGTTGCAGGAGCTCTACGACACGTACGCCGACCGTGGCTTCGTGGTCCTGGGCTTCCCGTGTGACCAGTTCGGGCACCAGGAGCCCGGCGCCGAGGAGGAGATCGCCACGTTCTGCGAGTCGCAGTTCGGCGTCCAGTTCCCGATGTTCGCCAAGGTCGACGTCAACGGCGACGGCGCGCACCCGCTGTTCCGTTGGCTCAAGGGCGAGAAGAAGGGCATCCTCGGCGGCGCCATCAAGTGGAACTTCACCAAGTTCCTCGTCGACCCGCAGGGCAACGTGGTCAAGCGCTACGGCTCGACGACCAGCCCCCAGGACATCGCGGCAGACATCGAGGCCCTGTTGCCGAGCTGAGGCCGACGGGTGTCAGGCGTCGGGGTCCTTCCGGCGGCGACCGACGCGCTTGGCCGGGTCCTCACTCGAGATGATGGGCGCGCGTCGCGGCACGGGACGCTGCTCGTTGCGCAGCGTCGAGTCGTCCTCGGCCCCCGTCCGGGTCCGGCGGGCGCTCGTCGCCACGAGGATGCCGATGACGGTCAGGATCAGCCAGACCAGCGCCGCGATGAGCGCGACCGCCACGAGCACGGTGATGGCCCGGTTGGTGCCGTACTCGGTCGAGAGGTAGACCGCGGCAGCGCCCATCACGACGAGCATCACCAGACTGATGACGATGGTCTTGATTCTCCCGCGCGTGTCGGCCATGGCGTCATAGTAGGCGCTCAAGGGTCTGGAGGGGAGTCGGGAACAGATGGGGCCCGATTTGGGTTATGCAACTACAGACTGGCACAATCGATCCTTGGTTCCGGTTCACGGTGCGCGCCCGCGGCCGACCCGGCGACCTCACGAGAGGACATCATGAAGAAGGACATCCACCCCGCGTACGTCGAGACCCAGGTGACCTGCACCTGCGGCAACTCGTTCACGACCCGCAGCACGGCCACCGAGGGTTCCCTCCGCGCCGATGTCTGCTCGGCCTGCCACCCGTTCTACACGGGCAAGCAGAAGATCCTCGACACCGGCGGCCGCGTCGCCCGCTTCGAGAAGCGCTACGGCAAGAAGTAAGTCGTCGTCGGCGCCGGTCGCTCCCTTGCTGAGCGGCCGGCGCCGTTGTCGTGTCCGGGCATCCGAGCGCAGGAGTTGAGGTCATGTTCGAAGCCGTCGAATCGATGATCGACGAGCACGCCGAGTTGGAGGGGCAGTTGGCCGACCCGGCCGTGCACGCCGATCCGCGGCGCGCCCGCGACCTGGGCCGGCGGTACGCCGAGCTGACGGCGATCATCCGCACCTATCGCGACTGGCAGCACGCCCGCGAGGATCTCGTGGCCGCCCAGGAGCTGCACATGGACGACGAGGCCGCCGACCTCGAGCGTCGCGTGCCGGTGCTGGCCGAGCGTCTCGAGCGCATGCTCGTGCCGCGCGACCCCGCCGACGGCAAGGACGTCATCCTCGAGATCAAGGGCGGCGAGGGCGGCGACGAGTCCGCCCTGTTCGCCGCCGACCTGCTGCGCATGTACTCGCGGTTCGCCGAGCAGCACGGCTGGAAGGTCGAGGTGCTCGACGCCACCGAGACGGCCTTGGGCGGCTACAAGTCGGTCACCGCGGCGGTCAAGGCCAAGGGCACGCCCGAACCCGGTCAGGCGCCGTACGCCCTGCTCAAGTTCGAGGGCGGCGTGCACCGCGTCCAGCGCGTCCCCGTGACCGAGTCCCAGGGGCGGATCCACACGTCCGCCGCCGGCGTCCTGGTGCTGCCGGAGGCCGAGGACGTCGACGTCCAGATCAACGACAACGACCTGCGGATCGACGTGTTCCGGTCCTCCGGTCCCGGCGGCCAGAGCGTCAACACGACCGACTCCGCGGTGCGGATCACGCACCTGCCCACCGGCATCGTCGTCAGCTGCCAGAACGAGAAGTCCCAGCTGCAGAACAAGGAGCAGGCGATGCGCATCCTGCGGTCGCGGATGCTCGACGCGGCGCAGGCCGAGGCCGACGCCGAGGCGTCGGACGCCCGCCGCTCGCAGGTCCGCACGGTCGATCGCTCCGAGCGCGTCCGCACGTACAACTTCCCCGAGAACCGGATCTCGGACCACCGCACGGGGTTCAAGGCCTACAACCTCGACCAGGTGATCGACGGTGCGCTCGACGACGTGATCGGCTCGCTCGTCGAGGCGGACCTGGCCGAGCGCCTCGCTGCCCTGGAGGACCGCCGATGAGCACCCGGCGGCTGCTGGAGGAGGCGTCGGCGCGGCTCGAGCAGGGAGGTGTCGCCTCGCCCCGGCACGACGCCGAGGTGCTGCTCAGCCACGTCACGGGCACGCCGCGTGCGTTGCTCACCCTCACGGCGCGCGTGGACGACGTCCAGCGTCGGACCTACCTGGAGATGATCGACGCCCGGGCCCGGCGGGTGCCGCTGCAGCACATCACCGGGACGGCCGCGTTCCGCTACGTCGACGTCGAGGTCGGACCCGGCGTCTTCGTGCCGCGGCCCGAGACCGAGCTGCTCGCCGGCTGGGCCATCGACGCGGCGCGTCTCGTGGCGGGGGAGGGGCGCGCGCCGGTCGTCGTCGAGCTGTGCGCCGGATCCGGGGCGATCTCGTTGTCGATGGTCCACGAGGTCCCGGAGTCGCGCGTCCACGCGGTCGAGCTCGACGAGTCCGCGTACGCCTGGGCCCTGCGCAACCTCGACGGCACGGGAGTCGACCTGCGCCGCGGGGACATGGCCGACGCCTTCCCCGAGCTCGACGGGACGGTCGACGTCGTCGTCGTGAATCCGCCGTACATCCCGCTCGACGCGTGGGAGTCCGTGGCTCCCGAGGCCCGCGACCACGACCCCCAGCTCGCGCTGTGGTCGGGCGACGACGGGCTCGACGCGATGCGCGTCGTCGAGCAGGTCGCCTGGCGACTGCTGCGACCCGGCGGCGTCGTCGGGGCCGAGCACGCCGACGCCCAGGGCGAGAGCGCACCGGCGGTCTTCACCGCGCGCTGGGCCGAGGTCCGCGACCACCGCGACCTCGCCGACCGTCCGCGGTTCGTCACCGCTCGTCGCCCCTGAGCGGGCGCCCGGTCGTCAGTCGGTGGTGACGACGGTGGCGCGGCTGCCCGCGTCGGCGATGCGGTAGAGGCCCCAGGCGATGCCCACCAGGCCGATGGCCTGGATCGCGAGCGCGCCGGGCGTGGTCGGCAACGACTCGTCGAACAGCAGGGAGCCCAGCAGGATCGACAGCAGCACCGATGTGACGTTCAGGACCGGCATCGAGTGTGAGAGCCGCGAGAGCTGGTAGGCGCGCTG
The DNA here is from genome assembly GCF_024433585.1 of Aeromicrobium sp. 636. Taxonomy (NCBI): domain Bacteria; kingdom Bacillati; phylum Actinomycetota; class Actinomycetes; order Propionibacteriales; family Nocardioidaceae; genus Aeromicrobium; species Aeromicrobium sp. 636. The sequence continues at coordinate 713,708 of NZ_WNJU01000002.1, forward strand.
GTTCAGCGACATCGCCAGCAGGGCGCAGGCCAGCAGCACCCAGGGCGACCAGGTGCCCAGGAAGCCGGGGAACCCGTGGTCGCTCATGGCGGTGCCGACCACCTTCATCAGGCAGGCGGTGATGCCGAACAGCATCCCGGCGGTCATGCCCAGGACGAACGCGGCCATCCCGCGGCGCGGCAGCTGGTTCGACAGTCGCGTGACGGCGAGGGCGATCACGACGCCCGTCGCGGCCACGGCCAGCATCGCCACCGTCGGAGCGTCCCGTCCCTGGTGGCTCGTGTCGGCGACCGAGACGACGGCCATCAGGGAGACGATCGTGACGACGACCCCCGCGAGCTCGGTGAGCTGGGGCAGGCGGCGCTCCAGCGAGGACCGGACCACGACCGCGAGGACGACGCCGAGCAGGATGATCGGCTGGACCAGCGACAGCGTGCCGAGATTCAGGGCGACCGCGTGCAGGAGCCAGGCAGCCAGCCCGATCGTGCTCCCCGCCAGCCACCGGGGACTGCGCAGCAGCTGCAGCAGCACCAACAGGGGATGGGTGACCGTCAGTTGCACGCGGCCCGCGGCCAGGTGCTGGAACGACGTCGAGAACGCGAAGCCGAGCGCCGAGCACAGGGCGAGGACGGCCGCGAGGGTCGGGGAGGGAGTCATGACGCGGCGACCGCCGGGCGGTCGACCGCAGCCGCGGGCGAGTGGGGCATCTGCACGATCCTACCGATCGATTCATCGGTGGCCGCACGCGTGGGTGCCGCCGCCGACCCCTAACCTTGGAAGTATGAGGTTCGACTGCGCGACCGAGCTCGACGCCGGCGTCGAGGCCGCGGTGGCGGCCCTGCGCGACGGTGCGCTCGTGGTCCTGCCGACCGACACCGTCTACGGGATCGCCGCCGACGCGTTCGACGCGACCGCCGTCGCCGGTCTGCTCCGGGCGAAGGGCCGGGGCCGGGACATGCCGCCTCCGGTCCTGATCGCCGAGCCGGCCACGCTCGACGCGCTCGTCGCCGAGCGGCCGCCGCTCTGGCTGCAGACGATGCTCGACGACCTGTGGCCCGGTCCGCTCACGGTGGTCTTCCGTGCGCAGCCGTCGCTCACCTGGGACCTGGGGGAGACCCACGGGACGGTCGCCGTGCGCGTCCCCGACGACGACCGCACGCGAGCCGTGCTGCGCCAGGCGGGGCCGAGCGCCGTCAGCAGCGCCAACCTCAGCGGTCAGCCGGCGGCGACGTCGGTCGACGAGGCGGAGACGATGCTCGGCGAGAGCGTCCGGGTCTACCTCGACGGCGGGCCCACCGCCGGCGCCACGCCCTCCACGATCCTCGACGTGACGGGTCCGGTGCCGCGGGTGCTGCGCCAGGGCGCGATCGACCTGGCCACGCTGCACGCCTACAACAACACGATCGAGCCCGCCGGCGGTGGAGCCGGTGCGTGAGTACCTCGTCGTCTTCGGTGTGGCGATCGGCGTGGCGTACCTGCTGTCGTCGATCGCGCGTCAGACCGCCCAGCACTTCGGGGCCGTCGCGAAGGTTCGTGACCGTGACGTGCATGCCATCCCGACGCCGTACTTCGGCGGACCGGCGATGCTCGGTGGTCTGTTCGCGGCCTACCTGACCGCGACGCACCTGCCGTTCCTGTCCGGCGGCGACGAATCGCTGTTCACCGACCTGCGCGCGGTGTTGGTGGGCGGCTTCGTGATCTGCCTGGTCGGCGTGATCGACGACCTCTTCGAGCTCGATGCGCTCAGCAAGTTCGCCGGACAGGTGCTGGCGGGCGTCATCACCGTGGCGATGGGTCTGAACTTCGTCTACCTGCCACTGCCGAACACGTACCTGGGACTCGACCAGGCCCAGGCGATGATCCTGACGGTCTTCCTGATCGTGGCGACGGCCAACGCGATGAACTTCGTCGACGGTCTCGACGGCCTGGCCGCCGGCATGGCGGCCATCGGCTCGATCGCCTTCTTCCTCTACGCCTTCGTCCTGGCGGTCGAGAACGGCGAGACCCGCGCGGTCGCGGCAGCGATCCTGACCATCAGCCTGGCCGGCGCCTGCCTGGGGATCCTGCCGCACAACTTCTTCCCGGCCCGGATGTTCATCGGTGACTCCGGCTCGATGCTGCTGGGCTTCGTCCTGGCCTGCTCCTCGATCAGTCTCACGGGCCAGTTCCCGGCCACGAGCCTGTCGGAGGGGATCGGCGGAGCCGACTCGAGTCTGCTCCCGGCGGCGATACTGCCGCTCGTCCTGCCCTTCGCGATCCTGACCGTCCCGTTCCTGGACATGGGCCTGGCCGTGCTGCGCCGGACCCGTGCGGGGCGGTCGCCGTTCAGTCCCGACAAGATGCACATCCACCACCGCCTGCTCGAGATCGGCCACTCGCACCGTCGTGCCGTGCTGCTGATGTACGCGGCGGCGGCCCTCGTGGCCTTCGGCGTCGTGGCGGTCGGCCTGTTCAGCGGCTGGCAGCTCTTCGTCGCCATCGCCGTGCTGACCGCCCTCGTCGCGGCGGCGATCTTCCTCCTCCCGAAGCTGGAGTCGCGACTGTGGACGTGAAGCGCAGGAGCGGGCTCGTGGCGGTGGGGCTGACGGTCGCCGCCTGGGCGGGTGTCGCCGGACTGCTCGGTGGTCGGGCCGCGGCCCTCGCCGCCGCGTTGGCCGCCGTCATCGTCGTGGTCTTCTTCGGCTCGACCAAGGTCGTCCTGGGCCCGATCGCGCAGTACCTGCCCGGGGCGTCCCTGGCGGCCGCGCTGCTGTTCTACGGCACGAAGGTGCTCGCCCTGGGTGTCGTCGTGCTGGTGCTGCTGGACCCGCAGGGCCCCGGCCGCCATCTCGACGACCGGTGGTTCACGGCGACGCTCATCGGCGGTTCACTGTTCGCCGTGACGTGGCTCGTGGTCTCCGATCTGCGGGCTCGGCACGTCATCTACGACCTCGATGACCGGGGTCGACACGACGCCTGATAATCTCGTACTCGCTGCGTGAGTCTCGTGCCTCGCAGCCCGCGCACACACTGCGCACCAACGACGTCGACCGAAGCGGTACAGCGCCTGCGCTGCCGGCCGCGCCAGAATGTAAAGGGTGGTCTGTGACCAACACCGCGCTCCTCAACGCCGGGTCCCAGTTCCGCGCTTCGGGTGATGGCCCGTACATCCCCGGACCGTCGAGTTTCGAGCTTCCTGCCGTCTTCGAGGTCGCTGGCCTGGGCGTCACGAAGCCCATGCTGCTGCTGGCCCTCTCGGTCGTGCTGATCGCCGGCTTCTTCGCCGCCTCCGCTCGCCCCGCTGCAGTCGTCCCCGGCCGGCTGCAGTTCGCCGGCGAGTACGTCTACGGCTTCGTCCGTGGCCTCGCCCGGGACAACATCGGGTCGGATCAGTTCAAGCCGTACATGCCGATCCTGTTCTCCTTCTTCACCTTCATCCTGGCGAACAACTACTACGGCCTGGTCCCGGTGCTGCAGTTCCCGTCGGCGGCGCGCATCGGCTTCCCGGTCGCGCTCGCGCTGTGCGCCTGGCTCCTCTACAACGGCGCCGGCATCCGCAAGCACGGCTTCTTCGGCTACCTCAAGCTCCAGACGGTGCCGTCGGGCATCAAGGGTCCGGTGCTCGCGCTGTTGATCCCGCTGGAGTTCGTCTCCAACATCCTGGTCCGCCCGCTCACGCTGGCCCTGCGTCTGTTCGCCACGATGTTCGCCGGCCACCTGCTCCTGATCCTGTTCTCGATGGGCTCGCACTACCTGATGTTCGACAGAGGCGGTCTGCACATCCTGTCCGGCCTCGGCTCGGGCGTGATGTTCCTGCTCATCAGCGTGCTGGAAGTGTTGATCATGTTCCTGCAGGCCTACGTCTTCACCCTGTTGACCGCGATCTACGTGGGCGGGGCGATCGCGGACGAGCACTGAGTCCGCGAACTGACAACTTCATAGCCTCACGAGTTACCACCACCGACGCCGATGCGCGTCACAATGAAAGGACAAGCCGTGGAAGGCTCCCTCAACATGCTCGGCTACGGTCTCGCCACCGTGGGCCCCGGTATTGCCGTCGGTCTGATCTTCGCCGCGTACATCAACGGCGTCGCCCGTCAGCCCGAGGTCCAGGGTCGTCTCCAGACCATCGCCATTCTGGGCTTTGCTCTGGCTGAGGCTCTCGCGATCATCGGCATCGCGCTCGCGTTCGCCATCTGATGAAGGCCATCCTCCTGGCGGCAGCGGCGGAGGGCGAAGAGCCCAACCCGCTGATCCCGCACCTCCCCGAGATCATCTGGGGACTGATCTTCTTCGTGGCGCTCGTCGCGCTCATGACGAAGTACGTGGTGCCCAACTTCGAGAAGGCGTACGCCGCGCGTACCGCCGAGATCGAGGGTGGCATCGAGGAGGCGCAGGCGGCCCAGAACGAGGCGCAGGCAGCGCTGGAGAAGTACACGGCGCAGCTGGCCGAGGCGCGGCACGAAGCCGCCGCCATCCGCGAGGAGGCGCGCGAGCAGGGTGCCCAGATCGTCGTCGAGATGCGCGAGCAGGCCCAGGCAGAGTCCCAGCGGATTCTGTCGGCTGCTCAGGCGCAGATCGCCGCCGAACGCCAGCAGGCGATCGCGCAGCTCAAGTCCGAGGTCGGCGGCATGGCCACCGAGCTCGCGGCTCGGATCGTCGGTGAGACCCTCGCCGACACCGATGCGCAGCGTCGCTCCGTTCAGCGCTTCATGGACGAGCTCGAGGGGTCGGCGAACTGATGCGTGGATCGTCTGCCAAGTCGCTCGACGCGACCCTGTCCGCGGTCTCCGCGGTGCCGGGTTCGTCGGCGGCGCAGGTCGGCGCCGAGCTGTTCGGCGTCGTCGCGGCCCTCGATGGTGCCATCGCGGCACGTCGCCTCCTGAGTGATCCGTCGATCGAGACCGAGGGCAAGCGTTCGCTCGTCGCCGGGATCTTCGGCGGCAAGGTCGGCGCGGACACCGTCTCGGTGCTCGAGGCGGCCGTCGCCGGTCGCTGGGCCGCAGGACGTGACCTGACCGACGGTCTCGAGATCGCCGGGGTCGCGGCGTACACGCGGTCCGCGGATGCGGCCGGTCAGGGCGACGTGCTCGAGAACGAGCTCTTCGAGGCCGGCCAGGTCATCCACGGCTCGGCCGAGCTGCGTCAGGTCATCTCGGACCGGTCCGTTCCGGTCGGGGCCAAGACCACGCTGTTGCGCGACGTCTTCGGTGGCAAGGTCTCCAGCGCTACGCTGGCCCTGCTGACGCAGGCGGCGGTGGCACGGACCGGCTCCTTCGAGCGGGTCCTCGACATCTTCAGCCGGCAGGTCGCGGCGCGCGAGGATCGTCTCGTCGCCGTGGCGCGTGTCGCGTACGAGCTCGATGACGCCGAGCGCGACCGGCTCACCGCGGCACTGTCGCGGCGGTACGGCCGATCGATCCAACTCAACACCGTGGTCGATCCGTCCGTCATCGGCGGCATCGCCGTCTCCGTGGGCGACGAGGTCGTCGACGCCACCATGTCCACCCGCCTCGAGGCCGCCCGCCGGCGCATCGCAGGCTGACCAGAACGCACCGTTCGCACAAGAAGGCAGGCACACAGCATGACTGAACTCTCGATTCGTCCGGAGGAGATCCGCGACGCGTTGCAGAAGTTCGTGTCGGACTACACCCCGACGCAGGGCGAGGCCGAAGAAGTCGGCGTCGTCGCGTCGGCGGCCGACGGCATCGCGCAGGTCGAGGGACTTCCCTCGGCGATGGCCAACGAACTGCTCGAGTTCGACGACGGCACCCTGGGTCTCGCGTTGAACCTCGACGTCCGCCAGATCGGCGTCGTCATCCTCGGTGACTTCGAGGGCATCGAAGAGGGCCAGAAGGTCAAGCGCACGGGCGAGGTCCTCTCGGTCCCCGTCGGCGAGGGCTACCTCGGCCGCGTGGTCGACCCGCTGGGCAACCCGATCGACGGCCTCGGCGAGATCACCGGCCTCGAGGGTCGTCGTGCGCTCGAGCTCCAGGCGCCGAACGTCATGCAGCGCAAGAGCGTGCACGAGCCGCTGATGACCGGCCTCAAGGCGATCGACTCGCTGACCCCGGTCGGCCGTGGCCAGCGTCAGCTGATCATCGGTGACCGTCAGACCGGCAAGACCGCCATCGCGATCGACACGATCATCAACCAGAAGGAATTCTGGGAGTCGGGCGATCCGACGAAGCAGGTCCGCTGCATCTACGTGGGCATCGGCCAGAAGGGCTCGACCATCGCGTCGGTCCGTGGCGCCCTCGAGGAGGCCGGCGCGCTGGAGTACACGACCATCGTCGCAGCTCCCGCCTCGGACTCGGCCGGCTTCAAGTACCTCGCCCCGTACACCGGCTCGGCCATCGGCCAGCACTGGATGTACTCGGGCAAGCACGTCCTGATCATCTTCGACGACCTGTCGAAGCAGGCCGAGGCCTACCGTGCCGTGTCGCTGCTGCTGCGCCGTCCGCCGGGCCGCGAGGCCTACCCGGGCGACGTCTTCTACCTGCACTCGCGGCTGCTCGAGCGTTGCGCCAAGCTCAGCGACGAGCTGGGTGCCGGCTCGATGACCGGCCTGCCGATCATCGAGACGAAGGCCAACGACGTCTCGGCGTACATCCCGACGAACGTCATCTCGATCACCGACGGCCAGATCTTCTTGCAGTCGGACCTGTTCAACGCCAACCAGCGTCCCGCGGTCGACGTCGGCATCTCGGTGTCGCGCGTCGGTGGCTCGGCGATGACCAAGGCGATGAAGGCCGTCACCGGCTCGCTCAAGGTCGAGCTCGCCCAGTACCGCGCCATGGAGGCGTTCGCGATGTTTGCGTCCGACCTCGATGCGGCGTCGAAGGCTCAGCTCGCCCGTGGTCAGCGCCTCATGGAGCTGTTCAAGCAGGCCCAGTACAACCCGTTCCCGATGGAGCAGCAGGTCGTCTCGATCTGGGCCGCCACGACGGGCAAGCTGGACGCGGTGCCGGTCTCGGACGTCCACCGCTTCGAGGCGGAGTTCCTGGACTACGTCAAGCGCTCGCACTCCGGTGTCCTGGACGCGATCCGCGAGAGCGGCAAGTTCGAGGACTCCAGCGCCGAGGCTCTCGACGGTGCCTACGACTCGTTCCTGGACCAGTTCCAGACGAGCGAGGGTGCGTCGATCAAGCCCGGGCACGAGGAGTTCGACGCGCTGGCCGACGAAGAGGTCGAGCAGGAGCAGATCGTCCGGCAGAAGCGAGGCTGACGATGGCTGTCTCACTCCGCGAGTACCGCGCGAAGATCAGGTCGACGCAGTCGACCAAGAAGATCACGCGTGCGATGGAGTTGATCGCCGCGTCGCGGATCATCAAGGCTCAGCAGCACGCGGCCGCGGCCGCACCGTACGCGCGTGAACTCACGCGTGCGGTGTCGGCCCTGGCCACGTTCTCCAACATCGAGCACGTGCTGACCACCGAGAACCCGAACGCCGAACGCGCCGCGATCCTCGTGATCGCCAGCGATCGCGGTCTGGCCGGTGCGTACGCGTCGAGCGTGCTCAAGGAGACCGAGCAGCTGGCCGAGCGTCTGCGCGGCGAGGGCAAGCAGGTCTCGTACTTCCTGGCCGGTCGCAAGGCGGAGCAGTACTTCAACTTCCGCCAGCGCGAGTTCGAGACGTCCTGGACGGGCTTCTCGGACAAGCCGACGTACGACGACGCGCGCGCCATCGGCGACGAGCTGATCTCCCGTGGCGCCCAGCACGAGAGTGCTGAGGAGTCGGTCGACCCGGTCGCCGCCGTCGACGAGCTCTACGTCGTCTACACGCGCTTCAAGTCGATGCTGGTGCAGGAGCCGACGGTCATCCGCCTGTTCCCGCTCGAGATCGTCGAGGGCGAGGAGGCGCCGGACGAGGCCGAGGCCCTGCCTCTGTACGAGTTCGAGCCGAGCGCTGCCGAGGTCCTCGAGGCGGTTCTGCCCAAGTACCTCTACAGCCGCATCTACTCCTGCCTGCTGCAGGCGGCCGCCTCCGAGCTGGCCGCACGTCAGAAGGCCATGAAGTCCGCGACCGACAACGCGCAGGACCTGATCGAGAAGTACACCCGACTGGCGAACCAGGCTCGCCAGGCCGGCATCACCCAAGAAATCAGCGAGATCGTGGGTGGCGCGAACGCGCTCGCCGAGGCCTCCGCGTCCGATTGAGGAAGACACCATGACTGCAACCGTCGAAGAGACCACCACCGACAAGGCCGCTGTCACCGGCCGGGTCGCCCGCGTCATCGGCCCGGTGCTCGACATCGAGTTCCCGGCCGACCAGATGCCCGAGATCTACAACGCCCTGCTGGTCGACACGGAGGTCGCCGGCACCAAGGAGACGCTGACCCTCGAGGTCGCGCAGCACATCGGTGACGGCATGGTCCGCGCCATCAGCCTGCGTCCCACCGACGGTGTCGTCCGCGGCACCCCGGTCACCAACACGGGGGAGCCGATCTCGGTCCCCGTCGGCGACCAGACCCTGGGCAAGGTCTTCAACACCACCGGTCAGGTCATGAACCTGGCCGAGGGTGAGACCTGGGAGGTCAAGGAGCGCTGGGGCATCCACCGCAAGGCTCCGGCCTTCGACCAGCTCGAGTCCAAGACCGAGATGTTCCAGACCGGCATCAAGGTCATCGACCTGCTGACGCCGTACGTGCTCGGCGGCAAGATCGGCCTGTTCGGTGGCGCCGGCGTCGGCAAGACCGTGCTGATCCAGGAGATGATCGCCCGCGTCGCCAAGGACCACGACGGCGTGTCGGTGTTCGCCGGTGTCGGCGAGCGCACCCGCGAGGGCAACGACCTCATCGTCGAGATGGAGGAGTCCGGCGTCCTGGACAAGGTCGCGCTGGTCTTCGGCCAGATGGACGAGCCGCCGGGAGCGCGTCTGCGCGTGGCGCTGTCCGCACTGACGATGGCGGAGTACTTCCGCGACGTGCAGGGCCAGGACGTGCTGCTGTTCATCGACAACATCTTCCGCTTCACGCAGGCCGGCTCCGAGGTCTCGACCCTGCTGGGTCGCGTTCCCTCGGCCGTGGGCTACCAGCCCACCCTGGCCGACGAGATGGGCGTGCTGCAGGAGCGCATCACCTCGACGCGTGGTCACTCGATCACGTCGATGCAGGCGATCTACGTTCCCGCCGACGACTACACCGACCCGGCCCCGGCCACGACGTTCGCGCACCTGGACGCCACGACCGAGCTGAGCCGCGAGATCGCGTCGCTGGGCATCTACCCGGCCGTGGACCCGCTGACCTCGACGTCGCGCATCCTCGATCCCCGCTACATCGCGGCGGATCACTACGCGACGGCGAACCGGGTCAAGGGCATCCTGCAGCGCAACCAGGAGCTCCAGGACATCATCGCGATCCTCGGTGTCGACGAGCTCAGCGAAGAGGACAAGACGATCGTGTCGCGCGCGCGTCGCATCCAGCGGTTCCTCTCGCAGAACACCTACGTGGCCAAGCAGTTCACCGGTATCGAGGGTTCGACCGTCCCGCTCGACGAGACGATCGACGCCTTCACCAAGATCTGTGACGGCGACTACGACCACGTGGCCGAGCAGGCGTTCTTCATGTGCGGCGGTCTGGACGACGTCGACAAGAAGTGGGCCGACATCCAGAAGAACCTCTGAGGCCCGCTGACATGACACTGCAGATCGAGCTCGTCGCCGCCGACCGCATCGTGTGGTCGGGCGAGGCCCGTGAGGTCATCGCCCGCACCGCCGAGGGCGACATCGGCGTGCTCTCCGGCCACGCGCCGCTGCTGTCGCTGTTGGTGCCCGGTGTCGTCGAGATTCATCCCGTCGACGGTGAGGTCGTCCGCGCGGCCGTCAGCGAGGGCTTCGTGTCCGTCGCTGCCGACCGGGTGTCGATCCTGTCCGAGGACATCTTCCTGGCCGACGAGGTCGACGAGTCGGCGGTCACCGCCGAGCTCGACGAGGCTCGTTCGTCGGAGGACGGACTCGGGGTCCGCCGCGCCGAGGCGAAGCTGCGCCTGGTCGGCAAGGCGTCCTGATGGTGATCGCGAGGAAGTGAGTCATGCCGCTGTGGATGTGGCTGGTCGACTCCCTCGCGATCATCGTCGTGCTGGGCGTGCTCCTGGTGGGCGCGATCATCGCGAGGCGGCGGTGGATCGCCCGTAAGGGTGTCACGTTCGAGTTGAGCGTCAATCGAGGCGCCGAGCATTCAGCCGCAGGCTGGATGCTCGGCGTCGCGGTCTATGGCGATGACCGCATCGACTGGTACCGCACGTTCTCCTTCTCGCCCAAGCCCCGCTACCGCTTCGTCCGCGGCCAGGTCCTGATCGAGGGCCGCCGGGATCCGGAGGGGGCCGAGGAGTACGCGTTGCACGACGGTCACATCGTCGTCTGCACCGAGAACGCCGAGGGCATCGCGCAGTTCGCGCTGAGCCCCAATTCCCTGACCGGGCTGCTGTCGTGGCTCGAGTCCTCGCCGCCGGGACGCGGCGTCAACAACGTCCTGTGACTCGGGTGTCCGGATCTGTGCATTTCGGTTGCCGCTGCCCCCGCGAGCGTCCACACTTGGACACATGAAGAAGATCATTGCTGCCACGCTGCTCGCCCTGACCGTCGCTGCCGGCGTCGCCGCCTCGCCCGCGCAGGCTGCCGACGACACGTCCTCGTTCAAGGTTCGCACCCTCGGTATCGACTGGATGTGACCGACGGGGCACCTCGCCCCTAGGGTGAGCCCATGGTTCACCTGACGAAGATCTACACCCGCACCGGCGACGACGGAACGACGAATCTCGTCGATTTCTCGCGCACGTCCAAGAACGACCTCCGTCTGGTGGTCTACGCGGACGTCGACGAGGCGAACAGCCAGATCGGCGTGGCCCTGGCCACGGGCGAGCTCGATGCGGATGTCACGGCGGTGTTGACCCACGTCCAGAACGACCTGTTCGACCTCGGGTCGGACGTGGGCAACCCCGTCGTGGCCGAACCGAAGTACGAGCCGCTGCGCGTCGAGCCCGACTACGTCGAGCGGCTCGAGCAGTGGTGCGACCGGTTCAACGCCGATGTCCCCAAGCTCGACTCCTTCATCCTTCCCGGCGGCACGATGGCCGCCTCGCAGCTGCATGTCGCGCGCACCGTGGTCCGCCGCGCCGAGCGCGCCGCCTGGGCCGCCATCGAGCAGCACGGCGAGACCGTGAACGTGCTCGTGGCGAAGTACCTCAACCGCCTCAGCGACCTGCTGTTCATCCTGGGCCGCTACGCCAACCGCGAGCACGGCGACGTGCTCTGGGTGCCCGGCGGAGACCGCGCCGGCGCCTGATCCCGCACGGCCCGTCCGACGTGAGGTGGCCCACGTTCGGGCGGTGCTACCGGGCGGTACCCTAGGCCCATGTCAGTGCAGCCTGATCGCCCGTGGGTGATGCGAACCTACGCCGGCCACAGCTCCGCCGCCGAGTCCAACGCGCTCTACCGGCGCAATCTCGCGAAGGGTCAGACCGGTCTGTCGGTCGCGTTCGACCTGCCGACCCAGACGGGGTACGACCCCGACCACGTGCTCTCGCGCGGCGAGGTGGGCAAGGTCGGCGTGCCGATCCCGCACCTGGGGGCGATGCGTCGTCTGTTCGAGGACATCCCGCTGTCGGAGATGAACACCTCGATGACGATCAACGCGACCGCGATGTGGCTGCTGGCCATGTACCAGGTCGCCGCCGAGGAGCAGGGCGTCGAGCCCGCCGCGCTGGCCGGTACGACGCAGAACGACATCATCAAGGAGTACCTCTCGCGGGGCACCTACGTGTTCCCGCCCGAGGCGTCGCTGCGGCTGACGACCGACATGATCGCCTACACGGTGTCGACGATCCCGAAGTGGAATCCGCTCAACATCTGCAGCTACCACCTGCAGGAGGCCGGCGCGACGCCCGTGCAGGAGCTCGCGTTCGCGATGAGCACCGCCATCGCGGTGCTGGACGCGGTCAAGGACTCCGGCCAGGTGCCGGACGACCAGTTCGAGCAGGTCGTCGGGCGCATCTCGTTCTTCGTCAACGCCGGCGTGCGGTTCGTCGAGGAGATGTGCAAGATGCGCGCCTTCGGCCGGCTGTGGGAGGAGATCACCCGCGACCGCTACGGCGTCACCGACCCGAAGATGCGCCGGTTCCGCTACGGCGTGCAGGTGAACTCGCTGGGACTGACCGAGGCGCAGCCCGAGAACAACGTGCAGCGCATCGTCCTGGAGATGCTCGGCGTCACGCTGAGCAAGGACGCTCGCGCCCGTGCGGTCCAGCTGCCCGCGTGGAACGAGGCGCTGGGTCTGCCGCGTCCGTGGGACCAGCAGTGGTCGCTGCGGCTGCAGCAGGTGTTGGCCTTCGAGTCCGACCTGCTCGAGTACGGCGACATCTTCGACGGCTCGCACGTCATCGAGGCCAAGGTCGACGAGCTCGTCGAGGGCGCGAAGGCCGAGATCGACCGCGTCCAGGCCATGGGCGGCGCGGTCGCGGCCGTCGTCTCGGGCTACATGAAGCAGGAGCTCGTCACCTCGCACGCCGAGCGGCGCGCTCGCATCGAGTCCGGCGAGATGAAGGTCGTCGGCCTGAACTGCTACACCGAGACCGAGCCGTCCCCGCTGACGGCCGATCTCGACGCGGCGATCATGGTCGCCGATCCGCAGGCCGAGGCCAACGCCATCGCCGACGTGCAGCAGTGGCGCGACCAGCGCGACCAGCAGGCCGTCGACGCGGCGCTGGAGGCGCTGCAGCAGCAGGCCAAGACCGATCAGAACCTCATGGCCGCGACGCTGGACGCCGTGCGCGCCGGCGCGACGGTGGGGGAGTGGGCCGGGGCCCTGCGCGAGGTCTTCGGCGAGTACCGAGCGCCCACGGGCGTGTCAGGAGTCAGTGGCGTGGCCGAGGCCGGAACCGAGTTGACCGCCGTCCGCGAGAAGGTGCGCCAGACCGGCGAGGAGCTGGGCGGTCGCCTGCGCTTCCTGGTCGGCAAGCCGGGTCTGGACGGGCACTCCAACGGCGCCGAGCAGGTCGCCGTGCGCGCCCGTGACGCCGGGTTCGAGGTGATCTACCAGGGCATCCGTCTGACGCCCGAGCAGATCGTCGCGGCCGCCGTCGCCGAGGACGTCCACGTCGTGGGCCTGTCGATCCTGTCCGGGTCGCACATGGAGCTGGTGCCCGATGTCCAAAAGGGTCTGGCCGACGCCGGTCTGACGAACGTGCCGGTCATCGTCGGCGGGATCATCCCGGACTCCGACGGCCGCAAGCTGGAGGCCGCCGGCATCGCCGCGGTCTTCACGCCCAAGGACTTCGGCATGACCGACATCATGAGCCGCGTCGTCGACGAGATCCGCAAGGCCAACGACCTGCCCGTCTGAGTCGAGACACGGCGGGAAGGCACGCCTGTCCTTCGTGGCACGGGGGCCCTCGGGCCCCTAGGCTCGACCGTGATCGAAGCAGTCGAAGAGGTCAGGCCGCCAACGGCTTGGTCTTGGTCTTGGACTTGGAGGACTTCTTGTTCTTCTTCTTGTCCCCGACCTTGACCAGCTTGCGCTTCTTGACGGTGTAGCCGTCCGGGAGGGTGCCGTCGGCCATCATGCGGATGGGGCAGCGCTTGCAGCGAGGCTTGCTGACGCAGCACTTCTTCTTCGGCGGCTTCGGCACGACAACCACGGTACAGCGCGAGGTTAGGCTGTCCTAGCCGAAGGAGTGAACATGGCTTCCGAGCAGTTCGTCAGGGCCCTGCAGGACCAGATCGGGCACGAGTTCAGTGCGCACCAGCAGTACGTGGGCATCGCGACCTACTACGACGCGCTGACGATGCCGCAGATGGCCGCGCTGTTCTACGCCCAGGCCGTCGAGGAGCGCGATCACGCGATGATGATGATCCAGTACCTGCTCGATCAGGACCAGCCGATCGTCATTCCCGCGCTCGCCGCCCCGCGGATGGACTTCGCGGACGTCGTCGAGCCGGTCCAGGTCGCCCTGGACCAGGAGAAGCGCGTCACGAGCCAGATCAACGAGCTCACGCGGATCGCCCGGGACGACAACGACTTCGCCTCCGACCAGTTCATGCAGTGGTTCATCAAGGAGCAGGTCGAGGAGGTCGCCAAGATGAGCGACCTGCTGGCCGTGGTCACCCGTTCCAAGCACGACTACGAGCGCATCGAGGACTGGATCGCGCGCGAGGAGACCGGTGAGGCCTCCGACCCCACCGCGCCGCCGATCGCAGGCGCCTGACGCGTGAGGGTCGTCCGGCTGCTCCTGGCCGTCGTCGCGGTGGCCCTGCTGGTCCTCGCTGCGACGCCGTGGGTGGATCGGGTCGAGCCGTCCTGGCTCCCCGCCGTCCAAGCGCTCGGCAAGGTCTGGATCGCGGCTGCGGTCGTGGGGATCGTCGCGAGCCTCGTGACGCGGGCATGGTTCGCCTGCGGCACGAACCTCGTGGCGATCGCGGTCGCCCTCGTGACCATCGTCAACGTCAGCAACCGCCCGGACTGCGATGCCGGTGACGGCCGACTGGCCGTGATGGCCCTCAACGCGCACTACGGCGACGCGGACGTCGCCCAGCTCGCCGCCGCCGTGCAGCGGCACGACATCGACGTCCTGGTCGTTCCGGAGGCCACCGAGCCGATGATCGCGAAGCTGTCGGCGACCGAGCCGGGCCGGCGCTTCACGCACCGAAGCGGCCAGACGCCCGAGAACCGCGACACCGAGGGCACCGTGATCCTCTCCCGGTACCCCGCGACCCGCGTCGAGGTGCCTGCCGGCGAGGCCGAGATCTTCCAGCAGCCCGCGATGTCGGTCGACGTCGCCGGGACCCAGGTGCTCGTGCGGGGCGTCCACCCGAAGCCGCCGGTCGATGACTGGCTGCAGGACTGGCGCACGGGCCTGATGGAGCTGGGGCAGTGGCAGCGGGCCAACCGGGGCCGCCCGCTCGTCATGGCGGGGGACTTCAACGCCTCGTCCGCCCATGCGCCGTTCCGCGACGCCAAGCGCGGGATGTACGACACGGCCGGCTGGTGGCCCACGTCGACCTGGCCACTGGATCGTGCCTATCCGCCGTTCGCCGACATCGACCACGTGCTGGTGCGCGGGCTCAGCGTGAAGGGCTCGGGCTCCGAGGACATCGACGGCACCGACCATCGCGCGGTCTGGGCCGACCTGCGGATCTGCAGCCGCTGAGCGACCGCGGGGTCAGAACAGGCGCAGGCTCGGGTCGTCGAGGCCGCGCAACTCGTCGTAGTCGACGATGACGCAGTCGATGCCGCGGTCCTTGGCCAGCGTGCGGGCCTGGGGCTTGATCTCCTGCGCGGCGAAGATGCCGCGGACCGGCCGCAGCTTGGGGTCGCGGTTCATCAGCTCGAGGTAGCGGGTCAGCTGCTCGACGCCGTCGATGTCGCCACGGCGCTTGATCTCGACCGCCACCGAGCCGCCGGCCGCGTCGCGGCACAGCAGGTCGACCGGCCCGATGGCGGTCATGTACTCGCGGCGCACCAGCGACATGCCCTCCTCGAGGGCGGCGGTGTGCTCGGCCAGGAGCTCCTGCAGGTGCTTCTCGACGCCGTCCTTCTGCAGGCCCGGATCGATCCCGAGCTCGTGCTCGGAGTCGTGCAGGACCTCCTCGAGACGGATCCGCAGGGTGTCGTCGGTCTTCTTGGCCGTGACGGTCCACTCGGGGACGCCGTCCTCGGAGATGCCCTCACGCAGCGTGCACGGCGGGCTCATCCAGTTGAGCGGCTTGTACGAGCCGCCGTCGGCGTGGATCAGCACCGAGCCGTCGGACTTGACCATGATGACGCGCAGGGCCAGCGGCAGGTGGGCCGTCAGTCGGCCGGCGTAGTCGACCTGGCAGCGGGCGACGACGATCCTCACAGGCGCTCGAGCATCCCGAGCTTGAAGTTGATGGTGTCGCCCGCGATCTCGCCCTCGGTCGTCTCGCCGTCGTCGCCCTCGAGGAAGACCAGATCGTCCTCGACGCGGTACTTCCCGCGGCGGAAGTCGACGTTGCCCTCGAAGTCCTCGCTGAACGTGCCGTCCTCGGCGAAGTGCACCGTCCAGTTGGCCTCGTCGGCACGCCACGATCCCACGAGATCCATCCGCGGATCGTTCGAGGGAACGGTCGCGCTGGGCGTCTGGGTGGTCGGCGCGGCAGGCGTGGCGGGCTCGTCCTTGGCGCATCCGGCCAGGGCCGCGAGGAGGGCTGTCGCGGCGACAGTCGCAACGAGACGTGAGGACATGGGACTCCCATCAGAACATCGGTCGTGTCACGCTACCCTGTCACGAACGCTCGCCGGGAAGCAGCACCGGGGAGCCAAGCCTCCAAGGAGATTCTGATGGCAGAGATCGTCGATCGCATCAACGCCGATGACGAGGGTGGCCGGATCGCTCGCACCCTGCTCTTCCCGTACCTCAACCACGCAGCGACCATGTTCGGCGACGGTTACGCGACCGCTGCCGACATCGACGCCGGCATGCGTTTCGGCTGCGGCTACCCGATCGGTCCCTTGGCCCTGATCGATGCTCTCGGCGCCAAGACGGTCGTCGAGGGCCTGTCCGAGCAGTTCGGCCGCACCGGCGATCCGCTGCACCAGCCCGCTCCGGCCTTGGTCGAGGTCGCGGACCAGGGGACCGCGTTCACCGGCGAGGGCGCGGACGGCACCGCCGTCCCGCAGGTCAAGCGCCCGGTCGCCTCGGTCGGTGTCGTCGGCACCGGCACGATGGCCTCGGGCATCGCCCAGGTCTTCGCCCAGGCCGGCTACGACGTCGTCTACGTCGGCCGCTCGCAGGAGAAGCTCGACGGTGTCGTCGCCTACGTCACGAAGAACCTCGATCGCGCCGTCGCGAAGGGCAAGCTCGACGAGGCGGGCAAGGACGCCGTCCTCGCCCGCCTGACCGGTGCCACCGAGCGTGAGGCGCTGGCCGACGTCGACCTCGTCGTCGAGGCGATCGCCGAGGACCTGGACATCAAGCTCGAGTTGTTCCGCGACCTGGACCGCATCTGCAAGCCCGGCGCGATCCTGGCCACGACGACCTCGTCGCTGTCGATCCGCGCCTGCGCCGACGTCACGAGCCGTCCGGCCGATGTCATCGGCATGCACTTCTTCAACCCCGCGCCGGTGATGAAGCTGGTCGAGGTCGTCACGACCGACGCCACCGATCCCGACGTCGACGAGACCGTCCGCGCCCTGTGCCTCGCGACCGGCAAGCACCCGGTCTCGTGCGGCGACCGTGCGGGCTTCATCGTCAACGCGCTGCTCTTCCCGTACCTCAACGACGCGATCACGCTGCAGGAGTCGGGCGCTGCGTCGATGGAGCAGATCGACACGGCGATGAAGGAGACCAAGCTCCCGATGGGGCCGTTCGAGCTGCTCGACGTGGTCGGCAACGACGTGTCGCTGGCGATCCAGCAGACGCTGCACGGCGCGTTCGGCCACGAGGGCTGGAAGCCGGCCGCGTCGCTCGAGCAGGTCGTCGCCGACGGCAAGCTCGGTCGCAAGACCAAGGCGGGCTTCCACACCTACTGAGTCGCCCGCGCACACCGCGCACATGGCCCCGATCGGTACGATCGGGGCCATGTCGCGTCGTAAGGCTGCTGCTGCCAGAGCCGCTCGACGCGAGCCACCCGCGCAGCGCGAGGAGCTCGTCCACCGCCGGGCCGGCGACTTCTGGCAGCGCTTCATCACCGGCACCACCTCGAGCAAGCCCTATCGGTGCCCGGGCTGCCACCAGATGATCCCCCCGGCCACGCCCCACTACGTCGTGTGGCCCGAGGTGCCGAGCCTGCTGGAGACCGACGGACTCAACGAGCGCCGGCACTGGCACCAAGGTTGCTGGAAGCGCCATTCGTGACGCGGGGGCCCTCGGGCAAGATGGCCTCGTGAAGAAGATCACCGGTTCATCGGTCCTGCCCGCCCGGCGTGAGGACATCGAGCTCACGACCGCCGACGGGTTGACGCTCGTGGGGGAGCTGGCCCTGCCGGCCGAGAAGCCTCCGGTCGCCACGATGATCTGCCTGCACCCCCTGCCCACGCACGGCGGCATGATGGACAGTCACGTGTTCCGCAAGGCCGCCTACCGCCTGCCGGCACTGGCCGACATCGCGGTGCTGCGGATCAACACCCGGGGCACCGAGAGCGTGCGCGGCCGCAGCCAGGGCACGTTCGACCACGCGGTGGGAGAGCGCTTCGACGTCGCCGCCGCCATCGAGTACGCCGAGTTCGCCGAGCTGCCGAACGTGTGGGTCGTCGGCTGGTCGTTCGGGACCGATCTGACGCTCATGTACGGCCTGGAGCCCGACGTGGTGGGAGCGATCCTGTTGTCGCCGCCGCTGCGGTTCAGCGGCCCGGAGCACCTCGCGGCCTGGGCCGAGGACGGCAGGCCGCTGGTCGCCCTGGTGCCCGAGTTCGACGACTACCTGCGACCGGTCGAGGCGCGGGAGCGCTTCGCGGTCGTGCCCCAGGCCGAGGTCGTCGCGGTCGAGGGAGCCAAGCACCTGTGGGTCGGGGACACCGAGCGCGTCCTGGACGAGATCGTCACCCGGTTGAACCCCGCCGTCGAGGTGCCGCTGCCGCAGGAGTGGGACGGGCCCATGGAGCGCGCCGACTCGTCGGCCTACGCCGATCGCACGACCGCGGTCTTCCAGGACAAGCCCCGCTGATCCCCGCGGCTGCGTCAGCCGGCCCGCGATTCGGCCGGCGCCTGCGTGCGCACGACGACCTCGTGCAGGGCGCGCTCGAGCGGTCCACGCCGGAAGCGGCGGAACCACGCGCTGGCGAAGGCCAGGGCGACGACGATGGTCGCGACGGCCAGGAGTCCCGAACCCCGCACGAGTGACGGGTCGATCTCGATCGCGACCGCGTAGGCGACGACGTGCGCGACGTACAGGGTCAGGGTCATCCGGCCGACGGCCTCGAGCGGGTAGAGCAGTCCGCGGGCGTGCGGGGCCAGCAGCACCAGCGCCGTCAGCAGCCCCACGGCGATGGCCAGGGCGGAGGCGGCCTCGATCGGGTTCTGTGACCGGTGCTCCGACATGAGCGCCTGCACGACGAGCGACTCGCCGGCCGGATCGGTCTGCGAGAGCCGACCGCCGAGGTCCAGCACCAGGGCGTGCAGGACGACGCCGACGCCCAGTCCCGTGAGGGCCAGGGTCGCGAGATCGGAGTTCCGCAGCCGGATGCGGCCGAGTCCGAGTCCGATCAGGAGGTACCCGGTCCACTGCACGGCCGGATAGGGGTACCCCACCAGCAGCGCACCGGCCGGATCGATGCGCAGCTCGGGCAGGTCCCGCGTGGCCCAGGCCGCCAGCAGCGGACCCAGCACGACCAGGGCCGTGCCCAGGGCGATGACGGGAACCGGCCGGCTGCGCAGCAGGGGCAGCGCCAGGACGAAGAAGGCGGCGTACGAGGTCAAGATGACGGCGACCGGCGTGCCCAGGGCGGTGAGGAACGCGCCCAGACCGGCCAGGACGGCGGCCCGCACGAGGATGGCCAGCCGGTCGTCGCTGAGCCGGCGCCCTCGGTGCGGCGTCGTCCCGCCGGTGGACAGCGCCAGCGAGAACCCGGCGACCACGACGAACAGGACGGCCGCCCGGCCGTCACCGACATGGCGCCAGGACGCGACGACACCCGGATCGAAGTCGATCCGGGTGTCGAGGTGGGCGATGACCATCCCGATGAGCGCGAGTCCGCGGGCGGCGTCCACACCGCGGACTCGCGGCATCAGGTGGCCGATCAGATGCCGCGGAAGCGGTTGATCTCCGTCAGGTGCTTGGCGCGCTTCTCCTCGTCGGAGACGCCCAGGCCCTCCTGCGGGGCCAGCGCGAGCACGCCGACCTTGCCCTGGTGCAAGTTGTGGTGCACGTCGAGGGCGGCCTGACCGGTGTCCTCGAGCGAGTACACCTTCGAGACGGTCGGGTGGATGAGGCCCTTGTCGATCAGGCGGTTGGCCTCGTAGGCCTCCCGGTAGTTCGCGAAGTGCGAGCTCTTGATGTTCTTCAGGTTCATCCACAGGTACCGGTTGTCGTACTGGTGCATGTAGCCCGACGTCGAGGCGCAGGTGATGATCGTGCCGCCCTTGCGCGCGACGTAGACGCTGGCGCCGAACGTCTCGCGGCCCGGGTGCTCGAACACGATGTCCGGGTCCTCACCGCCGGTGAGCTCGCGGATCTTCTTGCCGAAGCGCTGCCACTCCTTCGGGTCCTGGGTGTTCTCGTCCTTCCAGAACCGGTAGCCCTCGGCGGAGCGGTCGATGATGTGCTCGGCGCCGAGCGAGCGCACGATCTCGGCCTTCTCGGGGCTGGAGACGACACACACGGGGATCGCGCCACCGGTGAGCGCCATCTGGGTGGCGTACGAGCCCAGGCCGCCCGAGGCGCCCCAGATCAGGACGACGTCGCCCTGCTTCATGTTGGCGCCGTTCTTGCTGACCAGCTGGCGGTAGGCGGTGGAGTTGACCAGACCGGGGGAGGCGGCCTCCTCCCACGTCAGGTGGGCCGGCTTGGGCATCAGCTGGTTCGACTTGACGATGGCCAGCTCGGCGAGGCCGCCGAAGTTGGTCTCGAAGCCCCAGATGCGCTGCTGCGGGTCCATCATCGTGTCGTCGTGGCCGTCAGGGCTCTCGAGCTCGACGGACAGGCAGTGCGCGACGACTTCCTGGCCGGCCTTCCAGGCGTTGACGCCCGGACCGGTGCGCAGCACGACGCCGGCGAGGTCGGAGCCGACCACGTGGTAGGGCAGGTCGTGGCGCTTGGAGTACTCGGAGAGCTTGCCGTAGCGCTCGAGGAACCGGAACGTCGAGACGGGCTCGAAGATCGAGGTCCAGACCGTGTTGTAGTTGATCGCGCTGGCCATGACGGCGACGAGTGCCTCGCCCGGAGCGAGCTCGGGCAGCGGCACGTCGTCGATGTGCAGGCTCTTGCGGGGGTCCTTGTCCCGGGTGGCGATCCCGTCGAACATCGACTCCTCGTCCTTGTGGACGGTCACGCCCCGGTAGGTCTGGGGCAGTTCGAGGTTCTGGTAGGTCTCGGCGGAGCGGTCGCCGGACATGATGGCGTCGAGGATGTGCTGCACAGGGGGTCCTTCGCGTCGGTGAGGCCAGATGGTCTGCGGAGAGGTTACTGGCGGGAAACACTTCCCGCATGCGGGACGCGGAGAGTCCGCGAGCCCGGATCAGTGCGAGGCGGCGGGTTGCACCAGTTCGACCAGTACGCCGCCGGCGTCCTTCGGGTGAACGAAGTTGACGCGACTGTCGGACGTGCCCCGCTTGGGGGTGTCGTACAGCAGGCGCACACCGCGGTCGCGCAGGGTGGTGGAGACCGCGTCGATGTCGCTCACACGGTACGCCAACTGCTGGATGCCCGGTCCGTTGCGGTCGAGGAACTTGGCGATCGTGGACTCCGGGCTCAGCGGCGCCAGCAGCTGGATGCACGAGCCCGAGTCGCCCACGGCCAGCATGGCCTCGCGGACGCCCTGCTCCTCGTTGACCTCCTCGTGGATCGATTCGAGACCGAAGACACGCGAGTAGAACTCGATCGCGTCGTCGAGGTCGGGGACGGCGATGCCGACATGGTCGATGGCGGTGAGCAGGTGGCCCGGAACGAGACTGTCGCTGGTCATGGCGGGCAGCCTAGTACGGGTGACGGTTCCCTTCGCACGGACCGCATTCCGGGTCACAATGGACCTATGGACATCGACAGCGCGATCACCGACATGACCGGCAACGAGCCGTGGGACTTCGTCGCCGACCACACCTTCGGCCGCTTGGCCATGAGCATCCTCGAGCAGCCTGAGATCTTCCCGGTGAACTACGTGCTGGCCGGGCGCAAGATCGTCTTCCGCACCGCTGAGGGGACCAAGCTGATGGGCGTGCTGCTGGACAACCACGTCGCCTTCGAGGTCGACGAGGTCGGGGCGTCGGGCGCGTCCAGCGTCGTGCTGAAGGGCAAGGCGCGCAAGATCGAGTCCCGCGAGGAGCTCGAGCAGCTCGATCTGGACGACCTGCACTCGTGGGTCCCGACGATGAAGTACAACATCGTGGTCATCGATGTCACCGAGATCACGGGCCGCCAATTCCGCTTCGGACCCGAGCCGGAGCTCTTCCCCGTCATGTAGTGGTGACGTCTCCCACGGCGGGTCCGGGGT
This sequence comes from Aeromicrobium sp. 636, assembly GCF_024433585.1. Classification (NCBI taxonomy): domain Bacteria; kingdom Bacillati; phylum Actinomycetota; class Actinomycetes; order Propionibacteriales; family Nocardioidaceae; genus Aeromicrobium; species Aeromicrobium sp. 636. The sequence continues at coordinate 735,787 of NZ_WNJU01000002.1, forward strand.
GAGCGGGGCCACAGGTACAGTGACCCCAACGCACGCACTCGAAGGAGCACGTTCCATGACCACTTCCGTCATCGTCGCCGGCGCCCGGACCCCGATCGGACGCCTGCAGGGCGCCCTCAAGTCGCTGTCCGGTTCCGATCTCGGCGGCATCGCCATCAAGGGCGCCCTGGACCGAGCCGGCATCACCGGCGACCAGGTCGAGTACGTGATCATGGGCCAGGTCCTGGGAGCAGGAGCCGGCCAGGTGCCCGCGCGCCAGGCGGCCTTCAAGGGCGGCATCCCGCTCGACGTGCCCGCGATGACCATCAACAAGGTGTGCCTGTCCGGCATCAGCGCGATCGCGCTGGCCGACCAGATGATCCGCGCCGGTGAGTACGACGTCGTCGTCGCCGGCGGCCAGGAGTCGATGAGCCAGGCCCCGCACCTGCTGACCGGCTCGCGCGACGGCCACAAGTACGGCAAGGTCACGATGCTCGACCACATGGAGTACGACGGCCTGTGGGACGCGCTGACCGACCAGGCGATGGGCTCGCTCACCGAGCAGCGCAACGCCAGCACCGACACGCTGACCCGTGAGGAGCAGGACGAGTACGGTGCGCGCTCGCACCTGCTGGCCGCCGCGGCTCAGAAGAACGGCCTCTTCGACGAGGAGATCGTCGCGGTTGAGATCCCGCAGCGCAAGGGCGACCCCATCGTCGTCACGTCCGACGAGGGCGTGCGCGGCGAGACGACCGCCGAGTCGCTGGGTCGTCTGCGTCCGGCGTTCTCCAAGGACGGCACGATCACGGCCGGCACCGCCAGCCAGATCTCCGACGGCGCCTGCGCCGTGGTCGTCATGAGCAAGGAGAAGGCCGAGGAGCTGGGCCTGACCTGGCTCGCCGAGATCGGCGCCCACGGCAACGTCTCGGGCCCGGACTCGACGCTGCAGGAGCAGCCGGCCAACGCGATCATCAAGGCCGCGCAGAAGGACGGCATCGATCCGGCCGACATCGACCTGTTCGAGCTCAACGAGGCGTTCGCCGCCGTCGGCATCGTCTCGGCCCGCAAGCTGGGCGTCGACATCGACAAGGTCAACATCAACGGCGGTGCGATCTCGCTCGGCCACCCGATCGGCATGAGCGGCGCTCGCGTCGTGCTGCACCTCGCGCTGGAGCTGCAGCGCCGTGGCGGCGGCACCGGCGCGGCGGCCCTGTGCGGTGGCGGTGGCCAGGGCGACGCCCTGATCATCCGCGTGCCGCAGCAGGCCTGATCGGCTCACCGCCGAAGCTGCGGAGTTGAACTCCAGGAACGTCGACGTCGCCGACCTGGTCTCGCGGGCGCAAGCCGGCGAGGCCAGGTCGGTCGCACGTCTGATCACGTTGGTCGAGACCGAGTCCGACCACCTGCACGAGGTCAGTGCGGCCCTGGCGCCGCTGGTCGGGAAGGCCCACGTCGTCGGCCTGACCGGTTCGCCGGGCGTCGGCAAGTCCACGACCACGTCCGCTCTCGTCACTGAGCTGCGTGCCCGGGGGCGCCGGGTGGGCGTGCTCGCCGTCGATCCCACCTCGCCCTTCAGTGGCGGCGCGCTGCTCGGCGACCGCGTGCGCATGCAGGAGCACGCGACCGACCCGGACGTCTACATCCGCTCGATGGCCAGTCGCGGTCACCTCGGCGGCCTCTCGTGGGCGACGCCCCATGCCATCCGGGTGTTGGACGCTGCCGGGTGCGACGTCGTCCTTCTCGAGACCGTCGGTGTGGGCCAGTCCGAGGTCGAGGTCGCCGGGCTGGCCGACACCACGGTCGTCCTGCTCGCGCCCGGGATGGGCGACGGCATCCAGGCGGCCAAGGCGGGCATCCTCGAGATCGGCGACGTCTTCTGCGTCAACAAGGCCGATCGCGACGGTGCCACCACGACGCGGCGCGAGTTGCGCACGATGCTCTCGATGTCCGACCGTCACGACGGGTGGAAGCGACCGATCGACCTGACCGTCGCCACGGAGGGCACCGGGATCCCCGAGCTGGTCGACCACATCGAGGAGCATGCCGCGCACCTGCGTGCGTCGGGCCAGTGGGCGACGCGCCGCACGAGCCGCCTGCGCCGCGAGATCCAGGCGATTGCCCTGGACCAGGTCCGGCGACGGTTCGTCCTGGACGGGGGAGACGAGCTCGACGCGCTGGCCGCGCGAGCCTTCGGCGGCCAGATCGACCCGTTCTCGGCGGCGAAGGAGTTGCTCGAGGGACTCGAGTGAAGGACGGGGTTACGAACCCCGATTTTTCCCGTCGCGCCTCGCCAAAACGGCAGTTGCGGTTCGATAGAACTGTGCTGTGGTGAAAAAGGCAGTGGTCCTGTTCGTGGTCGGCTTCGCGCTCTACTACCTGTTCAGCACGCCCGATGACGCTGCGACGGCCGTGCGGAGGGCCTTCGACGCGGCCATCAGTGCGTTCGGACAGGTCGGCGTGTTCGTCTCCGGGCTCGCGTAGGGATGGGTCATGACCGAGCGACCGGCGATCGAGATCGCACCGTCTTCTGTCGTGACGCGATTCTGGCGACGCCTGCGTGAGCCGTTCCCCGACCCCGGGACCCATGTCGCGCTGAACAAGCGCCTCAACCCGCGCAGCGGCGAGCGCGTCCTGCAGATCGTCCCCAAGCACGTGGCCGTCTACTGGCCGCTGCCGGCGTCGATGCTCGCCTCCCTGGGCGCGCTGGTGGTCCTGCTCGCCCACTGGACCTCGGCCGCCGCGCAGCTGTTCTGGCTCGTGTCCCTCGTCGTCGTGATGATGGCGGCGGTGCGTGCGTACGTCGAATGGCGCGACGTCTTCGTGGTGACCAACTGGCGGGTCGTGCGGCTCAGCGGCGTCCTCACCGCCCGCGTCGCGACGATGCCGATCAACCGCATCCTCGACATGACGATGACCCGGCCGTTGCTGGGGCGCCTCGTCGGCTACGGCCACTTCGTGTTCGAGTCCGCCGCCCAGGAGCAGGGGCTGCGCGAGATCAAGTTCGTGCCGGACATCCTCGCGGTCGACCGTGAGATCAACAATGCCGTGAACAAGGAGAACCGTCGGCGCGAGCGCCTGCTGGTCTCGCCCGATCGCTCGTTCGGTGACTCGGACGACGAACCGACGGAGCCCATCCGCGGTCTGTGACCTTTCTTCCTAGACTGTCCCCATGAGCTTCTCCCAGCCCGGTGCGTTCGACCTGTCCTCGTTGGCCAAGCCCCGTCCGCAGGCGGGAGCGGCCACGCCCGCGCCCGACGGCGCGGTCTACGTCATCGACGTGAACGAGGCCGACTTCCAGCAGGCCGTCGAGTCCTCGATGCAGCACCTCGTCGTGCTCAGTGTGTGGTCCCCGCGCGCCCCGCAGAGCGTGGAGTTCAACGAGGTCCTCGCGCGGGCGACCTCGGCGTACGGCGGAGCGCTGCAGCTGGCCAGGGTCGACGCCGATGCCAACCCCGGCATCGCCCAGGCCCTGCAGGTCCAGGCCGTCCCCTTCGTGGTCGGCCTCGTCCAGGGCCGTCCCGTGCCGCTCTTCCAGGGCACGGTCGACGCCTCCGAGGTCAAGCGCTTCTTCGACGAGCTCGTGCGGCTCGCGCAGGAGAACGGCCTGACCGGTCGGGCCCAGCCCTCCGGTGGCGCCCCCGCGGACGCGCCCGAGGAGCCCGAGGACGACCCGCGCTTCGCGGCCGCCGACGAGGCGTACGGCCGCGGTGACTTCGACGCCGCCATCGCCGAGTACGAAACGCTGCTCGCGCAGACGCCGGGCGACGCGGAGGTCGTCGAGCGTCTCGCCGCGACGAAGCTCTATGCCCGCGTGTCGGGTGCCGATCTGCAGGCAGCCCGCCAGGCGGCCGCCGACGCACCGGACGACATCGACGCCCAGATCCTGGTGGCCGACCTGGACGTCACGGGCGGACACATCGAGGACGCGTTCCTGCGGCTCATCGACCTGGTCAAGCGCACGTCCGAGGACGACCGCGAGCGGGTGCGCCAGCACCTGCTCGACCTGTTCACCGTGGTCGGTTTGACGGACCCGCGGGTGGCGCAGGCGCGCCGCTCGCTCGCCGCGGCGCTGTTCTGAGCGCCTGTTTACCACGGTCCCGTGGTAATCACGCGCCTCCCCAGGGAAGCTTCCCCGGGGGTGCGCGCCATTACCACGGTCCCGTGGTAAACCGTCACGTCGCTCAGTCCGGCTGCTGCGGCGCTTCGCGGTAGGCCGGCAGGGGAGCGTCGGCGAGCGACTCGAGCAGCTCGGTCGTGGCCAGCGTGGCCTTCTCGCGCACGGTCTCGAGGTCGCACCAGTGGACCGCGGCGATCTCGGACCGCTGCAGCACCATCTGGTCGACGAGGTCGGCATCGACGACACCCAGGTCGAACACGAACAGGCACGCGTCGTCCCAGCGGCTCCACGGCGGCAGCCAGTTCATGGTGACGAGTCCGTCGATCGTGACGGTGATGCCCAGCTCCTCCTCGAGCTCGCGGACCAAGCCGGTCGCAGGGCTCTCGCCGACCTCGACGACGCCGCCGGGCAGGTCCCACTCGCCCTTGTAGGTCAGCTCGCACAACAGCACCCGGCCGTCGCGATCGCGCAGGACGCCCTGGCCGATCACGCGCTTGCGGGGGAGTCCGGCGTTGAGGATCGCGACGAAGCCGTCGCGGCTGAACGCCGGCGGGTCGTCGACGACGCGGGCCAGCAGGACCTGCTCGACCTCGCCCCGCGGTGCGCGGGCGATGCCCTCGCGGCGGAGTCCGGCGATCGAGGCCGCCCGCAGGCCCAGCGGGTCGTCGGCGGGGACGCGGGCCTCGACACGGGTCCACCCCAACTGCGTGAACGCGTACTCGACGCCGATCCTCAGGGCGCGGCTGGCGACCATGGCGCCCGGTCCGGTCGAGAACTTCCAGCGCATCGACCCGAGCGTGCGGCCGGCCTTGCCGGGACTGCGCTGGAGCGCGACCGTCCCGATCCGCTCGCCGCCGTAGACCACGGCGAATCCGTGGAGATCCTCGGCGCCGGAGGTCGGTTCGAGCACGAGGTCGTCGTCGCGCAGCAGGGCTGAGGCGTCCGCGGGTTCGGTCACGAGCCGAGGCTACCGTCCGCCGTGATGGAATCGGCTCCATGACCGATCCGCGGATCCGCCCCGCCCAGACCGACGACGTCCCCGCGATGGTGCAGCTCGTGCACGACCTGGCCGCGTACGAACGCGCCCCGGACGACTGCGTGCTGACCGACCAGATGCTGCACGAGCGCCTCTTCGGGTCGTCGCCGGCGCTGTTCGCCCACGTCGCCGAGGTGGACGGTGTCGTGGTCGGCGTGGCGATCTGGTTCCTGAATTTCTCGACCTGGGACGGCGTCCACGGCATCCACCTCGAGGACCTGTACGTCGACCCGGCCCATCGCGGGTCCGGTCTGGGGAAGGCGCTGCTGGCCCGGCTCGCGCAGGTGTGCGTCGAGCGCGGGTACAGCCGCCTGCAGTGGCAGGTGCTGGACTGGAACACCCCGTCGATCGAGTTCTACCGCTCGCTGGGCGGCGTCGACCTGGCCGAGTGGCGCACGTACCGACTGGCCGGCGCGCCGTTGCAGGCGCTGGGCTCGGTGTCCTGACGCTGTCCTATGCTCGGCCCAACCCACACAGGAGGCACAGCCATGGCGGAGTTCGTCCGACTCGAGGTGACCGACGGCGTCGGCACGATCCGACTCGACCGACCCAAGATGAACGCGCTCGACGCGCAGGTTCAGACCGAGTTGCTGGAGGCGGCCCGCGAGGCCGACCGTCGCGACGACGTGGCCGCGGTCGTGGTGTGGGGTGGCGAGCGGGTGTTCGCCGCGGGCGCCGACGTCAAGGAGATGGCCGACATGGGCTATCCCGAGATGTTCCGCCACGCGCACCTGCTGCAGGAGTTCACGCGGGCCATCGCCGCGATCGGCAAGCCGACCGTCTCGGCGATCACCGGCTTCGCGCTGGGTGGAGGCCTCGAGCTCGCGCTGGCGACGGACCTGCGGTTCTGCGCCGACAACGCGAAGCTCGGTCAGCCCGAGATCCTGCTGGGCATCATCCCCGGCGCCGGCGGCACCCAGCGCCTCGCGCGCCTGATCGGTCCGGCCAAGGCCAAGGACCTCATCTACACGGGCCGCTTCGTCGCGGCCGACGAGGCGCTGGCCCTCGGCCTGGTCGACGAGGTGCTGCCCGCCGACCAGGTCCTCGACCGCGCGGTCCAGTGGGCGTCGCAGTTCGTCGGGGGACCGGCCATCGCGCTGCGCACCGCCAAGGACGTCATCGACAAGGGACTCGAGGTCGACCTGCAGACCGGGCTCGAGATCGAGCGCGCCGGGTTCACCGGCCTGTTCGCCACCCAGGACCAGACCGACGGCATGGCCTCGTTCGTCGCACACGGACCGGGCAAGGCGACGTTCACCGGCTCGTGATCCACGCCACGCGCCTCGCGGTGCGGGGTTTCGTTACCTTTCGGTAACATCGTGGCAGGAAGGGTCGCCTCACTCATGCGTGCGAACGCGTGGCAGGGTGGTCCCGATACCTCGCGGGCGATCAACCGTCGTTCGCGCCCCGAATTCACAGGAGGGTCCTCGTGACCAAGATCGTTGTCGCTGTGAAGTACGTGCCGGACGCCACGGCGGACCGCACGTTCGACGAAGCGGATAACACCGTCGACCGTGAGAACGTCGACGGCCTTCTCTCCGAGCTCGACGAGTACGCGGTCGAGCAGGCGCTGCAGGTCGTCGAGAACGGTGACGGTGAGGTGACCGTCCTGACCGTCGGCCCCGCCGACGCCTCGGATGCCGTCCGCAAGGCCCTGCAGATGGGCGCCGACGCCGGCGTCCACGTCGAGGACGACGCCATCGCCGGATCGGACGCCTTCGCGACGTCCCTCGTCCTGGCCAAGGCCATCGAGAAGCTCGACTACGACATGGTGTTCTTCGGCATGGGCTCGACCGACGCCGGCATGGGTGTCGTCCCGACGCTCGTCGCCGAGCGCCTGGGCCTGCCGGCCATCACGTTCGCCTCGGAGATCTCCGTCGACGGCGACACGGTCAAGATCCGTCGCGACGGCGACGCCGCCACGCACGAGATCGAGGCCACCGGCAAGCTCGTCGTCTCGGTCACCGACCAGACCGGCGAGGCCCGCTACCCGTCCTTCAAGGGCATCATGGCCGCCAAGAAGAAGCCGGTCGAGCAGTGGAGCCTGGCTGACCTGGGTGTCGACGCGGCCGAGGTCGGCCTCGACAACGCCTGGACCAAGGTCGAGTCCACGACCCCCCGTCCGCCGCGCACCGCCGGCGAGATCGTCACCGACGAGGGAGACGGCGGCACCAAGCTCGTCGAGTTCCTCGCGTCCAAGAAGTTCGTCTGAGAAGGGCATAGACAGTCATGAGTGAAGTTCTCGTTCTGATCGAAGCCCCGCAGGGCAAGGTCACGAAGCCCTCGCTGGAGCTCTTGACCATCGCGCGCCGCATCGGCGAGCCGTCGGCGGTCGTCTTCGGCGATGCCGACAACGCCGTGCTGTCCGAGTACGGCGCGGAGAAGATCTACACCTACTCCGACAGCGTCTACCAGGAGTACCTCGTCGCGCCCAAGGCCGAGGCCCTGGCCGCGCTGGTCGCCTCCACGTCGCCCGCCGCCGTGCTGGTGCCCTCCACCAGTGAGGGCAAGGAGATCGCGGCCCGCGTCGCGCTCAAGTCCGACTCGGGCCTGATCACCGACGCCGTCGACGTGACCGTCGACGGTGGCGCGATCACCACCACCCAGATGGCGTTCGCCGGCAACTTCACCGTCGCCGCGCAGGTCACGAAGGGCGCCCCGGTCATCGCGGTCAAGCCGAACTCGGCCGCGCCCGAGGCCGTCGCCGGTGCCGGCACGGTCGAGGCCGTCTCGTTCGACGTCCCCGAGTCCGCCAAGACGGTCAAGATCGTCTCGTCGGAGCCGCGCGTCTCCACCGGTCGTCCCGAGCTGACCGAGGCGGCCATCGTCGTCTCCGGCGGCCGTGGCACCGGTGGCGACTTCTCCGAGGTCGAGGCCCTGGCCGACGCCCTCGGTGCGGCCGTCGGCGCCTCGCGCGCCGCCGTCGACTCGGGCTGGAAGCCGCACACGTTCCAGGTGGGCCAGACCGGCAAGACGGTCTCGCCGCAGCTGTACGTGGCCAACGGCATCTCCGGTGCCATCCAGCACCGCGCCGGCATGCAGACCTCCAAGACGATCGTCGCGGTCAACAAGGACGAGGAGGCGCCGATCTTCGAGCTCGTCGACTTCGGCGTCGTCGGTGACCTCAAGACGGTCCTGCCGCAGGCCACCGAGGAGATCACCAAGCGCAAGGGCTGACCACTCTCCCTGCGCCGACCAGCGGCTCCGTCCCCTCGGGGGCGGGGCCGCTGTGGTCTGCCCGCGGACGGCCTGCGGCCCGGGACGTGAATTTGGTTGCAGTTCGGTGAATTAGCGCGTCTGGATTGGGGGCGGGACATGCCCAGGTGGTACTTATGGATGAGGCGCGTACACGCATGTCCAATGACGTACGCACATTCACAGGAGGATATTCATGCGACTTCGGCGTTCAGCCCTCGCAGGTATCGCCATCGCCGCCGTTGCCAGTTTGAGCCTGGCAGCGTGCTCGAGCGACAGCGACGACAACGGTGGCGGCTCCACCGATTCCGTGATCACGGCGTACGGCACTGAGCCGCAGAAGCTGCTGATCACGACCAACACGAACGAGGTCGGCGGTGGCAACATCATCGACCTGCTGTACGCCGGTCTGGTCTCCTATGACCCCGAGGGCGAGATGACCAACGAGGTCGCCGAGTCGATCGAGTCCGAGGACAACAAGAACTGGACCATCAAGCTCAAGGACTGGAAGTTCACCGACGGGACGCCGGTCACGGCCGAGTCCTTCGTGAAGGCCTGGACCTACGCCTCGGATCCCAAGAACGGCCAGCTGCAGGCGTACTTCATGTACCCGTTCGCCGGCACGGACGAAGAGGGTGTCCTCATCGATCCCGCCAAGGGCCTCGGCGCCAAGGCCGTCGACGACAAGACGATCCAGGTCACGCTGAAGGAGGCCGAGCCCGAGTTCCCGCTGCGCCTCGGCTACTCGGCGTACTACCCGCTGCCCGACGCCGCGTTCGACGAGAGCGGCAAGATCACCGACGAGTTCGGTGAGAAGCCGATCGGCAACGGCCCGTACGTCCTGGAGTCCTGGGAGCACGAGGTCGAGGCCAAGCTGACGCCCAACGATGACTACAAGGGCTCGCGCGAGGCGAAGAACGGCGGTGTGACGTTCAAGTTCTACACCGATCCGGACTCCGCGTACTCCGACCTGCAGGGTGGCAACCTCGACGTCCTCGAGGCCGTCCCGCCGAGCGCGCTGAGCAGCTTCGAGACCGACGACTCGATCCAGGCCTTCACGGGCAACGGCGCGAACTTCGCGTCGATCACGATCCCCGAGCGTCTCGAGCACTGGAGCGGCGAAGAGGGCAAGCTGCGCCGCGCCGCGATCTCCAAGGCGATCAACCGTGAGGAGATCACCGAGAAGATCTTCGAGGGCTCGCGTGTCCCGGCCGAGGACTTCTCCACGTCGCTGTTCCCGGGCTTCACCAAGGACATCCCCGGTAGCGAGGTCCTCGACTTCGACGCCGCCGAGGCCAAGAAGCTGTGGGCCCAGGCCGACGCCATCTCCAAGTTCGACGGTTCCTTCACGGTGGCGTACAACGGTGACGGCCCCGGCAACAAGGAGTGGGTCGAGGCTCTCGTGAACCAGGTCGGCAAGAACCTGGGCATCGAGGCCAAGCCCAAGGGCTACGCGACGTTCAAGGAGCTGCGTGAGCTCGTGACCAACCGCGAGATCAAGACCGCCTTCCGTACCGGTTGGCAGGCCGACTACCCGTCGATCTACAACTACCTGGGCCCGCTGTACGGCACGGGTGCCGGCTCGAACGACGGTGACTACTCCAACCCCGAGGTCGACAAGCTCCTCAAGGAGGCGCTCGGCGCCGAGGGTGATGAGCAGGCCAAGAAGTTGGCCGAGGTCCAGGAGATCCTGTTCCAGGACCTCCCGGCCATCCCGTTGTGGAACCAGCGCATCGCCGGTGCGGCTGCCGATGGCGTCGAAGGCGTCGTCTTCAGCTGGCAGGGCAAGCCCGAGTACCACCTCGTCACCAAGTAATCGACAGCGGTAACAACGCGGGGGGACGGCACCTGAGAGGGTGCCGTCCCACCGTGTGCCGCGAGGAGTGTGCACATGTGGTGGTATGTCGGTCGTCGACTGCTCCAAACGATCCCGGTCATCCTGGGGTCGACTTTCATCGTCTACGGACTGGTGTTCCTGTCTCCGGGTGATCCCATCGGCGCCTTGTTCGGCGAGAAGGCGGTCCCCGAGGCGGTGCGAGCCCAGATCGCTTCGCAGTACAACCTGGACGACCCCTTCCTCGTCCAGTGGCTCAAGTACCTCGGCAACGCGCTGACCGGCGACTTCGGTGAGGCCTTCTCCGGCCGTCCCGTGGCCGACCTCGTCGCGACTGCCTTCCCGGTCACCTTGAAGCTCGCCCTGATGGCCCTGGTCATCGAGGCCACCCTCGGCATCGCCGCGGGCTTCTACGCCGGCATCCGCCGTGGCGGCATCTTCGACTCGACGATGCTCCTGGTCTCGCTGCTGGTCATCGCCGTCCCGATCTTCGTCTTCGGCTTCGTCATGCAGCTGATCTTCGGCGTCAAGCTCGGTTGGGCGCCCATCACCGTCGGTGGAGACGCGTCGTTCGAACGATTGATCCTGCCCGCCATCGTGTTGGGCCTGACGTCGTTCGCCTACATCTTGCGACTGACCCGTTCCTCGGTCGTCGACAACCTCACGGCGGACCACGTCCGCACGGCGCGCGCCAAGGGCCTGTCGTCGGCCACGGTCAACCGCCGTCACGTGCTGCGCAACTCGCTCATCCCCGTGACGACCTACCTCGGCACCGATCTGGGCACGCTCATGGCGGGTGCGATCGTCACCGAGGGCATCTTCAACGTCCCGGGCATCGGTCGACTGGCCTTCTCGGCCGTCCAGCGTGGCGAGGGGCCGACGGTCGTCGGCGTCGTCACCGTGATGGTCCTCGTCTACGTGCTGATGAGCCTGCTCGTCGACCTTCTGTACGCCCTCCTCGATCCCAGGATCCGCTATGCGTGAAGTCATCCGCCCTGGCCAGGAGCGCTTCGTCGCTCCGCTGTCCCACACCCCGCTCGAGGCCACCGGCACCGTCGACGAGTCCCAGTCGCCCGAGAGCCAGTGGCTCGTCGCCTGGAAGAGTCTGCGCAGCAACTGGATGTTCTGGGTGGCGGCCGTGATCCTGCTCGGGGTGACCGTCGTCGTGGTGGCGCCGGGCCTGTTCACCAGCGTCGACCCGATGGACAGCGACCTGAGTCGCAGCCTCGACGGGCCCTCGCCCGGTCACCCCGCCGGCTTCGACAAGCAGGGGTACGACGTCTTCGCGCGCACGATCTACGGGGCGCGCGCCTCGGTGCTCGTGGGCATCCTGTGCACCTTGGTGGTCGCCGTGCTGGGCACGGTCACCGGGATGATCGCCGGCTTCTACGGCGGCAAGGTCGACACCGTCGTCTCGCGCATCGCGGACATGTTCTTCGCGATCCCGCTGCTGCTGGGCGCGATCGTGGGTCTGTCCATGGTCGACAACCGGTTCCCCGAGCGCGGCTACTGGGGTGCGATCTTCGCGGTCGTGTTCGCCCTGGCCGCCTTCGGCTGGCCGCAGGTCACCCGTATCGCGCGTGGTGCGGTGCTCGAGGTCAAGAACCTCGAGTTCATCGACGCGGCCCGCGCGATCGGCGCCTCGCCGCTGCGCAACCTGGTGCGTCACGTGCTCCCCAACTCGCTGCCGCCGGTCATCGTGGTCTCGACCGTGTCGCTGGGCATCTTCATCGTCGCCGAGGCGACCCTGTCGTTCCTGGGCATCGGACTGCCCTACGGCATCGTCTCGTGGGGCAACGACATCGCCGCCGCCCAGAACCAGGTGCGTTCGGGGACCCGCCTGGGCGTCATGTACTGGCCCGCCGGTGCCCTGATGATCACGGCGCTGGGCTTCATCCTGTTGGGTGACGCCGTCAGCGACGCCCTCGATCCGAAGCGGAAGAACCGATGAACTCCACTGCATTGCTCGAGATCAAGGACCTCCATGTCGCGTTCGCGCGCGGCAAAGAGCTCGTTCCCGCCGTCCGCGGCGTCAATCTGAAGGTCTACGAGGGCCAGACGGTCGCGATCGTGGGCGAGTCCGGCTCGGGCAAGTCCACGACCGCGCACGCGGTCATCGACCTGCTCCCCGGCACCGGTCAGGTCACCGGCGGCCAGATCCTGTTCGACGGCACCGACCTGACGACGGCCGGCCGCAAGCAGATCATGGCCGTCCGTGGCTCGTCGATCGGTCTCGTGCCTCAGGACCCCATGTCGAACCTCAACCCGCTGTGGCGGGTCGGGTCCCAGATCAAGGAGGCCCTCGAGGCCAACGACGTGGCGTCGGGCAAGGAGGCTGACGCTCGCGTCGTCGAGCTGCTGGCCGAGGCCGGACTGCCCGACGGCGAACGCCGGGCCCGCCAGTACCCGCACGAGTTCTCCGGCGGCATGCGCCAGCGCGCGCTCATCGCGATGGCGCTGGCGGCCCGGCCGCGACTGTTGATCGCCGACGAGCCGACGTCCGCGTTGGACGTGACGGTGCAGAAGCAGATCCTGGACCACCTGGACATGCTCACCGAGAGCCTGGGTGTCGCCGTCCTGCTGATCACCCACGACCTGGGCCTGGCCGCCGAGCGGGCGGACCACCTGGTCGTCATGTACAAGGGGCAGGTCGTCGAGTCCGGTCCCGCGCTGGAGATCCTGCAGGACCCGCAGCACCCGTACACGAAGCGACTGGTGTCCAAGGCGCCCTCGCTGGCCTCGCAGCGCCTCTCGTCCGAGCGGGCGCGCACGCAGGTCCGTGAGCAGGCCATGGAGAGCGCCGCCGAGACCGCCCAGGAGGTCTCCGAGAGCGCGGAGGCCTTCGGCGAGGGCGGCGACGACGTGTTGGTCGTGGAGGACCTGACCAAGGTCTTCGAGCTGCGCGGCGGCAAGCCGTGGGAGAAGGTGCCGTTCACGGCCGTCGACTCGGTCTCGTTCCGGCTCCGCCGGGGCACCACGACGGCGATCGTGGGCGAGTCGGGCTCGGGCAAGTCCACGGTCGCGCGGATGGTGCTGGACCTGCTGCCGCCCACGTCGGGCCGGGTGCTGTTCGACGGTGTCGACATCCGTGAGCTCAAGTCCAAGGCGCAGAAGCTGAAGTTCCGCCGTCAGATGCAGCCGGTCTTCCAGAACCCGTATGCGTCGCTGGACCCGATGTACTCGATCTACCGTTCGATCGAGGAGCCGTTGCGCACGCACGACGTCGGCTCCAAGGCCGAGCGCGAGGCCAAGGTGCGCGAACTGCTCGACAAGGTCTCGCTGCCGTCCAACGTGATGTCGCGCTACCCGGGCGAGCTGTCCGGTGGTCAGCGTCAGCGCGTCGCGATCGCCCGTGCTCTCGCGCTCGATCCCGAGGTCGTGATCTGCGACGAGGCCGTCAGTGCGCTCGACGTGCTGGTGCAGGCGCAGATCCTCGAGCTGCTCAACGACCTGCAGGCCTCGCTGGGGCTGAGCTACCTGTTCATCACCCACGACCTGGCGGTCGTCCGCCAGATCGCCGACGACGTCCTGGTGATGCAGAACGGCAAGGTCGTCGAGCACTCGTCGGTGTCGCAGGTGTTCGACAGCCCGCGCGAGGAGTACACGCGCCGCCTGCTCGACGCGATCCCGGGCGGGTCCATCGACCTGGCGCTGTGACCGTCACCGTCTGACGACACGACTGAGGGGGTGGGCCGACCGGCCCACCCCCTCAGTGCTGTGCGTGGCTCAGGCCTTGCGCTTCTGGACGTCCCAGATGAGCGAGGTCTGGGTGCTGCGCGGCATCTCGGCGGTGCCCGCCTTCACCTTGCGGTACCGGCAGTCGCCGCGGTACAGCGAGTACTTCGTCGCGGTGAACTTGCGCGTCTCCTGACGCTGGCGCAGGCGGTACTTGTACTTCCCGTTCCGCTTCACGCTGGCCGTGTACTTCCACGCCTTCTTCTTGCTCCACTTCTTCGTGAGCGAGCCGCTGACCTCGGCCTTCGCCTTGACGAAGACGGTGCCGGCCTCGGCCGAGAGCTTGGAGCTGACGGTGGCCGACGTGGCGGACGTGGCCGACTGGTTGTACGTGATCGTGAACCTGGCGTTCTTGGGACGCACCCAGTCCGAGTACAGGCCGGTGGGCTTGTAGGACTTCGAGATCTTCGTGAACTTCCACTTGGTGGAAGGCAGGTTCTGGCAGTCGGGCGCGGCGTGTGCGACCTGCGGCGCGAGAGCCGTGGCCGCTGCGGCCACGGTGGCGATGATGATGGTCTTGATACGGAACATGGTCCCCCCGATGGTGATTGTGGTGAGGGGAAGTTAGCAAAGCGCGCAGGCGCGAGCAACGCGACACGAGGGGGTGCACCCCGGTGTTGACGACATCGAACACGTGTTCGATGATGGAGGAGTGAGTCCCTCCGTCCCTGCTGCCACTGGCGCCACACTGGTCGATGACCTGCGGGCGCAGATCGGCCGGATGCAGGGCCGTCCCTCGGTGCTGTCGATGCCGACGCACCCGGCGCTGGAGGGCCTGATCTCGTTGCAGCCGGGCGGCAGCTACTGCGTCGACGCCACCAGTCTGGCCCTGCTGCTGATGGCCGGACCCTCGCGGGACGGCGCCTGGTGCGCGATGGTCGGCACCGAGCGGGTGGGGTTCGAGGCGGCCGCCGCGGTGGGGGTCGACCTCGACCGCACGGTCTGGGTGCCCGACGCCGGTGCCGACCCGGCCTCCGTGCTGGGGGCCCTGGTCGACGCGGTCGGCGTCGTGATGGTCGACCGCGTGACCCTGCCCGAGCGCGAGGTCGCCCGGCTCCGCGCCCGCCTGCACCGGCGCCAGGGCGTCCTGATCGCGGTCGGTGACTGGCCTCGCGTCGATGCCCGGCTACGCCTGCGCGACCCGGCCTGGACCGGCGTGCAGGACGGCCACGGACACCTCGTGGCCCGGCAGGTGACCCTCGAGGTCGAACGAGGTGGCCGGGTCACCGGCTCGCGCCGGCTGTGGTTCCCCGACCGCGAGCTGCACGTCGCGCCGGTCGGCGGGTCGACGGTCGAGCGCGCCGTGCGTCGCGGTCCGATCGAGGTGGCCGGCTGATGCGCACGATGGTGGCGTGGGTTCCCGACTGGCCCGCTCTCGTACGCCAGGCCGAGCACGCCGAGGCGAACCGGGGCGGCTCGACCGCCGATGCCGAGGCGCTCGCGGTGCTCGACAAGGGCGTCGTGCTGGCCTGCACGCCGGCGGCCCGGGCCCAGGGCGTCCGCCGGGGGATGCGGCGCCGCGACGCACAGTCGCGCTGTCCCGACCTGGTGGTGTGCGACCACCGCCCCGAGGTCGACGCCCGCACCTTCGAGCAGGTGCTGACCACCCTCGAGGAGCTCAGCCCGGGGGTGGCGCCGCTGCGTCCCGGCCTGTGCGCCTTGAGCGTGCCCGAGCGGTACTACGGCGGCGAGGCGGAGGCCGCTGCCGTGATGGCCGAGCAGCTGGTCGGGCTCGGGGTGTGGGACGTGCGGTTCGGCATCGCCGACGGGGTCTTCGTCGCCGAGCTGGCGGCGCGGCAGGCGCCCGCCCAGGACTGCCTCATCGTGGCCCCCGGCGGCAACGCCGACTTCCTGCGCGAGCTGCCGGTCGAGGTGCTGGAGGTGCCCACGCCGGCGGATGCGACCACCCCGGGACTGGATCTGGTCACCGTGCTGCGCCGGTTGGGGATCCGGCGGGTCGGTGAGTTCGCGGCGTTGCCCGCGGCCGACGTGGTGGCGCGGTTCGGCGCCCACGGGGCGCTGCTGCACCGGTGGGCCCAGGGTGAGGAGGTGCGGCCGATCTCGCGCCGCACCCCGCCGCCCGAGCTCGTGGTCACCGTGGCCTTCGAGCCGGCGCTCGAGCGGTCCGAGGCCGTGGTGTTCAGCGCGCGCCAGAGCGTCGAGAGCTTCGTCCGTGGACTCGACCGGGCCGGTCTGGTCTGCTCGACGCTGCGGATCGAGGTCGATGCCGAGGTCGCGGGCGAGCCGCGCGTGTCCAGCCGGGTGTGGCGTCACCCGCGGTGGTTCGGGTCCGGTGACGTGCTCGACCGGCTGCGCTGGCAGTTGTCCGCCGATCCACCCGGTGGACCGGTGGTCGCGGTGCGCTGCGTCCCGGTCGAGGTCGAGCCCCTGGGCGACCATGCCGAGAGCCTGTTCGGCGGGGGACCCGACGACCAGGTCGAGCGGTCCGTGGCGCGGGTCCAGGCGCTGGTCGGACCCGAGGGGGTGCGCACGGTCGGTGTCCAGGGCGGGCGCGCACCGGCGGACCGGCGGCTGTCGGCGCCGTGGGGCGAGCGTCCCGTCGTGCAGCGACCGGTCGACCGGCCGTGGCCCGGCAGCGTGCCGGCACCGGCGCCGGCCACGGTGTTCACCGAGCCGGCGCCCGCGCAGGTGGTGGGTGCCGAAGGGCTCCCGGTCAGTGTCAGCGGACGCGGCGGGCTGTCGGGTCGGCCGGCCCGGTTCCGCGCTGCGGCCGATCTGGCCTGGCAGCCCGTGGCCGCCTGGGCCGGGCCGTGGCCGGTCGACGAGCACTGGTGGGACGAGGCCGCGGCCCGACGCGTGGCCCGTTTCCAGGTCGTCGGTGTCGACGGCAGTGCCTGGCTCATGGTGGTCGAGAACGGCCGCTGGTGGACCGAGGCCCGCTATGACTGATCCGGGACGGCTCTGATGGGCTGGAACAACCCCGACATCTCCTGGCGCGAGCTGGAGGCACGGCTGTCCGGACGCTGGCGCGACCCGGCCCAGCCGTTGCCCGACGGTGGCGACGGCCCGGCGTTCTCGCGCAAGCGGCCCGCCTATGAGGCGCCCGAGACCCCCGAGGTGCCGGCCGCGGTGGTGCCGTACGCCGAGCTGCACTGCCACAGCAACCACAGCTTCCTCGACGGTGCCAGCCACCCCGAGGAGCTCGTCCGCGAGGCGGTGGGGCTGGGGCTGTCGGCCCTCGCCCTGACCGACCACGACGGGTTCAGCGGCGCCGCCCGGTTCGCCGAGGCCGCCCAGCTGCACGGGCTCCGCACGGTCTACGGGGCCGAGCTGTCCCTGGGGCTGACCGGCCCTCAGAACGGCGTCCCCGATCCCGAGGGCGACCACCTGCTGGTGCTGGCGCGCGGGGTCGAGGGCTATCACGCGCTCGCCTCGGCGATCACCGAGGCGAACCTGGCCGGCGACGAGAAGGGCCGGCCGGCCTACGACCTGGCCGACCTGGCCGAGCGCGGTCGCGACCGCTGGGTCGTGCTGACCGGCTGCCGCAAGGGCTGGGTCCGGCGCGAGGGGATGAGCGGACTGCGCCGGCTGGTCGATCTCTTCGGCCACGACCACGTGGTCGTCGAGCTCACCGACCACGGCGGACCCGGCGACGGTCCCGCCAACGACGCCCTCGCGGGCTGGGCCGCCGAGCTGGGGCTGCCCACGGTCGCCACCGGCAACGTCCACGCCGCGCGACCCGCCGACACGCGACTGGCCCAGGCGTTCGCCGCCGTGCGGGCCCGGCGCAGCCTGGCCGAGCTGGACGGCTGGCTGGCGCCGCCGCCGTTCCTGCGCTCGGGGGCCGAGATGGCGCAGCGGTTCGCCCGGTGGCCCGGCGCGGTCGCCCGCTCGGTCGAGATCGCCGACGCGTGCGCGTTCGACCTGCGCAAGGCCTCGCCGCGGCTGCCCAAGCAGGACGTCCCGCCCGGACACACCCCGATGAGCTGGCTGCGCGAGCTGGTGCGGCAGGGGGCCGACCGGCTCTACGCCGACTGTCGCGACGACGCCGAGACACGGCTGCAGCGCGAGCTGGCCGTCATCGAGGACAAGGACTTCGCCGGGTACTTCCTCATCGTCCACGACATCGTCGCCTTCGCCCGCAGCCGCGGCATCCTGTGCCAGGGCCGCGGCTCGGCGGCGAACTCGGCGGTCTGTTACGCCCTCGAGATCACCGCGGTCGACTCGATCAAGTACGGGCTGCCCTTCGAGCGCTTCCTCTCGGCCACCCGCGACGAGGAGCCCGACATCGACGTGGACTTCGACTCCGACCGTCGCGAGGAGGTGATCCAGTGGGTCTACGACAAGTACGGCCGCCGCAACGCCGCGCAGGTCTGCAACGTGATCAGCTACCGGCCCAAGTCCGCGGTGCGCGACATGGCCAAGGCGCTGGGGTACTCGGCGGGTCAGCAGGACGCGTGGAGCAAGCGGATCGACTCGTGGTCCTCCGTCCGCACCGAGAACGGCAGTGGTGAGGGCGCCGAGGCGATCCCCGAGCCGGTCGTGCGGCTGGCCGAGCAGGCGATGAAGTCGCCGCGGCACCTGGGCATCCACTCCGGCGGCATGGTCCTGACCGAGCGTCCCGTGGGCGAGGTCGTGCCGATCGAGCGCGCCCGGATGCCCGGCCGCACCGTGCTGCAGTGGGACAAGGACGACTGCGCCTACATGGGACTGGTCAAGTTCGACCTGCTCGGCCTGGGGATGCTCGGCGCGATCCAGCACACCTTCGACATCATCGACGAGTCGATCGGCGAGCGGTGGACGCTCGCGACGATCCCCAAGGAGGAGCAGGGCGTCTACGACATGCTCTGCCGGGCCGACTCGATCGGGGTGTTCCAGGTCGAGAGCCGGGCCCAGGTCGGCACCCTGCCACGGTTGCGGCCCCGCCGGTTCTACGAGCTGGTCATCGAGATCGCGCTGATCCGTCCCGGCCCCATCCAGGGCGGAGCCGTGCACCCCTACATCCGGCGCAAGCTGGGGGAGGAGCCGATCACGTATCCGCATCCCACCCTCGAGCCGGTGCTGGAGCGCACGCTGGGGGTCCCGCTGTTCCAGGAGCAGCTCATGCAGATCGCGATGGTGCTGGGCGGGTGCACCGGGGACGAGGCCGACCTGCTGCGCCGGGCGATGGGCTCGAAGCGAGGACTGGAGAAGATCGACCGGCTGCGCGACCAGCTGTACCTGGGGATGGCGCAGAAGGGCATCACCGGCGACCTCGCCGACGACATCTACGGCCGGATCCAGGCCTTCGCCAACTTCGGCTTCGCCGAGAGCCACGCCATCAGCTTCGCGTTGCTGGTGTACGCCAGCAGTTGGCTGAAGCTGCACCATCCGGCGGCGTTCCTGGCCGGTTTGCTCCGGGCGCAGCCGATGGGGTTCTACTCGCCGCAGTCGCTCGTGGCCGACTCGCGGCGCCACGGCGTCGAGGTCAGGAGTCCCGACATCGTGCGGTCGGGCGTGCACGCCGACCTCGAGCGGCTCGGCGACGCCACCGGACCCACGGGACGGGCGTCCTGCGCGGCCCAGGAGCAACCGCCGGTGGGGGAGTTCGATCCCGCCGCCGAGCCCGACCACGCCGAGCACCGCCGCGACGGGCACCACGCGGTGCGGCTGGGGCTGACGTCGGTCCAGGGGATCGGGGTGGCCGATGCCGAGCGCATCGTGGCGGCGCGTGCTGAGCGACCGTTCGACGACATGGCCGACGTGGTGCGCCGCTGCGGGCTGACCCGGGCCCAGCAGGAGCAGCTGGCCACGGCGGGCGCCTTCGACGGCTTCGGGCTGACCCGGCGGCAGGCGATCTGGAACGCGGGCTACACCGACAGCCAGGACCGGCTGCCGGGCACGGCGATCGTCGCGCCGCCGCCGATGCTCCCGGGGATGAGCGACGTCGAGCTGACGCTGGCCGACCTCGAGTCGACCAGGATCTCCCCGCGCGAGCACCCGTTCGCCCACCTGCGGCCGATGCTGACGCAGCAGGGGGTGCTCGCGGTGGGTGGTCTGATCCGGCACGAGCCGAACCGGCGGATCCGGGTCGCGGGCCTCATCACCCACCGCCAGCGGCCGTACACCGCCGGGGGCGTCACCTTCCTCAACCTCGAGGACGAGACCGGGATGCTCAACGTCGTCGTGTTCGACACCGTGTGGCAGCGCCATCGCCAGGTCGCCCGCTCCAGTGCGGCGGTGGTCGTCACGGGCCGGCTCGAGCACCAGCAGGGTGCCGTCAACCTCGTCGCCGAGGTCATCGAGCGGCTCATCGACCCCGCCGTCCCGCGGGGCCACCGCTCCCGCGACTTCCGCTGAGACGCCGGAGGTGTCGAAGCAGCGGGTCTAACCTCGAGCCCATGGAGATCCGGAGGCTCACCGAGGACGACCGGGACGCGCTCGTCGCCGTGCGGCTCCCGGCATTCGGCACGACGACGCTCGGCGGCGACCGCGTCGAGCACCCGGCGTTCGAGCGTTGGGGCCTGTTCCTCGACGAGCAGCTCGTGGCCACCGCCACGCGCAAGCCGTACGCCTCGTGGTTCGGAGGGCGAGAGGTGCCCACGTGCGGCGTCGGGGGCGTCGCCATCGCGCCGGAGTTCCGGGGCCGTGGACTGCTGCGACCGCTCATGGAGCGACTGCACGACGACGCCCGGGCGCAGGGGGACGTGATCGCCACGCTGTTCGCCAGCGCGCCCGGGATCTACGCGAGCCTGGGGTACCGAACCGTCGGGGCGATGGACACGATCGAGGTCCCGGCGACCGCCCTGCGCGGCTTCACACGACAGCGCGACCTCCGTCGCGCGACGGCGGACGACCTGCCGGAGGTGAAGCGGATCTATGCCGACTGGGCCAGCCGGCACGACGGGCCGCTCACGCGCACCTCGGTGGAGTTCGACCACGATGTCTGGCTGAACGACGCCACCGGAGTCACCCTCGCGCTCGACGAGGACGGCCGGGCCGTCGCCTACGCTGCGTGGAACCGGTCGCCGGGTGTCGGCGGGGATGCCTTCGTCGAGGTCGAGGACCTGGTCTGGGTCGACGACGCGTCGCGCGACACCCTGCTGTGGATGTTCGGCACGTTCTCGAGCATGACCCCGACGGGCCGCTTCGACACGTCCGGCACGGAGTTGACCTCGGTGTTGCCGGACCATCGGGTCCGCGAGCACCACCCGTACGACCTGCTCGTGCTGCGGCCGGGGGAGTTCGAGCCGCCGACCGGGACCGTGCTGATCCGTGACTATTTCTGAGACAGAGCGACCTTAGGGTTGACATGACCATAACCTCCCCTTAGTGTCCTTGTGACCCTAAGGAGGTGGGTGCGATGGAACAGCGGATCGAGTTGGCCGTGTCCACCGTGATCTTCGCGTTGCGCCCGCACCCGGCCACCGGACGCGACACGCTCTGGCTGCCGCTGGTGCGGCGGATCCGCGAACCGTTCCTCGGCCGCTGGGCGCTGCCGGGCGGACCGCTGGAGCCGGCCGAGGACCTCGTCACGTCGGCGCGCACCACACTGCGTCGCACGACCGGGCTCGAGCCGTCCTACCTCGAGCAGCTCTACAGCTTCGGCGGCATCGACCGCTCGCCCGACCGGGTCGTCTCGATCGTCTACTGGGCGCTGGTCCGCCCCGACGAGGACGCGCGCGCGATCGACGGCGAGAACGTCGAGTGGTTCGTGGCCGACGAGGTCCCCGACCTCGCGTTCGACCACAACGACATCGTCGAGTACGCCCTGCGCCGGCTGCGCGCCAAGATCACCTACTCCGACATCGCGCACGCGTTCACCGGCGAGGAGTTCACGATCGCCCAGTTGCGCGAGGTCCACGAGGCGGTCCACCAGGTCCGGCTCGATCCCGCGAACTTCCGCCGCCAGGCCCTGGCGAATCCGCGCATCGTTCCCACGGGGCGCCACCTCACCGGGACCAGCCACCGGCCCCCGGCTCTCTACCGACTGGAGACACCATGACCCTCTCGATCAACGACCTCATCGTCTCGGCGCCGGGCAACTCGTGTGACGCGGACCTGGCGAAGTCGCCGTGGGAGTTCGACGGGTTTCCCGGGTACGGGCCGGGCGCGTCGGAGCACGACCTGGTCCCCGAGCCGGTCGTGCGTCCCGGCCAGCTGCCGTCGGCGTACCAGCGCATGCCCGAAGCCGAGCTGCACGCGCGGATCCGCGCGGCCAAGCAGACCCTGGGCGACCGGTTGGTGATCCTCGGGCACTTCTACCAGCGCGACGAGGTCGTGCAGTACGCCGACTTCGTGGGCGACTCGTTCCAGTTGGCCAATGCCGCGCTGACCCGCCCCGATGCCGAGACGATCGTCTTCTGCGGCGTGCACTTCATGGCCGAGACCGCCGACATCCTGGCCCGCCCCGAGCAGCACGTCATCCTGCCCAACCTCGCGGCCGGCTGCTCGATGGCCGACATGGCCGACGAGGACTCGGTCGAGGCGGCGTGGGAGTACCTCACCGAGTTCTACGGCGACGACGACACCGTTCCGGTCACCTACATGAACTCGTCGGCGGCGCTCAAGGCGTTCTGCGGGCGCCACGGCGGGATCGTCTGCACGTCGTCGAACGCCTCCACCGTGCTGGAGTGGGCCTTCGAACAGGGCCGCCGGGTGCTGTTCTTCCCTGACCAGCACCTGGGCCGCAACACCGCCAAGGCGATGGGCGTCCCGCTGGAGCAGATGCCGATGATCAACCCCCGCGCCACCGACCTGGGGGTGGACGCCGAGGTGCTGCGCGACGCGCGCGTGTTGCTGTGGCCCGGCTTCTGCTCGGTGCACAAGCGCTTCACGGTGGCCCAGATCGAGCAGGCGCGCGCCCAGTACCCGGGCTGCCGGGTGATCGTGCACCCCGAGAGCCCGATGCCCGTCGTCGATGCTGCGGACGCCGCCGGATCGACGGACGCGATCCGCAAGTTCATCGCGGCCCAGCCGTCCGGCTCCGTGATCGCCGTCGGCACCGAGATCAACATGGTCAACCGGCTCGCGGCGGAGCACCCGGACAAGACGATCTTCTGCCTCGACCCGGTCGTGTGCCCGTGCTCGACGATGTACCGGATCCACCCCGGGTACCTCGCCTGGGTGCTCGACGGCCTCGTCGAGGGTGAGGTGCGCAACGAGATCGTCGTCGACCCTGACGTCGCCACCCACGCCAAGGTCGCTCTCGAGCGGATGCTCGCGGCCCTGCCCCAGGACCACTGATGACGACCCGCGTGATCGTGGTCGGCAGCGGCGTCGCCGGCCTGACCACGGCCCTGGAGCTGGCCGTGCGCCCGTGCGTCGAGGTGACCCTCGTGGCGAAGGCGCCCCTGGCCCAGTCCAACACCGCCGTCGCCCAGGGCGGGGTCGCCGTGGTGACCGCGCCTGCCGACACCGCGGCCTCGCACGTGGCCGACACGGTCGCGGCGGGCGCGGGCCTGTGCGACACCGACGCGGCCGAGGTGTTGTGCGCCGAGGGCCCGGCTGCGGTCGGCACGTTGATCCGTCGCGGGGTCCGGTTCGACCAGGAGGGCGGCCGGCTCGCGTTGGGCCTCGAGGCGGCACACTCCCACGCGCGCATCGTCCACGCGGGCGGAGACGCGACCGGTGCGGCGATCTCGTCGGCCCTGATCGCACGGCTCGAGGGCTCGGGGATCGTCGTGCGCGAGAACACGACCGTGGTCGACGTCGTCGTCGAGGCCGGCGCCGCCCGCGGTGTCCGTCTGCTCGACGGGGAGGTGCTGACCGCCGACGCGGTCGTGCTGGCCACCGGGGGAGCAGGTCAGCTGTTCCCGTTCACCACCAACCCCGCGGTGGCGACCGCCGACGGCGTCGCGATCGCGCTGCGCGCCGGTGCCGTGCTGGCCGACCTGGAGTTCCACCAGTTCCACCCCACCTCCCTGGCGACGCCGGGCAATCACCTGGTGTCCGAGGCGGTGCGTGGTGAGGGCGCGGTCCTGATCGACGCCGACGGTCGTCGGTTCATGACCGAGGTCCATCCCGACGCCGAGCTGGCCCCGCGTGACATCGTCGCCCGCGGGATCGCCGAGCAGATGGCGCGGCAGGGCGGCGTGCCCGTCCGGCTGGACGCCACGGAGCTGGGCGCACGGTTCCTGGCGGAGCGGTTCCCGTCGATCGACGCGGTCGTCCGGTCCCAGGGCCTGGACTGGTCCCGTCACCCGATCGAGGTCGCCCCGGCCGCGCACTACGCCATGGGCGGTGTCCGCACCGACCGGTGGGGCCGCACGAGCGTGCCCGGCCTGTTCGCCGTCGGCGAGGTCGCGTGCACCGGCTTGCACGGAGCGAACCGGCTGGCATCGAACTCGCTGCTCGAGGGCGCGGTCTTCGGCGAGCGGGTGGCCGACGCGGTCCTGGAGCCCTCGGCGGCCGAGCCGTTCGACCGGGCGCGTTGGGCCCCGCCGCTCGAGCTCGACGTCGACGGAGGTGACGACACCTTCGGACGCACCGACCTGCAGCACCTGATGTGGTCCGCCGCAGGGCTGTCGCGTGATGCCGACGGGCTGCAGGAGGCGGCCGACGTCCTCGCCCGGTGGGCGCCGCCGGCGACGACCGACGCGAAGGCGGCCGAGGACGCGAATCTGTGGCTCGTGGCGCGTGCCGTGGTGGCCGCCGCCCTCGCCCGTACCGAGTCGCGCGGGGCCCACTTCCGCCGTGACTTCCCGCTGCCCGAGCCCGGCCCAGCGGTCCACTCGACCCTCGTGGGGGTGCGTCATGCTTGATCGTCGTCAGATCCGCCGCGTCGTCGAGAACGCGCTGGACGAGGACGCGCCGCACGGCGACCTGACCTCGGAGGTCTTCGTGCCGGCCGAGGCCGTCGCGACGGCCGACCTCGTCGCCCGCGAGCCCGGCGTCTTCGCCGGCGCCGAGGTGTTCGAGGTCGCGATGACCACCCTCGACCCCGGGCTGGACGTCACGCTGCTGGTCGCCGACGGCGAGCTCTTCGGTGCCGGGACACCGCTGGCCACGGTCCGCGGCAACGCGCGGGCGGTGCTGCGCGGCGAGCGGATCGCCCTCAACCTGGTCCAGCGGATGTGCGGCATCGCCACGGTCACGGCGGCGTACGTCGCGGCGGCCGGACCGGGCGTCCGGGTGGCCGACACCCGCAAGACCACGCCGGGCCTGCGAGCCCTCGAGCGGCACGCGGTCCGGTGCGGGGGAGGCCACAACCACCGGTTCAGCCTGTCCGACGCCGTGATGGCCAAGGACAACCACCTCGCGCTCGTCGAGGACGTCACCGCGGCGATCCGCGCGGCCCGGGCGCGGCTTCCCCACACGACGCACCTCGAGGTCGAGGTGGACCGGCTCGACCAGATCGAGCCCGTGCTGGCCGGGGGAGTGGACACGATCATGCTCGACAACTTCGATCTCGAGGACCTGCGTCGAGGTGTCGAGGTCGTGGCGGGCCGCGCCCTCGTCGAGGCCTCCGGAGGCGTGAGCCTCGAGACCATCGGCGCCATCGCAGGGACCGGTGTCGACGTGATCAGCGTGGGGGCACTGACGCACTCGGTCAGGAACCTCGACCTGGGCCTGGACGTGCGGTTGTCGTGATCTACCTTGACCACGCGGCGACGTCGCCCGTGCGCCGTGAGGTGCTCGAGGCGATGTGGCCCTACCTGACCCGCGACTTCGGCAACCCGGCCAGCCACCACGAGGTGGGGGCCGCCGCGCGTCACGGGCTCGACGACGCCCGGGCGCGCGTCGCGCGACAGCTGGGCGCGAGGCCGTCCGAGGTCACGTTCTGCAGTGGCGGCACCGAGTCCGACAACACGGCGATCAAGGGCATCGCCCTGGCGGACCCGCGGGGACGCCACGTCGTCGTCAGCGCCGTCGAGCACCCGGCGGTGCTGGAATCGGCGGCGTGGCTCGGCCGGATCGGGTACGACGTCACCGTCCTTCCCGTCGACGCCGACGGTGTGGTCCAGCCCGACGTGCTGGCCGAGGCGCTGCGCGACGACACCACGGTGGTCAGCATCCAGTACGCCAACAACGAGGTCGGCACGATCCAGCCGATCGCCGAGCTCGCGGCGCTGGCGGCGGAGCGTGGCGTGCCGTTCCACACCGATGCCGTGCAGGCCGCGGGATGGCTCGACCTCGACGTGCGGATGCTCGGCGTCACGGCGCTGAGCCTGAGCGGCCACAAGCTCGGCACGCCCAAGGGGATCGGCGTCCTGTGGGTCGACCGGCGGCAGCGGTTCGAGCCGCTGGTCCACGGCGGAGGCCAGCAGGACGGCCGCCGCTCCGGGACCGAGGACGTGGCGGGCGTCGTCGGCCTGGCGACCGCGCTCGAGGCGGGGCACGGCGATCCCGCGGTGGTCGCCGGCCGCCGAGACCGCTTCGTTGCCGGTGTCCTGGCCGCGGCACCGGGGACGCGCCTCACCGGTCATCCCGGCAACCGTCTGCCGGGGCACGCGTCGTTCGTCTTCCCCGGACGGTCGGGCGAGTCGTTGCTCGTCGACCTGGAGGCCCGCGGGATCGTGTGCTCCAGTGGCTCGGCCTGCGCGGCCGGCAGTGACGAGCCCAGCCACGTCCTCACGGCGATGGGTCTCGAGCGCGAGGTCGCGCAGAGCGCCGTCCGATTCACGTTCGACGCGTCGGTGGACGGCGTCGCGCTCGAACATGCTGCGCGCGCGCTGGCTCGCATGGCGCAGGGTTGAGCGTCAGGCGTCGGAGGCCCGCTCGACCGCCTTCGGGAGCAGCTCGGTCACGCTGACCGGGGCCTCTCCGTCACCGGTGTGCACCACGGTGACGACCGCCGCGCGCTGATCGTCGAGCTTGACGTAGGCGCGCTCGGTGGTCTGGGTGCCGTTGGAGGTGTCCTGCGTGGCGACGAAGCCCACCGCCCCGTCCGGGAGACCCTCCAACGGCTCGAAGGTGCCGGTGCTCGCTCCACCGGCCACGCACTCGGCGATCATCGACTCGAGCCGCGTGAAGGTGTCGTCGATGGCGTCGCTCGTGGCGGCCGGCCCCTGGACCGCCGAGCGCACCGTCGTGTCGCTGTCGCCCTCCAGCTCGTACCAGGCGTAGACGAAGTCCTTCGACGCGGCGAGGTTCCACTCCGCGTCCATGGCGGCGCAGTTCGTCTTGGAGACGTTGGTCTGCTCGCTCACCTCGACCGAGTCGACCGGCGGCAGGTCGGACACCTGCAGGAGCTCGGGATGCCCGGCCAGCGGGTCGTCGGAGTCCGAGCCGGCGTCGTCGGCGCACCCGCCCAGAGCGAGCGCCGCAGCGAGAGCGGCAGTGACGAGGAGCGCGCGCATCACTTCACCGGGGCGTAGAACTTGAGGAACGACTCGCGGTACGCCCCCTCGAGGTCATGGTTCGTCGCGAATTCGTTGACCCCGTTCATGGCGCCTTGCGTGTAGGACCCCATCTGCTCGGGCGGGATGTCCCCCAGCTCGATCAGTCGGCCGTTCTTGAACCACTGGTCGGGCACCTCGTCACGCGGGATGAGACCGGACTCGATCATGGACAGGTAGGAGTCGACCTTGACCCGGTTGGAGCCGGCCTCCGCGCGGTCCTCGGCGTTGTCGGTGGCGCCCGCCGCCTCGGAGGTCCAGGCGTTGCCGGCGGCATCCTTGCCCAATTCGGACGCCTGGCTCCAGCCGTAATCGATCAGCTTGCTTCCGACGTCGCCGACTTGGTCGGCGCCGGGCATCGGGATCATCCCGGCCGCGTCGGAGACCAAGTCGATGTAGGCCTGACGCTGGGCGTCGCGGTCGGCTGCGCCGTCGATCTCGACCTGCCCGACCGAGAACTCGGTGAAGCCCTGCAGCGACGCGTTGCGCTCCAGGATGTCGCGCAGCTCGGTGCGCAGGCCCGGGTCGTCCGGGTTCTGCGCCAGTTGCGCCGCGATGTTGTTCAGCTGCGTCTTCTGGTAGCCACCGACGCCCTCGGCGATGCTCTGGGTGCCGTCCTGGGTGCCCATCGCCACCTTCATCAGGGTGTCCAGGTCGTCCTTGAACAGGATCGGGTAGTGCTCGAAGGACCCGAAGTGATCGATCGACAACGGGCCCGACCCGGAGTCGCCCTCGTTCGCGCCGTTGCGCAAGGTCGTGTCGACCGCCGGCATGTAGAACTTCAGCAGGTCCGCGATGTGCGGGGAGGCTGCCTTGGCGTCCTCGGGGGTGAAGCCCGAGCTGTTGGCCACCTCGTCGAGGAACTGCGACACGAGGTTCGTCGTGTCCTCGGCGTTGTCCTTGAGGTTCGTGGCGTCGGTGCCGATGCCCTCGACGGCGTGCGAGATGCCGCCGTAGCCGTCGGCCTTCCACTCGCGATCGTTGAAGTAGTACGTCTGGCGATCCGCGTCCTCGGTGAAGAAGGTCAGGCCGGCCTGCGGGTTCTCGCCGAAGTTGTGCATGATCGCGGCCATCGGGTCGTCGTACCAACCCGTCTCGTTGCCCGTGTCGAGCGGGCCGTGGCCGTTGTGGCTGTACCAGACGTCGGCGGGGAAGTTGCCG
Organism: Aeromicrobium sp. 636; assembly: GCF_024433585.1. Taxonomy (NCBI): domain Bacteria; kingdom Bacillati; phylum Actinomycetota; class Actinomycetes; order Propionibacteriales; family Nocardioidaceae; genus Aeromicrobium; species Aeromicrobium sp. 636. Next base: position 764,124 of record NZ_WNJU01000002.1, read on the forward strand.
TCCTTGGCGAGCTGCTCGAACTCGTCCAACGACCGGGCGGCGCCCAGCAGGAAGTCGTCGTCGTAGTTCGTGTCCTGCATGAAGTACGTGAGGATGTTCGCGCCGTTCATGCCTATGGGGAAGTTCTCGGCGAAGGCGCGCTGCTCCTCGTCGGTCAGCAGGGGCGCGACGCTGTAGCGCACGAGGTCGCGGCCGAACTGCTCGGCGGGGAATCCGGGATCGTTCGAGGCGGTGGACAGTCCGGTGCGCAGGCTCTCGGCCAGGCCGGCGTAGGCGTCGGGGTCGCCGGAGCCGCCGTATCCCATCAGGGAGGAGATGTTGGACATGGCGCCGACGGTGCCGTCGGGGCCGAGCTCGGTGAACATGGCGGCCATCACGTCGCCGTCCTTGTTCCACGTGTCGAGCATCGCCGTGACGCGGGCGACCTCCTCGGGATCGCTCTCGTGGTCGAGGTCGGCGACCGAGTCGGCCAGCTCCTCGCCGAGCATCTCCTTGACGCTGGTCAAGGTGTCCTGGGTGACGGTGTAGCTGGCGCTACCGGTGCCTTCGGTGTCCAGCAGGATCGCCAGGTCACGCCGGGTCGTGAGGTCCTCGAGGTGGTCGCGGATCCACTGCGACTTCTTGCCCACGGTGCCGTCGGCCAGGGACGGCAGGCTGATGGGGGAGGCGGTCCGGGCCGCGGCGCTCTGGGTGTCGATGGCGCCGGCGAGGTCCTCGGCCGCCGTGATGGCTGCGCCGATCTGGTCGATGTCGATCTTGACGGTGGTCATGGCCGCATCCTCAGTACATGTTCTGAACGCGCCACTGACGGGGCCAGCTGTTGCCCCGCCAGTCGTTCTCGGGAACCTTGTCTGGCTCGGTGCCGATCCGAGTCTGGATCGCCGTGACGGCGTCGTCGAAAGCCTCGGTGATCCCGGTGCACTGGTCCTTCATCTCGGCGATCCAGGTGTCGGCCTCCTTGCAGACCCACCCGCCGTTGGCCAGGGGGTTCGCGATGGCGTCCAGGGGAGACCCGTAGCCGGAGTACACGTTGTCGCCGCAGGTGGTCACGGTCGACTTCGCCGACTGCAGGGTGGAGCGGAACAAGTTCGGCTCGGTCTTGTCCTCGGCGTCTTCAGGCGTCATCGATTCCCCCAAGTGATCGTGTGCTCTCGGTGAGCAGACTACAGACGGTTCGGGCTTTCGTCCTGCCCATCTGGTCACAACGGGCCATGTGAGCATGGTCGCTTCGCGCCCTGAACGAAGCATCGTCCGCTAGCATCATGCTTCATCACTGACAGTCCCTGTGCTGAGTGCATTCGGGGGGACGAACGGACTGAGGAGACAAACTCATGGTGCAAGCTCGGATCGAAGATCTCTACGCGCTGTACAACACGTTGAACAAGTCGATGCAGGAAACCGACACGATGATCAACAACGTGGACGCGTCGCTGAACCAGGCGAACGAGGAGTGGCAGTCCACCGGCGCCAAGGAGTTCAACGAGGCGTGGGTGCAGTTCAAGCAGGCTCTGACCCAGCTGTGCCAGGCGTTCTCCAACGCCGGTACCGACGTGGCGTTCCAGCACAACAAGTTCGCCGAGGGCGCCAAGGAAGCCGATCAGCACCCGGTGCTGACGCCCCTGCAGTCGCCCCGCTGATCGGAGCCGGGCCCCGAGAATGTTCGGGCTGCTGCGGACAGAAGTGTCCGTTACGCTCATGGCCAGCATCTTGGTCCCGTGAGTTCACTCGGGGGACGAACCGACGAAGGAGACATACCCATGGTGCAAGCTCGGATCGAAGATCTCTACGCGCTGTACAACACGTTGAACAAGTCGATGCAGGAAACCGACACGATGATCAACAACGTGGACGCGTCGCTGAACCAGGCGAACGAGGAGTGGCAGTCCACCGGCGCCAAGGAGTTCAACGAGGCGTGGGTGCAGTTCAAGCAGGCTCTGACCCAGCTGTGCCAGGCGTTCTCCAACGCCGGTACCGACGTGGCCTTCCAGCACAACAAGTTCGCCGAGGGCGCCAAGGAAGCCGATCAGCACCCGGTGCTGACGCCCCTGCAGTCGCCCCGCTGACCCGACGAGACGCCCGGCCCCTCCAGGGGCCGGGCGTCCTGTCCCTCAAGGAGTACTCCATGCGACGATCTCCCGCTCTGGCCGCGCTCGTCCTGTCGCTCGCCCTGGGCACGGCGGCGTGCGGCAACGACGATGACGACGCCGCCCCGCCGAGGACCGACGCCACGTCGGCCTCGCCATCACCGTCGGCGACTCCGAGCTGGTCGGCCACGGCCAAGCCACAGCGCCCCGCGGACGAGTTCAGCCAGGAGGGCGCGGAGGCGTTCGCCGTCTTCGCCGCCGACACCGTGCTGTACATGATGGCGACCGGCGACGTGCCGGCCCTCACCGCGATCTCCGATCTCGCCACCTGCGCCTCGTGCCAGGGGTGGGTCGACAACTACGACGACGGCAAGATCGAGAAGCTGACGGTCAGCTCGGGCCCGGCCCGTCACGAGCTCGTGGACGCGCCGAGCGTCAACGACGAGGTCTACTACCAGGTCCGCCTGGCCCTGGACATCCCTCAGGGCGAGTCCGTCCGCAAGGACACCGGCAAGAAGATCGGCACGGTCAACGCCGCCGAGGCATTGCCGTTCAAGACCAACATCCAGTGGAAGGGCGATCAGTGGCAGCTCCTGACCTACGACTTGGGATGACGGCGTCCCGCCTGTGCCGGCTCGTCGGTGCCCTGGCGGTCACCACGACGATGACGGTCGGGGCCATGACGGCGATCGAGATCGCCCAGGTGCCCGTGGCTGCCGCCGACTGTCCCGATGAAGACTACGACGGTTCGCACGACGGCGAGGGCACCGTCGACCTGTGTGCGACGCAGCCCGGTCAGACCCCGGGCCCGAACCCCGGGCCTCCCGGCAACACGACGATCCCGATCCCGGGCCCGTGGACTCAACGGGTCCACACGCCGTGGTGCCCGGCCAACATCGTCCGCGCCACCGGGCCGGGGGTCCGCGACTACGTGATGGACCCTGACGTGATGTGCGGCGGAGCCAACGAGTGCCCCGAGGAAGGCGATTTCCGGTACTGGGTGTTCGAACGTCGCATGACCGCGGACAACGTGGCCGAGGACGAGGAGGCGGGCTTCAGCCGCGCCGGCGTGGTGTGCCGAGGGCTGGACGAGCCGCGCGAGTCCGAGCCGCCGACGATCACGGTCGACGACATCATCGACCGGGCCCGCGCTCTCGCGCCGACGCCGTCGTTCGTGATCGAGCCCGCCGCGACGTCGTACGTCAACGTCCCGACCAACTTCGCGGCCGAGGCGACCGAGGTGACCGTCGACGTCACGTTGTTCGGCCTCACGATTCCGGTGGTGTTCACCCCCGGCGAGGTCACGTGGAGCTTCGGTGACGGCGGGTCCGGCAGTGGTGTCGGGGTACGGAACGCGGCGGTCGGTCAGGCCGGCGCCGTCGAGCACGCCTACCGACGCGCCGGGTCCTACGACGTGACCCTGACGGTGGCGTACGACCTGGTGATCAACCTGCCCAACGGCCCGCTCTCGTTCCCGGCAGCGATGAACCGCAGCGCACCGGCGCAGAGTCTCGCGGTCGGGGAGATCCAGTCGGTCGTCACCGAGGTCGACTGAAATCGCTCAGGCTGCTGCGGACAGAACTCTCCGTTACGCTCATGGCCAGCATCCTGGTCCCGTGATTTCACTCGGGGGACGAACCGGCGGGTGCAGTTCAAGCAGGCTCTGACCCAGCTGTGCCAGGCGTTCTCCAACGCCGGTACCGACGTGGCGTTTCAGCACAACAAGTTCGCCGAGGGTGCCAAGGAAGCCGACCAGCACCCCGTGCTGACGCCCCTGCAGTCGCCCCGCTGACCCGACTGGACGCCCGGCTCCCCTAGGGGCCGGGCGTCTTTTCCTGCCAGGAGCATCCGTGACCGAGGTCGACTGACCCGTCAGGACGTCCCGGTGGTCGCGGGGTCCCACGGCCTCGGGGGTGCCGTGTAGCAGCCCGCCTCGTCGGCCACGGCCTCGATGACCGCGCGCATGTCGGACGGGTCGGCGTCGCGGTTGCCGTCGAGCTCGACGGAGACGGCGACGGACCCGCACACCCAGCCGCCGCGCCGGCCGTCGGCGCGAGCGATGCCGTCGAGCAGCGCGAAGCTGTCGCTCTCGGAGCGGATGACTTCCTCGCGCTGCGGGATCTCGGTGGAAGGCAGGACGAGCGCCTCGGCATAGAGGCTCACGTCCCCGGCGTCGATGCGGCAGCCTGCGCTGCCCCGCGTGGACGTCTCGGTGAACGGGAGTCGCTCGATGCGCTCCGACGGGGCGCTGAAGCGGTCGGTGCCGAGCACCGCCGCGACGACGTCGGTGGGGATGGAGCACGCGCGCTCCGCGTCGTACGACGGCTCCTGGCAGCCACTGGCGGCCAGGAGGGACGACACGGCTACACCCAGGATCAACGCTCGTCGCACGTCAGGAACCTCCGTACTGCCTCAGGAGCTGGTCGCGACCGTCGAGCGAGCCGCTGTAGGCGGCGGACGCGTAGCCGTCGCCGCCACCGTTGGCCATGTTGATGATGGCCGTCTGCTCGGCGTTGGTCAGCTCGTCGATCGGCTTGGGCCGGCCGTGCTCGTCGACCGGCCACGTGTCGTGCAGGTCGCCGACGGGCAAACCGGCGTCGGAGGTGGCCAACGTGTGCAGAGCCTGCAGCTGGGAGTGCGTCTGGATGTCGTCGAACATGTCGTTGGCGCCGCTGATCGAGTCCGAGACGCCGTTGCCGACGAACGCGGTCGTGAGCTGGCTCTTGACCTCGCCCACGACGTACGACCCGACCGGTCCGCCGGGCACTTTGACGAACTCGGTCGGCAGGAGCAGCAATTGGGCCATCCGCCGGCGCTGGGCCACGTCGTCGCGGGCGTCGCTGATGCCGCCCTCGAGCATGTTGTCGTACAGGAAGCCCTGCAGGCCGGCGTTCGACCGGGTGGCGGCGAAAACGGGGTTGTCGACGCCCACCGCGCCACTGAGGTCCACGCCGCTGCCGATGACCTCGTCGATACCGTGCTGCAGCCGGACCTCGTTGAGCCGGGTCGCCGCGCCGCCGATGACCGAGACGGCCTGGTCGTTGCCGCCGATGTCGCCCAGCAGGTTCGTCAGGGAGTCGCGGTTCAGCATGATCCCGTGGGGCGGGAACCCCTCGCCGGGGAAGTTCGTGCCCGGCGGCAGGCCGCCCGGCCCGTAGGTCCCCGTGCCCTCGGCGGAACTGCGGTTGAACGCGATCCGGTCGACGTCGCGGATGTAGGTCGCGACGATGCCGCCGAGCTCCTCGTTGACGCCGTCCTGGGCCTTCGCGTCGCCACCGAAATGCTCGATGGCCCAGGTCGCGATGGTGGCGGCGTTCTGGCCGGACGAGCCGTGATTGAGCGCCTGGTCGATCGTGGCGGTCTGCAGCACCATGCCGGCCGCGTTGCCGGAGGTCTCCTCGCCGAGAGACTGCCGCTCGAGCAGGTAGGCGGCCCGGTCGGGGTCGAGCAAGACCTCCTGCGACGCCTGCGGGTTGTCCGAGAGGGACTCCATCCATTGCACGACGGGGTCCCTGAGCTCGTTGCGGTCGGCCGTGCCGAAGGGGTGATCACCGTTGAACTGCGCCCAGTACATCCCCTCGCCGCTGCCCTCCCACTCGAGCAGCGCCTCGCCGGCGCTGGTCAGGAAATCCGAGCCGAACACCTGTCCGTTGCGGTGTGCGTAGTCGAACAGGACGGCCGGAGCCAAGGGCCCGCCGCTCTCGACGAGCTCGCGGCCGTAGTCCTCGGAGAGCCGACGGCTGCGCGAGGCGGTGGCGACGGCGCCGCTCAGGGCGGTGGCGAGGTCGTCCTGCAGCGCGAGCACGCGGTCGTACTCCTCGCCGTAGCTGGAGTCCTCGTACGTCGCGTACTGGTTGGGGTAGTTCGAGTAGGGGCCGGTCATCGCCGCCGCCTGCTCGATGAGCGCGGCGACGCCGTCGGGTCCCAGCTCCGTCGCGACGGCCGCGGTGACGTCGGGGTCGTCGACGTACTTCATCAGCAGGGCGGTCGCGGCCTCCACCCTGGCGAGGTCCTCCGGCGAGCGCACGTCGTCGAGGTCGTCGAGGTCGTCGGCGATGCGACGGGCCAGCTCCTGCTTGAGGTCGGCGATCGTGCCGGTCGTGGACCCGTCCCACGTCACGGACGAGCCGTCCTCGGAGCTCAGCAGGTCGGCGAGGTCGCGCACGACGCCGAGCGGGTCCTTCGCCTGCTCACGCAGCCACTCGGGGGCGCTGCCCGTGATGCCGTGGACGCTCAGGGACGTGAGGGTGGGGCCGCCAGGCGGGACGGCCTGCAAGCACGCCAAGCGGGCGTTCTCGATGCGGCTGGCGAGCGCACCCGCCGCCGCGATGGCCTCGTCGAGGGCGGCGGCGTTCATCTTGACCGTCATGTCACGGGCCCACCGGGATGTTGCGGTGCGGTCGCGCGTACGCATGGGGGCGGTACGCGTTCCCGTGCCGGTGGCCGTCCTCGACCTCGTCGGGCTCGGCGTCGTGCTCGGCGGCGAGGTCGGCGTGCGCCTGGGCGAAGGCCTCGTACAGGCCCTGGAGCCGCTCGCGCAGCTCGTCGGCCCAGTCGTCGGCGGCGCTGCACTCCCAGCCGTCGTTCGCCACGACGGGCGTGGTGATCGCGCTGGCGGGCGAGGGAGAGCCCTCGAACAGATCGCGTTGGAACGCGACCCTCGTCATCGCATGGCCCAGGGCCACCTTGTAGTAGTTGGTCTCCATCCGCGCCAGCCCCCTCTGGTCGAGTCCGGCCACCATAGCGAGGTTGCGGGCCTTTCGAACCATGCTGGGCCGGGTCTCAGGCCTTGGGCACCTGAATCCAGCGATACCCCGTGGGGTTGATCAGCAGGCCGCGCCCCGGCGGCACGGCGGCGCCGACCGATCGGGGCAGGCGGGCGTTCAGCACGTCGCCGTCGTTGGACGCGCGAGGGGACAGGACCAGGCCGGTTCGCCCGCGCTTGAGGTCGGCCGGCAGGCCTCGGTAGACCGCGCCCAGCTCGTCGATGCCGCCGCCGATGATCATCGCGTTGGGGGTGTCGCGCATCGCGCCGTAGGTCTCGCCCAGCAGCTGCCCCAGGGGTGAGTCGGCACCCACGACCTCGAAGTCGTCGACGACCACGAGGTGTTGGGTGCGCAGCCGCGACAGCGCCTCACGGATCTCGTCGATGGGCTCGGAGCCGGTGAACAGCTGCAGTCGCCGGTCGTCGAGATCGCGCAGCGGGGAGCGCCTCGGGGCGATCACCAGGACGTCCCGGCGGTGCTGCAGGTGCTGACTGACCGGGATGAGCAGGGCCGAGCTGCGTCCGGACCGCGGCGGACCGGCGACCAGGAAGCCGGGACCCGTCGCGAGCGGATCGAAGCCCTCGAGGCTCAGGGTGTCGCCGCCCACGCCGATCGGGATGAAGCTGGGGCTCAGTGCCGCGTCCGACGGCTCGAGGCCGAGCGCCTCGTCGAGGCTGATCGCCACCGGCAGCTCGTCGATGCGGTGAGGCCGCAGGCTGCGCGGCAGATCGCCGTAGCGCTCGGCCACGAGGCGGCCCAGCTCGTGGATCGCCCGGACCTGGGCCGTGCCCTCGCCGGACGCATCGATCATCGCGAACTGCACTTCCTGCGGGCGCTCGCCGGCCCGGAAGCCGCGGCCCGGCGGGATGTGCGCGGGCACCTGCTTGGTCGGCAGGCCCACGACCGAGAAGTCGGAGGGATCGCTCATCGACAGCACGATCCGGTCGTCGACGAGCAACGAGTAGCGACCCAGGATGCCGGAGCGGTCCGCGCCGATCACGATCCGGATGCCGGCGCCGACGCCCTCCTGCAGGAGACCGACGAGCCGTTCGAGCAGCACGCCGCCGTCGACGGACTCGAACGCCGTGGTGAAGCCCTCGAGCCGGTCGAGCAGCACGACCAGGTAGGGCATCCGGTCGGGGCCGTCGACGGCCGCGCGCTGCTCGGCGATGTCGGCGAAGCCCTGCTCGGCCAGCACCTGCTGGCGCTTCGTCAGCTCCTGCCCGAGGTGGGCGAAGAGGCGGAAGATCCGGTCCGTCTGCGTGCGGGTGACGACGGCGCCGACGTGGGGCAGCGACATGAGCGGCAACAGGGCGTTGTTGCCGGCGTCGATGCCGAAGACGTGGACGTCGGTCGGCGCCGTCTGCCGGGCGATGGCGGCGGCGATCGTCCGCAACGACCACGAACGGCCCGAGCGGGACTGACCGGCGATCACGAGGTGTCCGGCGCGTTGCAGGTCCCAGCTCGCGACCTCCTGCTGCTGCAGGTGGGGCAGGTCGCCGCGGCCGAAGACGATCGGGGGGATGTCCGCCTTCTCGCCGATCGCGGGCGCCGGCTCGACCTCGAGCTCGTCGAGGGTGAGCGTCTCGGGCAGCGGCGGCAGCCACGGCTTGCGCATCGGCTCGAGCCCGATGAGGTCGTTCGCCTCACGGACGGCGCCGACCAGGGTCGCGAGGTCGGTCGGGATCGACACGTCCTCCTCGCCGTCGCCAGCGGCCTTCGGCGGAGCGACCAGCTCGTCGATGCCGAACCCGCGCGAGCGCAGCTCGGCTCGCTCGTCGCCGACCGGACGGCCACCGACGCGCGAGCTCTGGAAGGGCGTGAGCGACGAGTGGCCCAGTCGCGCGTAGGCGCGACCGGGGAACGACTTGGGGATCTCGGCCGCGACCTTGGACTCGATGACGTCGTCGGAGTCGTTGGCGTCGGTCACGCGCAGGGCGATGCGCAGGTTGGTGTTGGACTTGATCTCGGCGTTGACCACGCCGGCCGGCCGCTGCGTGGCCAGGATCAGGTGGACACCCAGCGAGCGGCCGCGTCGGGCGACGTCGACCAGGCCGGTGACGAAGTCGGGCAGCTCGGCCACGAGCGCCGCGAACTCGTCGATGATGATCAGCAGTCGGGGCATCGGCTCGTCGCCGGGCTGACGTGCGGCCAGGTAGTCCTCGATGTCCTTGGCCTGGGCGTCGGCCAGCTGGTGCTCGCGCCGGCGCAGCTCGGCGCCGAGCGACTCGAGGGCGCGGGTCGTGAGGTGGCCGTCGAGGTCGGTGACCATGCCGACCGTGTGGGGCAGGTGCTGGCAGTCCATGAAGGCCGCGCCGCCCTTGTAGTCGATCAGGACGAAGTTGAACTCGTCCGGCCGGTTGCCCACGGCCAGCGACGCGATGATCGTCTGGAGCAGCTCGGACTTGCCCGATCCGGTGGTGCCGGCGATGAGGCCGTGCGGGCCGTCCGCACGGACGTCGATCCTGAAGGGGCCGTCCAGCCCTTCGCCGATCACGGCCTTCGTCGTGCGGCCGCCACCGGCCCAGGTCCGGACGAGATCGTCGCCGGTGGGCGAGTCCAGACCGAGCACGTCGAGCAGGCGGCTGGCGGCCGGCAGGCTGGAGCTGAGGTCCTCGGTGCTCACGTCGCGGATGGGCGAGAGGGCGCGACCGAGGCGCTCGAGCCAGGCCGAGTCGACGATGTCGCGGCGCACGCCGTCGATGTGACGCTCGGCGGTGGTCTCGAGATCGAGCAGCTCGCCGTGCAGCTCGACGACGGCGCGGCACTCCTCGGGCAGCTCGCGCGCGGTGCGGTCCAGGCAGATGAAGTAGACGTGCACGAACGCACCGGACTTCAGCAACGAGGTCATGCCCGGTGCCATGCGCAGCTCACGGGCGCCGTCGAGGACCACGACGATCGACGGCAGCGACTCGCGCTCGTCGGTGTCCAGCTCCTTGCGGCGGTCGACGATCGCCGACAGCTCCGAGATCATCCCCGCGCGGTCGTCCTCGTCGATCGCCAGCCGGGCAGCGCGGGGATGGTCCTCGCTGGTGCGGGCGTGGGGCAGCCACTTGGTCCACTCCCAGGCCGTGGCGTTCGTGCGGTCGGTGAAGACCCACAGCGACGCGTCGGTGGGGGAGTGCAGTGCGGCCACCTGGGCGACGAGCCACGAGGTGGTCGTGAGGCACTCGTCCGGGGGTCCGCAGATGCCCAGGACGGCCGTGGGCGCCAGCGGGACGACGACCGGGACGTCGGGGGCGGTCCAGCGCAGCGGCCCCTCGTGCTGCTCGCGCGTGGAGTCCTTGACGATCACGTCCGAGGGCAGGTCGCTCGTGCCGAGGCGCAGCTCGAGGAAGTCCGGATCCCAGCGGCGGCGCTCCCACAACCGCGAGCGCGGGCCGGTCGCGAACAGCAGGACCGAGGCCGGGTCGGGGTAGATCGACCGACGTTGGCCGCGCTCGGAGGTCAGCGAGTCGACGGCGGCCTTCTCGACGTCGGCGCGACGACGGTGGAACTCGGCCAGCTGCTCCTGGTAGCGGACCTTCTGCTGGCGCCGGGTGCCCGTGGCGTTCAACAGCATCATGATCGGCATCAGGATCATGAACATGAGCGAGAAGATCGATCCCGTGCGCCAGTACATGAAGCCGCTCATGACCATGGGCGAGAGCATCATGATGACCGGGATCGGCGACTTGTCGGGACGCTTGGGCTCGCTGGGCAGCGAGAACTCGCTGGTGCGCGCCGGCGGGTGCAGTCGCGGCGGGCGGTTGTAGTCCAGCTCCGGGCCGATCGCCGAGGGGGACAGGGACGCGTCGGGAGCGCTGACGCTGCCGAGCTCGAACAGGACGTTCGCGACGCCGAGCACGGCGCCGGCGTTCCAGGTGGTCGGCGCGGTCACGGCCTCGCGGTCGAGACGCACGAGGGGCAGCGGGGCGCCGGGGTCGACCTGGCGGCCCTGCTGCAGCGCGCTCAGGCCCGGGCGCTTGCGCCGGAACCTGCGGCGCTGGCGGGTGGCGACGCTCGCCGCGAGAACGATGGGCTCGCTCGGCGGCTCGCGCCGGGCGGGGACGGGAACCGTGAGGTCACGGGCGGTCTCGTCGGCCGTGACCTCGACCGTTCCCTGGGCGTCGACCTCGAGCCGCGCCGCGATCTCGGGAGCGCCGGCGATCCGGATGGCGCAGTGCTCGGCCGAGCCGATGGTCCAGGTGCCGATGCCGAGGCGGTGCACGCGACCCGCGCCCCGTCCCGAGCTGACCCGCACCTCGACCAGACCCTGGGGCTCCTGGGCGCGGTGCCGACTGGGACCGCCGAGTCCCACGACCGCACCGTGACGGATCCCGGCGTCCGCGAGGGTCGTGTCCGGGTCGAGTCGCCGCGAACCGAGGTACAGGCCGGGACCGGTGCGGTCGCCCGCGCCGCCACGTCGTGCGTCGAGGTCGATGACGTCGGCGACGTCGGCGTGGAGTGGCCGCTGACCGAAGAGTTGCTGCAGCAGGGACTCGAGATCCCCGACGGTGCTCGCGGCGGAATAGGCGACGATCGCGTCGCGACTTTCCCCCGACGAGGCCGCCTCCGCAGTGACGAGCAATCGCATGGGTCACAGGGTAGAGGGTCGGTCGCCGATGCTTCTCCGGTTCGGTGTGACGGAGACGACGTGCGACCTTGCCACTCGAGAGGACGTGGGGGCCCGATCCGGCTAGGCTGTGCTGGTTCCTGTGGGGGGTCGCGCGAGGGAGCACGTGTTTTGAGGCCCCACGGGACGCACCACCAGTCTGCGAGGGAGTCCATTTCATGGCGATGCGTACCACCACCGACCCGGTCAGTGACGCGGTCCAGGACCGCCAGCGCGCCCGGACCGCGCGCGGAGTCGGAGGACGCGCCGCGCCCGGCGCCGCCCGCCCCACCCCGCCGCGTCGCCGTCGTCCCGCCTTCGCCCTGCTCGGCGTGCTGCTGATCGTCGGTGGAGCCGCCCTGGCCGGCCTGCTCGCGCTGCGCATGGACTCGCGCGATCCGGTGCTGGTGCTGCGGTCCGACGTGCCGGCCGGCACCGAGATCACCCGCGACATCCTCGGCGAGACCAACGTGTCCTCCGACTCCAACCTCATCGTCCCCGCGGGTGCGCTCTCGAGCGTCCTGGGCACCTACTCGCGCGTCCCGCTGAGCAAGGGCCAGCTGCTCGACACCTCGATGCTCGTGCGCACGAACCCGCTCGGCGGCGGCAAGCTGGCCGAGGTCGCGGTGCCGCTGGTCGAGGGCCGGGCTCCCGATGGACTCGACTCCGGCGACCTGGTGCGCGTCGTGCGCATCGGCGAGAGCAGCGGCGGCAGTGTTCCGCTGGCCCTCGCCCTGGTGGTCCGCCCGCCGGTCGAGTCCGGCGGTGGCGGCGTGCTCGGTGGTGGCGGCGACGCCAAGGGATCGGCCGCGACGCTGCTGGTCCCGATCGACATCGCCGACGCCATCGTCGACGCGGCCGGCAACAACCGCATCGGCATGTCGCTGGTCGACCGCGGGGTGGCGGTGACCGACTCCGACCGGCTGCGCAACCTGGCGGTGAACCGATGACGCTCATCAGCTTCGTCTCGGCCAAGGGGTCCCCGGGCGTCAGCACCGCGGTGATCGGACTGGCGGCCCGCTGGCCCGAGCCCGTGGTCGTGGCCGATCTCGACCCGATCGGTGGCGACGTCGCCACGCGTGAGCGTGACGCCGACGACCACGCGCTCGACGAGCAGCGCGGCCTGGTGTCGCTGGGCGCTGCGGTGCGTGCGGGCGACGAGGTCGACCTGGTCGACCACCTGCAGCAGACCCGCGACGGCGTCGACGTGCTGGTGGGTGCCTCCGGACCTCGGCAGGCCCAGAGCCTCGGACCGGCCTGGCCGCACCTGCAGCGCACCCTGCGCGGGTACCCCGGCGACGTGCTGGCCGATGCCGGTCGCTTCGTGCCGGGGTCTCCGGCCGGCCCCGTCGTCGAGGGGTCCGACGCCGTGATCTTCCTCGTCCGTTCCGAGATCGCCGCCGTGGCGCACCTGCGCGACCGCCTCGCGACGGTGCGCGAGCCCTGGAACCTCGGTCGGCCCGGCTCCTTCGGGGTCGGCGTCATCGTCGTCGGCGATCCTCGCGACAAGCGTGCCGCGGACGACATCGGTCGCCTGCTGGCCGCGTCGCAGCTGGACGTCACGATGCTCGGCACGATCGCCCACGACCCCAAGGTCGTCCTGCGTGGTCCGGCGTCGTCGTCGCGCACCGTCCTCAAGTCGATGTTCTCGCGCTCGCTCGTCGACATCGTGCCCCGCATCCGTGCCTTCGCGGCTCCGTCGATCGTCGGACAGGAGATCTGATGGACCAGCAACTGCTGCGCAACCTGCGCGAGGAAGTCGCCGACACCCTGGCCCGCCAGCGCCGCGAGGACGCGGCGGCCGGCCTGCCGGCGATGTCGAGCGAGGACGAGCGCCAGTTCGCCCGGGCGATCATCGCCCGCGTGCTGGAGTCGCACGCGCGCCAGGAGATCGCCGCCGGACGCACCCCGCTGTCGCACGCCGAGGAGGCCGAGCTGGCCGACGGCATCCACGCTGCGCTCTACGGCGTGGGCCGTCTCCAGCCGCTGCTGGACGACCCCGAGGTCGAGAACATCGACATCAACGGCTGCGACAACGTCTTCGTCGGGTACTCCAACGGCGAGGAGAAGCGCATGCCTCCCGTCGCGGACAGCGACGACGAGCTCGTCGAGCTGGTGCAGGTGCTGGGTGCCTACTCGGGCCTGACCAGCCGTCCGTTCGACACGGCCAACCCGCAGCTGGACCTGCGCCTGCCCGACGGCAGCCGCCTGTCGGCCGTCATGGGCGTCACCCAGCGTCCGTCGCTGTCGATCCGTCGCTCGCGCCTGAGCCGGGTCTCGCTGGACATGCTGGTCGAGAGCGGCACGATGACGCCCGAGCTGGCGTCGTTCCTGTCGGCCGCCGTCGCGGCGCGCAAGAACATCATGATCGCGGGCGCCACGAACGCCGGAAAGACCACGTTGCTGCGCGCGCTGGCCAACGAGATCCCGCCGCAGGAGCGACTGATCACGGTCGAGCGCGCGCTGGAGCTGGGCCTGGGCGAGTTCCCCGACCTGCACCCCAACGTCGTGGCCTTCGAGGAGCGGCTGCCCAACTCCGAGGGTCAGGGCATGATCGCCATGTCCGAGCTGGTGCGCCGGTCGTTGCGCATGAACCCCAGCCGCGTCATCGTCGGCGAGGTGCTCGGCGACGAGATCGTCACGATGCTCAACGCGATGAGCCAGGGCAACGACGGATCCCTGTCGACGATCCACGCGAACTCCTCGCTCGAGGTGTTCAACCGCATCTGCACGTACGCGATCCAGTCCAAGGAGCGTCTCCCGGCCGACGCCACGATGATGCTCATCGCCGGCGCGATCGACTTCGTGATCTTCGTCCAGCGCCGCAACGAGTACAACAGCGGTGGCGGACTGCGCCGCGTCATCACCTCGGTCCGTGAGGTCAACGGCGTCGACGGCCGGGTGCTGTCGAGCGAGGTCTTCGCCGAGGGCCCGGACGGCGTCGCGCACGCTGCCGCTGCGGTCAGCTGCATCGAGGACCTGCAGGAGCACGGCTACCGCCCGACGGCGTACGAGGGATCGGCGTACTGATGAGCAGCCAGGTCCTGCTCCTGATGCTCCTCGGCGCCCTGGTGGGCGCCGGGGTGCTGCTGGTCGTCTTCGGGATGTCCGAGCAGGAGGAGGCACCCCCGAAGCCGTCGTCGCGGTCGCTGCGCGACCGGATCGAGGGTCGGACTCGGCGCCTGCTGTTCGCCGCCGGTGGGGGCCTGCTGATCCTGCTGCTGACGTCGTGGCCGGTCCTGGCCATCGCCGTCGGACTGCTCGTGTGGTTCGGTCCGCAGCTGTTCGGCGGCGTCGCCAGCGAGAAGCGCGCGATGGCGCGACTCGAAGGGCTCGCCGCCTGGACGGAGTCGCTCCGCGACACGATCGCGGGCGCGGTCGGCCTCGAGCAGGCGATCCCGGCGACGGCCTACGCGGCGTCGCCCGCGATCCAGCCCGCGCTGATCCGGCTGACCGATCGGCTGCGCGTGCGCACCAACTTGTCCACCGCGCTGCAGGGATTCGCGGACGACATCGACGACCCGAGCGCCGACCTCATCGTCGCGGCACTGATCCTCAACGCCCGCCTGCGCGGCCCGGGTCTGCGCGAGGTGCTCTCGTCGCTGGCCCGTTCGGCTCGTGCCGAGCTCGACATGCGTCGGCGCATCGCCGCCAGCCGGTCCAGCACGCGGCGCAGCGTGCAGATCGTCATGGCCGTCACGGTCCTGTTCGTGCTCGCCCTGTCGATCTTCAACCGCTCGTACGTCGAGCCGTACTCGTCGCCGGTCGGACAGGTCGTCCTCGTGCTCGTGATCCTGCTGTTCGGTGCGGGGTTCTTCTGGATGCGTCGTCTCTCGGAGTTCCAGATGCCCGAACGGTTCCTCTTGGGTAAGCAGGAGGCGAAATGACCCTCATCCTGTTGTGTGGTGCTGTCGCCGGCGCCGGTGTCTGGCTGCTGCTCAGCCGTTCGCCCGTGCTCGGCTCCACCGCCGCCTCCGAGCTGGCCCGCCTCGATGCGCAGCGCCGTCGCGGCAGCGTGCGTCCCTCGCTGCGCTCCGCCGACGACGAGGACAGCGTGTCGCAGCGGTTCGGCACGCGCCTGGCCGCCTTCTTGGCCGATCGCGGGATCGAGCTGCCCGTCACCATCCAGTCCGACCTGGCCGTCGTCGGCAAGTCCGTCGAGAGTCACCTGGGCTCCACCCTGGCCGCTGCCATCGTCGGCGCGTTCGCGCCCGCGATCGCGATGGCACCGATGATGTTCTTCGGCTTCGTCAGCCCCGTGCTGCCGGCGTGGCTGGCCATCGTGGGCGCCCTCGGCGCTGCCGTCCTGGCCCAGGTGCAACTGCACTCCGAGGCCACCGAGCGCCGCCGTGACTTCCGCCATGTCGTCAGTGCGTTCCTCGACCTGGTGTCGATGAACCTCGCCGGTGGACGTGGCGTGCCCGAGGCGCTCGCGGCCGCCGCGGGCGTCAGCCAGGGCTGGGGCATGGCCCGGTTGAGCGAGACGATCAACAACGCGCGGTTGCAGGGCATCACGCCCTGGAGCGCCCTGGGCCGTCTCGGTGACGAGATGAAGGTCGAGGAGCTGCGCGACCTCGCCGCCGCCCTGGCCCTGGTGGCCGAGGACGGCGCGAAGGTGCGCGACTCCCTCACCGCACGCGCCGCGTCGATGCGCCAGCGCGAGCTGGCCGACTCCGAGACTCGCGCCCAGGAGCGGTCCCAGTCCATGCTGATCGCACAACTGCTGTTGGCGGCCGGCTTCCTCGTCTTCCTGATCTTCCCGGCGCTGGCAGGCATCACCGGGCTCTGAACGAACCGCACCCATCGAAGGAGAAGCACATGTTCCATCCCGCCATCGGTTTCCTGGCCACCATGCTCGGAGCGCGCATCGACCGTGCCCGTCGCGAAGAGGGCGCCTCCGCCGTCGAGTGGGTCGTCATCGCGGCGATCCTGGTCGGCATCTGCGGTGTCATCGCCGGCATCCTCGTGGGCGCGCTCCAGGGCAAGGCCGGCGAGATCGGCTCCGAGATCGAGGGCGCCTGACCCATGCGTTCACGAGCACGGGACGAGCGGGGGGCCAGCGCCATCGAGCTGGTCCTCTACACGCCCCTGCTCATGATCGCGATGATCCTCACGATCCAGTTCTCGCTGACCTACCTCGCCAAGCAGTCGGCCAGCGCGGCCGCCCGCGAGGCGGCGCGGGTGGCTCGCGTCACCGGCGACGCCGAGATGGGGCGCGCCAAGGGTGTCGCCTCCGCGTCGTCGCTGGGCAAGGGCTTGCTCAAGAATCCGCAGGTCCAGGTCGCGCGGGTCGGCGACGACATGCGCGCCACCGTGTCCGGGAGGGCGAGCCAGTTGTTGCCCTTCCTCGACTCGCCGCGGGTGACCGAGGTCGTCCAGGGCAGGATCGAGCAGTTCCAGCAGGACGGTGCCCCATGATGACGAGACGCTCCCGGCGCGAGCGGGGGTCGATGTCGGTCGAGGTGGTGCTGACCGTCCCGATCCTCGTGATGTTCACGCTGCTGGTCCTGGCCGGCGGTCGTTACGTCGCGGTCCGCGCCGACATCGACGCTGCGGCTCGCGACGCCGCGCGGGCGGCGTCGTTCGAACGCAGTGAGTCCGCGGCTCGGTCTGCCGCGTTCGCGGCGGCCAACTCCAGCGACGTCAACGACAGCTTCTCGACGTGCGACGTCGCGTCCGTCGACGGCAGCTTCCGGGCCGGCGGCGTCATCACCGTGACGGTCCGGTGCACCGTGGACAACCGTGGGCTCGGGCTCCTGGGGCTGGGCGGCAATCGCGACTTCACCGCCAGCAGCAGCGCTCCCATCGACCAGTACCGGAGGTTCGGATGAGAAGGCAGGCGTCCACCCGCCGCGAGCGCGGCGGAGCGACGATCTTCATGTTGTCGATGTCGCTCGTGCTGATGCTGTGCGCCGGCCTGGTGGTCGACGGCGGCATGGGCATCAACGCCCGGATGCGGGTCGCCGACGACGCGGAACAGGCCGCACGTGCGGGTGCCAACGCCGTCAACATCGACACGTTGCGCAGCGGCGGCGGTCTGGTCATCGACCCCGAGCTGGCGGGCACCTACGCGCGGGATTTCCTGGCCGCCCGCGGCTACGACGCCGGCCAGTTCGACGTCACGGTCGATCCCACCTCCAACGCCGTCGGCGTTCGGGTGCGCGACGTCAGCGAGACGACCATGCTCAGGATCATCGGCATCAACCAGTACCCGGTCTCGGCGCGCGCCACGGCGTCCGCGGCGACGTCCTGACCACGAGGAGACCTTCCCCATGACCGAACCCACCACTGCTCCGGACGCCTCGCGATTCGAGTCGCTGGCCCCGCGCCCCGAGGAGGAGACCTCCTCGGTCGCCGGGCGCGTCGGATCGGCCCTCGCGCTGGTCGGGCTGTTGATCGGCCTGCCCGTCGCCCTGCTGCTGCTCGGGGGTTCGCCGCCGATCCCCACCGAGCTGCCGTCGCTGCGTGACCTGGCGCGTCAGCTGGGGCCCGAGGACCTGGTCTCCGTCCTGGTCGCGATCGTGTGGCTGCTGTGGCTCGTCTTCGTCGTGTGTGTCGTGCTCGAGATCGTCGCCACCCGTCGCGGCGGCATGGCGCGGACGATCCCGCTGGCCGGTCCGCTGCAGCACCTGGCTCGCGCCCTCATCGGCGGCCTGCTGGTGACCGGTCTGGTGGCCGGCCCGGCCGGTGCGGCCACCGGTCCCTCCGCCTCCGATCTCGCCCCGGCGTCGACCCCCGTGGCCACCGCCACCGTCGAGGCGGCCACGCCGGCGCCCGAGGAGAAGCCCAGCCGCGCCGACCGCGTCGCCGACCGGCTCGAGGGCGAGCTGGTCTACACCGTCAAGGCGCCCAAGGAGGGCTACCACGACAACCTGTGGGACATCGCCGAGCGGCACCTGGGTGACGGCTTCCGCTACAAGGAGATCTACGAGCTCAACAAGGACAAGGTCCAGCTCGACGGCCGCAAGCTGGAGCTCGCGCGCCTGATCCAGCCGGGCTGGCAGCTGATCATGCCCGCGGACGCCGTCGGCGTCTCTCGTGTCGCCGTGCAGCAGGAGGCTCCGGCCACCCCGGCGCCCGCGCCGAGCGGGACCGACAGCGCCGATGCCGCCACGGCGGACGCCGAGATGTCCGTGGTGCAGAACCAGTCCGAGACGGGCGCCTGGTGGATGGGTGCCGGCCTGCTCGCCAGCGGCCTGTTGGGCGCCCTCGCGGTGGCGCGCCGCCGTCGCCCCGGCGGTGAGCCGGACGAGGCCGCCCGTGAGGCCGAGGCCGACCTGCGCCTCGCCGCCGATCCCGACCGTTCCCGCGTGCTGGAGTCGGTCCTGCGTCAGCTGAGCGCCTCGTGCGAGCGCGCCGGCGTCGCCGTCCCGTCGGCGTACGCCGCCGTGGTCGGACACGACCAGATCGAGCTGCACCTGGCCCCCGCGGTGCCCGACGCCGTCGAGGGGTGGGAGGCCGCAGACGAGGGAGCGGTGTGGCGCTTCGCCGACGATCTCGCCACGCTCGATCCGCCGGCTGACGCCGAGCCCGCCTATCCCTCGCTGGTCAGCCTGGGCGTCGACAGCTCCGGCCGTGACGTCCTCGTCGACCTGGCCTCCTCCGGTGGCCTCATCACGATCGGTGGCGACCTCCACGTCAGCAGCGAGATCGTGACGTCCCTGGCCCTGCAGGCCGCGGTCAGCCCGTGGTCGCGCTCGGTCCGCGTGGTGGCCACGGGACTGCCGTCGGCCGTCGAGTCGGTGGCCGAGCGGATCTCCCTTGCGCCCGACGTCGAGTCCGCCGCCAACCTGGTCGAGGCGCCCCGCGACCAGGACGTGCTCACCGGTCGCCAGCTCGAGGACGAGGTCACCGTGCTCGCCGTCGGCACGCAGGTTCCGGGCTTCGCGATGCAGCGCCTCGCGGCCCTCGCCGGCTCCCGTTCCGGGGTGGCGGCGGTCGCGATCGGCGACCACGAAGCGGCTCGCTGGCGCCTGCACGTGGACGAGCACGGCACGCTGCACGTGCCCCAGCTGGGACTGGCCGTCACCGCCAACCGGATCGGCGCCCACCACGCCGAGGCGGTGGCGTCGCTGTTCGCCTCGGCCGGCCTCACGACCCGCGAGGGCGACGGCGACCGTGTCGCGATCTCGCTGCCGCGCCGTGACGCCGACGACGCCGCGTGGCTCACCGCCACCAGCCGCGTCGGAGTCCTCGGTCCGGTCCTGGTGGACGGTCCCGGCGAGCAGACCGATCGCCGTGTCGCCGCCCTGACCGAGATCGTCGCCTTCCTCGCGCTGCACCCCGAGGGCGTTCACCCCACGGTGCTGGCCGGTGCGGTGTGGCCGCTGGGCGTCACGCCCGAGGTGCGCGACGCCAACATCGAGCGAGCCCGGGTGTGGCTCGGCACCGATCGCGAGGGTCACCACCGGCTGCGCGAGAGCCTCGACGGTCGGCTGGTCCTGGGCCCGGACGTCGTGTGCGACTGGGACGCGTTCCGTCACCTGGTCATCGCCAGTCGCCGCGCGGAGTTCTCGCGCGACGAGATCGATCTGCTGCGTCGGGCGCTCAAGCTGGTGCGCGGACCTGCCTTCGAGGGCGCCCCGCGTGGTCGGTACGCCTGGGTCGCCACGCTCGACCTGCCCCGCACGATCGGCGAGCTCGTGATCGACGCGGCCATGCGCCTGGCCCAGCTGATGCAGGACGGTGGCGATCCCGCCGGCGCTGCTGCTGCGGCCGGTGCGGTGCTGCGGGTCTACCCGACGCACGAGGAGGCGTGGCGCATCCTGCTGCGCTCGCGTCATGCCGCGGGTGGCACGGCCGGCGTCGCTGCGGCGGTCGACCAGTTGTACGCGGCGCTCGGCAACGAGCCGATGGACCCGACGACGGCCACGCTGGTCGACGAGTTGCTGCCGGGGGCGGGCTCGCAGATCTCCTGATCAGCGGACGCAGCCGCCGGAGCCGCCGACCGACGCCCGCCCGGCCTCCTGGTTGATCAGGACCCCGAGGTTGAACTCGCCCTTGGCGAACCGGACACCGACCTCCTGGGTCTCGGTGTCCACAGGGTCGCGCTTGACCGTCCAGCCGTCGGCCTCGAGCTGGTCTGCCACGTCACTGGTCAACCGCCCGACGGAGGTGTCGTCGGTGGCGACGTGCACGGTGTAGGTGGGGTTCAGGCCGCTGTCCTCCTGGCCCGGGACGCAGTAGGGCGTGGCGTCCTGCTTGACCTCGGGGTTCGTGCCGACGCGGGCCGCGAGGTCGTCGACGTGTGTGCGGAGCTCGGCGGCTCGGCCCTGCGCGCGCTTCTCGAGCTCGGACCCGCTCTCGCCGCATCCGGAGAGACTGACGCAGACGACGAGAGCCGCGATCAGGTGTCCCTCGTGCCGAGGAAACGTCAGCGGACGCATCCGCCCGACCCGCCCACTGCGGCGCGTCCGTTCGACGTGTTGAGGTTGGCGCCCATCGTGAACGTCCCTTTGGTGAACCGTAGGCTCACCTCGTCCGAGCCCGGTTCCCGGTGGTCGCGCTTGACCTGCCAGCCCTCGGCCGCGAAATGCTCGGCGATGTCGCCGGGCAGACGCTCGGCCGCGTCCACGCCGGTCGTGACGTGCACCGTGTAGATGAGGTCGAGACCGCTGTCGTCCTGGCCCGGGACGCAGGTCGTGATCTCGTCCTGCACCACCTCGGGGTCGGTGCCCAGGCGCTGGGCGAGGTCGTCCACGTGCGCGCGAGCCTCGACAGCGCGCGCCTCTGCACGATCCTGTAGGTCCATGTCGTCCTCCTTGCCGCACCCTGACAGGGCGATCCCGCAGAGCATGAGCGCCACCAGCGCGCGCCTCATTCGATGTCGATCCTCTCGCCGTCGTCGTTCCAGCCGTCCTGGTACGTGACGGTGCCATGACCGGTGGACACGTGCTCGTAGTGGGGGGACCGGTACGTCTGTACCTCACCCCCGGTGAACACCGCGTACATGTTCCTCCACGAGTCGCTCTGGTGCTGGAACACGCCCGAGTGCGCGTCGAAGCCCGTGGTGGGTTCACCGTCGACGTCGTCACCGGTGTGCAGGCGTGTGGTGCCGTCGAAGTCGTCGGGGTCCGCGCCGTGGCCGACGCCCTTGACCTGGAGCCCTTGGGTCAGCTCGATGAAGTCGCCGGGTGCGGTCATCGAGTAGCGGTCGACGCGCGACTGCGAGGCGGGGAGGTCGTCCCGGTCGTCGACGTCGTGTCCCATGCCGGCCGACTCGATGTGGAGCACGCGATCGGCGAGGAGGCCACTGAGCTCGGAACGACCGACGACGGCTCCGCCGTAGGAGTGTCCGGCAACGGTCACGCGCGTCTCGCTCGTTCCCTTGCGGCCGACCTCCAGGTCGAGGTCGCGCGAGAACTCGGCCAGACGCGGACCCAGATCCAGGCTGTAGGAAGCGGAGGGGGCGTCCATCGCCACGCCGTCGGGCAGGTCGCCGCCCATCCACGAGATCATCGCGAGTCCGCCGGACGTGTCGTTCGCGACGAACTGCCGCGCTCGGGACGCGTTGGTCTCGAAGTTGGTCATGCTCGTTCCCGTGCCCGGCACGAGGACCCCGACGTTCTTCGTGTGCTGGTCGATCGTGCCGTGCAGTTCGGCGATCGCCCCGTCACCGGCGGCGTCGAAGTACACGATCGTCCGGTTGTCCCTGAGGATCGACTCGTACAGGTCGATGCGCTTCTCCAGATCCTTGATCGGTCCGTCGAGGTCGTTGTTGTTCAGGCCGAGGAAGTCCCAGTCGTCCTGGTTCTTCTCGTGCTGGTCGTTCTTGTCCGCGAGCTCGCGGCGCTCGTCTGCCAGCGCGGCGACGATGTTGACGGTGTTGGCGTCGGCCCGGTTCGTGAACGGGACGCCGGGCAGGTTGCCGACGATCGAGGGGTAGGTCATGGCGAGGATCGCGGCGTCGGCGGGGGAGAGGTTCGCGAAGAGGTCGCGCCCCGCGATGCGGCGCTGCTCGAAGGCCGCAGCGGCGCCGTCGGCGGAGGTGATGAACGCGCCGGTGAGTGAGCGCAGCGTCCCCGCCGGGCCGTCGCCGTACGGCACGGTGTTCTGCAGCGCCTCGGCGACCTTCGGATGGTCGATGATGAACTGGCGCAGGTCCTTCGGTGTCATCACCGAGCCGGCCGGCAGCTCCTGCCCCACGGAGCCCAGCGTCAGCAGCAGCGCCGAGAGCTCCTCGCCGGCGAGTCCGGTGGCCTCGGTGAACCCGGGGCCGAATCGCTGGTCGGCCACGTCCCGCAGCATCGTGGATGTGTCCCAGGTGTCGCCGGGGACCACGACGCTGGTCTGCCCGTCGCCGTCGGCGTCCAGGAGCATCGAGATGGTCGCCAGCTCGCCGAGCATCGGTAACTGATCGCGCAGCCACGTCGCCTTCGCCGGCAGCGGCCCGAGACTGGGCAGGGCGATGGGGGAGGAACTCGTCGCGGTGTGGACCTCGTGCTCGATGGCGTCGGTCAACCGCCGGATCGCCTGTGTGGCGTCCAGCAACCGGGCATGTTCCAGTTCGACCCGCACGCGCTCCCCCCAACGTTGCCCGTCAATGTAGGGGCGCCGCGCAGGCTCGGCAACCGATGGTCCACGGCGCGGTGCCGTCGTTCAGGGCCCCCATTACGCTGAAGACGATGACCACGACCCCCGATCGCGTCTACCTCGACCACGCGGCCACCACCGCGATCTGGCCCGAGGCGGTCGAGGTCATGCACGCCGAGCTCCTGCGCACGGGCAATCCGTCGAGCCTGCACGAGGCCGGCCGTCGCGCCCGTCGCGTCGTGGAGGAATCTCGTGAGCTGATCGCCGAGCGACTCGGCGCCCGGCCCAGTGAGGTCGTGTTCTGCTCCGGCGGCACAGAGGCCAACAATCTGGCCATCAAGGGGCTGTACTGGTCGCGCCGGTCGGCCGACCCGCGCCGCGACCGGGTCGTCTTCAGCTCGATCGAGCACCACGCCCTGCTCGACCCCGTCACGTGGCTCGCCGCCCACGAGGGCGCCCGCATCGACGTCACGCCCGTCGACCGGCAGGGCCGGGTGCGGCTGGACTCGCTGCGCGAGTCGATCGAGGCGAACCCCGACGACGTCACCGCGATCACCACGATGTGGGCGAACAACGAGATGGGCACGATCCAGCCCGTCGCCGAGGTCGTCGAGATCGCGCGTCGCCACGGCATCCCGGTGCACTCCGACGCCGTGCAGGCCGCGGGCTACCTGCCGCTGGACTTCGGCGCGACCGGACTGGACGCGATGACCGTGACGGCCCACAAGCTGGGTGGTCCCGTCGGTGTCGGTGCGCTGGTGATCCGCCGCGAGGTCACGGCCACGCCGTTGCTCCACGGCGGGGGCCAGGAGCGCGACCTGCGCTCGGGCACGCTGGGCGCCGCCATGATCGCCGGCTTCGCGACGGCGCTCGACCTCACCGTCCAGACCCAGGTCGAGGCGTCGGCTCGGATCGAGGCGCTGCGTGCCCGCCTGGTCGACGGCATCACGCGGTTGATCCCGGACGCGGTCGTGAACGGCGACTCCGAGCCCGGTCCCCAGCGCCGGCTGCCGAACATCGCCCACGTGACCTTCCCCGGCTGCGAGGGCGACGCCCTGCTCATGCTGCTGGACGCCCAGGGCGTCGAGGTCTCGACCGGCTCGGCCTGCCAGGCCGGCGTGCCGCAGCCCAGCCACGTGCTGCTCGCGATGGGGTTCGACGACGCCGCGGCCCGCGGCTCGCTGCGCTTCAGTCTCGGCCACACGTCCACCGAGGCCGACGTCGACCGCCTGCTCGAGGTCCTGCCCGCCGTCCACGAGCGGGCCCGGACGGCCGGACTCGTGCGGAGCCGGACCCGATGAGGCTCATCGCCGCGATGTCCGGCGGCGTCGACTCCGCCGTCGCCGCCGCGCGCGCCGTCGACGCCGGCCACGACGTCACCGGCGTCCACCTGGCGCTCAGCCGCAACCCGAAGTCGTACCGCACCGGCGCGCGCGGCTGCTGCTCGATCGAGGACGCCGGCGACGCGCGTCGCGCGGCCGACGCGATCGGCATCCCGTTCTTCGTGTGGGACATGAGCGACGAGTTCGCCGACGAGGTCGTCGACGACTTCATCGCCGAGTACGAGGCGGGCCGCACGCCCAACCCGTGCCTGCGTTGCAACGAGAAGATCAAGTTCGCCGCCGTGCTGGAGCGGGCCGTGGCGCTGGGCTTCGACGGCGTCGTCACCGGCCACTACGCCCGGCTCGTCACGTCCGACGGCCCCACCGGCGAGGTCGTCGAGCTGCACCGCGCGGTCGACCACGGCAAGGACCAGTCGTACGTGCTGGGCGTCCTGACCCAGGACCAGTTGCGCCGATCGGTCTTCCCGCTCGGCGACGACCCGAAGACCCTCGTGCGCGAGGAGGCGGCCCGGCGCGGGCTCCAGGTCGCGAACAAGCCCGACAGCCACGACATCTGCTTCATCGCCGACGGCGACAACGCCGGGTGGCTCGCCGACAAGCTCGGTCCGAAGCCCGGTGCGATCGTCGACGAGGCCGGCGAGCCCGTCGGCTCGCACGACGGCGCCTACGCCTTCACGATCGGCCAGCGCAAGGGCCTGCGACTCGGCGTGCCCGCGCCGGACGGCAAGCCGCGCTTTGTCCTGGACATCGAGCCCGTCTCGGGCACCGTCACGGTGGGCCCGCGCGAGCACCTGGCGATCGACTCCATCGAGGGCATCAAGCCGCTGTGGTGCGCGGAGCCGCCGACCGAGACGCTCGAGTGCACCGTCCAGTTGCGCGCGCACGGCGACGAGCATCGCGCCACGGTCACGGTGGACGGTGACACCGTGCGGGTCCAGTTGCTCGACCCGGCGACGGGCATCGCGCCCGGTCAGGCCTGCGTGATCTACGACGGCACCCGGGTGGTCGGCTCGGCCACGATCGCGCGCACCAGTCGCTCCGTCGCCGCCTGACGGGAATCGGCGCCGCGTCCCGGTCGTTGAGGCTGACGTGTGGGACAGCATCGTCATCGGAGCCGGCCAGGCAGGCCTGTCGACGTCGTTCCACCTCAGGCGACTCGGGGTGTCTCACCTGGTGCTCGACGCGAACCCGCGTCCCGGTGGCGCCTGGCAGCACCGCTGGGACTCCCTGACGATGTCCGACGTGCACGGCGTCTCCGATCTGCCGGACGCGCCGGTGCCCCCGGCGAGCGGGCCCGAGCGCGCCAACGACTTCGTGCCCGGCTACTTCAGCGACTACGAGCGCCGGTACGAGTTGCCGGTCGAGCGCCCCGTCGTGGTGCAGTCGGTCCGCGACGAGGACGGCGCCCTGCGCGTCGAGGCGCAGGACGGCAGGACGTGGCACAGCCGCACCCTCGTGAACGCGACCGGAACATGGCGGCGTCCGTTCCTGCCGTCCTACCCGGGGCGCGACTCCTTCCGTGGCGAGCAGTTGCACACGGCCGGGTTCCCCGACCCCGAGCACTTCCGCGGCAAGCGGGTGCTGGTCGTGGGCGGCGGACTGTCCGCGGTGCAGTTCCTCGGGATGCTGCGGCCGATCACCGACACGGTGTGGGTGACGCGCCGGGAGCCGGTGTGGCGCACGGGTGAATTCGACGAGCAGGCGGGCCGCGAGGCCGTCGCCCAGGTCGAGGAGCGGGTCCGTCGGGGTCTGCCGCCGCGCAGTGTCGTCAGCGTCACCGGGTTGCTGCGGCGGCCCCAGGAGGAGGAGGCCGCGCGGCTCGGCGCCTACGAGCGGCGGCCGATGTTCGAGCGGATCGAGCCCGACGGCGTGCGTTGGGCCGACGGGACGTTCGAGCGCGTCGACGTGATCTTGTGGGCGACCGGGTTCCGACCCGATGTCGAGCACCTCGCGCCGCTGCGGCTGCGCTCGCCGCTCGGCGGGATCCAGTTCGGGGAGACCGTCGCGACCTCCACGACCGCGGTGGCGGACCCTCGGGTCCAGCTGGTCGGGTACGGGCCGTCTGCCTCGACGATCGGGGCGAACCGGGCCGGCCGCGTCGCCGCGCGGGCGGTGGCCCGGCAACTGCAGCCCGCACCGGCTCAGGCCAGCTGACGCTCCAGTACGAGATCGTCCTCGGTGCGACCGCCCACGACGAAGCGCCGTTCGCCGACCACCTCGAAGCCGTGCTTGGCGTAGAACCTCTGGGCGCGGGCGTTCCGGCCGTTGACGCCCAGCCACACGCTGGCCGCGCCGGCCGTTCGCGCGGCCTCGAGGACGGCCTCCATGAGTCGTGACGAGACGCCCGTGCCGTGGGCGTCCGGGTCGGCGTAGCACTTGCTGAGCTCGACGGTGGGACGGTGCCGCACGAGGGAGGCCAGGTGCTCGTCGTACGGCTCGCGCGAGAACGTGAGTGTGTAACCCGCCAGCGCGCCGTCGTCGTCGGCCACCAGGACCTGGGCCACCGGGTCGGCGAGATACTCCTCGAAGCGCGCGACCGTGAGGTGTTCGGCGACGAAGGCGTCCATGCTCTCCTGCGGCATGTCCGGCGGGCAGGCCAGAGGGAACGTGCGGGCCGCGAGATCGGCCAGGTCGGGCAGGTCGGCGGTCGTGGCGGGTCGGACGGTCACGCGACGATCCTCCCAGCAGCGTCGTGGGGGACAATCGAGGCATGCGTGCCACAGGGATCGGGTCGATGCCGGGCGAGGAGTTCGCACCGGTCGCCCGGTACGTCGCCGACACCTTCGGAGCCGACGGGATCGTGTTCGTGCCCGAGCTGCCCGGCCGCGGTGCGCCGTCGGGGATGCTCGGTCGCACGCTCGGCCTGGTGCCGCTGCCGATCGACCTCCAGCCCGCGGGCTGGCGCCTCGCTCCGGGAGAGGGCATGGACCAGCGCCGGGCCCGCTCGGCCCTGCGTCAGGACCTCGATGTCATGGAGGAGCTGCTGGCCGGCCAGGACGTCCGGGTCAAGCAGCAGATCGTCGGGCCGTTGAGCCTCGCCGCCACCGTCGAGCGTCCTCGGGGCGACAAGGTCGTGGCCGACCACGGTGCCCGCCGCGAGCTCTCCGAGGCCTTGGCCCAGGCCGTCGGCGACCACGTCGCCGAGCTGCGTCGTCGCTTCACCGGAGAGCTGATCGTGCAGGTCGACGAGCCCGCGATCAGCGCCGTCCTGTCCGGGTCCATCCCGACGGCCAGTGGCTTCGGCCGGCACCGCTCGATCGACGCTCCGGGCGCCGACGCCCTGCTGAAGCCGGTCGTCGAGGCGATCCGGGCCGCCGGCGCACAGCCGGTCGTGCACACCTGCGCTCCTGACGTGCCGATCGGCCTGCTGGCCGGCGTGGGCTTCGAGGCGATCGCGTTCGACGTGTCCCTCGCCAGCCCGTCCGACGACTGGTCCGAGGCCTTCGAGGCGGGCACCGACCTGTGGTTCGGCGGCGCCGACGCTCCCCGGGTCGAGGAATTCATGGGACGGCTCGGCTTCGCCGTCGAGTCGTTCGCGGGCCGCGGCGCCGTGACTCCCGCCTGCGGCCTCGCCGGTCACACCCCGCCGGAGTCGCGCCGAGCCCTCGAGGCCGCGCTCTCCGCCGCCGCCTCCTTCGGTTGACTCCGGAGCAAAATCTCGAGCGGGTCGGGAGTCAGTCCGCCTGGCGCAGCAGCCGCAGCGTCTCCCGCTCGATGGCGTGGCGCCGCTCCAGCGGGTCGACGGCGTCCTCGAACGACTGGCGGGGGATGACCGTGCCCGACTCGTACAGGCTGATGAGGCGCGGATCGACGTACGAGCTGCGCACGACGGTCGGGGTGTTGCCCAGTGCGAGGGAGACCTCGGTCATGGCCGACCGCACGGCGCGGGCTCGGGACGCGTTCGTCTCCCCGGGCTCATCGGACAGCGCGAGCACCTCGGCGGCCAGCACCGTCCCGGCCCACGTGCGCAGGTCCTTGGCGCTGATCTCCAGGCCGGTCTGCTCACGCAGGTAGGTGTTGACGTCGGAGGAGTCCAGGGAATAGCGGGACCGGTTGGCGAGGTACTCCAGCAGCCGCGGTCCGCCCCCACGACGGCGGCGCATGCGGTTGATCGCGTCGACGACGGGCTCGTCCTCCAGGACGACGTTGTGCTCCACCCCGGACTTGCCGACGAACGTGAACACCAGGGTGCTCCCCTTGGCGCGGACGTGCCGCCGCTCCAGGGTGGTCAGGCCGAAGCTGCCCTGGCGGGCGTAGACGTCGTTGCCGACGCGGAACGAGCCGGAGTCGAGCATGCGGACGGCGACGGCCGCGGCGTGCTCACGCGAGCCGTCGTGCGCGGTGATGTGGTCACCGACCAGGGCGCGCAACTTGGGCAGCTCGGCGGCGATCTGGCTGATCCGGTCGAACTTCTCGAGGTTGCGCCGGTGCACCCAGTCCGGGTGGTAGAGGTACTGCGTCCGTCCGGCCTGGTCGACGCCGGTCGCCTGCAGGTGACCGTTCGGCCACGGGCTGATCCACACGTCCTGCCACGCCGGCGGGATGACGAGCGCCTCGATGCGCTCGCGGTCCTCACCGGTGATGACGGTGCCGTCCTCGTCGAGGTAGGTCCAGCCGCGTCCGGCCCGGCGGCGGGTCCACCCCCGCGTACGGGTCGTCACGCGGCGCAGTCTCATGTTCCGCACCTTAGGTCCGTCGGCGGCGGAGGCAACTCGACCGCACCGACCTTCCCCGGTGTCGGTGTCCGAGGGGCGCACTAGGCTCGTCGCCATGGCGGAATCGCGTGATGAGGCAGTGCCCGAGGAAGACCCCGGAGTGGAGGCGTCCCGTGCCGAGGCCGCCGAGCTGACCGAGCAGATCGAGCGCGCGCGCGACGCCTACTACGGCCAGGACACGTCCCTGGTCGACGACGCCACGTACGACGGCTGGATGCACCGTCTCGAGGAGCTCGAGCGCCTCCATCCCGAGTTGCAGGGCCAGGACTCGCCGACCATCAACGTGGGTGCGGCCGCCGGTGCCTCGGCCCTGCCACCGATCGAGCACGCCGAGCGGATGTTGAGCCTCGACAACGTCTTCTCGCCCGACGAGCTGCGCGAGTGGTGTGCCAAGACGCAGCGCGCGGCCGGCCGGTCGGTGCGCTGGCTCACCGAGGCCAAGATCGACGGTCTCGCCATCAACCTGCGCTACGAGAACGGCGTGCTCACGTCGGCCGCCACCCGCGGTGACGGGCGCGTGGGCGAGGACGTCACGGTCAACGCCGTCCGGGTCGAGGGCATCCCCGAGAAGCTCGCGGGCGAGGGTCATCCGCCCCTGGTCGAGGTCCGGGGCGAGGTCTTCATCGGCATCGAGGAGTTCGAGCGACTCAACGCCTTCCAGGCCGAGCTGCGCGAGCGGGCCACCGCCGAGGCGATGGCCCGCGGCGTCAGCGAGGAGCGCGCCACCGCCAGTGCCGCCCGACGGTTCCCGGCCTTCGCCAACCCGCGCAACGCGGCCAGTGGCGGTCTGCGCCAGCAGCTCGACAAGAAGTCCGGGCTCGAGTTGGAGGCGGGGCAGGAGCGCATCGCCGTGCTGGCCCTCTACGTGCACGGCATCGGCGCATGGGAGCGTCCGCCGGTCTCGGCCCAGAGCGAGGTCTACGACCTGCTCCAGCAGTGGGGCCTGCCCACCAGCCCGAACACGCGCGTCCTCGACAGCGTCGACGACGTCCTGGCGCGGGTCGAGGAGCTCGGCGGTCAGCGCCATTCCCTCCAGCACGAGATCGACGGACTCGTGGTCAAGGTCGACGAGTTGGCCCTGCATCCCGAGCTCGGCGAGACCAGCCGCGCCCCGCGCTGGGCGATCGCCTACAAGTACCCGCCCGAGGAGGTCCAGACGAAGCTGCTGGACATCGTCGTCTCGGTCGGTCGCACCGGTCGCGCCACGCCCTACGCCCGGATGGAGCCGGTCCGCGTCGCGGGCAGCGTCGTGCGCCAGGCCACCTTGCACAACCAGGACGTGGTCAAGGCCAAGGGCGTGCTGATCGGCGACACCGTCGTGCTGCGCAAGGCCGGCGACGTCATCCCCGAGGTGCTCGGCCCGGTCGTCGAGCGTCGCGACGGCAGCGAGCACGCCTTCGTCATGCCCGAGAAGTGCCCCGAGTGCGGCACGCCGCTGCGCCCGATGAAGGAGGGTGACAAGGACCTGCGCTGCCCGAACGCGCGCACGTGTCCCGCCCAGGTGCGCGGCCGGGTCGAGCACGTCGGCTCGCGCGGCGCGCTCGACATCGAGGCGCTCGGCGAGGTCACGGCGGCCGCGCTCACGCAGGGCAAGGGTGCTCCGCTCGACTCCGAGGCCGGACTGTTCTCCCTCACGCTCGATCAGCTCGTGCCGATCGAGGTCGAGGTGCGTGACGCCGAGACCGGCGAGCCGAAGCTCGACGACAAGACCGGCGAGCCCGTCGTCCGCACCCCGTTCCGGGTGAAGACGGGCGACCCGTCCAAGCAGGCCCAGGTGCTGCTCGACGAGCTCGAGAAGGCCAAGACCAAGGACTTCTGGCGTCAGCTGGTGTCGCTGAACATCCGTCACGTGGGCCCGGTCGCCGCGCGTGCGCTGGCGCAGTACTTCGGCTCGATCGAGGCGATCCGCGCTGCGTCGCGCGAGGAGCTGGCGGCGGTCGAGGGCGTCGGCGGGATCATCGCCGACTCGGTCATCGAGTGGTTCGAGGTCGACTGGCACCGCGAGATCGTCGACCAGTGGCAGGCCGCCGGGGTGCGCTTCGCGATCCCCGACCATCCCGGACCGGGCGCGGCGTCGACCGCCGGGGGAGTGCTCGACGGCCTCACCGTCGTCGTCACCGGCGGCCTCGAGGACTTCACCCGCGACTCCGTCAAGGAGGCGATCATCGCCGCCGGCGGCAAGGCCTCGGGCTCGGTCAGCAAGAAGACCGACTACGTCGTCGTGGGCGAGAACGCCGGCTCCAAGGCGGCGAAGGCCGAAGACCTCGGACTGACGATCCTCAACGAGGCACAGTTCAAGAAGCTGCTGGAGGGCGGCCCCGACGCGCTGTAGTCAGCGCCGCAGCAAGGACGCCGCGGAATCCGCGATGGCGCGGGCGACCTTGGGGTCCTCGTAGGCCTCGCGATGGATCGTGTCGTCCGATCCTCCCGCGCACACGGCGTCACCCGTGATGCAGGCCGCCACGGTCCGGGTGCCCAAGTGACCCAGGTCGGGTCCTGGAGCGAGTCGGCCCTCGCCCGAGGGGATCCCGCCGGGAAACATCACGGGCATGAAGGGTTCTCGGGAATCGCGCAGCGGACTGCCGACGAGCACGAGCGCGTCCACGTGCCGAGCGAGCTCCGTATCGGCCAGCTCCTCTTGTGCGATCTGCGACCCCTGGCTGAATCCGAGGACGGTGATGAGAGCGTCCGGGCACGCGGCGACGATCGAGCGGATCTCGCTGCCCAATCGGGCCCGCCCGTCGGCGACGTCCTCGAGGTAGTCGTCCCAGCCGCCGAGTCGGCTCTGGTGCCGGATCGCCGTCGTCCGGACGGGGCCCAGGTCGGCGACGTCGTCCGCGAGCTCCTCCGAGACGAGCCGGACCTCGGTGCCCAGCCCGCCGTTCGCATCCAGCGACTGACCCTGACCACGCAGGCCGATGATCTGGACCGTGGGACAGTCCGACGGCTGCGCCCCGGGGGAGGGGTCGGATGCTCCGCCTGAGCAGCTCGCGAGCGCGATACACGCCAACGCGAGAGCAGTGACCTGGCGGAGCATGCGGCTCATCCTCACCCATTGCGACCGGCGCGGAGCGAGAATGCGGGCCCGACTAGGATGAAAACCATGTCGTCACCCGAGATCTCCCGCGATGACGTCGCCCATCTGGCGAGTCTTGCGCGGATCGATTTGTCCGAGTCCGAGCTCGATCGCCTCGGTGCCGAGCTGCCCGCGATCCTCGACTACGTCCAGGTCGTCCAGCAGGCCGCCGGCGACGATGTCCCTGCCATGAGCCACCCCGTGCCGGTCACCAACGTGTTCCGGCCCGACGAGGTGACACCGAGCCTGACGCCCGAAGCGGCGCTCGCCGGTGCTCCCGCCAGCGAGGAGCAGCGCTTCCTCGTGCCCAAGATCCTGGGAGAAGAATGACCGACATGCTCCGCTCCACCGCGGCTGACATCGCCGCGGCGCTCGCCGACGGCTCCGTGACCTCCGTCGAGGTCACTCAGCAGCACCTCGATCGCATCGGTGCGGTGGACGGCGAGATCCACGCCTACCTGCACGTCGACGCCGAGGGCGCCCTCGCGACGGCCGCCGACATCGACCGTCGCCGTGGCGAGGGTGAGTCGCTGCACGGCCTCGCCGGTGTGCCGATCGCAGTCAAGGACGTCCTGACCACCACGGGCCTGCCCACCACCTGCGGCTCGAAGATGCTCGAGGGCTGGATCCCGCCCTACGACTCCACCGTCGTGGCCAAGCTGAAGGCCGCGGGTCTGCCGATCCTGGGCAAGACCAACATGGACGAGTTCGCGATGGGCTCGTCCACCGAGCACTCCGCGTACGGCCCCACCCGCAACCCGTGGGACACCAACCGGATCCCCGGCGGCTCCGGCGGCGGCTCGGCTGCCGCGGTGGCCGCGTTCGAGGCCCCGCTGGCGATCGGCACCGACACCGGCGGCTCGATCCGTCAGCCCGGCGCCGTCACCGGCACGGTCGGCGTCAAGCCCACCTACGGCGGCGTCTCGCGCTACGGCCTCGTGGCGATGGCCAGCAGCCTCGACCAGGCCGGCCCCGTCACCCGCACGGTCCTCGACGCGGCACTGCTGCACGAGGTCATCGGCGGTCACGACCCCCGCGACTCCACCAGCCTGAACCTGCCCGTCCCGCCCGTCGTCGCGGCCGCCCGCCGTGCGGACGTGGCCGGACTGCGCGTCGGCGTCGTCAGCGAACTCGGCGGCGAGGGCTTCCAGCCCGGCGTCCGTCAGCGCTTCGAGGAGTCGATCGAGCTGCTGGCGAAGGCCGGCGCCGAGATCGTCGAGGTCTCCTGCCCCAGCTTCGTGCACGCCCTGGCCGCCTACTACCTGGTCATGCCGAGTGAGGTCAGCAGCAACCTGGCCAAGTTCGACGCCATGCGTTACGGCCTGCGGGTGATGCCCGAGGGCATCGCCGACCCCAGCGCCGAGCAGGTCATGGCCGCGTCCCGCGACGCGGGCTTCGGTGACGAGGTCAAGCGCCGCATCATCCTGGGCACCTACGCGCTGTCCAGCGGCTACTACGACGCCTACTACGGCTCGGCCCAGAAGGTCCGCACGCTCATCGCGCGCGACTTCGAGGCCGCGTTCGAGCAGGTCGACGTGCTCGCCTCGCCCACGTCCCCGGCCGTGGCCTGGCCGCTGGGCGAGAAGCTCGACGACCCGCTGGCGATGTACGCCCAGGACATCGCGACGATCCCGGCCAACCTCGCCGGTGTCCCCGGCATCTCGCTGCCGATCGGCCTGTCCGAGGGTCTGCCGGTGGGGATGCAGTTCCTGGCCCCCGCCATGGCCGACGACCGCCTGTACAACGCCGCCGCCGCCCTCGAGCGGTTCGTCGCCGAGCGCGACGGCCGTCCCTTCGCCGCGCAGGCTCCCGAGTTGGAGGTCGCCCGATGAGCGCCACTGCCACGAAGCTCGTCCCGTTCGAGGAAGCGCTGACCCGCTACCAGCCGGTGATGGGTCTGGAGATCCACGTCGAGCTCAACACGAACACGAAGATGTTCTGCGGCTGCCCGACCGAGTTCGGTGCCGAGCCGAACACGCAGATCTGCCCGGTGTGCCTGGGCCTCCCGGGTGCGCTGCCGGTGGTCAACGCGAAGGCTGTCGAGTCCGCGATCCGCATGGGTCTGGCGCTCAACTGCGAGATCGCCGAGTGGTGCCGCTTCGCGCGGAAGAACTACTTCTACCCGGACATGCCGAAGAACTTCCAGACGTCGCAGTACGACGAGCCGATCGCGTTCGACGGCTTCATCGACGTGGACGTCGACGGCGAGACGTACCGGATCCAGATCGAGCGCGCGCACATGGAGGAGGACACGGGCAAGTCGCTGCACGTCGGCGGCAGCACGGGTCGCATCCACGGTGCCGATCACTCGCTCCTGGACTACAACCGTGCCGGCATCCCGTTGATCGAGATCGTCACCCGCACGATCGAGGTCCCCGGCGACAAGGCGCCCGCGGTCGCGCGTGCGTTCGTCAACCAGATCCGCGACCTCATGGTGGCGCTGGGCGTCTCCGATGCCCGCATGGACCAGGGTTCGATGCGCGCCGACGTGAACCTCTCGCTCAAGCCGCTCGGCTCCGACCAGCTGGGCACGCGCACCGAGACCAAGAACGTCAACTCGTTCCGCTCGGTCGAGCGGGCCGTGCGGTACGAGATCGGCCGTCACGCGGCGATCCTCGACGCCGGCGGCTCGATCCTGCAGGAGACGCGTCACTTCCACGAGTCCGACGGCACCACGTCCGCCGGTCGTCCGAAGTCCGACGCCGACGACTACCGCTACTTCCCCGAGCCGGACCTGGCGCCCGTCGCGCCGGACCGCGCCTGGGTGGAGGAGCTGCGCGGCACGCTGCCCGAGCCGCCGGCCGAGCGCCGCAAGCGCCTGCAGGCCGAGTGGGGCTTCAGCGATCTGGACATGCGCGACACGGTCGGCGCGGGTGCGCTCGACCTCGTCGTCGAGACGATCGCCGCCGGCGCCACGCCTCAGTCCGCCAAGAAGTGGTGGCTCGGCGAGTTGGCCCGCACGGCCAACGAGCGGGGCACGGATCTGGAGGCGCTGGCGATCACGCCGGCCCAGGTGGCGCAGATCCAGGGCCTCATCGATGCCAAGCGGATCAACGACAAGCTGGCCCGTCAGGTCTTCGAGGGGGTGCTGGCCGGCGAGGGCGATCCCGAGGCGGTCGTCGTCGCCCGTGGCCTCGAGGTCGTCTCGGACGACGGGGCGCTCGGCGACGCCGTCGACCGCGCCATCGCCAACGACCCCGACGCCGCGCAGAAGATCCGCGACGGCAAGCAGGCTGCGGCCGGTGCGCTGATCGGTTTCGTGATGAAGGAGATGCGCGGGCAGGCCGACGCCGGCCGGGTGCGCGAGCTCATCATCGAGAAGCTGTCCTGAGCACGCTCAGGCGGTGATGCGGCGGGGGTCGATCATGTCGATCACCGTCACGATCGGCGGGCACGGCAGGTAGCGCTCGACGTAGCGCCGGGGCGGGTCGAGGTAGCGGTCGTCGAGGTGTCCGTGTGACTTCATGTTGTGGTGCTTGCGGCACAGGCATCGGAGATTCGATGCCGACGTGTCGCCACCGGAGTCGTAGTCGATCGCGTGGTCCTGATCGGTCTCGTGGACGGGTGCCCGGCACCCGGCGACGCGGCACGTGCCGTCCCGCCATCGCAGCGCCTGCCTGAGTGACTGTGGTGGCCGGTAGCTGAGGACCGTGGTGTCGAGCACCTGACCGATCGGGTCGAGGACGAGCCGACGCAGGACGGTGTGCTCGGACTGTGCCAGCTCACGGACCCACTCGCTGCCGACCGGCTCGCCGTCGAGGGTGAGGCCGGGTCCGTTGGTGAACCCGATGAGGTCGGTGGCGGCGATGCTGATGGCGATCTCGGCGCGGATGTCGGTGGCGGTGCCCTCGGAGCACGTGAGCCAGTGCGCGAGCAGGTCGGCCATCTTCTGGTCGCGGGTGCGGCGGTCCTTCTCGTCGGTCTCGGGATCGATCGAGGGGAGTGCCTTGGCGGCCTTGCGCAGGCGGTCGCCGACGGCGATGGCCACCCCCGTGGGCAGCAGCGCGTTGAGCCAGCTGGTGCCGTCGTCGTTGTGCGTGATGGACACGCGCCGGTCCTCGACCGCCTTGGCCGTCTCGGCTTTCGTCTCCTCAGGCTCGAGCCGGGCGCGCAGGCGCCGCAGCCAGGACCGGAGTTCGCTGACCGTGTGGGTGGCGGCGTACTCGGGAGCGGAGTGCTCGAGCATCGTCCACGCCGCACGGGTCTGGAGTCGCTCGGCACAGTCGGCGATCGCGGAGACGCGCGCCGCATCGAGGTCGCCCGCACGGAACGCCTCCCACACTGCTGGCGTGCGCTCGCGGAGCGTCCGGCTCTCGAAGATGATCGCCCAGATCGTGCGCTCGGTGACATGCAGGGCCTGAGCCAATTCGAGCACGACCTCGCGCCGGGCGAGCTCCTTGGACAGCACGAGGTCGTCGGTGCGGTCGATCTCGGCCGTCTGTCGGTCGTGGTGACCGACGATGAGCGACCACTCCTCGAAGTCCGCGATCGCGCGTCGACGGCGCGCGGCGTCACACGCGACGGCGATGCGGTTCGGGCTCATGGGTCCAACGTAGTGGGCCCCACCGACAGAACTCCTCGACGCCGACGAACTGCCGAATTGGCCGTGTTCTGAGTCTTCCCTCAGTCAGGGGGTGCAGTCGTACCGTCGAAACAGGACCATCGCTGGAGGCGACCATGTCGATCAAAGAACTGCCACTCGTCCACGACTGCGCTGTCGCAGGGTGCTCGTACAACGCCGACCAGGAGTGTCACGCCGGGGCGATCAACATCACCGGCTCCGACGCCGGCTGCGGGACGTTCATCGACATCAGCGTCTCCGGTGGCCTGCCCACCGCGACCGCGTCGGTCGGCGCGTGCCACCGCTCGGACTGCACCCACAACGACGCGCTGGAGTGCCACGCCGACTCGATCCGCGTCGGCCCCGGCGCCGACGTGGCGGACTGCCTGACGTACCAAGTCGCCTGAGCCCTCTCCGGGAGGCGCGAGTCCGACGCGCATGTGAGGGTCGATGAATGACCACTCACGACGACCAGCTCGAGACCGTCACCAAGATCATGCGCGACGCCCGGATCGCCGTCCTGACGTACGTGTCCCGTGAGGGTGCGCTCGTGTCCACGCCCATGGGCGTGCAGGACTTCGAGCACCCCGGCACGACGTGGTTCCTCACCGAGCAGAGCAGCGAGAAGGTACGGGCACTCGAGGCGGACCCGCGGGTGAACGTGGCCTACTCCAGCGACGCGGGCTGGGTCTCGCTCAGCGGCACCGCGCACGTCGAGCAGAACCGCGGCAAGGTCGAGGACCTGTGGGACGCCTCCTCGGGCGCGTTCATGTCAGGAGGACCCGAGGACCCCGACAACGTCGCCCTGCGCATCGACGGCGCCACGGCCGAGTACTGGGAGTCCCCGGGCAAGGTCACCGCGGCCGTCCAGCTGGTGAAGGGGCTCGTCACCGACAAGCAGCCCGACCTGGGGGACAGCGGCACTGTTCATCTCTGAGCATGCCTCGTGACGTCAGTACGCTGGACGGGGTGACGACAACTCCCGTGACGGCACCACTCTCGAACCGCTTTGCCGCTGAGTTCCCGGAGTTGGCTGTGCCGTGGCGGGGCGAGGAGACACCGGACCCGAACGTGCTGGTGCTCAACGATCTGTTGGCCGCCGAGCTCGGCCTGGACGCGGACGCACTGCGCACCCCCGACGGGGTCGGACTCCTCACCGGCACGTCGGTGCCGGCGGAGGCCACGCCGGTCGCCCAGGCGTACGCCGGTCACCAGTTCGGTGGCTACTCGCCGCGGCTGGGCGATGGTCGGGCGCTGCTGATGGGCGAGCTGACCGACCGCGAGGGACGGCTCCGCGATCTGCACTTGAAGGGCTCGGGGCGCACCCCGTTCTCGCGTGGAGGGGACGGGTTCGCGGCCGTCGGCCCCATGCTGCGCGAGTACGTGATCAGTGAGGCCATGCATGCCCTCGGCGTGCCCACGACGCGCTCGCTGGCGGTGGTCGCCACCGGACGCGACGTGCGTCGTGAGACGGTGCTGCCCGGCGCCGTGCTGGCTCGGGTGGCGAGCAGCCACCTCCGCGTGGGCACGTTCCAGTACGCCGCTTCGACCGGCGACCTGGAGCTGCTGCGACGCCTGGCTGACCACGCGATCAAGCGCCACCACTCGGCAGCCGCGTCTGCCGACAATCCGTACCGGGCGCTGTTCGAGGCCGCGGTCGAGGCGCAGGCCGACCTCGTGGCGCGGTGGATGCTCATCGGGTTCGTCCACGGCGTCATGAACACCGACAACATGACGATCTCCGGCGAGACGATCGACTACGGGCCGTGCGCGTTCATCGAGGCGTACGACCCGGGCGCGGTTTACAGCTCGATCGACGTCGGCGGCCGCTACGCCTACGGCAACCAGGCGGCGATCG
The DNA here is from genome assembly GCF_024433585.1 of Aeromicrobium sp. 636. Classification (NCBI taxonomy): domain Bacteria; kingdom Bacillati; phylum Actinomycetota; class Actinomycetes; order Propionibacteriales; family Nocardioidaceae; genus Aeromicrobium; species Aeromicrobium sp. 636. Next base: position 802,653 of record NZ_WNJU01000002.1, read on the forward strand.
CCCAGTGGAACCTCGCGCGGTTCGCGGAGACTCTCCTGCCGTTGATCGCGCAGGACCAAGACACCGCGGTCGATCTCGCGATGGAGGCGCTCGGCAAGTTCGCCACGAGGTACACGGCCACGTATGCGGCGGGTCTGCAGACCAAGCTCGGTCTTCCCGAGGGCCTGGAGGACGCAATCGCGACGGAGCTGGGGGAGGAGCTGCTCGATCTCCTGCACAGCAACCACGTCGACTGGACCAGCGGCTTCCGCGCGCTGGCGTCGGCGGCCCGCGGTGATGCGGAGCCATTCCGGGGACTGTTCGTCGACCTGGCAGCGATCGACGAATGGCTGCTGCGCTGGCAGGCGGTCGGCCCGGACCCGGCCGCGATGGACCGCGTCAATCCTGTCTACATTCCACGGAACCATCTGGTGGAGGAGGCGCTCGACGCCGCCACGGGCGGTGATCTCGGTCCGGTTCAGCAGCTGTTGCAGGTCATTCAGCGCCCGTTCGCGGAGCGTCCGGGCTTGGGGCGATACGCCGAACCAGCACCGGAGGACTTCGGGCGCTACACCACGTACTGCGGCACCTGACGGACTCTCGCATCTTCCCCGGTCTCGTACCAATCGGTCTGGCGCGCCGCCCTCCTGACCTACGTCTCCCATCCCGATGGGCACGCAGGACTTCGAGCACCCCGGCAGGACGTGATTCCTCACCCAGCGTTCCAGCGAGAAGGCGCGAGCCCTCGTCGCGGACCCGCGCGTCAACGTCGCCTACTCCAGCGACGCCGGCTGGGTGTCGCTCACCGGCACGGCGCAGATCGTCGAGGACCGCGAGAGGATCAAGGACCTCTGGGACTCCTCGTCTGGCGCCTTCATGTCCGGCGGCCCCGAGGACCCCGACAACATCGCCCTGCGCATCGACGGCGTCACGGCCGAGTACGGGGAGTCCCCGGGCAAGGTCACCGCGGCCATCCAGCTGGTGAAGGGCTTGGTCACCGACAAGCAGCCCGACCAGGGGGACAGCGGCACGGTTCACCTCTGAGTGGCGCGTTCGTCGGCCAGCCCGTTCCCACTTCGGTCCTTCGGGCCTGCAACGATGACCGAGTGGAGATCGAATGGGCGTGTGCGTTCTGCGGGGAGACCGTCGATGACGATCCGCGCTCCGTCGGCATCGCGCTGACCTTCGGTGACCGCGAGAGCACCAAGCAGTTCTACGGCGCTCACTACATGTGCGTGAAGGCCGCGCTCACCGAGGTGGCTGCCGCCGAGATGTTCGATCCCGCCGCGACGACCTAGGCGTCAGGGCGGCTACCCCGGGCAGTCGACTTTCGCGAAGTTGGAGGAGTACCCCGTCGGGACCGTGAACCGGTAACAGGTATCCGGGTCGTCCTGGGCAAAGACGGCCCCGCTGTCGTCCCTGCCGGAATAGAGGATGACGATCTCCAGCGGCTCGTCCAGGTCGCTCGCCGCGACTCCACGCCGCGCGATGCCCTTGGCGGACACGACCTGGCCGCGGTCGCCCATTCCCGCGGCGAAATCATCGGCGTCCTCGACTCCTCGGTACACCGCGAGGTCGAGCCAGTTCCGATCCAGGTCGGCCTGCTTCCACGCCACGGACTGTCGTTCCATCGAACTGCACGCGACGAGTACGCCGGCGCCCACGACGAGCGCGACGGTGCCGACGACGACGGTCTTCTCCAGCGCCGAGAGCATCCGGCGATGCTAGTTCGCGCCGATCGATCGCGCCACCATCCGTCCGCCGTCTGGCCCAGTTCCTGTCGTGTCCCAGCGACCTCGTGTGGAGCACGTCTCGACTGGAGGGCAGTCGGGTGGAGCCACGGGCCGCAATGCAGCCGACGCCCTAGAGTCGAACCGTGGACAACGAGCGCACGGTCGACCTCGTCCTGGAGGGCGGGGGAGTCAAGGGCATCGCCCTGGTCGGAGCCGCCACAGCCCTCGTCGAGAACGGCTACTCGTTCGCCCGGATCGGTGGGTCGTCCGCCGGGGCGATGGTCGGCTCGATCATGGCGGCGATGCAGCACGCGAACGAGCCATTCAGCCGGGTCGACGAGATCATGCGCACGATCGACTACATGGCGTTCCTCGACCGGCGGCCCGCGGCGAAGTACCTGAAGTGGGCGCCGCGCGGGGCAGACCTGTGGGGGATGCTGTTCCACCTCGGTGCGCATCCCGGGCGGCACCTGGACCAGTGGTTGCGCGGCGTCCTGGCCGACCTCGGCGTGCGGACCTTCGGCGACCTGTACTTCGACGACCCCGGCAGCTCCCTGCCGCAGAACCAGTCGTTCCGTCTCGTCGTCACCGCCAGTGACCTGTCGCGCCAGCGCGCGATGTTCCTGCCGTGGGACCTCGAGGCGCACGACCGCGATCCGTTCGACTATCCCGTCGCCCGGGCGGTGCGCGCCTCGTCCGCGATCCCGTTCTTCTTCGAGCCGGTGAAGGTGAACTCGCAGTTCGGCAAGCTGACGCTCGTCGACGGATCCCTGCTCCGCACCTATCCCATCGACGTCTTCGACCGCACCGACGGCAAGCCCAGCCGCTGGCCCACGCTCGGCGTCCGGCTCAGCTCGCCCGCGGGGGAGCGGGCGAAGGCCAAGCCGGTCACCTCGCCCGTCGCGCTGCTGGAGAACCTCATCAAGACCACCGTGGACTCGACCCAAGTCCGTCACGTGAGCGATCCGGCGTCCATTGACCGCAGCATCTTCGCCAAGCCGAAGGGTGTGCGGTTCACCGACTTCGACCTGACGCCCGAGCAGCGCACGAGCCTGTTCGAGGCGGGGCACAAGGCGGCGACGAACTGGGTGGCCAAACACCCCACCGGCCCTCCGGCGTCGCAGCCGCTCGAATCCCTGTGAAGGCATCACCTTCATTTCCTCGAAGTAAAGGTATATGCTTCATTTCATGGAAATGAAGGCAGGACCTTCAGAGTGCGTCGCCCTGATCGGCGACCTGGTGGCCTCGCGCAGCGCGCCCTCGCGGCGTGCGGCCCAGGAGGCGTTGATCCAGGCGCTGGCTGCGGCGAACGAACTCGTTCCCTCGCTCCAAGCCCCGGCACCGACCATCGGCGACGAGTTCCAGTCGACCCACGGGACCCTCGATCAAGCGCTGCTGGCGGCGTTGGTCGTGCGACTCGCGCTACCCGAGGGGATGGACGCGCGGGTCGGCATCGGGGCCGGGACCGTCGAAGTCGTCGGTCGCTCCGAGTACGGTCTCACCCAAGATGGTCCGGCCTGGTGGAACGCGCGCGACGCGATCGGCCAGGTCGAGCAGCGCGCCGGTCGACAGTCCGGGCTGCGGACCTGGGTGCACGAAGGGGGAACGGTGAACGCCTATCTGATGGTCCGCGACCACGTGGTCAGCGGCTTCGACGGACGCCAGCGCCGGCTGGCGCTCGGGCTCATCCAGGGACGTACGCAGCGTCAGCTCGCTGAGAGCGAGGGCATCTCGCCCTCCGCCGTCTCCCAGTCCCTGCGCCGCAGCGGTGCCCTGGCGGTCGTCGACGGTCTCGAGTTGGTGCGCTGATGGCCCTGCTCGCCCTTGTCCTGCTGGCCATCTGCCTGGCCCAGTACCTGCGTCAGATCGGTCCCGCCTGGGTCATCGCCGTCCAGGGCGTCCTGATGATCGCGATCGTCGTGTTGACCGCGCACGGGCTCGGCTACGGGCCCGGCGCCGGTTGGCTGCCGGTCATCGTCGGCTTCTGGTGGGCCAGTGCCCGCGCCCTGCCGTCGTGGCGGCTGCCGGGGATGATCGCCTCCGGCGTCGCCAGCCTGCTGGCGCTCGTGGCCTCACCGCTCATCGATCGCGACACGCCCCCGCTGCTCGACTGGTTCGAGGACCTCGGGGTGCCCGGCCTGATGAACGTCGGCCTCGACGAGTTCGTGCTGGCCGTCGTCATCGCGGTGGCGCTGATCGGTCCGGCTAACGCCGTGGTGCGCGAGGTCCTCGATCGCGTCGGACGCGGCCTGCTGGGCGAGGAGCGCCGGCTCAAGGGTGGTCGCGTCATCGGCCCGCTCGAGCGCGTCATGGTGTTCGCCTTCGCCGTCGGCGGCAACTACGGGGGAGTCGCGGCGATCCTCGCGGCCAAGGGCATCCTGCGATTCCCCGAGATCTCCAGGGACGACGGCGACGGCTCGCGAGCCGAGTACGTCCTGGTCGGCAGCTTCGTCAGCTGGTTCCTCGCGTTGGCGCTCGTGCCGCTGTTCTGACCTCGCGACGGTCCCGGGGCAGGCGGTCGTACGATTCCCCTATGGCCGAGACCCCTGACACCCCCGAGATCGACATCAAGCCGCGGAGCCGCGACGTCACCGACGGTTTGGAGAAGACCGCCGCGCGCGGCATGCTCCGCGCGGTCGGCATGGGGGACGACGACTGGGTGAAGCCCCAGATCGGTGTGGCCTCCAGCTGGAACGAGATCACCCCCTGCAACCTGTCCCTCGACCGCCTCGCGAAGGCCGTCAAGGAGGGCGTGCACGCCGGCGGCGGCTACCCGCTGGAGTTCGGCACGATCAGCGTCTCCGACGGCATCTCCATGGGCCACGAGGGCATGCACTTCTCCCTCGTCAGTCGTGAGGTCATCGCCGACTCGGTCGAGGTCGTCATGTCGGCCGAGCGCCTCGACGGCTCGGTCCTGCTGGCCGGCTGCGACAAGTCCCTGCCCGGAATGCTCATGGCTGCCGCGCGCCTCGACCTGTCCAGCGTCTTCCTCTACGCCGGCTCGACCCTGCCGGGCAGTGTCGACGGCAAGGACGTCACGATCATCGACGCCTTCGAGGCCGTCGGCGCCTGCATGAAGGGCCTCATCTCCCGCGAGCAGGTCGACAAGATCGAGCGCGCGATCTGCCCCGGTGAGGGCGCCTGTGGCGGCATGTACACCGCCAACACGATGGCCTCGGCCGCCGAGGCCCTCGGCATGAGCCTGCCCGGCTCGGCCGCGCCGCCGGCCCCCGACCGCCGCCGCGACGACTACGCCAAGAAGTCCGGCGAGGCCGTCGTCGAGCTGCTCCGCAAGGGCATCACCGCCCGCGACATCATGACGCTCGAGGCGTTCGAGAACGCCATCACCGTCGTCATGGCGCTCGGCGGCTCGACCAACGCCGTCCTGCACCTGCTGGCGATCGCCCGCGAGGCCGGCGTCCCGCTGACGCTCGACGACTTCAGCCGCGTCGGCGACAAGGTCCCGCACCTGGGCGACCTCAAGCCGTTCGGCCGCTACGTCATGAACGACGTCGACAAGGTCGGCGGCATCCCGGTGATCATGAAGGCGCTGCTCGACGCCGGCCTCATGCACGGCGACGTCATGACCGTCACCGGCAAGACGATGGCCGAGAACCTCGCGCACATCGACCTCGGCCTGGACGGCGACGTCATCCGCCCGCTCGACAAGCCGATCCACAAGACCGGCGGCCTGACGATCCTGCACGGCTCGCTGGCTCCCGAGGGCGCGGTCGTCAAGAGCGCCGGCTTCGACGAGTCGGTCTTCCGTGGCACCGCCCGCGTGTTCGACGGTGAGCGTGCCGCGATGGACGCGCTGGAGGACGGCACCGTCGTCGCCGGCGACGTCGTCGTCATCCGCTACGAGGGCCCCAAGGGCGGCCCCGGCATGCGCGAGATGCTCGCCATCACCGGCGCCATCAAGGGCGCGGGCCTCGGCAAGGACGTCCTGCTGCTCACCGACGGTCGCTTCTCCGGCGGCACGACCGGCCTGTGCGTCGGCCACGTCGCCCCCGAGGCAGTCGACGGCGGCCCGATCGCGTTCGTCCGCGACGGCGACCCGATCACGCTCGACGTGGCGAACAAGACGCTCGACGTCGAGATCGACGAGGCCGAGCTCGAGCAGCGCAAGGTCGGCTGGGAGCCCAACCCGCCGAAGTACACCTCCGGCGTGCTGGCCAAGTACCGCAAGCTCGTGAGTTCGGCCGCGCACGGCGCCGTCACCGGCTGACCCCAGCACGAAAGAACGCCGCCCCGGTGATCCACCGGGGCGGCGTTCGTGTGTCCGGGTGCTGTGATCAGCCGGTGAGGCCGGCGCGCGCCAGCTCGCGCCACACGATCGGCGCCATCGTGCGCACGAACGTGTCGGTGAGGTGGTTCGAGTCGGCGTAGACGGTGACGCCGCCGATCACGGCGGGGCACTTCCGCTCGTCGCACAGCACGTCGCGCAGGTCGATCGCGTGCGTGCGGTCACCCGCCTTGGCCGCGGTGACGAACGGGTCCGGCTCGACCAGGGTCTTCGACCGGTCCAGGGCGCAGTCGGCCTGGCGGTCCTGGGCCGTCTGCTCCAGGCACGCGTTGACCTCGTTGCGCGTCTGCAGCGGGATGTCCGAGAGCGCGACGACCGGCACGCCACGGTCCGTCGCCGCCGACCACGCCTCGAGCAGCCCGGCCGTGCGCTCGTCCTCGCTGCCGGGAACCCGGTCCGCGCGCGCCGTCGTGATGACCAGGTCGTACTGGTCGGCCTTCTCGGCCATGATCGCCGACATCTGCTGCTTGAAGTCCACGCACTCGTCGACGTACTTGATCCGCCACGGGTCCGCGGTGGTCCACACGCAGCCGCTCTGGAAGTAGCCGTCCCACGCGACCTTGCCGTCGTCGGCCCACTCGCGCAGCACCGAGCTCATCATGCGCGCGTGCGAGTCGCCCACGATCGCGACCTTGAGCGTGTCGGGGTCGGCCCAGTCGCCACCGCTGCAGGGCTTGATCGCCTCGCCGACCGGGCGCTGCGAGCACCAGCCCTCGGGCGGACGGTCACCGTTGGCCGAGCGCGGGTCGGGGATCTGCAGCCGATCCAGTTCGGGGTTGCCGCACGGCTTCTCGGGATCGTGCGAGGCGGCGCCGAAACATGCGGGCGCCTGCTCGGCGATGGACTCGGCGATCTCCTGATCGCGTTGCAGAGCCCTCTCGCTGGACTTGATCGCCATCAGCGACGGCACGATCACGGCAGCCATGGCGAGCGCCGTGAGGCCGTACGTCAGCCGCGGCCGCGCGTGCTTCAGGAACGTCGACGTCCGCACGGGGTCCTCGATGAGCCGCGTGGACAGGCCCGCCAGGACGAACGTCAGGACGAGGATCCCCACCAGCGCGAACGGGCCGTTCTCGCGGCTGCGCACGAACGGCAGCAGCACGATGAGCGGCCAGTGCCACAGGTACAGCGCGTACGAGACGTCGCCCGTCCACTGCACCGAGCGGCGGCGCAGCAGCGGCATGGGGGACAGGACCGACCCCGGCGAGCCGGCTGCGATGAACAGCACGACCGCGACCACGAGTGCCACGATCGGCAGCCCTGGCACGGGCGTCGCCTCGTCGAAGAGCAGGCCCGCCGCGACCATGAACGCCAGCGCGCCCCACGAGACGAGCGAGCGGGCGACATCGGGCAGTCGCTTCAGCAGGCCGGGGGAGAACGCCAACAGCGCCCCCGCGCCGAACTCCCACGTACGCGTCGTCGTCGCAAAGTACGCCTGCGGGACGCCCTGCGCGACGAGGTACAGGCTGTGCGCCAGGCTGGCCGCCACGACGACCGCGAGCACGGCCGCGATCATCCGTCGCCGGTCCCGTCCGAACCGCACCGCGAGCCACAGGCCGAGGGTCACCAGCAGCGGCCACACCAGGTAGAACTGCTCCTCGACCGACAGGGTCCAGTAGTGCTGGACGGGCGAGGCGATGTTCTCCTGCGCGAGGTAGTCCACCGAGTCGCCGGCCAGCAGCCAGTTCTCGACGTACGCGGCCGACGCGATCATCTCGCGGAAGAACTGCGACCAGTACTGCTGCGGCACCCACAGCCACGTGGCGACGCCGGAGACCGCGATGACCGACAGCGCGGCCGGCAGCAGACGACGTGCTCGGCGGGCCCAGAACTGGGCGAACGAGATGCGCCCGTCGCGGTCGATCTCGCGCAGCAGGTGGCTGGTGATCAGGAAGCCCGAGATGACGAAGAAGATGTCCACGCCCACGTAGCCGCCGGGCAGGCGACCCGGCCACAGGTGGTAGATCACGACGAGCAGGGCAGCGAGTGCGCGCAGGCCCTGGATCTCGAGTCGATGATCGCGGGAAGGGGTGACGGCGCCGGGTGGGGAAGTGGCGAGGCGCGTGGTCACTGGCCGATACTCCCATGCTGACCCACGGCGTCTCGGTTGCAGTCGTTAGAATTCCGGGGTGCCGAACTTCACCGACGACGAACTCGAGACCGCCCTCAAGGTCCTGGGTGAGGCGCAGTATCTCGGTGACGAGGATGAGGCGTACATCGCCCTGCGTCGCGCCTGTGGCAAGTTCTACAAGGACGTTAAGAAGCAGCGCCGCCGCGCCAAGCGCGACGCCGTCAACGAGGCCGACCGCGAGGTCATCGAGCTGACGGCCACCGGCTCGGCGCGCCGCATCGATGACGAGACCGCCGGCATCCCGCTGGTCTCGAACGTCAAGGGCGCCACCGCGGGCGTGCTGACCGTCGCCCGTGGCTGCTACATCTGCAAGCAGAAGTACACGGTCGTCGACGCGTTCTACCACCAGCTGTGCCCCGAGTGCGCCGCGCTGAGCCACGCCAAGCGCGACGCCCGCACCGACCTCACCGGCAAGCGCGCCCTGCTGACCGGAGGCCGCGCCAAGATCGGCATGTACATCGCGCTGCGGCTGCTGCGCGACGGCGCACACCTCACGATCACGACGCGCTTCCCGCGCGACGCTGTCCGCCGCTTCAGCGCCCAGCCCGACAGTGCCGAGTGGATCGACCGGCTCAAGATCGTCGGCATCGACCTGCGCGACCCGGCCCAGGTGATCGGCCTGGCCGACGAGGTCGCCGCGGCCGGCCCGCTCGACATCCTCATCAACAACGCCGCGCAGACGGTGAAGCGCCAGCCCGGCTCCTACTCGGCGCTCGCGGAGGCCGAGTCCCAGCCGCTGCCCGAGGGCTACACGCCCGAGTTGGTCACGTTCGGCCACACGAGCGACGCCCACCCCGCCTCGCTCGTCGGCTCTGTCACCACGCACCAGGAGCTGGCCCGCGATGCCGTGACCGCCGAGGAGCTCACGTCGATCGCCCTCGAGGCGGGCTCGGCCGACCTCGCGCGCATCGACGCCGGAGGACTGCTGCCCGACATCGTCGACACCAACAGCTGGGTCCAGCACGTCGGCCAGGTCGACGCCCTCGAGCTGCTCGAGGTCCAGCTGTGCAACAGCGTCGCTCCGTTCATCCTCGTCAGCCGGCTGCGCCCCGCGATGGCCGCGTCGCCCGCGCGACGCAAGTACGTCGTCAACGTCTCGGCCATGGAGGGCCAGTTCTCGCGCGGCTACAAGGGCCCCGGTCACCCGCACACGAACATGGCCAAGGCCGCGCTCAACATGCTCACTCGCACCAGCGCCCGCGAGATGTTCGAGACCGACGGCATCCTCATGACGGCCGTCGACACCGGCTGGATCACCGACGAGCGTCCGCACGTCACCAAGAAGCGCCTCGCCGAGGAGGGCTTCAAGGCCCCGCTGGACCTCGTCGACGGCGCCGCCCGCGTCTACGACCCGATCGTCCGGGGCGAGGCCGGCGTCGACCTGCACGGCGTCTTCCTCAAGGACTTCGAGCCCTTCCCCTGGTGAGCCGATGGATCTCGCGAGTCTGACCACCGAGCGGTTGGTGCTGACGGCGGTGTCGCAGGACGACCTCGCCGACCTGCACGCGCTGCATGCCGACCCGCGGGTCTGGCGCCACCTGCCGTCGGGCGTGCACACCAGCGCGCAGCAGACCAGTGACGAGATCACGATGTACGCCGCGGACTGGGAGCGCGACGCGCTCGGCTACTGGACCGCGCGTCGGCGCGACGGCGGCGACCTGGTGGGCATCGGGGGAGTGCGGCTGAAGCCGACCGCAACCTGGAACCTGTACTACCGGGTCTCGGCCGACCACCACGGTCAGGGCTACGCGGGCGAGCTGGTCCAGGCCGCGATGCAGGCGGCCGCCACGGTGGCTCCCGATGCCCCGGTGGTCGCCTACCTGCTGGAGCACAACGAGGCGTCGCGGCGCACCGCCGAACGGGCGGGGCTGACACAGGTCTGGAGAGGGCCGGACCGGGACGTGCCCGGCGGCGTCCGCCTCGTCTACGCCGACCGCGACCTGCCTACGGCGACCCTCGCAGCGCTGCACTGAGGACGCTCCAGTCCACATGGTGGACTTCCGGTCTCACAACTTGACCACGTGAGGAGGTCGGAGCACACTGTTCCCATGCACTCCCTGCTTCTCGTACTTCGCTGACGCGCCGGCCCACACCGCGCGCGTCCCGCCCTCGTCGCCTCACGGCCGAGGGTTTTTTCATGCGATGAATGGACCAGGAGAGGCAGGCAATACGATGGGGAACCGAGCACCGGCTGCGATCACGGGGTGGCCGGCAGACGAGACGGGTAAGGCAATGACCGAGACGGCACCGGAGACGATGACCGGGGCGCAAAGCCTCGTCCGATCGCTGGAGAAGGCCGGAGTCGAGGTCATCTTCGGGATCCCCGGCGGCGCGATTCTGCCGGCGTACGACCCGCTGTACGACTCCTCGATCCGACACATCCTGGTTCGACACGAGCAGGGCGCGGGCCACGCGGCCCAGGGCTACGCCATGGCCACCGGCAAGGTCGGTGTCTGCATGGCGACCTCGGGCCCGGGTGCGACGAACCTGGTCACCGCGATCGCCGACGCCTACCTGGACTCGGTGCCGATCGTGGCCGTCACGGGCCAGGTCGCCAGCACGGTCATCGGCTCGGACGCCTTCCAGGAGGCCGACATCCGCGGCATCACGATGCCGATCACCAAGCACAGCTTCCTCGTGACCGACCCGGCCGAGATCCCGCGCGTCGTCGCCGAGGCCTTCCACATCGCCTCCACCGGCCGTCCCGGCCCGGTCCTGGTCGACGTCGCGAAGGACGCGCTGCAGGCGATGACCACCCACGAGTGGCCCCACGAGCTGGCGCTGCCCGGGTACCGACCCACGACGCGCCCGCACAACAAGCAGGTGCGCGAGGCCGCCCGGCTCATCGCCGAGGCCGAGCGTCCCGTGCTGTACGTCGGCGGCGGCGTCATCAAGGCCGAGGCCGCAGCCGAGCTGAAGATCCTCGCCGAGCTCACGCAGATCCCCGTCGTCACGACGCTCATGGCGCGTGGCGCGTTCCCCGACTCGCACGAGCTGCACCTGGGCATGCCCGGCATGCACGGCTCGGTCGCGGCGGTCCTGGGCCTGCAGAAGTCCGACCTGCTGATCACCCTCGGCGCGCGCTTCGACGACCGGGTGACCGGCAACCTCGACACGTTCGCCCCCGGCGCCAAGGTCATCCACGCCGACATCGACCCGGCCGAGATCAGCAAGAACCGCGTCGCCGACGTCCCGATCGTGGGCGACGCCCGCGAGGTCATCGCCGACCTCATCCGCGCGCTGCAGAAGCAGACCGACGAGGACGAGCTGACGGGTGAGTACACCGCTTGGCGGAAGTACATCGTCGGCGTCAAGGAGAAGTTCCCGGTCGCGTACGACAAGACCGACGGCGGCCTCGCGCCCCAGACGGTCATCGAGCGCATCAACGCCGCCGCCGGTCCCGAGGCGATCTACACCTCGGGCGTCGGACAGCACCAGATGTGGGCCGCCCAGTTCGTGCAGTACGAGCGCCCGCGCCAGTGGCTCAACTCCGGCGGCGCCGGCACGATGGGCTACGGCGTGCCCGCCGCGATGGGCGCCAAGGTCGGCGCCCCCGATCGCGTCGTGTGGGCCATCGACGGCGACGGCTGCTTCCAGATGACCAACCAGGAGCTCGCCACGTGCGCGCTGGAGGGCATCCCGATCAAGGTCGCGGTCATCAACAACTCCTCGCTGGGCATGGTGCGCCAGTGGCAGACCCTGTTCTACGAGGGCCGCTACTCCAACACCGACCTGCACTCCGGTCCCGAGTCCATCGGGGCGCGCCGGATCCCCGACTTCGTCAAGCTGGCCGAGGCCTACGGCTGCGTGGGTCTGCGCTGCGAGAGCGAGGACGAGCTCGACGAGGTCATCGCCAAGGCGATGAGCATCAACGACGTGCCCGTCGTGATCGACTTCGTGGTCGAGCGCGACGCCATGGTCTGGCCGATGGTCGCGGCCGGCACGAGCAACGACGACATCAAGATCGCCCGCGATCTGGCCCCCGAATGGGATGAGGAAGACCTCTGATGCCCCAACACACTCTGAGCGTGCTGGTCGAGAACACCCCCGGCGTCCTGGCTCGCGTGTCGAGCCTGTTCATGCGCCGCGGCTTCAACATCGACTCGTTGGCCGTCGGCCAGACCGAGATCCCCGAGGTCTCGCGCATGACGATCGTCGTCAACGTCGACGAGCTGCCTCTGGAGCAGGTCACCAAGCAGCTCAACAAGCTGGTCAACGTGCTCAAGATCGTCGAGCTCGACTCCGGCGGCGCCGTCGAGCGTGAGCTCATGCTGATCAAGGTCAAGACCGACCAGCAGACCCGCGGGCAGGTCCTCGAGACGGTGCAGCTGTTCCGCGCCAAGATCGTCGACGTGGCCGTGGACTCGGTCACCGTCGAGGCCACCGGCGACTCCGGCAAGCTCACCGCGATGCTCAACGTGCTCGAGCCGTTCGGCATCCGCGAGATCGTCCAGTCCGGTCGCGTCGCGATCGGCCGCGGCTCGCGGTCGATCACCGACCGCACGCTGCGCACCGTCCCCGGCACGGCCGCCGGCTGAGCCTCTTCGCTTCCATCACGCCGGCGCACGTGCCTGCGTCCCAGACCCCTCAACAAGGAGAACCCCATCGTGGCTGAACTGTTCTATGACGACGACGCCGACCTGTCCCTGATCCAGGGCAAGAACGTGGCCGTGATCGGCTACGGCAGCCAGGGTCACGCCCACGCGCTCAACCTGCGCGACTCGGGTGTCGACGTGCGCATCGGCCTGCTCGAAGGCAGCAAGAGCAAGGCGAAGGCCGAGGCCGAGGGCCTGCGCGTCCTGTCCGTCGCTGAGGCCGTCGAGGAGTCGGACGTCATCGTCATCCTGACGCCCGACCAGGTCCAGCGTCACGTGTACACCGAGTTCATCGCCCCGAACCTCACCACGGGCGACGCCCTCGTGTTCGGCCACGGCTTCAACATCCGGTTCGGCTACATCAAGCCCGCCGAAGGTATCGACGTCATCATGGTCGCGCCCAAGGCCCCCGGCCACACGGTGCGTCGTGAGTACGTCGCGGGCCGTGGCATCCCCGACATCATCGCGGTCGAGCAGGACGCCTCCGGCACCGCCTGGGACCTCGCGCTCTCGTACGCGAAGGCCATCGGCGGCACGCGCGCCGGCGTCATCAAGACGACCTTCACCGAGGAGACCGAGACCGACCTGTTCGGTGAGCAGGCCGTCCTGTGCGGTGGCGTGTCCCACCTGGTCCAGGCCGGCTTCGAGACGCTGACCGAGGCGGGCTACCAGCCCGAGATCGCCTACTTCGAGGTCCTGCACGAGCTCAAGCTCATCGTCGACCTGATGTGGGAGGGCGGCATCGCCAAGCAGCGTTGGAGCATCTCCGACACCGCCGAGTACGGCGACTACGTCTCGGGCCCGCGCGTCATCGACGAAGGCGTCAAGGCGCGCATGGTCGAGGTGCTGAAGGACATCCAGTCCGGCGCGTTCGCCGAGCGGTTCATCGCCGATCAGGACAACGGCGGCAAGGAGTTCCTCGAGCTGCGTGAGAAGGAGGCCGGTCACCCGATCGAGGCCACCGGCAAGACGCTGCGCTCGCACTTCTCCTGGAAGCAGTCGGACGACGACTACACCGAGGGCAGCGCGGCTCGCTGATCGGCTGAAGTCTCCGGACGCGGCGTCCCCGCCGACCCTCGGGTCGGTGTGGGGCGCCGCGTTCAGTGTGTCCGGGGCCGGGGCCGGGGAAGCAGCACGACCGGCACGGGGCTGTGGTTGACGATGCGCGTCGCCGTCGAGCCGACGAAGACGCGCGCCACGGGGCCGTGCCGGCTCGATCCCACGGCGAGAAGGTCGCCGGCGCGCCACTGGTAGGACTCCAGTGCCAGGGACCAGCGCTCGGCCGTGGTGACCTGGTCGGTCGTCACCTCGGTGTCGGGCGCCAGCTCGCGGATCTTGTCCGCCAGTTCCTGCTGATGGTTGCGGACCAAGGTGCTCCACGCCTGCTGGACACCTTGGTCGGCGAAGGCCGAGTACGCCGTGCGTGAGCCGCTGCGCACCGCGAACGTGACGATCTCGACCGGCACCTTCAGCCACGACGCGAGATCGGCGATGGGCTGGTGCAGCGCGACGTCCGACGCGGTGGGGTCGACGGCCACCACGAGGCGTTGGATGCCGTCGTCGTGGGAGCGGTAGCCCCGAGGGGCCAGCGCGATGGGGACGACCGAGCTGTGTGCGAGGCGGTCGTTCGTGCTGCCGAACGCGATCCGGCCCAGTGCGCCGTGCGAGGCCGACCCGGCGACGAGCATCCTGGCCCGGCGGGCGATGCACTCGTCCAGGAGCGCTTGGGGGACCGACGTCGCCGTCCTGGTGACCGCGGTCGGCTGGACGTCGGGGCCGAGATGCTCGCGCGCGGTGGCGATCGCCTCCTCGGCCTGCTCACGGAGGTCCGCACGCCACTCGTCCTCGACGCCCGCGAAGTCGCGCAGCGACCCCCAGCTGTCCTGCATGACGCTGACCAGCACGAGCTCGTCGCCGGTGGTGCGCGAGAGCTCGGCCGCCAGCTCCAGCGGAGCGGCGTTGCGGGTGTCCGACCCGAACCCGACGACGATGCTCACGCCGACTCCTTCCCCGCGGCCTGTTGGTGGAGCTTCGAGTGCTTGTAGCCGTAGAGGAAGTACACGACGAAGCCCAGCGCCAGCCAGACCACGAAGCGCAGCCACGTGTCCACCTTGAGGCTGGCCATCAGGCCGAAGCACGAAGCCACGGTGACGATCGGCACCAGCGGCACCCACGGCGTGCGAAAGGGCCGGTTCATGTCGGGCTGCGTGCGGCGCAGGACGATGACGGCGATCGCCACGACGACGAAGGCGAACAGGGTGCCGATGCTCACCATCTCGGCGAGGATCGAGATCGGCACGAAGCCGGCCAGCAACGCGACGGCCACGATCGTGATGCCCGTCATCAGCACGGGAGTGCCCCACGTGGGGTGGATGCGGCGGAACGCCTCGGGCAGCAGCCCGTCGCGCGCCAGAGCGAAGCCGATGCGCGGCATCGCGACCAGGTCGACCAGGATGACCGAGGTCAAGCCGGCCACGGCGGCGACGCCGATGAGGATGCCGGCCCACTCCAAGCCCACCTGGTCGAAGACATCGGCCACGGCGTCACCCTCGGACAGCTTGGAGTAGTGGACCATGCCGGTCAGCACCAAGCAGACGCCGACGTAGAGCAGGGTGCAGATGCCCAGGGTTCCCAGCAGGCCGAGCGGCATGTCGCGCTTGGGGTTCTTGGTCTCCTCGCCGAGGTTGGCGACGGCCTCGAAGCCCGAGTAGGCGAAGAACACGACCGCGGCCGCGACGAAGATGCCCGTGATGCCGAAGGTGGCCGGTTCGACGCCTGACACGAACTGCCACAGCGGGGCGTGCAATCCACTGGCCTCCTCGCCGCCCTCGGGAGGTGCGGACTGGGGGATGAAGGGGACGAGGTTGCCTGTCTTGACGAAGAAGGCGCCCACCGCGATCACGAAGATGCAGACCGAGACCTTGATGACGACCAGGCCGTTGGTCACCCACGCCGACTCGCGGATGCCGCGCATCGCGACCCAGCCCAGCAGCACCACGATGAAGATCGCCCCGACGTTGACGACGGAGCCCTCCTCTGCGAACCACTTGTCCGGGAGGTCGAAGACACCGGCCAGGTATCCGGACCAGCCACGAGCCACGACGGCCGACCCGAGCGCGAACTCCAGGATCAGGTCCCACGCGATGATCCAGGCGAAGATCTCGCCGATCGTGGTGTAGCTGTAGGTGTACGAGCTGCCGGCGGTCGGCACGGCGGACGCCAGCTCGGCGTAGCAGAGGGCCGCCAGCAGGGCCACCGCACCGGCGATGAGGAACGAGATGGTCACGGCCGGACCGGCGTTGACCTTGGCCTGCAGGCCGGTCAGCGTGAAGATGCCGGTGCCGATCACGATGCCGATGCCGAACCCGACCAGGTCCTTGGCCGAGAGGTGCTTCTGGAGGTGACCGGCGCCGTCGGGCGAGTCGCCGTCGGGGCCGACGTCGTCGTTCTGGTGGATGACGTCGTCGACACTCTTCTTTCGCAACAGGTCCATGCCGCTCCTCGCCCGTTCGAGGCCGGCCCCGAACGGGCGGCCTTATGGAACTCTGCGGGCCCGGCGGGTGACTCGCAACACGAGCGAGGACGCCGTGACCGACGTCATTCAGGCGATGAGGTCGACGGCGTCCGGGTCGGCCGTGCCGCCGGTCTGACCGCTGGTCACGAGGGCCCACGCGCGGGCCAGCCGGACGACCGCCTCCTCGAGCATCTCGGGACGCAGGGCGAACGGCAGCCGCAGATGGTGCTCACCGAGGATGGGCACGGTGGGGAAGAACCGCGGGCCGGGTGTCAGGGTGAGCCCTTCGCCGAGCGCCACGGACGTCAGTGCCGAGCTCAACGGTGCCGGCAGGGTCGCCCAGGCCGAGAGTCCTCCGTCGGGCCGGCTCACCTGCCAGTCCGGCAGGCGGCGGCTGACGGCGTCCAGCAGGACGTCACGTCGCTCGCGCAGATCGGCGGTCCGCGTGCGCAGGTCGATCTCCCCGTCCTCGAGCGCCGTGGCCACGATCAGCTGGTCCAGCGCCGCGGTGCCGAGGTCACGCACCATGCGGGCCTGCACGAGGCGCGGCACGAGCGTGCGGGGTGCCCGGATCCAGCCGATCCTCAGCCCGCCCCAGAGCGACTTGGCCACGGATCCGACGACGATCGCGTCCGGCGCGTGCACGCCGTAGTGCTCGGGCTGGGGGAGTCCGCTGACGTTCACGTCCCGCAGCGTCTCGTCGATGATCGTGGTGACGGACCCGCGCGCCAGCGACCGGGCGATCTCGGCACGCGCCTCGGACGACATCGAGGCCCCGGTCGGATTGTGGAAGTCGGGCACGAGGAGCGCCAACCGGGCCGCGGGCGCGAGCCTCGCGACCTCGTCGACGGGCCAGGGGGAGTCGGCGATGGGCAGGGGGAGGAGGCGAGCGCCGGCGCGTTGGAGCATGTCGAAGGCGTGCGGATAGCCGCAGCCCTCCACCAGGACGCGGTCTCCCGGCCGGACCAGGGCCGAGACCAACAGCGACAGCGCGCTCTGGGCGCCCGTGGTGACGATGATCTGGTCGGGGTCGGTCGGCATTCCGTGGCGGGAGTACCGCGCGGCGATCCGCTCACGCAGGACCGGCAGTCCGTCGGGCAGATAGCCGTCCGTCGCCAGGACCGAGGGGAGGGCGGACATCGCACGCTCGACCAGTGCGGAGAATCCGTCGGGAGCCTCGGAGGCGGCGGCCGTCATCGCGATGCCGTCCGGGCGGTCCGGGCGAGCGAGCATGCTCATCGAGCCCGACACGCCGAACGGCAGCTCCACCACGGTGCCCGAACCCTGGCGCGTGCGCACCAGGCCGTCCTCGCGCAGCACCTCGTAGGCGCGCGTCGTCGTGGTCCGGCTCAGTCCGGTGGCCTCCGCGAGGCTGCGCTCGCTGGGCAGGCGGGTGCCGGTGGTGATGCGGCCGTCCATCACGGCGGTGCGGATCGCCGCCGCCAGCCGCCGGTACGTGGGTCCGGCTCCGGCGTCCCAGGACCCCACGACAGTGGCCAATCGGCGGGCGGTGAGGGGCGCTGCTCTGTTCATGTGGCCACCTTGGCGCGATTGGCCATGGAAACCAAGTCCAATCGCGCGCATGCTGGGGGAATGTTCTGGTGGATGATGCTGGCCCTCGCAGTGTGGGCGATGGTGGCGACGGTGCGGGCCGTCCGGCGCGACGGCCTGCGGCGGGTGCCGACGGCGCGGATCGCTCGGCGGCCGGAGCCGCGTCGATGACGCGGCGGATGGTGCAGTTGCTGATCGGCCTGTGGCTCTACGGCGCCACGATGGCGTTCATGGTGCGAGCGGGGCTCGGGCTCAACCCGTGGGACGTGTTCCACGAGGGCGTCACGCATCACGTGCCGTTGACCTTCGGGCAGGTCGTGATCGCCGTGGGCGCGCTGCTGCTCCTGCTGTGGATCCCGCTGCGCCAGCGTCCCGGGATCGGCACCGTGCTGAACGTGCTCGTGATCGGCATCGCCGCCGACGCCACCCTCGCGGTCCTGCCGCCGGCCGACGGCGTGCTGCTCGGATCGCTGCTCCTGCTGCTCGGCGTGGTGGGCAACGGCCTGGCCGGTGCGATGTACGTGGGCGCGGGTCTGGGCACCGGTCCGCGGGACGGGCTGTGGACGGGCGTCGTGCGTCGGACCGGGGCCAGCGTGCGGCGGGTGCGCACCGGTCTGGAGGTCCTCGTGCTGGTCAGCGGTTTCGCGCTCGGGGGAACGGTGGGCCTCGGCACGGTCCTCTACGCGCTGGGTATCGGTCCCATCGTGCAGGTCTTCCTGCCGCTGTTCGAGATCCGTCCCCCGGGGCCGGAGCCGGAGCCGGCCGCCGCGTGAACGGAGGGCTCAGGCGAGTTTGCGCAACGACCAGCCCAGCAGGAGCCACAGGACGCCCATGCCCATGGCGAACGCCGCGACACCGTAGGCCACGACCGAGGTGAAGAGCGAGGCGCGCAGGAACGACGCGTTCATCGCGACCTCACGCACCGGATCGTCCTGCTCCAGCTGGGCGTAGGTCTTGCCGCCCGTCGCCTCCAGGGCGTGCTTCTCGATGACCTGGGCCTCGGAGTAGGCGTCGAGTGGGCCGTTGACCTGCTTGCCGCCGAACCACTCGGCGTCCTCGGCGACGGTGATGTCCTGGGCCTTGAGCTGGTCGGTGACGACGTACCAGGTGGCCGCGCCGGCGATGATCAGCACGATCCCGGCCAGGATCGAGAGCAGTCCGACGACGCGGACGCCGCCGGTGTTGCGGGTGTGATGGGCGGTGTGCGAATCGGACATGACGTGCGCCTTCCGTCGGGAACCCTGTGGGGCTGACCCTAGGCGCGATTCGCGTTTCTGCCCAGATCAGCGACGCGTGGCGATGATGAGGCTGGCGTCGGGATCGATCAGCATCTCGACGGCGGCGAAGCGCTCGTCGGTCAGCCACTGCTCGCGGACCGTGTCGACCTGGCCGTCGACGATCGGCGGCCAGAACGGCGACGGGACGAAGTCGTCCAGCACCGCGATGCCTCCGGGCTCGAGCAGATCCGCCAGCAGGTCGATGCTGGCCATGACCTCGCGCACGTCGACGAACAGCAGCGAGAACGGGGCGTACTGCTCCAGGACCGTCCAGTCGCCACACGTCACCTCGACGTTCTCGGCGTCGTGGAAGATGCCCTGCACGTCCTTCGAGAGGCCCGGGTCGAGCTCGGCGGTGACGATGTGGGCGCCCTTGGGGGCGCCGCTGGACAGCCACGCCGATCCGACGCCGCACCCGGTGCCCAACTCGGCGAGGGTGCCGGTCCGCGACGCGGCGAGGGCGGCCAGCAGTCGGCCGGTCTCGCTGCGGGTCGAGGTGATGAACCCGCGGCGCCGGGACAGGT
Source organism: Aeromicrobium sp. 636 (assembly GCF_024433585.1). Classification (NCBI taxonomy): domain Bacteria; kingdom Bacillati; phylum Actinomycetota; class Actinomycetes; order Propionibacteriales; family Nocardioidaceae; genus Aeromicrobium; species Aeromicrobium sp. 636. The sequence goes on from NZ_WNJU01000002.1 coordinate 822,263, forward strand.
CCAGCGCGCGGGCGACCAGTTCGGGGACTTCGGCCGGTGCGCTCATCAGACCAGTGTTCCACGTGGCTCGCGGGACGGCAGTGGCAGTCACGGTCTGAGACGCTCCCCAGAAGGTGGGTTCCGCTGACCCTCTCGGCGTGTATGCTCGCGGCCATGCGGAAGCAGCTCGTACTCATCGCTTGCCGCGGCAGGACCTCCTAGGGCCACACCTGCCGCGGAGTTTCGGCGTTGGCTCGACGACTCTGCAGCAGATGTTCTGGACCAGGACCTGGTTCTCCTCCTCTGAAATCGCTGATCGACGTCACCCGTCTCAGCTCGTGGCCCCGCAGGGTCGTCGGTCCCGTCGGATCCCGCACGACACCCCGCCACTTTCCTTCAGAGGAGCACCCATGTACGCACCCACCGCCATCATCGAATGGGGCCCGGCCCATCTGCGCGACGAGACCGGCGAATTCGACATCGTCCCCGAGGACAACTGACGACCGGATGCCGAGACCCGAGTTTCAGCATCTGAGATCGCCAGTCATAGGATGGGACACATGACCAGCACCTACTCGCTCGCGGTCGTTGCCGGAGACGGCATCGGACCCGAGGTCACCGACCAGGCCCTGAAGGTTCTCGACGTCGTCGCGCAGGGCTCCGGCCTCACGTTCGACCGGACGGCCTACGACCTGGGGGCGCGCCGCTGGCACGCCACGGGCGAGACGCTGCCCGACACGGTGCTCGAGGAGATCCGCGGGCACGACGCGATCCTGCTGGGCGCCGTCGGCGACCCGTCGGTCCCGTCGGGCGTGCTCGAGCGCGGACTGCTGCTGCGGCTGCGGTTCGAGCTGGACCACTACGTGAACCTGCGTCCGTCGAAGTTGTTCCCCGGTGTCCCGACGCCGCTCGCCGACCCCGGCGAGATCGATTTCGTCGTCGTGCGTGAGGGCACCGAGGGTCCGTACGTGGGCAACGGCGGCGCCATCCGCGTGGGCACCCCCCACGAGGTCGCCACCGAGGTCAGCCTCAACACGGCGTTCGGAGTCGAGCGCGTCGTCCGCGACGCCTTCGCCCGTGCGCAGGCCCGCCCGCGTCGCAAGCTGACGCTCGTGCACAAGAACAACGTGCTCGTGCACGCCGGTCACCTCTGGAGCCGCACGGTCGAGGCCGTCGGCGCCGAGTTCCCCGACGTCACGGTCGACTACCTGCACGTCGACGCCGCCACGATCTTCCTGGCGACCGATCCGGGCCGCTTCGACGTCATCGTCACGGACAACCTGTTCGGCGACATCCTGACCGACCTCGCCGCCGCGATCACCGGTGGCATCGGCCTGGCCGCCAGCGGCAACGTCAACCCCGACCGCACGTCGCCGAGCATGTTCGAGCCGGTCCACGGCTCGGCTCCCGACATCGCGGGTCAGTCCAAGGCCGACCCGACCGCCGCGATCCTGTCGGCCGGTCTGCTGCTGGAGCACCTGGGGCACGCCGCCGAGGCCCAGCGCATCACCGCCGCGGTCGAGGCCGACATCGCCGCGCGCGACGGTCAGCCCCGTTCGACGCAGGAGGTGGGGGAGGCCATCGCCGAGCGCGTGGCCACGGAGGTACCGGTCGCCTGACGACCTGACCTCCCACCCCCGCGAAAGGACTATCGTGTCCGGCATGACCACCCCCGCGTTCTCTCCCAGGATCGAAACGAATCCGAACGCGCGCAGCGCCGCCGATCGCGCCGAGATCCTCGCTGATCCCGGCTTCGGCAACTACTTCACCGATCACATGTTCCTGGCGGAGTGGACGCCGGACCGCGATTGGCACGACGCCCGCGTCGTGCCGTACGGCCCGCTGTCCCTCGACCCGGCGACCGCGGTCCTGCACTACGCGCAGGAGATCTTCGAGGGCCTCAAGGCCTACACCCATGCCGACGGCTCGGTGTGGCTGTTCCGGCCCGAGGCCAACGCGCTGCGGATGCAGCGCTCGGCCCATCGGCTGGCGCTGCCCGAGCTGCCCGTGGACTGGTTCATCGGATCGGTCAAGGCGCTCATCGAGACCGACCGCGAGTGGGTGCCGACGGGTGAGGAGCGCAGCCTCTACCTGCGGCCGTTCATGTTCGCGTCCGAGGTCTTCCTCGGGGTGCGGCCGAGCCAGCACGTGACCTACTCGGTGATCGCCTCGCCCGCCGGCGCGTACTTCGCCGAAGGGGTCAAGCCGGTCGACATCTGGCTGTCCAGCCAGTACAGCCGGGCGGGCTTCGGTGGCACGGGTGCGGCCAAGTGCGGCGGCAACTACGCCGCCAGCCTGCTGCCCCAGCAGGAGGCCGCCGCCAACGGATGCGCGCAGGTGGCGTTCCTGGACTCCGTCGAGAACCGGTGGATCGAGGAGCTCGGCGGCATGAACCTGTACTTCGTCCACGCAGACGGCACGCTCGTCACGCCCGAGCTCAGCGGCTCGATCCTCGAGGGCGTCACCCGTGACTCGATCCTGGCCATCGCCAAGGATCTCGGCCACGAGGTCGTCGAGCGCCGGATCTCGATCGACGACTGGCGCGACGGTGTCGCCGACGGCACGATCTCCGAGGTCTTCGCCTGCGGCACCGCCGCGGTCGTCACGCCGGTGGGCAAGCTCAAGTGGGACGGCGGCGAGGTCGTGAGCGCCGAGGGCGAGTCCGGCAAGGTCACCGCCGACATCCGCTCGGCCCTGCTCGACGTCCAGTACGGCCGCGCCAAGGACACCCACGGCTGGATGACGCAGGTCCTCTGACCTCTCCCGCAGCCCGAGATTTGCTCCCCTTCCGACCTTTCAGAGGCTCTGAAAGGTCAGTCTCGGAGCAAATCTCGGGTCAGAACTGGACGGACGGGGCGGTGTCCTGGCCGTCGGGGGCGTCGTAGAACGTGCGCTCCTTGACCCCGGCCAGACCGGTGAAGAACAGCCACGGGATCGTGCGCACGAGCTCGTTGAGCCGGCGCACGGCGTCGTTGTAGTACTGACGCGCGAACGAGAGCTTGTCCTCGGTGTCGCGCAGGTCGGACTGCAGCTGCTGGAAGTTCGCCGAGGCCTTGAGGTCGGGGTACGCCTCGGCCACCGCCATCACGTCGACCAGGGCGCGGTCCAGTCGGCCCTCGGCGACGGCCCGCTGCTCGACGGAGCCCGAGCGCGCCGCCTCCGTGACGCCGGCACGCGCAGCGGTGACCTCCTCGAAGACGCCGCGCTCGTGCTCGGCGTATCCCTTCACGGTGTTCACCAGGTTGGGGATGAGGTCGGCGCGGCGGGTGAGCTGGACGTCGATGCCACCCAGCGCCTCCTGGGCGCCGATGTCGGCGGTACGCAGCCTGTTGAACGCCACCACACCGAACAGCACGAGGGCCAGGACGACGACGATCGCGACGATGATCCAGATCAAGACAGGTACCTCCGGGGTCTTGGATTGATGGTGACTCTAGTGCGCGGCAGGGTGCCGTCGTGCGGACTCACCACGAGCCGCCACCTCCGCCGCCTCCGCCACCGCCGCTGAACCCGCCACCCCCGCCTCCACCGCCACCCCCGCCGCCCGAGGAGGACGACGACTGGGTGGCGCTGTAGGCATTGATGGAGCTCGAGACCGCGCGCTCGAAGCCGCTGTACGCATCGCCACCGCCGAGTAGCACGGAGCCACCACCGACGTGGGCCCCGACCGCGACGGGGTACCAGTGGGGCATCGGAGCGGACTGTCCCGTGGCGACCTCGTACTTGCGGGCCCACCGGTCGGCCACCCCGAACGCGACGGCATAGGGGATGTACGCGGTGTAGAGCTGCTCGCGGCCACTGAAGTCGAAGCGGTCCTGCGAGGCGTCGGTGCCCAGGAAGCGCTCGAACCCGCCGGCGCGCGACCACAGCTCGCGACCTTTCGCGGTCCGGCGCGAGCCGGCCCCGGGCATCAGGACGCCGACCGAGCCGACGGCGAAGGCCGCGAACGGTATGAGGTACAGGCCGGTCAGACCGAAGAACGTCGCGACGGCGACGACGGCCACCGCGACGATGAACAGCACGCGCCACGTCCAGACGCTGCGCGTGCGAACGGTCGCACCGCTCGTGGTGGCCCACGCCTCGGCCACCCCGGGGATGGCCGACTTCACGGCGGAGAGCCGTTTGCCCGAGCGCGGCGTTCCGTCGGCCGTGAAGGTGGGGCCGTTCTGGCCGCGCAGGCCCAGCCCGGACACCACGTGTTGCGCGACGGGATCGAGGGTGTCCCACGCGTCCTTGGCGAGGGTGCCCTTGACGGTCCAGCTGCCACTGTTCTCGTGCAGCTCGACGTGCCCCTGCTCGGCCAGGTGCATCAAGGTGGCCGTGAGAGCGCGCCGCGGGACGCGTTCATCCACGATGTACGCCGCCTGCACGGGTCCGAGTCCGGCGGGAGGCTCGAAGAGCACGGGGAGTCCGGGCCGCCGCTCGCGGGACAGACGATCGAGCAGGTAACCGGCCCCGAGGGCGACGGCCGCGAGGAGCATCACCAGCAGGAACGGGTTGAGCGAGCTGCCGAACAGGCGGTCCCAGTCGATCGACCACGGGAGGTGGGGTCGATCGGGGGCCGGCGCGTCCATCGCCGCCCGCAGGACCACCGGGGTGTTGGGCGGGAGATCGGATGCGGTGATGCGCAGCGTGCGGGTGCCGTCGCCCGCGACCGTGCAGGTGCGGCCGTCGCCGATCGAACACTCGAGGCGGTCCGTGACGTGGGGGAGCGTGACGCGCAGGTCGGCCTGGCGGATCGGCATGCTCCAACCGGCCGCGACGACCTGCCACACGAACTCCGAGCGATCGGAGTCGCCACCGGTCCAGCTGGCGCTCGATCCGGCGAGGCGGTCGGGATTGGGGCCGAGGACGCCGTCGATGCGGTACTGGAGTGTGTAGGTGTGCGACCCGGGCGTCAGGTAGGCGTCGGGGTCGCCGATCTGGGCGACGCGGAACCGCCGGCCCTGCTCCCAGTAGGCCGAGACGGGGACGGGCTCGCCGTCGAGCCGGATCCTGACGTCGCGGGGGCGGTACCGCACGCCGGTGTCGGCCAGGTCGGCCAGGTCCCAGTACCGGAAGATGCCGTGGCGCCCGGTCGGGAAGTCGGCCGTGATCTTCTCTGTGGCGGTGAGGGTGCCGTCCTCGGCGACGTCGTAGTCGGCGCGATACTCGGTGATCGTCACCGGGTCGGCGACGGCGCTGTCGGTCGGGTCGCTCATCGTCGCGAGGGCGGGAACGAGCAGCAGGCCGATCATGACGACCGCGGTCACGAGGCGGAGCAGGACGCGAGCCATGGCCCGGAGCCTAGAGCAACCTGGCGCGACCCACGGTGCAATTACTTGCAGTGGTGTGCAAGAATGTTCCACATGTCCAAGGTCCTCACCAGTCTGCCAGCCGGCGAGCGCGTCGGCATCGCCTTCTCCGGCGGTCTCGACACCTCCGTCGCCGTCGCATGGATGCGCGACAAGGGCGCCGTCCCCTGCACCTACACGGCCGATCTCGGCCAGTACGACGAGCCGGACATCTCCGGCGTTCCCGGCCGCGCCATGGAGTACGGCGCCGAGCTCGCCCGCGCGATCGACTGCAAGCGCCCCCTCGTCGACGAGGGTCTGGCCGCGCTGGCCTGCGGCGCCTTCCACATCAAGTCGGCGGGCCGCACGTACTTCAACACGACGCCGCTCGGCCGCGCCGTCACGGGCACGCTGCTCGTGCGCGCGATGCAGGAGGACGGCGTCAACATCTGGGGCGACGGCTCGACCTTCAAGGGCAACGACATCGAGCGGTTCTACCGCTACGGCCTGCTGGCCAACCCCGAGCTGCGGATCTACAAGCCCTGGCTCGACGCCGACTTCGTCCACGAGCTGGGCGGGCGCGCGGAGATGAGCCAGTGGCTCACCGACCACGACCTGCCGTACCGGGACAGCCAGGAGAAGGCCTACTCGACCGACGCCAACATCTGGGGCGCGACCCACGAGGCCAAGACCCTCGAGCACCTCGACGTCTCGCTCGAGACCGTCGACCCGATCATGGGCGTGAAGTTCTGGGACCCGGCCGTCGACATCGACGCCGAGGACGTGACCGTCACGTTCGAGGAGGGCCGGCCGGTCGCGATCAACGGCGTCCGCTTCGACGACCCCGTCGCCCTGGTCCACGAGGCCAACACGATCGGTGGCCGTCACGGCCTGGGCATGTCCGACCAGATCGAGAACCGGATCATCGAGGCCAAGAGCCGGGGCATCTACGAGGCGCCGGGCATGGCACTGCTGTGGATCGCCTACGAGCGGCTCGTCAACGCGGTCCACAACGAGGACACCATCGCGAACTACCACCAGCACGGCCGTCGGCTGGGCCGGCTGATGTACGAGGGCCGGTGGCTCGACCCGCAGGCGATGATGCTGCGCGAGTCGATCCAGCGGTGGATCGCCTCGCTGGTCAGCGGCTCGGTCACGATGCGGCTGCGGCGCGGTGAGGACTACACGATCACCGACACGCAGGGATCGAACTTCTCGTACCACCCCGACAAGCTGTCGATGGAGCGCACCGAGAACGCCGCGTTCGGCCCGGTCGACCGGATCGGCCAGCTGACGATGCGCAACCTCGACATCGCCGACTCGCGCGCCAAGCTGGAGATGTACGCCTCGCAGCCGCTCGACCAGGGTCAGGTGCTCGTCGAGAACGGCACGCTCTTCGGTGAGCTGCCCGCCGGCGGCGCCATGCGAATCGAGGCCAACCCCTCCGTCGAGGGTGACGAGGAGGCCGCGCTGGAGGCGGCCGCCATGGAGTTCGGGACGGACTGAGCGCGATGATCAGAGCTGCTGTCACGGGGGCCACCGGCTACGCCGGGGGAGAGGTGCTCCGGCTGTTGCTGCAGCACCCGCAGGTCGAGATCGGGGCGTTGACGGCCGCGTCGACCGCGGGCACGCGGTTCGGCCAGCACCAGCCGCACCTGCTGCCGCTGGCCGACCGCATCGTCGGCGAGACCACGGCCGAGAACCTGGCCGGTCACGACGTCGTCTTCCTGGCGCTGCCCCACGGGGCGTCCGCCGAGGTCGCCGCCCAGCTGCCCGATGACGTCCTCGTCATCGACTGCGGTGCCGACCACCGGCTCGAGAGCCCGGATGCGTGGGTGCAGTACTACGGCGGCGAGCACGCCGGCACGTGGCCGTACGGACTGCCCGAGCTGATCACCGGTGAGGGGCGTCAGCGCGACGCCCTCTCCGGAGTCCGCCGGGTCGCCGTCCCCGGCTGCAACGTCACCGCGGTCACGCTGGGACTGCAGCCGGCCGTCGCCGCCGGGATCGTCGAGTCGACCGACCTGGTGGCCGTGCTGGCCAACGGCTTCTCCGGCGCGGGCAAGGCGCTCAAGCCGCATCTGCTCGCGTCCGAGGGGCTCGGCTCGGCCTCGCCCTACGGCGTCGGCGGCACGCACCGGCACATCCCCGAGATCGCCCAGAACCTCACCCGGGCGGGCGCCGAGGACGTGACGATCTCGTTCACGCCGACCCTGGTGCCGATGGCGCGCGGCATCCTGGCCACCGCCACCGCGCGGCTGGCCCCGGGCGTCGACGCAGACGCGGCACGGGCCGTCTACGAGAAGGCCTACGGCGACGAGCCGTTCATCGCGCTGCTGCCCGAGGGGCAGTGGCCCACCACGGCTGCCACGCTCGGCGCGAACGTCGCCCACGTGCAGATCGCGGTGGACGAGCGGGTCGGCCGCCTCGTCACCGTCACCGCCATCGACAACCTGGTCAAGGGCACGGCGGGCGGCGCGATCCAGTCGATGAACCTCGCCCTCGGCCTGCCCGAGACCACCGGACTGACCACGATCGGAGTCGCGCCATGAGCGTCACCGCCCCACGGGGGTTTCGGGCCGCGGGCGTCACCGCCGGGCTCAAGGACTCGGGCAAGCCTGACATCTCCCTCGTCGTCAACGAGGGCCCGTCGTCGGCCGCTGCCGCCGTCTTCACCTCGAACCGCTGCAAGGCCCATCCCGTCATCTGGAGCGAGCAGGCGATCAAGGGCGGCAGCGCCCGGGCGATCATCCTGAACTCCGGTGGCGCCAACTGCTACACCGGCCCCGAGGGCTTCGCCGCGACGCACCGCACGGCCGAGCGGGTCGCCGAGCACCTGGGCATCGGCGCGATCGACGTGCAGGTCTGCTCGACGGGCCTCATCGGACGCCTCCTCGACGAGCCGAAGGTGCTCGCCGGGGTGGACGCCGCCTTCGCCGCGCTGTCACCCGAAGGCGGCCACGACGCGGCGACCGCGATCATGACGACCGACACCGTCGACAAGCAGGCCACGGCCGGCCGCGACGGCTGGGTCATCGGCGGCATGGCCAAGGGTGCGGGCATGCTCGCCCCGGCGCTGGCCACGATGCTCGTCGTCATCACCACGGACGCCGACGTCGACGCCACGACGCTGGACACCGCGCTGCGATCGGCGACGGCGGTGTCCTTCGACCGTCTCGACTCCGACGGCTGCCAGTCCACGAACGACACGGTGCTGGTGATGGCCTCGGGCGCCTCCGGGGTGTCGCCCGATCCGGACGAGTTCACCGAGGCGCTGACCACCGTGTGCCGCGACCTCGCGCTGCAGCTCCTGGCCGACGCCGAGGGCGCCGACCACGAGATCGCGATCACCACGATCAACGCCGCCAGCGAGGCCGATGCGCTCGAGGTGGGGCGCTCCGTGGCCCGCAGCAACCTGTTCAAGACCGCGATCTACGGCAAGGACCCCAACTGGGGCCGCATCCTGGCCTCGGTCGGGACGACGCAGGCGCAGTTCGACCCGATCGACCTCGACGTGGCCGTCAACGACGTGTGGGTGTGCCGCAACTCCGGTGTCGGCGAGTCGATCGACCTGGTCGACCTGGAGCCGCGATCGGTCACCGTGACGATCGACCTCAAGGCCGGCGACCACAGCGCCACCATCTGGACCAACGACCTGACGCACGCCTACGTGCACGAGAACTCCGCCTACTCGACCTGAGGAAGCACATGAGCGACAACCGACTGACCGAATGGGCACCCGAGGCGTGGGCTGAAGCCACGACCAAGGCCGCCACGCTGGCGCACGCCCTGCCGTGGTTGAAGGCCTACCACGGCAAGATCGTCGTGGTGAAGTACGGCGGCAACGCCATGACCGACGAGAAGCTCAAGCGCGCCTTCGCCGAGGACATCGTCTTCCTGCGCCTGGCCGGGTTCAAGCCGGTCGTGGTGCACGGTGGCGGCCCCCAGATCAGCGCGATGCTCGAGCGGTTGCAGATCGACTCGGAGTTCCGCGGCGGCCTGCGCGTCACCACCCCCGAGGCGATGGAGGTCGTCCGGATGGTGCTCAAGGGCCAGGTGGGCCCGGAGCTCGTCGGCCTGCTCAACACCCACGGCGACCTCGCGGTCGGCCTCTCGGGTGAGGACGGCGGCCTCTTCCGCGCCGAGCGCACGATGCCCCTCGTCGACGGCGAGCCCGTCGACGTCGGCCTGGTCGGCGAGGTCGTGGGCGTGCGGCCCGAGGCCGTGATCGACCTCATCGAGGCCGGCCGCATCCCGGTCGTCTCGACGATCGCTCCCGACGCCGACGGTCAGGTCCTCAACGTCAACGCCGACACCGCCGCGTCCGCGCTGGCCGTCGCACTGGGCGCCGAGAAGCTCCTCGTGCTGACGGACGTCGAGGGCCTGTACGCCGACTGGCCGACCAGCAGCGACGTCATCGGCGAGATCAGCCCCGAGTCGCTCGAGGCGATCCTGCCGGACCTCGCCAGCGGCATGATCCCCAAGATGACCGCCTGCCTCAAGGCGGTCCGTGGTGGGGTCAAGCGCGCGACGGTCGTCGACGGTCGCGAGGAGCACGCCGTGCTGCTCGAGATCTTCACCGACGAGGGCGTCGGCACGCAGGTGCTGGACGGAGCGCAGACCAAGATCCGGTCGGCCCTCTACACGACGAGTGCGAAGGAGCAGGCGTGAACCTCCCCGAAGGGGTCGTCATCCACGGCCGCGAGCCGCGTCCCGGCGGCCCGGAGTGGATGGAGCGGTACCGCTCGTCCCTCATGAACACGTTCGGTGATCCGCTGCGGGTGCTCGTCCGCGGCGAGGGCTCCCACGTGTGGGACGCCGACGGCAATCGCTACCTCGACCTGCTCGGTGGCATCGCCGTGAACGCGCTGGGGCACGGTCACCCCGCGATCCTCGAGGCCGTCACGAGCCAGCTGCAGACGCTGGGCCACATCAGCAACTTCTTCGCCTCGGCCCCGCAGATCGAGCTGGCCGAGAAGCTGCTCGAGCTGCTCGACGCCGGCGAGGCCGGCGGCCGGGTGTTCTTCACGAACTCCGGCACCGAGGCGAACGAGGCCGCGTTCAAGGCCACCCGGCGCACCGGGCGCACCACGATCGTCGCCGCCGAGGGCTCGTTCCACGGCCGGACGATGGGCGCGCTGGCGCTGACGTCCAAGGCCGCGTACCGCGAGCCGTTCGAGCCGCTGCCTGGCGACGTCCGGTGGGTGCCGTACGGCGATGCCGACGCGCTCGCCGCCGCCGTCGACGAGACCGTGGCCGCCGTGCTCCTCGAGCCGATCCAGGGTGAGGCCGGCGTCATCGTGCCGCCCGACGACTACCTGGCGGCCGCCCGCCGGATCACCACCGAGCACGGTGCGCTGCTGTGGCTCGACGAGGTCCAGACCGGCATCGGCCGCACCGGCGACTGGTTCGGTCACTCGCCCTCCGGGGTGCGGCCCGACCTGGTCACGCTGGCCAAGGGCCTGGGCGGAGGGCTGCCGATCGGTGCGCTCGTCGCGCTCGGCGACGCCGGCTCGCTGCTCGGGCCGGGCAACCACGGCACGACGTTCGGCGGCAACCCCGTCGCCACGGCGGCCGCTCTGGCGGTGCTGTCCACGATCGAGTCCGAGGACCTCCTCAGCGCGACGCGCAGCCGGGGCGACCAGCTCGCCGACGGCCTGGGCCGCCATGCGCGGGTCGCGGCCGTGACGGGCCGGGGACTCCTGCGCGGTGTCGTGCTGACCGAGCCGCGGGCTGCCGACGTCCAGCGGGCGGCCCTCGACGCCGGGCTGATCGTCAATGCGCCGACCCCCGACCGGCTCCGGCTCGCGCCGCCCCTCATCCTCACCGAGGACGAGGCCGCCGACGCGGTCCGGACGCTGTCGGCCGTGATCGACGAGGTGCTGGCATGACGCGGCACTTCCTGCGCGACGACGACCTGACCCCGGCCGAGCAGGCCGAGGTGCTGGCGCTGGCCGCCGAGCTCAAGGCCGAGCCCTACTCGCGCAAGCCGCTGGCCGGCCCGCAGTCCGTCGTGGTGCTGTTCGACAAGTCCTCGACCCGCACCCGGGTGTCCTTCGCCGTCGGCGTCGCCGATCTCGGCGGCAACCCCGTGGTGATGGACACCGGCGTCACGCAGGTCGGTCGCGGCGAGCCGATCGCCGACACCGCCCGCGTGTTCGGCCGCATGGCCAGCGCCGTCGTGTGGCGCACCTACGCCCAGGAGGGTCTGGAGCAGATGGCGCAGTACGCCGGCGTGCCGGTCGTCAACGCCCTCTCCGACGACTTCCACCCGTGCCAGATCCTCGCCGACTGGCTCACCGTGATCGAGCACAAGGGCGAGCTGGCGGGACTGCAGGTCGCCTACGTCGGCGACGGCGCGAACAACATGGGTCACTCGTACGTCCTGGGCGGCGCGACGGCGGGCATGCACGTCCGCGTCGGCGCGCCCGAGGGCTTCCAGCCCGATCCCGCGATCGTGGCCGACGCCGAGCGGATCGCGGCCCGGACCGGTGGTTCCGTGACGATCACGGCCGACCCCGTCGCTGCGGTCGCCGGCGCCGACGTCGTCATCACCGACACGTGGGTCTCGATGGGCCAGGAGGACGAGAAGGCCGAGCGGGTCGCCCTGTTCGGCGACTACTCCGTCACCGCCGACCTCATGGCGCAGGCGGACCCCGACGCGATCGTGCTGCACTGCCTGCCCGCGTACCGAGGGCTGGAGATCGCCGCCGACGTCATCGACGGACCGCAGTCGGTCGTGTGGGACGAGGCCGAGAACCGCGTCCATGCCCAGAAGGCGATCCTGACCTGGTTGTTGGAGCGGTCATGACGGCGCCCGGGGGCCCGGCGATGATTCCCGCGACGAAGGCGGCGCGTCAGCAGCTGATCGTCGATCTGCTGGGCTCGTGCGACGTCCACTCCCAAGGTGAGCTCGTCGAGCTCCTGCGCGAGCGGGGCGTCAACGCCACGGCCTCCACCGTCTCGCGCGACCTCGACGAGCTCGACGCGGTCCGCGTGCGCCAGGGCGACGGCACGCTCGTCTACGCCGTCCCCGGTGAGGGCGGCGACCGCAGCGTCCGCGCGGCCTCCGACTCCTCGGCGGCACAGACCCGCCTGCAGCGGCTCCTGCGCGAGCTGCTGGTCTCGGCGCAGTCGTCGGCGAACCTCGTCATCTTGCGCACCCCGCCCGGGGCCGCGCAGTTCCTGGCCTCCGCGATCGACCACGTGCAGATGACCGAGACGCTCGGCACGATCGCCGGCGACGACACGGTCATGCTCATCGCGCGCGACCCCTCCGGCGGCGAGGCCCTCGCCGCCCATCTCACTTCCCTCGCCCGTAAGGTGCCCCTCGATGACTGACTCGCCTGATCTGACCCCCGCCGTTCCCGGTTCCGCCGACGTCGAGCCCGCCGATTCGCGGCTCTGGGGCGGCCGGTTCGCCTCGGGCCCGTCGCCCGAGCTGACCGAGCTCTCGCGCTCGACCCACTTCGACTGGCGCCTGGCGCCCTACGACCTGGCCGGCTCGCGCGCCCACGCCCGGGTCCTGCACGCCGCGGGCCTGCTGTCGGACGAGGACTACGCCGCCATGACCGAGGGCATCGCCGCGCTCGACGGCGACGTCCGGTCCGGGGCGTTCCGTCCCGAGCCCGGTGACGAGGACGTGCACTCCGCGCTCGAGCGCGGCCTGATGGAGCGTCTCGGCGCCGATCTGGGTGGCCGCCTGCGGGCCGGACGCTCGCGCAACGACCAGGTCGCGACGCTCTTCCGTGCCTATCTGCGCGACCACGCGCGGCAGGTGGCCTCGCTGGTCCGCGAGCTCGTCGAGGCCATCGCCGGTCAGGCCGAGCGGCACCTCGGCGCTCCGATGCCCGGTCGCACCCACCTGCAGCACGCCCAGCCGGTCCTGCTGTCGCACCACCTGCTGGCGCACGCCTGGCCGCTCGTGCGCGACCTGGACCGCTTGCGCGAGTGGGACGCGCGCGTCGGCGCCGAGTCCCCGTACGGCTCGGGGGCCCTGGCCGGCTCGTCCCTGGGACTGGATCCCGAGGCCGTCGCAGCGGACCTGGGCTTCACGGGGTCGGCGGCCAACTCGATCGACGGCACGTCGTCGCGCGACTTCGTCTCGGAGTTCGCCTTCGTCACGGCCCAGATCGGCGTCGACGTCTCCCGCCTGGCCGAGGAGATCATCATCTGGAACACCAAGGAGTTCGACTTCGTCACGCTGCACGACGGGTACTCGACCGGGTCCAGCATCATGCCGCAGAAGAAGAACCCCGACATCGCCGAGCTGGCGCGGGGCAAGGCCGGTCGCCTCATCGGCAACGTCTCCGGTCTGCTGGCCACGCTCAAGGCGCTGCCGTTGGCCTACAACCGCGACCTGCAGGAGGACAAGGAGCCGGTCTTCGACTCGATCGACACGCTCGAGGTCCTGCTGCCGGCCTTCACCGGCATGGTCGCGACCCTGGAGTTCAACACCACCCGGATGGCCGAGCTCGCGCCGCAGGGCTTCGCGCTCGCGACCGACATCGCCGAGTGGCTCGTCCGTGAGGGCGTGCCGTTCCGCGTCGCCCACGAGCTCTCCGGCGCGTGCGTGCGCGTGTGCGAGGAGCGCGGCATCGAGCTGTGGGACCTCTCCGACGAGGACTTCGCGGCGATCTCGCCGCACCTGGCGGGCGCGTCCGAGCCCGGGGGAGTGCGGGAGGTCCTGACGGTCGCCGGCTCCATCGCCTCGCGCGACGGCCGCGGCGGCACCGCGCAGGCCCGGGTCACCGAGCAGCTGGCGGAGTTGCGCAGCCGCATCTGAGCCTCACCAGCGGTTGCGTGCCTCCTCGGCCCAGCCCACGAGGCCGTCCAGGCGGTAGCTGACGCCGCGGCTGCCCCGCGCCCAGCCGGACCACCGGCCGTACGCCTGGTGCGTGCGGGAGGCGATCACGCCGAGCTGGGTCGACGCGACCCGTCGGTGGAACGGGGTCAGGACGGCCTCGAGGTCCGGTCCGGTGACCGTCCAGGTCGATTCCGGGTCCTCGAGGTCGTACTCCCAGGTGAGGTCGTCCGTCCAGTGGTGCAGGCGCCCGTCGACGAAGAGGCCGTTCTCGGTCTGGCCCGTGCCGTCGGTCCATCGGCCACCCACCTGCAGCCCGATCCGGCGCCCCGAGACGTCACCGATGCCGGCTCCCCAGTTCCAGGTCATGCGGTAGGGCCACACGCCGCGCCCACGGTCGAGGACTCCCCAGCCGGCCAGGACGGCCTCGCGCTCACCGTCGACCTCGATGGTGCCGCTGACGGGACGGGCGACCTCCTTGAGCGTGTACTGGAAGCGGCGCGAGCTCCACGGGACGACGACGCCGAGCGCGTCGTCCCCGCCGACCGCCTCGAGCGCGACCTTGACGCGCTCGTGCTCCACGCTGATGCGCGTGCCGCGACCGTGGTCCGAGAAGGTCAGCGGCCCGCTCGACGCGGTGAACGGGGGGAGCGTGTCGGGCAGACCGGGGCGCAGCGGACCGAGGTCGGTGGTGTCGAGGCTGACCTCGCGGTGCCGCAGCCGGTCGTAGGCGTAGATCTGCGTGAGGTTCGCGTAGTCCAGGTCGGCGATCGTCAGTCCGAGCACGAAGCGGCGCGTCACGACGCCCCAGTACTCCCAACGCTTGACCCGCCCGGTCCGCGGCAGGCTGGTGCGGTGGAGGGGGCGGCGGGTCCAGCCGACGGCGTCCGGGTTCAAACGGCGACCGACCGCGAGGTCGACGGGCTGGGCGATCTCCGACATGTCCCGAAGCCTACGGCGGGCCGCAGTGCCTCCGGCGTCGCCGGCGGTCAGCGCAGGCAGCCCGGCAGTCGCGTCGAGACGGTGGTGGTGCGGACCACCGCGCCGTGCCGCAGCGTGACCGCCGCCAGCACTCGACCTCGGACCTTCGCGCGCCGCAACGCCGACTCGCGACGGGTGGTCGCGAAGGGCGCCCGCCGATCGGTCGCGATGGGCCGCTTGCCGATGCGGAACGTCGCCCGAGTGACCAGTCCGTGCCCGCCCGAGACGCTCAGCCGGACGCGTCGTTGCTGGCGCGGCCCGACGCACTGGGCACGGACCCGCAGCGACTTCGCGGCCGCGGTGACACGCTGCGCCGACGAGGGCGGCGGAGGTGTCGCCGTGCGCGGACGTGTGGTGGGAGTGGGGGTCGGCGTCGTCGGTCCCGGTGTCGCCGGCGCGGGCGTGACCACGGGCGGGGCGGAGGGACCTGCGGTCGCCGGTGCGGACTCGGCCTCGGTCGGCGGGGCCGGCTCGGCCTCGGTCGGTGAGGCGGTCTCAGGGGGCCGGATCGTCTTCAGGACGTGCGTCGCCATCGCGGACATGCCCAGGGCCGAGGGGTGCAACGGGGCGCCACCGTCCTCCAGCGCCTCGAGCCCGCGGATCCACTGGTCGGCGGGATCGGCGCAGGCCGAGTGCTCGTCCCAACCCGGCATCGCCCGCAGGTCGACGAACGTGACGTCCTCGTCGGCGGCGACGGTGCGGATCGTGTCGCTCAAGCGATCCACGACGCCCTGCAGGTGGCTCAGGTCTTCGGGGGTGGCCTGCCCGAGTCGGTCGCAGGACCGGTCGGGCACGAAGACGCCGTAGCCGATCGCGAGGATCTGGGCCCGCGGCGCCCGCCGGCGCACCTCCGCGATCGCCGAGCGGTAGACCGGGGCCAGCTCGTCGATCGCCGCGTACAGGGGCTCGACCGGCAGCTGGCTGCAGCCGACGGAGACGCAGGTCCAGGCCAGGCCGGGCACGTCCACGTCGTTGCCACCCATCGGGCCCAGGGTGACCAGGGTCGTGTCCGGCCCCAGCGCCGCGAGCTGCGGAGGGTTCCTCGTGTCGTTGGCCTGCTGGTGCGTCCAGAGGTGCGTCGTTCGGGCGGCACTGCAGCTGGCGTCGGTGAAGGACGCCACGTCGAGCTGCGCAGCCAGGAGGCTGGGCAGGTTGACCTCGCTGCGACCGCACCCGGCATCGCGTGTCCCCGGCAGGCCGGGACCTGCGACGAAGGAGTCGCCCAGGGCCACGTAGCGCTCACCGTTCGCGGTGCGGTCCCAGACGGGGGCGACCCCGCCCTCGGTGGCCGAGGCGGGCGCCACGGTCAGCAGCGGCGCGGCCAGGGCGAGCGCCGCGATCGCGGAGCGCCACGGGCTGACGGAGACGGGCATGGTGCCTCTCTCTCCTCAACACGCCGGAGACACCACATTACCTCTGGGCCTGGTGTGATTTGAGTGAAATCACCGAAACGCTCGACCCCGTCCTGCTCGGCTCAGCGCAGGCAGGGCGGACGCGGGGTCGCCACCGTGGTCCGCAGTCGGACGTTCCCGGCGCGCAGCACGACGGTGGCCCGCACGGGGCCACGCGCCGTCTGTCGCTTCACCCACCGCGCGGTGCGCGTGACCGAGAACGGGGCTCGGCGGTCGGTGCCGACCCACTGGCGGCCGACGCGGAAGGAGGCGACCGCGACGAGTCCCTTCCCGCCGGTGGTGCGGATCGTGACCTTCCTGCTCCGGCGCGGACCCGAGCAGACGGCGCGCACCCGAACGCTCGCGGCAGCCGCCTTGACCCGTCGCTCCGCCGCGCGGCGCGCGACCAGCGGGCTGATGACCTTGAGGGCCTGGGCGCCCATCTGCTCCATGCCGGTGGTCGAGGGATGCAGCGGTATGCCGTCGCCGTAGGGGTTCAGACCGCGGATCCACTGGTCGGCGGGGTCGGCGCAGGCCGTGTGCTCCCGCCAGCCCTTGATCGCGCGCATGTCCACGAAGGCGATGCGCTGCTCCCGAGCGACCTTGCCGATCGTGTCGCTCAGCCGGTCGATCATGCCCTGGAGGTAGGCGAGGTCGGCCTCCGTCGCGTTGCCGAGCGCCGCGCACCGCTCGCGGGGCACGTACGTGCCGTAGCCGACCGCGACGATCTGGGCGCGCGGGGACCTCGCGCGGACCTCGCGGATCACCCGTCGGTACACGGGGACGAGGGCGTCGATGGCGGCGGTGTACTGCTCCGGCGGAAGGGTGCTGCACCCGACGGCGATGCACTGCGTGGCCAGCTGCACCAGGCCGACGTCGTTGCCGCCCATGGTCCCCAGGGTGACCAGCGTGGTGCTGCGATCCAAGGCGTCGAGCTGTGCCGGGTTCGTGTAGCCGTTGATGACCTGCGGCTCCCAGTAGTTCTTCGTCTGCGCCGCCCCGCAGCTGGCGTCCTTGAAGGACGCCACGCGCAGGCCGGCGGCGACGAGACGGACGAAGTTCTTGTCGCTGCGCCCGCACCCGTCCAGCTGGCGCTCGATGCCGGGGCCGGAGACGAACGAGTCGCCCATGGCGACGTAACGCTCGGCCGGGACAGGCGCCTTCCGGTGTCCGGGGGAGGGCCGCTCGGCGGCGGTGGCGGGGGTCGGGGCCACCAGTGCGGCGGCGAGGGCGAGGGTCGCGACGGCGGTCAGGGAACGACGGCGGGAAGTGGACACGATGGCTCCTCGTGGGATGCAAGTGTGACGTAGATCACGTTACGCTCCCGCGAGGCAGGCCACCTGGCGAGCGTGATAGTCAGGGCCCATGCCCGAGGTCACCGAACGCGCGCGCGACCTGGTCGGCCGACTGCTGCACGGTCACGGCGTGGTCGCGCGCATCACCGAGGTCGAGGCGTACGGCGGGATCGAGGACCCGGCCTCGCACGCCTTCGTGCGGACACCGCGCTCCGAGATCATGTACGGCCCGCCGTGGCGGCTGTACGTCTACCGGATCCACGGGCACCACGCCGCGAACGTCGTGACGGGTCCGACCGAGCAGGCCGCCGCCGTCCTGATCCGCGCGGGAGAGATCGTCGAGGGCATCGAGGTGGCGCGGCAGCGCCGCGGCCCCGTGGCCGATCACGCCCTCGCCCGCGGTCCGGGCAACTTCACCAAGGCACTGGGGATCACGAGTCTGGACCTGGGAACGGACCTGCTCGAGCCGGTGCCGGTGTACCTCGGCGAGCGGGTCGATCGGCCCACGCTCGTGGCCGGTCCCCGGGTGGGTGTCCGACTCAACGCCGACGCGCCGTGGCGGTTCTGGGCCGAGGACGACCCGACCGTGTCGGCCTACCGGCGCCACCCTCGGGCGTGATCGTCGGTCTCCGACGGCTTCGCGGCCGACGGGATCTCGCAGACGCCGTCGACGCACGTGGGCGCGTCGTCGTCGCCCACCATCTCGAACGGACCGCTCATGCCGAGGCCTCCGCGACCACGCGCTCGAGCACCTCACGGAACGTCTCGGGAGCCTGCGCGCCCGAGACGCCGAGGCGACCGTCGAACACGAAGAACGGGACCCCGGTGATCCCGTAGGCGCGCGCCCGGGCGATGTCGGCGTCGACATCGGCCGCGTACCGGCCCGACTCGAGGTCGCGGCGCAGCTCCTCGCCGTCCAGGCCGACCTCCGTGGCCAGCTCGACGAGCTCGTCGATCCGTCCCACGTGGCGGCCCTGCTCGAAGTAGGCCGAGAGCAGGCGCTCCTTCAGCTCGCTCTGGCGGCCGTGCGCCTTGGCGAAGTGCAACGCCTGGTGGGCGAGGAGCGTCTTCGTGTGACGCAGCGCGTCGAAGTCGTACGACAGGCCCTCCTCGGCGGCCAGAACCGTCATCTGCTGCAGCATCTGCGCGACCTGCGCGGGGTCCATGCCCTTGTGGTGGGCCAGGAAGTCCACCTCGCTGCCCTCGAAGTCGACGGGCGTGTCGGGCGCGAGCTCGAAGCTGTGGAACTCGACCTCGACGTCGCCGTCCCAGTCGGCGACGGCACGCTCGAAGCGGCGTTTTCCGACGAAGCACCAGGGGCAGGCGATGTCGGACCAGATGTCGACCTTGACCGCACGCGGGGAGGAGTTGTTCACGCACGTGACAACACCGGGGAGCCACCCCGCCATTCCCGCGACGACGGCGATAGTCTCGCTCCATGACCATCGCCGTCGCGTACCGCCCGGACGACTACGGCCGCGCTGCGGTCCTGTGGGCCGCCGCCAAGGCCGAGGCGAACAAGGAGAAGCTCGTGCTGATCACGGTCAGCGAGATCGATCCGGAGTTCGACGAGCCGGAGGAGATCGACCTCTCCGAGTTCACCGAGCGCTTCGACCTCGAGGGCATCGAGTACGAGGTCCGCCGCGCTGCGTCGTTGTCGGTGTCCGACGTGGTCATCGACCAGGCCGTGGACTCGGGTGCCGATCGTCTGGTCATCGGCATCCGCAAGCGCACCCCCGTGGGCAAGATGCTCATGGGCCGCGTCACGCAGATGATCCTGCTCGACGCGCCGATGCCCGTCATCGCCGTCAAGCCCTGACGCGTCGACGCAGCGTCGTCGCGCCGATCCCCAGGCTCGTGAGCCCGTCGATCGCCTCGGCGGGGCTGCCCACGCCCGCAGCCTCGTGAGGGCTGCGATTCCAGCGCCGATAACCTTGGCCGTGTGACGAACCATGTGATCGACGACCTGCAGGCGCGCGGACTGATCGCGCACTCGACCGACCTCGACGCTCTACGCGCCGAGATGGATGCGGGGCCGATCACGTATTACGTCGGTTTCGACCCGACGGCCCCGAGCCTGCACGTGGGCAACTTGCTCCAGATCCTGACCGCCCGGCGCCTGCAGCTGGCCGGACACCGGCCGCTGCTGCTCGTGGGCGGATCGACGGGCCTCATCGGCGATCCGAAGCAGTCCGGTGAGCGCGTCATGAACTCCAAGGAGACCGTCGCCGAGTGGGTCGACCGGATCCAGGCCCAGGTCTCGCGCTTCGTCGAGTTCGGGGGCGACAACGGCGCGACCGTCGTCAACAACCTGGACTGGACCCAGCCGATGTCCGTGGTCGACTTCCTGCGCGACATCGGCAAGCACTTCCCCGTCAACCGGATGCTGGCGCGCGACGTCGTGGCCAGCCGGCTCGAGTCGGGGATCAGCTACACCGAGTTCAGCTACATCCTGTTGCAGTCGATGGACTACCTCGAGCTCTACCGACGGCACGGGGCGGTGCTCCAGACCGGCGGCAGCGACCAGTGGGGCAACCTGACCGGCGGCGTCGAGCTGATCCGACGGGCTGACGGCGGCAAGGTCCACGCGCTGGCCACGCCGCTGATCACGAAGGCCGACGGGACCAAGTTCGGCAAGACGGAGTCCGGCACGATCTGGCTCGACCCGGAGCTGATGAGCCCGTACGCGTTCTACCAGTCCTGGATCCAGGCCGAGGACTCGAAGGTGGGGGAGTACCTCAAGCAGTTCACGTTCCTGTCCGTCGAGGAGGTGGACGCCCTGATGGCCGAGCACGAGCAGCGGCCGGGGGCGCGGGCCGCCCAGCGCCGGCTGGCGGCGGAGCTGACCACGCTCGTGCACGGCGAGAGCGAGACCCAGGCGGCCGAGTTGGCCTCCGGTGCGCTCTTCGGCCGGGGGGAGCTCCGTGACCTGCCCGAGTCGACCCTCGCGGCCGCGCTGCGTGAGGCCGGTGCCGTGGAGGTCTCCCCGGAGACCACGCTGGTCGACGCCCTCATCGCCTCGGGACTGGCGGAGTCCAAGTCGGCCGCGCGTCGTGCCGTCGCGGACGGGGGAGCGTACGTCAACAACGAGCGGGTGGACGACCCCGACCAGACGTTCTCCGGCGACCAGTTGCTGCACGGCGGCTGGGTGGTCCTGCGCAAGGGCAAGCGCTCGGTGTCGGGCGTCCGCGTCGTCTGACCCCACGATCGCGCTCGACGGCGGTCGATCGCCGGTCTCCTCGGAGTCCGGTGGTCGGCCGCCGTTCGTCGTTGCTCGGCCGGTCACAGGGGCCTCAGGGGCCCCAACGGGCACGAAAACGACTGCGATTGCAGGTGTGACGCAGCACACCGCGGATGCGATTTGCCATCGCCGGAAACGTCTGTGTAATGTTCTTCTTGTTGCACCGAACGGCGCAGCGAAGCGCAGACCGAAGCGGTTAACGCCAGGCACTCGTGAGAGGGCCGGAGACTGGCCGCGGAAAACGTAGCGCTACATCGTGACCGACCCGG